>JAAZXY010000055.1 GCA_014239855.1 Acidimicrobiales bacterium | reverse complement strand
GGGTTCCGCAGCTTGAGCAGATGGGGCAGGCCGGTGACGAGTTCCTTGGTGCCGACGCAGGCCCCGATAGACGACCGTTCGAGGGATACACCGAGCTGTCGGTCGCACCATCCGGCGACCGCGTCGAGCAGTTCGGGCGTGCCGACCGATGGTGGGTAGGGCCGCGCCGGATCCGGTTCGGCCAGGGCGGCGGCCACCACGTCGGGAACCGGATCGCACGGGACGCCTCGGGAGAGGTCAACCGCTCCCCCGTCGACCGCCGATGCCGTCTGGATCACGTCGGCCGGTACGTCGAACGGGTACGGCGGCGGAACGAAGCCGGTGGGCTCGGGAATCGGGGTCACGTACTCACCCTGCCACGTCGGTCCCGGAATCCCGTCCCGCGACCTGCTGCCTGGTGGCCGGCGGTCTGGTGGCCGGCTCGTCGACCCGGAACTCGGCGAGGCGTCCGGCCGAGCCCTCGTCCACCCGCACCAGGATGCGCCAACCCTCCTCGGCCTCGGTGGTCTCGAGGACCTCGCCCTCCCGGTGGGCCAGGGCCAGGACGTCGCCCCGGTCATAGGGGATGACCAGTTCAGCCACGATGGTCTGGCGTCGAAGTCGGCGGCCCACCACGGCCAGCAGTTCGTCGATGCCCTCGCCGGTCGTCGACGAGACGGCCACCGACCCGGGTTCGCGATCGACCAGTCGACGGGCCGCCGAGGGATCCACATCGGCCTTGTTGAACACGTACAGCTCGGGCACCCCACCGGCCCCGATCTCGTCGAGCACCACGCGCACCGCGGCGATGCAGCCCTCCGGGTCAGGATCCGAGGCATCGACCACGTGGACCAGGAGGTCGGCGTCGACCACCACGTCCAATGTCGACTTGAACGCCTCGACCAGTTGGTGGGGCAGCTTGCGGACGAAGCCCACGGTGTCGCTCACGAACACCGCTTCGCCGCCCGGCAACTGCAGGCGTCGGGTTGTGGCGTCCAGCGTGGCGAAGAGGCGGTCCTCGACGAGGACGCCGGCGTCGGTCAACCGGTTCAGGAGCGTCGACTTGCCGGCGTTGGTGTAGCCGACGATGGCCACGGCCAGGTTGCTGGTGCTCCGTCGGGCCTTGGACTGGGTGGATCGATTCCGCCGGATGCGTTTGAGGTCGGACTCCAGACGGGTGACCCGCCGCATGAGGCGGCGCCGGTCGACCTCCAACTGGGTTTCGCCGGGACCACGGGTACCGATGCCGCCACCCTGCTGGCTGAACGTCTTGCCGGACCGTCGGAGGCGGGGCAGGCGGTATCGCAACTGGGCCAACTCGACCTGGGCCCGCCCCTCGGGGCTGCTGGCGTTCTGGGCGAAGATGTCGAGGATGACCGCCGTGCGGTCCAGCGCGGAACGCTTCAGGATCTCCTCGAGATTTCCCTGTTGGGCCGGGGTGAGTTCGTTGTCGAACACCACGGTGTCGGCATCGAGTGCCTCGGAGACCGAACGGAGTTCCTCGACCTTGCCCTTGCCGATGTAGGTGGCCCGATCCGGGGAGTCGCGCTGCTGGACCACCCGGGCCACCGGGTCGGCGCCCGCGGTGTCCACCAGGCGGGCCAGTTCGTCCATGGAGGCGTCGGTGGCCTCGGCATCGTCGCGACCGAGGGTGACGCCGGCCAGCACGATGCGCTCGCGAAATGTCCGGTCGATGAGGCCGGTCGCCTCACCGCCGAACTCGCCGAAGCCGCCACGATGCGAATCGTCGTCCCCGTCAACCGAGGAATCGTCGGGACCGAGAGGGTCCAACTCGTCCGTCGGCTCCAACGGGTCCTGTGGCTCGTCACCCACGACAGGAATCCCCGTCGCCAGGGTCCCCAGCATCGCCGGTCCAGGTGGCGGGTCCGGTCAGGCAGATGGGCTGGCCGACGGCCACGGTGGCCGACCCGCCGGGCATCCGCACCTCGACCACATCGTCCACCAGACCCCACTGGTGGGCCACGTGAGCCGCTGCGCATGCCCCCGACCCACACGCCTCGGTGAGCCCGGCACCCCGCTCCCACGGCCGCAACCGGATAGCCGAGCGCGACTCGACGGCCACCAGATGAACATTGCAGCCCACCGGGGCGAAATGAGCCTCGACGGCTGGACCCACGACGGCCAGATCCACGGCGTCGGGATCATCGACCACCAGGACGAGATGGGGGTTGCCGACATCAACACTTCCAGCGTGGCGTACCTCGGCACCCACCAGACCGAGGTCCAGACCGTCGAAAGTGGGGCCGGGACCGGCGTTGCCCATTTCGACGGTGGCCTGCACCTCGTCGTCGGCCGGACCACCACGCACCTCGATCCGGCGAGGACCCGCCGGCGTGTCGACCACCACGTCGAGATCGGCCACGCCGTCACGGCGGACCAGGGCCTGGCCGAAGCAACGCAGGCCATTGCCGCTCACCTCGGCACGGCTGCCGTCGCTGTTGAACAACGTGAACACGGGACGGCCGTTGCCGCCGGTGGTGCCGAAGACCAGCCCGTCGGCTCCCCTGACCGTCGGCGTGGCGCCACCGTTGGTGGCCGGCGCGAGGCCGGTCGACCGGTCACAGAGACGCCGCGCCAGATCGGCGCCGTCGGCGGGAATCTCGTCGACGAATCCGATCAGGAAGTCGTTCCCCAGGCCGTGGTGGTGGGTCAGGTGCACGGCGCCAGTCTCGCCCACCCCGGCGCCGGATCCGTGCCGGATTCGCCCACTACCGACCGCTGCCCGCGTCGTCGAAGCGTTCCAGTACCTCGTCGAGGACGAGCAGCGGATCGTCGGCCACGTCGAACCACTCGATCCGGGGGTCCCGCCGGAACCATCGTTCCTGTCGTCGGGCGAACTGTCTGGTCGCCCCCACCGCGTCCTCGACCGCCTCGTCGAGCGTGCATTCGCCCCGCAGGTGGGCCAGCAACTCCCGGTAGCCGAGGGCCTGAGCGGCTGATCTGGAGGGCCCTCCGGGCAGGTCGGCCAACCAGCGGACCTCCTCGAGGAACCCCTCGTCCAGTTGGCGTCGGTAACGCTCGGCGATCCGGCGGTCCAACACGTCGCGGTCGACCCGCAGGCCCACCTGGGTGAACGGGCTGGGCGGGTAGGCCTCCAGCCCCGGACCGAACGACGAGAACGGCCGACCCGACCCGATCGAAACCTCCAGCGCCCGAACCACCCGCCGACGGTTGGTGGGCTCCATCCGTCCGGCGGCCAGCGGATCCAGTTCGACGAGGCGGGCATGCAGGGCCGTGGTGTCAGGCTCGTCATCGAGGTCGGCCCGGACGTCGGCCCACTGGCCGGGGATCTCCAGGTCGTCGACCACCGCCCGGACGTGGAGGCCGGTGCCGCCGACCAGGACCGCACGGCAGCCTCGGTCGATCACGTCGCCTAGGGCAGACCGGGCCGCCTCCTGGAACATGGAGACCGAGTAGTCCTCGTCGGGATCGACGAGGTCCAGCAGGTGGGTGGGGACCTCGGCCCGTTCGGCGGCCGTGGGGGCCGCCGTGCCGATGTCCATGCCCCGGTACAGGGCCATGGAGTCCATGGAGACCAGTTCGGTACCCGGGCGTCGGCGGGCCACCTCCATGGCGAGGGCCGACTTGCCCGAGGTGGTGGCCCCGATGATGGCGAGGTGCCCGTTGGGCTGCACCGGTCAGGCCGAGGCGACAGGGATGCGACGGCGATGCCGGGGGGCCGCGGTCACCTCGACCAGCTCGCCGTGCAGGTAGTGGGTTGCCGCATCGGTGATGACCACCGTGGCGTAGGCCCCGGTTCGCAGGCCGTCGCCGGCTGCCAGGTGGACCAGCTTGTTCTGACGGGTCCGGCCGGTCACCTGGTCGGGTTCCCGTTTGGCCGGACCCTCGATCACCACCTCTTCGGTCCGTCCGATCCGGGCCCGGTGGGTGATGGTGGCCGATCGCTTCAGGACCCGCTGGAGCCGCTCGAACCGGTCGACGCACACGTCATGGTCCACGAAGTCGTCCACCATGGCCGCCGCCTCGGTGCCCTCACGGGGCGAGAAGACGAAGCAGTAGGCGGAGTCGTAGCCCGCCTCGGCCACCACCTCGAGCGTACGTTCGAAGTCGCCCTCGGTCTCGCCGGGGAAGCCCACGATGAGGTCGGTGGTCACGGCCAGGTCATCGATGCCCGCCCGGGCAGCGGCGAGGCGCTCGAGGTACCGCTCGGCGGTGTAGCCACGGTGCATGGCCGACAGGATCCGGTCGCTTCCCGACTGGAGTGGGAGGTGGAGGTGCTCGCAGACCTCCGGGGTGTCGGCCATGGCGGCAATCGTCTCGGGCCGGAGATCCTTGGGGTGCGGGCTGGTGAACCGGACCCGCCGAATCCCCTCGACGGCACCGCTGGCTGCCAGAAGGTCGGCGAACAGCGGCCGGGCCCGACGGGCCGGATCGGCGGTCCACACCGCTCCGGCTTCGTAGCCGTCTGCCGGCCCGGCATCGAGGCTGCGGAGTCGCAGCGTCAGGTCCCGCCCGTAGGAGTTCACGTTCTGGCCCAGCAGGGTGATCTCGCTCACCCCGTCAGCGGCCAGGGCCTCCACTTCGGCCACCATCTGGCCGAAGGGGCGGCTGATCTCGGGTCCCCGCACCGCCGGAACAATGCAGAAGGCACAACTGTTGTCGCAGCCGATCTGGATGGTCACCCAGGCCTTGTGATCGGCATCGCGCTGGGCGGGCAGCGCCGAGGGGAAGGCGTCGGCATCGTCACGAACCGTCTCCTCGAGGATCTCCATGACCGGTCCGTGACCACGGGCCTCGGCCAGGAGTTCGGCGGCCCGGTGCACGTTGTGGGTGCCGAAGACCACGTCGACGTGCCCGGCCCGCTGCTGGATGAGGTCACGGTCCTTCTGGGCCAGGCAGCCGCCCACCGCCACCTGGACGTCTGGACGTTCGGCCTTGAGCGCCTTGAGGTTGCCGAGGGCGCCGTAGAGCTTGTTGTCGGCGTTCTCCCGGATGCAGCAGGTGTTGAGGACGATCACGTCGGCCTCGGCCTCTGAAGCCGCGGGAACCATGCCGTCGGCCTCCAGCAGGCCGGCGATCCGCTCGCTGTCGTGCTCGTTCATCTGACACCCGTAGGTGCGCACGGCGTAGGACCGCCCGGCTGTCTGATCGTTCGGGGATTCCACAGGAGAAAGGCTACGGCCCCGGCACCATCCCCAGCCCGCCGGAGCGGAGGGGCGATGCCGGGGCCGTGAAGCCAGCGGCCTGTCAGCCGTTGTGGGTCAGCCGTAGAGGGGGATCAGCTGTCCAGGGAGATGGGGAGGTCGTCGTCCTCGGAGAACTCCTCGCCGTCGGGACCCGCCGCATCGGAGAGTGCCTCCGGAGACATCGCTTCCTCGACGACCTCCTCCTCCGCTGGCTGGACCTCCCGCCAGACCCGGTCGGTGATCTCGACCATGACCTCGGGGTTGTCCAGCAGGAACTTCTTGGCGTTCTCCCGGCCCTGGCCGAGCTGCTCGCCCTCGTACGTGTACCAGGCCCCCGACTTCTTCACGACGCCCAGGTCGACACCCAGGTCGACCACCGAGCCCTCACGGCTGATGCCCTGCCCGTACATGATGTCGAACTCGGCCTGCCGGAACGGCGGGGCGCACTTGTTCTTGACGACCTTCACCCGGGTGCGGTTGCCCACCACCTCGACGCCGTCCTTGATGGCCTCGATGCGGCGGATGTCGAGTCGGACCGACGAGTAGAACTTCAACGCCCGGCCGCCCGGCGTGGTCTCCGGCGAACCGAACATCACGCCGATCTTCTCCCGCAACTGGTTGATGAAGATGAGAATCGTCTGGGACTTGTTGAGGTTCGAGGTGAGCTTGCGCAGGGCCTGGGACATGAGTCGGGCCTGCAGACCCACGTGGGAGTCGCCCATCTCGCCCTCGATCTCGGCCCGGGGCGTGAGGGCGGCCACCGAGTCGACGACCACCACGTCAAGCGCCCCGGAACGGATCAGCATGTCGGCGATCTCGAGGGCCTGCTCGCCAGTATCGGGCTGGGAGATCAGGAGCTCGTCGACGTCGACGCCGATGGCCCGTGCGTAGGTCGGGTCCATGGCGTGCTCGGCATCGATGTAGGCACAGATGCCGCCGTTGCGCTGGGCCTCGGCCACCACGTGGGTGGCCAGCGTGGTCTTGCCCGAGCCCTCCGGCCCGTAGATCTCGACCACCCGTCCCCGCGGGATGCCTCCGATGCCGAGGGCCAGGTCGAGGGCCAGGGCCCCGGTGGGCACCGACTCGATCGACATGGAGCCCTTGTCGCCCATCTTCATGACGGCGCCGGTGCCGAACTGCTTCTCGATCTGGCCGAGGGCCATGTCCAGCGCCTTGGTGCGCTCGGTTCCGGCCTCGAGGGCCCCGCCGCTCATCGTCCTGCCGTGCTTTGCCATGTCGTGTTCTCCAGTGTCTCTGCCGGCCCGGTGGCCGGTCTCGGTCGTCGTCTGTCGGGTTCGGGGTTGTTGGCGGTGAACCTAGAGATGGCCTGTGACAGTGCTTCTGCCGGTGCTTCTGACAGTGCTTCCGTCGGTGCTTCTCGCGATGCCTTCTGTTCGAATGACAAGAGTGTATTTCCGAACAGGCGTTCGATGCAAGCATTCGACCTTCCGAACTACCGTCAGCCCATGGACGACACCGCCGGAGACCAGAGCCCCGAACAGAAGCGGGCCGCCCACGCGGCCGCCAATCCGGACCTGGCCGAGCGCCTCGACCCCATGGCCTGGCACTGCACCCAGGAAGCGGGCACCGAGCGGGCCTTCACCGGCACCTACTGGGACGAGAAGCGGGCCGGGACCTACCGCTGTGCGGCGTGCGACGCCCCCGTGTTCGACAGCGACGCCAAGTTCGACTCGGGCTGCGGCTGGCCCAGCTTCACCGGACCGGTGGCCGACGGACCCGACGGCGCGGCGGTGGACGCCCGGACCGATTCGAGCCACGGGATGCTCCGCACCGAGACCAACTGTTCGTCGTGCGGCGCCCACCTCGGCCACGTGTTCCCCGACGGCCCCGGCCCGACCGGCGACCGGTACTGCATCAACTCGGCGTGTATCACCCTCGAGGAACGCTGACCCGTACCTCAGGTGGCTCAGGTACCTCAGGCCTCCGAAGCCAGGGGGAACCGCGCCACCACCTCATGGACGGCGCCCTCGGGCAGCGTCCGGCTGGCCACCAGGAACACCTCGTCGGGCCGGAACGACGTCGACACCGGTGACCCGACCGCCCCCGCTGGCGGTTCGTCCCGGAACCGCCCCAGCGTGAGGTGTCCGACGAACGGGCGATCCTCCGGAGGCTGACCCCCGGAAAGCTGCCCGACATGTCCAGTGGCCATGGCCACCCGAGCAGCCAGGTCATCACCGCCCGCAGCCGGAACCATCACCACCGACCCACCCAGAAGGGCAGTGGCCGGGCCGAGCATCACGTCGACCGGCGCCACCTCGCCCCACGGCACGGCTCCGAGCGCCGCCGCAGCCTCGCCGGGGTCGGCGTCACCCAGGAACCGGAGGGTGACGTGCCACTGCGAACGAGGCAGCCACCGGACCCGGGGCGCCACCGGCCGGGGCAACCGGTCGAGCACGTCGGCCGCCTCGGTCGACGGCCGCACCGCCACGAACAGACGCACGGTGATCCGAACAGCCGAGGGGCCGGTCAGCCCACTTGCCGGGCCAGGAGCCGCTGGCGCAGGGCGTCGAGCACCGTGATGACGGTGAACTGCCGGATCCGGGTCCGATCGAACGGCCAACGGGTCCGCACGGCCTCGACCTCGCCGTCCACGCAGGTGGCCATCCACACGGTGCCCGGCTCCTGACCCTCCTGCGGGTCGGGTCCGGCCACCCCGGTGACGGCGACGGACACCTCGGCCCCCAGTTGCTCGCAGGCTCCGAGCGCCATGGCCACCACGGCCTCCTCGGACACCACCGGTCCGTCAGGCACGCCCAGAAGCGACCGCTTCACCCCACCGTCGTAGGCGACAATCGACCCCACGAAGGCCCGACTGGATCCCGGAACCTCCGTCAGACGGGTGCCGATCATCCCTCCGGTCAGCGACTCGGCGGTGGCCAGGCGGAGCCCCTGGTCGACCAACAGGTCCAGGACGACGGACTCCATGGTCTGGTCATCCACCCCGAACACGATCGGCCCGGCAACGGCCCGCACCCGGGCCTCCCCATCAGCCAGCAGGGCGTCGACCTCGGCGTCGGTGGCCGCCTTGGCGGTGAGCCGCACCTTGAGCCCCTCCATGCCGCTGGCCAGGAAGGCAATGGTGGCCCCGCCGTCCCGGTCGATGCGGTCGATCTCGTCGGCCAGATCCTCAGCCAGCCCCGATTCGGATCGTCCCCACGTGCGGAGCGTGCGCGACCGGATGACGCTGGAGATGCCGGCCCGCCGCTTGAGGTCCGGAAGGATGGTGCCCTCCACCATCTGGTGCATTTCCCACGGCACGCCGGGCACGGCGTACATGACCTTCGGACTGTCGTCGCCGTCAGCAGATGAGACGGCCCCCACCGGACAGACCAGCCCCGGGGCGGTGCCCGGCATCTGGTCAATGGTCCGGGCCCCCACCGGCACGTCGGCCTGACGCAGGTTGTTGGCCGGCATGGGCCGTCCCCGACCACCGAACACGGCCTCGATGCGGGCCACCAACGATTCGTCACGCACCAGCCCCACGCCCAGAAGCTCGGCGATCACGTCACGGGTGATGTCGTCCTGGGTGGGTCCCAGACCGCCGGTGACGATCACCGCGTCGGAACGCTCCAGGGCCTCGCCCATGGCGGCCAGCATGCGGTCCCGGTTGTCGCCCACCGCGGTGTGGCGATGGCAGTCGATGCCGGCCAGGGCCAGCTGCTCGCCGATCCACGCCGAGTTCGTGTCCACGATCTGACCCAGCAGGAGTTCGGTACCCACGGCGACGATCTCACAACGCACTGCCTGCTCCCCTCCCCGACCCGACCGGTCAGGCCGACCTGGTGCCGGTGGTGCTGGTGGCCCGGCTGCCGTCCAGCAGGTACTGGGCTCCGGACACCAGGGTGAAGGCCACGGCCAACCACAGCAGCACCCCGATCAGCAGGTCGGCGTCACGCAGGGGCGGCAGCACGGCCAGCAGCAGCGCCGTGCCCTGCACGATGGTCTTCCACTTGGCCGACTTCCGGGCCGGCACGGCCAGGCCCCGCCGGGCGAACCACAGGCGGTACAGGGTGATGACGCCCTCCCGCAGAGCCAGCAGGGCCACCGGAACCCAGTGGTAGCGGCCCACCATGGCCAGACAGATCGCCACGCCGATGACCACGACCTTGTCGGCCAACGGATCCAGGAACGCTCCCCAGCGGCTCACCGTGCCCCGGCGGCGGGCCAGGATCCCGTCGAAGTAGTCGGTGGACGCCAGAACCACGCCGAGGACGAACCCGGCCCACGTCGCACCGTCGACGTCCCGGGCGTCGAGCACCAGGCCGAACAGCACCGGGGCCAGCAGCAGACGGGCCAGGGTCACCAGGTTGGCCGGCGAGACCACGGTGCGGACGTGCTTCACCCGGGCACCTGCACGGTCATCGGCCCGGACGCCACCGCCTCGAGGTCGGGCCCGAGGGCTCCGGTCACCGT
>JAAZXY010000054.1 GCA_014239855.1 Acidimicrobiales bacterium | reverse complement strand
ACGCCGTCTACAGGTGAGTAGATCGGTTGCGTGAAACGCACCTCGTAGTAGTTGGTCGGTCGGAAGTAGTGCTTCATCGAGCAACACGTCTCAAACGAGTCGGAGTAGTCGTGTCCGGCATTGGACCGAAATCGGGAAATGCGCTCTACATCCGAAATATCGATGTGGGAAGCAGTAATGAACTGAGGGAAATCCCGAACTGCCCACGACTCAAGATCAGCAACTAGGCCGCCAACGCCGAACTGAACTCCTGACTGGGTGGTCGTGGTTGGGGCGGCAGTCGGAGCGACTGGAACAGTTGTCGTTGCCGGCACCACTGTGGTGGTAGGTGGAACCGTCGTGGTAGACGGGAATGCAGTAGTCGTTGGTGCCGCGGTCGTTGTCGGTGCCACCGTCGTGGTCGGCGCTGCGGTCGTCGTCGGTGCCGCAGTCGTCGTTGGCGCTGCGGTCGTGGTCGGTGCCTGAGTTGCCGCAGGGGTAACAGTCGTTGTTGGCGTGGCGGAGTCTGAACTACCACCACACCCCGAAGCGACCAACAAGAACGTCAGAACAACCGAGTACCTCCTCACAACCTCAGTCTGTCACCCCACCCTGAGGGGGGGGTGGGACGACTACTGGAGCCCCTAGGTGTAGATCCGTGCAGGCGGTCGTGGTCGCCCGTCGGCGTGCTTCTCCCGTCCAACTGGCGAGCAGGACACCACCCAAAACCCAGAGATGACCAGCGTTTCCGCTGGTCACCCGCTCCTGGATCTGGTGGGCCATGAGGGATTCGAACCCCCGACCCCCTGCGCGTCATGCAGGTGCTCTAGCCAACTGAGCTAATGGCCCCGGAACGACACAGGCTAGCGGTCGCCCTCTGGTGGCACACCCGGCGCCTGAACCGGAACCGGACCCGGAAAGGGACGGGTCAGCGGGAGCCGAACGACCACGGGCCGCGATCCAGCAGGGCACCGCCGACCAGCAGCACGCCACCGAGCGCCACGACCGGCAGGCCGCTGCCCACCGAACGCTCCAGCACCGAGACGGCGTCGACGGCCCGTACGTCGGAGATCTCGAGACCGGCCACGGCCAGCAGCACGCCCCCGGCCACCAGCAACACCAGCTTGAGCACCAGACCCCGCTGTCCGATCCACAGCGCCCCGGTCACCCCGGCGGCGATCAGGCCGGTGACCAGTACCAGGACGGCGTCGCCGGCGAGGTCCCACCCGATCAGGTGGTCGACGGCGCCATCGGCCCGGTCGACGACGATCCACGGCAGGAACGTCCCCATGATGGCCAGCACCACGCCGACCGTGGACGCCATGGCGGCCAGGCCGTTGCCCGCCGGACGGTCCCGGCGCTGCGGGACAGTCCCCTCGCCGGGCGGGCCGACAGGCGGCACGTCACCGGGGTGCACGGCCTTGATGCCCAACGGCGGCGTATGGGGCAGCGTCGGATCAGCTCCCCCGGCCCGGTCGTTTCCGGCAGTGGTCTCGACCCCGTCGGTCGATCCCTGATCATCCATGGGTTCCCCCGTTGCTCATCGGTCGCCCCGACCCGCGGTTGCGGGTCGCCCGATCAGTTGAGCACCGGGCGGGATTTGAACCCGCGGCTTTACGGCTTTGCAGGCCGTCCCCTTGGGCCTCTCGGGCACCGGTGCGTCTCTCCGGCCGGAACCGGAGCGGGGCCAATGGTAGCGCTGCGTCTCCTGCCTCAATCGGGGCCTCAATCGAGCCGTTCCTCGGCCAACTTGACCGTGCAGGTGCCCTGGGCGAGGGCCACCAGGCGGGTTCCGTCGTCGGTCAGGTTCTCGACCCGGATCGAGACCACGGCAGAGCGCTTCGTCATGGCCTCGATGGTCGCCGTGGCCCGGCAGGTCCCCTCGGACACCGGCCTGAGGTAGTTGACCTTGAACTCGGTGGTGGCCGCCCACGAGCCGGGTGGCATCACCGGGTAGAGCACGACGCCCAGACAGTGGTCGCACAGGGCGGCCAGGCACCCTCCGTGCATGTTGCCGATGAACGACAGGTGCTGGTCGTCCACGTCGAACTCGGCCACCAGGCGGCCGGCCGACATCTCCTCGTGGCGGATGCCCAGGAAACCATCGATGCACGTATCGGACTTGCGCCCGACCATGAACTCGATGAACCCGGGGTTGCGAATCTTCAGATCAGGTGCGGTCATCAGCTTTCCTCCAGGTCCTCGGACGTGGGGTCCGTCGGGCTGAGGCCATCAGGTGGCCAGGGGGCCACGCCCTCCTCAAGAGGTACGTCGAGGCTGGGCAGGAGCCTGGCGAAAAGGGTCCAGTTGCCAATGGCCACCACCAGTTCCACCAGTTGGGCGTCGGACAGGTGCCCGGCACACGCCGCCCATGTGGCGTCCGATATCCGGCCGTCGGCCAGCGTCTCGTCGGTGGCGGCCAGCACGGCCCGATCCAGGTCGTCGAACCCGTCATGGGTCGGCCAGTCACGGACACCGAGGACGTCGTCGGCCGGGACCCCCACGGCGAGGGCCACCGCCCAGTGCTGCGTCCACTCGTAGACCGAACCGCACGTCCAACCGATCCTCATGATGAGCAGTTCCCGGAGGCGGGCATCCAACGTGCCCTTCCAGAGGAGGGCGTGCAGCATCCCGTTGACCGCTGCGGCGACTCCCGGCTGGTGGAGAAGGGTGCGGAACACGCTCAGGTCGGCCATCACCTCGGGGACGCCGACCTCGGCCGCACGCCGTCGGGCCTCCTCGACGTCGAGCAGCGGGATCCGCTGCCCGCCGGCATGCCTCGGTGTGTCGGTCATCGTGGCCCCTCCCCGCTCGACCCGGGACGGTCGGTGGGCGATGCGTACGCTACGCATCGGAGGGGAGACGGACATGACCGGGCTGCAACCGGAACACGGCACGGGGACATCGACTCGTCCCTTGAGTTCGCGGGCCCTCGTCCTCACCGGACCCCGCTCTCTGGAGATGCGGGACCTGCCCGTCCCCGAGCCTTCCGATGACGGCGCCCTCCTGCGGGTCGAGGCATGTGGCCTGTGCGGGACCGATCACGAACTGTTCACCGGGCACCTTCCGGCCCGGACACCGATGGTTCCCGGCCACGAGACGATCGGGGTACTCGAGGAGGTGGGCCCGGAACTCGCCGGACGATGGGGCGTGACCGTTGGCGACCGGGTGGCCGTGGAGTGCTTCCGCTCCTGTGGGACGTGCGACCCGTGCGCCACCGGCACCTACCGGCGCTGCACCTCCCATGGGCTCCGGACCGCCTACGGACTGTCTCCCCTGGATGTCGAACCGGAGTTGTCCGGCGGCTGGGCCGAACACCACTGGCTGGCCGCCGACTCCATGCTGATTCCGGTGCCCGACGGCATCGACCCGGTCGATGCCACCCTGTTCAACCCCATCGGCGCCGGTATCCGGTGGGGTGTGGACCTGCCGGCCACCGGACCGGGCGACGTGGTCGTCGTGCTGGGGCCCGGCATCCGTGGTCTGGCGGCCGCCGCGGCGGCCCGGGAAGCGGGCGCCGAGTTCGTGATGGTGACCGGTCTCGGCGAGCGGGACCACCCCCGGCTGGCGGCGGCGGCCGACTTCGGTGTGGACCTGGCCGTGGACGTGGCCGATGCCGACCCGGTGGCCGCGCTCCGTGCCGCCACCGGCGGGCGACGCGCCGACGTCGTGGTGGACGTCACCGCCAACGCCCCGGCTGCCCTCGGCCAGGCTGTCGACCTGGCGGCCATCGGCGGGCGAATCGTGCTGGCCGGAACCCGCAACAGCACCGACACGCCGGGCTTCGTCCCCGACATGATCGTCTTCAAGGAACTCACCCTGATCGGCGCCCTGGGGGTCGACGCCCCCGTCTACCGGCGGGCCCTGGACCTGCTGGCGTCGGACCGCTACCCGTTCCGGTCGGTGCCTCGCACCGTTGCCCCGCTGAGCGGGGCCGCCGATCTGTTGGCCACCATGGCCGGTGAGGGCGAGGGCCCGCCGCCCGTCCACGCCGTGATCGTTCCCCGAGCCGACGAGCTGCGGTGACCATGCGAACCGCCATCCAGTTGGCCGCCGAGTCGGGACCCTGGACGGATCTCGTGACGTGGGTTGTGGAGGCCGAGGGCCTGGGCGTCGAGCACTGCTGGGTGGCCGAAGCGTGGGGTGGGGACGCCGCCACGCCGATCGCCGGTCTGTCCCAGCACGTCCAGAAGATGACCTTCGGATCGGGAATCTTCCAGGTGGGCGCCCGGTCGGCAGCCAACACCGCCATGACGGCCCTCACGCTGCAACGCATCACCGGAGGTCGGTTCAGTCTCGGTCTCGGGGCGTCTGGACCCCAGGTGGTCGAGGGGCTCCACGGTGTGCCATTCGCTCGTCCGCTCACCCGGATGCGTGAAACCATCCAAGTGGTCCGCATGGCCGAAGCCGGTGAGCGGCTGGAACTGGACGGCGAGCAGATCCGCCTTCCCCTGCCGGAAGGCGAGGGCAAGGCCCTCCGGCTGGCCCTTCGTCCTGAACCCGGCGGATCGCCCCTGCCCATCTACATCGCCTCGTTGTCGCCGAAGATGCTGGCCCTCACCGGCGAGGTGGCCGACGGCTGGCTGGGCACCAGCTTCGTGCCCGAAGGTGCGGCGTCGAGCCTCGACGCTCTGGCCGCCGGTGCCGATCGTGCGGGACGCACGCTGGCCGACCTCGACCTCTGCCAGGGAGCGGAGGTGGCCTTCGCCCGCGACGAAGAGGAACTGGCCGCCATGGTCGACGCCCGGCGGAAAGGGTTGGCGTTCAGCCTCGGCGGCATGGGCTCGGCCGACACGAACTTCTACAACGACGCCTACTCCCGTCAGGGCTTCGCCGAGGTGGCCGCTGAATCCCAGCGGTTCTGGCTGGCCGGCGACCGGAAGGCCGCCGCAGCGGTCATCCCCGACGAGATGGTGCTGGCCACCACCCTGCTGGGCACCGAGGAGTCGGTGGCCGAACGCCTCCGGGTGTGGCACGACGTCGGCATCACCCATGTCCGCCTCTACCCGGCCGGGGACACCATGGAGGCTCGACTCGACACCCTGGGACGGGCACTGGACCTGCTCCCGTCATGACCCGTCACCCACTGGTCGGGCCGCCCCATCCCCGCCATAGGGTCGGCCCATGACCGACCCCGAGTACGCCCCGAGCCCCTTCTCCCCCAGCGCCGATCACGTGGAGCGCTACCTGGCCACCGACGGGGCCGACGGCTTCGAGTTCAACGACGCGGAGTGCATCATCCTGTCGACCATCGGCCGGAAGTCCGGCCAACTGCGACGCACCCCACTGATCCGGGTCCACGATGGCCGGAACTATCTGGTGGTGGCGTCCCAGGGTGGCGCCCGCAAGAACCCCGTCTGGTATCTCAACCTGCAGGCCAACCCGGAGGTCACCATCCAGGATCGGGCCGAGGTCCACGAACTGGTGGCCCGCACCGCCTCACCCGAGGAGAAGGCCGAACGCTGGCCGGCCGCACTGGCCGCATGGCCCGCCTACGCCGAATACCAGGCGAAGACCGACCGGGACATCCCCCTGGTGGTCTGCGAACCCCGCTGAGCGGGATTTCCCGTCAGATCACCAACCTCAGCGGGACTCCCGCTTCGAGGTGATGACACCGGTGTCGAAGCCGGCCAGGTGGAGACCGCCGTGGAAGCGGGCGTGCTCGATCTTCAGGCACCGATCCATCACCAGGTCCATGCCGGCGTCGAGCACCGTCCGGGCCGCCTCGGGGCTCCACAGGCCGAACTGGGTCCAGAACACCCGGGCGCCCACGGTCACCGCCTCGTCGGCCACCGCCGGCACGTCGTCGAGCTTCCGGAAGACGTCCACGCAGTCGGGCACCACCGGGAGATCGGCCAACGTCGGCACGCACGGCCGTCCCAGGATCTCGTCGGCCATCGGGTTGACGAAGAACACCTCGTGGTCGGTGCCCAGCAGGTAGGTGGCCACGAAGTTGCTGGGGCGGGACGGGTTGGCCGACACCCCGACCATGGCAATGGTCCGTATCCCGGCCAACAGGTCGCGACGTTCGACGGCGGACGGTGGGGTCCACCCGTCGATCAACTCCCACTCACTCATTGATCTCACTCATCGGGCACCTCCGGTCAGGGCCTGGTCGAGGTCCCACAGGATGTCATCGACGTCCTCGAGCCCCACCGAAAGGCGAACCATGTCGGGGCTGACACCGCCGGCCACCATGGCTTCGTCGGACAGTTGCTGGTGGGTGGTCGAGGCCGGGTGGATGACCAGAGTCCGGGCGTCGCCGATGTTGGCGAGGTGGCTCACCAACTGCAGGCGTTCGATGAACGCCGCACCAGCCCGTCGCCCGTCATCGCCGGCAACACCGAAGGTGAAGACGGCGCCCGGCCCGTCGGGGAGGTAACGGTCGGCCAGCGCCCGGTACGGCGAGTCGGCCAGGCCGGCCCATGCCACCCACGAGACGGCCGGATGCCCGTCCAGGAACTCGGCCACCATCCGGGCGTTGGCCACGTGCTCGGTCATCCGTTGAGGCAGGGTTTCGAGGCCCTGCAACAGCAGGAAGGCGTTGAACGGCGACAGCGAGGCCCCGACGTCACGGAGCTGCTCGGCCCGCAACTTCGTGCAGAAGGCGAACTCGCCGAAGTTCTCCCAGAACCGGAGGCCGTTGTACCCCGCGTTGGGTTCGGTCATCTGCGGGAAGCGTCCGCTCCCCCAGTCGAACCGGCCCGACTCGACGACCGCCCCGCCGATCGAGGTCCCGTGACCGCCGATGAACTTGGTGGCCGAGTGGACCACGATGTCGGCCCCGTGCTCCATGGGACGGCACAGCCACGGCGTGGCGAACGTGGAATCCACCACCAGCGGCAGGTCGTGGGCGTGGGCCACGTCGGCCAGCGCCGCCAGGTCGGCGACGGCCCCTGACGGGTTGCCGATGACCTCCGTGTACAGGAAGCGGGTGTCGTCGTCGATCCGGGCGGCGAAGGCCTCGGGGTCGTCACCGTCCACGAAGCGGGCGTCGATCCCGAACCGGCCGAGGGTGGTGTCGAACATGGTGTGGGTGCCGCCGTACAGGGCCGACGACGCCACGAGGTTGGTGCCGGCCTCGGCGAGGGCCGCTGCGGTGAGGAACTCGGCGGCCTGGCCTGATGAGGTGGCCACCGAACCGATGCCCCCCTCCAGGCTGGCCATGCGCTCCTCGAAGGCCGCCACGGTCGGGTTGGAGATCCTCGAGTAGATCGTCCCGTACTTCTGGAGGGCGAACAGGTCGGCGGCATCGGCCACGTCGTCGAACACGAAGCTCGTGGACTGGTAGATGGGCACGGCCCGCGCCCCGGTGGTCGGATCGGGCGGTCCCCCGGCGTGCAACGCTCGGGTCCGAAAACCCCATTGGCGGTCGGTCATGGCGGCAACCTAGACCCCGTTCACCGGATCAACCGGTGACGGTGATCCGTTGGGGATAGCGGCCGGCCAGCGACGGGTCGTCGGGGTTCCAGTACCGGAACTCGTAGTCGTGGTCACCGGGCGGCGTGCCGGCCGGGACGTCGAACCAGATCCGGACACCGGGGGCATCGGCCCACCCATTGGCCACGAAGTCGGGCCGCATTCTCTCGACCTCGCTGGCCTCGAAGGCGAACGGGGCGTCGACCAGTTCCCAGGCGAACGGGAGGTTCCGCCAGTTTCCGAGGCCGACGTCCTTCACCAGAAAATGGTGATCCGATGCCGCTCCCTCACCGGGAGCGACCGTGCACTCGTTCCAGTTCCAGTCCCGCTGGTCGGGGTGGCAACCCCACAGGGCATTCACCGGTACGGGCGTCGTGTGGACGACCTCGGCCCCGTCGAGGCGCACGTCGAAGGTCACGGTGCCAGCCTCGCCATCGTGGCGGATATCCGACACGGTGATGCCGAGGTCGCGGATCTCGAAGCCCACGTCCACCCCGGCGCCGTACAGGTCCGCCACGATCGGTTCGTCGTCCGGCGGGTCATTGAGCAGACGGGTGTCCAGCAGGTGGTCCCGGGTGTGGACGAGCAGGCCCCCGGCGACGGCCGTGAACTTCGGATCGACCAGCGGGTAGTCCCATGGTCCGGCCGGTCGGTGCTCCAGCCACAGTTCGTCGCCCCACCAGCCCTCCACGTCGATACGGGCCGCCACCACGCCGTCAGGGTCGTTGATGCCCCCGACGGTGTGGGTACCCGATTCAGAGACGGTGACGTACCGGTCGGGGGTGAGCCAACCAAGGCGGACCCGGGCATTGGCCGACAGCGAGAGCCCGGCGGACCGGAAGTAGCCCATGAGGTCGAACGGGTCATAGGCCTCCGATCCGCAGTCCCCGGTCACCAGCCGACCCGCGCAACGGGTGGCGTTGGCATGGCTCGACAGGCCCTGCGTGTGGAGGAACTCATGGACGAAGGTGACGGCCAGGTCGGTGAGCGGTTCACCGAACGGATTGGGGGTGTACGGCCAGGTGCCGTCGAACTCCGTGGCGTTCGACCCATCCATCCAGAGTGGACCGCGTGCACTCGGCGTGGGGCCGTCGGCCCAGTTCCAGAGCCGCAGCCAGCGGGCCCTCCACGTGCTTCCACCAATGGCCAGATCGATGGGCTCCCCGTCGGCGATGCCCCCGGCGAACGGAAAGCACGGATCCCCGAACTCGCCCATGGTCGACGCCTCGACCACCACGGCGATGACGTCGTAGCCGGCCAGGTCGGGTGGATCGGCCTCCAGAGACGGGTCGTGCAGGCCGCGCAGCATCCGGCCCGACATGGCCTCGCAGAAGTTCTCCGGGGTGAACTGGTACCAGCCGAACGGATCCACCTCGACGGTGGTCGCCCCGTAGCTGAACGTCCGGACCATGTCGGTCGCGGTGGTCCGCAGGGGCTCGACGGCCTCGTCGATCGATAGCGGGTAGGGATCAGCCGCCGAGGTCACGAAGAGCGCCGCCACCCGCTGGTGCCCGAGCACCGGCAGCACCTCGAGCGCCCCCTCATCTCCAGACCGCTCGAGGTCGGGGCCCTCCGGAACAGCGACCGTCGTGGTCGACGGGACGTCCTCGGGGGGATCGGGATCGGCCGGATCCGCGGGATCGACGACGACGGTTGTGGGCGGAGCGGTCGCTCCCGCCGCGTCAACCGTGGTGGAGGCCCCGCCGGTGGCGGGCGGCGCCGACGTCGTGTCGCCGACGGCCGGTGCCGACGGGGCCGGGGAGTCGAGAGACGACGACGAGACCGCCGGACCGGCTGACGAGCAGGCCGCCAGGAGCATGCTCCCGGCCACGATCCACCTCATCCCGTCACCGTCAACCGCTGGTCGAGCGAACCGCCCTTCGACGAATCGGCCACGTTCCAGTAGCGGAAGGTGAAGTCGTACTCCCCCGCCGCGGTCCCCGCCGGGACGTCGATGGTCACCAGGGTCAGGGGGTTGGACGACCAGGTATCGCTTCGGGGAGGCGGGTAGTTGCGGCTCACCGGCGTGGAGGCCGTGGCGAAGGGAAGCCCGACGATCTCGAAGGCGAACGGCGTGTCATACGTTTCGCCGAAACCGATGTCATCGGTACGGAACCCGTACTCCACATCGGTGGTCGAACCGGCGGCCACCGTGCACGCCGGGTTGCCGTTCCACGGAATACATCCGTCCTGGAACAGGCCCGGACGGGGCACGGCCCGGGTGGGGGTCAT
This sequence comes from Acidimicrobiales bacterium, assembly GCA_014239855.1. GTDB lineage: Bacteria > Actinomycetota > Acidimicrobiia > Acidimicrobiales > MedAcidi-G1 > UBA9410. The sequence goes on along the minus strand of JAAZXY010000054.1, from coordinate 76 downwards.
GCCGGCCAGCACGACGTCGAACGTGATGGTCCCAGCTCCCGGGTCGGCCCGGATGCCCGAGATGGTGACCCCCAGC
>JAAZXY010000053.1 GCA_014239855.1 Acidimicrobiales bacterium | reverse complement strand
GGGGTCGGACATGCCGGGCATGAAGCCGACGCCGATGTCATCAAGGTGGCCACCACCCGCCGAACGCATGGGCCGCACCCTCGATGTGGGAGTCACCTCGGTCCGCGAGGCCGGCGGGTCCGACGCCGGCGTCCGCGAGGCCCGCGACCGGGGCCTGGTCCGCGGCCCCCGCATGCAGGTCTCGCTCACCATGCTCTCTCAGACCGGCGGCCACGGCGACTCGTGGGAGATCTGCGGCGGCTTCATGCCCGGCATGTCCGACCCCCACCCCGGCCGCCCCCACAACATCGTGGACGGCCCGGAGGAGATGCGTCGCAAGGTCCGTGAGTTGGTCCGGGCCGACGCCGATGTCATCAAAGTGGCCACCACCGGCGGTGTGATGTCCTCGAGATCCCGCCCCCAGCACGCCCAGTTCCGGCCCGACGAACTGGAGATGCTGGTCGCCGAGGCGACAGCCGCCCAACGGTTCGTCATGGCCCACGCCCAGGGAACTCCCGGCATCCAGAACGCCATCCGGGCCGGGATCCGCTCCATCGAGCACGGCATCTACCTCGACGACGAGACCATCCAGATGATGCTGGACGCCGGCACGTGGCTGGTTCCCACCCTCATCGCCCCGATGGGTGTCCTGGAGGCCGTCGACCGGGGCGTCGAGCTCCCGGCACAGGTCATCGCCAAGGCCACCGAGGTGATCGACACCCACCGCGACTCGGTGTCCCGGGCCATGGCGGCCGGCGTGAAGGTGGCCATGGGCACCGACTCCGGCGTGACCCCCCACGGCGAGAACCTCCGCGAGCTGGCCGAGATGGCCGCCCTCGGAATGTCGGGTGCCCAGGTGCTCCACGCATCGACCGCCTCGGCAGCGGACCTCCTGGGCGTGGACGAGGACCTGGGCACGGTTCAGCCCGGGAAGCTGGCCGACCTGGTGATCTGGGACGGCCCCGACCTGGATGTGTCGGACCTGCGGACCCGCCTGCACGCCGTCATTCAGGACGGGGCGGTGGTCGCCGGAGGTTCCGCCTGACCTGGAGGCCTGACCTACAGAATCTGCGACAGGAAGAGTTTGGTGCGTTCCTCGGTCGGGTTCGAGAAGAACGCCTCCGGGGTGTTCTGTTCCACGATCTGGCCGCCCTCCATGAAGATGAGCCGGTCGGCCACCTCCTTGGCGAACCCCATCTCGTGGGTCACCACCATCATGGTCATGCCGGAGTGGGCCAGCGTCTTCATGACGTCCAGCACCTCCTTGATCATCTCGGGATCCAGGGCCGACGTCGGCTCGTCGAACAGCATGATGCGGGGCTCCATGGCCAGGGCCCGGGCGATGGCCACCCGCTGCTGCTGACCTCCGGACAGCTGCCCCGGGTACTTGGCGGCCTGCTCGGGGATCCCGACCCGCTCCAGTAGCGCCATGGCCTGCTCCTCGGCCTCGGCCCGCGGCTTCTTGCGTACCCAGATCGGGGCCAGCGTCACGTTGTCCAGGATGGTCAGGTGGGGGAACAGGTTGAACTGCTGGAATACCATCCCGACCTCGGAACGCACCTTCTCGATGTTGCGAAGGTCGTTGGTGAGCTCCACGTCGTCGACGACGATGCGGCCCTCCTGGTGGATCTCCAGTCGATTGATGCACCGGATCCACGTCGACTTGCCGGAACCCGAGGGGCCCAGCACCACGACGACCTCCTGCTCCCTGATGGTGGCCGACACCCTGTCCAGGGCCTGGAAGTCGCCGTACCACTTGCTGACGTCCTCGCACACGATCACGTCGCGGGCGCCCGACAGGTCACGGGCCGCGCCTGTCGGGGCATCCGCCGGGGCGTCGGCCACGGGGTCCAAGGGGTTGGCTTCCGTGGGATTTTCAGTCATGGGGGTTACCTCCGGAGGGGAGTGGGTTCCTAGCGTTCACCCAGGCCGGTGCGCCGCTCGAGACGCATGCTGGCCTTGGACATCTGGTAGGCGAAGATCCAGTAGATCAGGGACACGAACAGGACGTTCTCCCGCGTGCTCCCCATGAACTCGGTCTGGTTGGGCATGACGACCCGCGCGATGTAGAGCACGTCGAACAGGCCGATGATGGCCAGCAGCGACGTCTCTTTGAACACCCCGATGCAGTGGCCGACCAGCGGGGGGATGGACACCCGCAGTGCCTGGGGCAGCACGATGAACACCGTCTTCTGGCCGGTGGTCATGCCGACCGCCTCGGCCGCCTCGTGCTGGCCGCGGGTGACCGACTGCAGGCCACCCCGGACGTTCTCGGCCAGGTAGGCCGACGAGAACAGGGCGTAGCCGATGACCACGGCGGCCACCTCGCCCAACTCCATGCCCCGGGGCAGGAACAACGGCACCATGATCGAGAAGAAGATCAGGATGGTGATCAGCGGGACGCCTCGTACGAACTCGATGAACCACGTGGCCAGCAGCCGGAAGATGGGCATGGTCGACGTCCGGGCCAGGGCCAGCAGGATGCCCAGGGGGAACGAGACCACGATGGTGAAGACGGCCACGATGAAGGTCAGCGACAGGCCGCCGATGAAGAAGTCACCAGGGACGTCCACGGTCGACGGGGTGTTGATGGCCGTGATCAGCCACGACGAGACGCCCAGTACGCCCAGCCAGCCCGTCACGTAGCGTCGTCGGGCCCGGGGGCCGCCGGCGAAGGTGGGTGCGGCCAGGGCGAAGCTGGCCAGCATGAGCATGTCGATGCGGACGATCATCCGCATCGGGGTGAGGAACGTGCAGAATCCGACGACCAGCACCACGGCGGCCACGATCCGCCCGATCTCCCCGGTGGTGGGACGGGTCAGCCACGAGAGCAGCAGGCCACCACCAATGGCGTACGCCCCGAAGATGGGCAGGTCGGTGCCCAGGACATGACCCATGTCGAACGACGGATCCCGCAGCACCAGGTAGAGCAGCGTCGGGGGAGCCAGCAGCCACGCCACCAGCAGCGTCGCCCGGGTGGCGTTGGTCGGCAGCCGGTCCCTCATGGAGCGCCCGAGGAAGGTGGCCGCCACGACGATCAACAGCATGATCGTCCACGGCAGCTTGGTCGTCATGGCGACGGTGCCGGGCTCGGCCAGCACCCTCGGCGTGCGATCCATGAGGTAGCTGTGGTGCCCGTAGGGAACCACCCACAGCGACGCCACCAGCCCACCGAGGGCGATGGCGATCAGGGTCAGGGTGCTGATCGTGGCGACCTGGTCGCCCGACTCGTCTGAACCGCCGGCCCCGCTGGCCGACGCCCGCATTCCGACGCCGCGCCGGAGGGTCTCCCCGGCACCCGCCACCACGGCTGCGGCGACCAGCCACTGGACGGTGGCCGAGGCGCTGAACGGCGCCAGCAGGGTCATGAGGGCCACCACCGCCCCGGTGGCCAGCAGGTTCCGTCCGACCTTCGTGACCGGGACGTGCGAACCGGCCCGCCAGACGGCCAGCGACAGTCCGGTCAGGATCAGGATGACCGCGGTGCACACCCACACGCGGAGGTACTGCTCCTCCGGATAGGCCTGCGTCATCAGCAGACGCAGGTTGGTGGCCGTGGCGTCCCACTGGCGGATCGGATTGAACAGGAACGACAGGAGCCCACGGCCGATGGTCGCCAGGATCAGGGCCGACATCACGGTCAGGACCGAGTTGAACGGGGTCGAGAACAGGTTGGCCCGCACCCACTCCCGGGGAGCCAGGTGGGGGGTCGCCGGGGGCGGCGTGTAGGGAACCTCGAGGTTCCCGGTGGTGCTGGAGAGTTCGCTCATGATTCCCCGGGCCCCCTACCGCTCCACCAGCTTCATGCGGACGTTGAACCAGTTCACGATGACCGAGATGGTCAGCGAGCAGCTCAGGTAGAAGAGCATCCAGATGGCCACCACGGGCAGGGTCCGACCGGTCTGGTTGAACACCGTGGTGCCGACCTGCACGATCTCGCTGAAGCCGACGGCCACGGCCAGCGACGTGTTCTTGGTCAGGTTCAGGTACTGGTTTCCGGTCGGCGGCAGGATCACCCGGAAGGCCTGAGGGAGCACCACCCGGCGGAGCACCTGGCCGCGGGTCAGGCCGACGGCCAGGGCGGCCTCGGTCTGGCCCTTGGGCACGGCGAGGATGCCACCACGGACGTTCTCGCCGATGAACGCCGAGGTGTAGAAGACCACGGCGAAGAACACCGCGGCGAAGCCGAGGGTCATGGTCAGGCCGTTGGTCCCGTAGTTCGGGAACTTGCCCTTCTGGACGATGTCGGGACGCATGGCGTCAAACGGCCGTGCCGCCCCGTCCACGTCGAACTTGGCCTCGATGACCTCGAACAGGTCTCGGCCGCTGTTCAGGATCCACGACGAGAGGCCCGTCCAACGGACCATCAGGTAGACGACGGCCAGTGAGGCCGCGGCGGCGAACAGGACCCGGAACCAGTCGTCGTCGGTGAGCGACAGGTGGCCCCGGGCGCTCCGGTGGGCGGCCAGGAACCGCAGGATCCAGGTGGCGGTCACGCCGAGGGCCACCCCGCACAACAGGATCTGGGGTACGACGAGGGGCAACGCGTCCAGCACGCCGGCGACGGCCCCGAAGACCCCACCCAGCCAGGAGAACGCCGGGTGGACGAACAGGCCGACCACCCCGAACGCCGCCACGGTGCCCAGCGCCCACAGGACGGGAGACGTGTCGGCCCCCGTCTCGTCGTGGATCCGGCTTCGCCGTCGATGCACGTAGCGGCCAACCGCTGCGCCGATGAGGACCACGACCAGCCACTGGTAGAAGCCATCGGCGATGAACACCCGGGGCATGGAGATGCCCTTGTTGGAGATGTGGAGCCAGCCGTTGATGGGCCCGGTGTCCAGGCCGACCCGGGGCAGAGTGGTCAGGATCGAGAAGTAGAAGACCATCTGCACCAGCAGCGGGATGTTGCGAAGCGTCTCGACCCACAGGCTGCCCAGTTGTCGGACCAGCCAGTTGTCGGACAGGCGGGCCAGTCCGACGACGACCCCAAGGGCGGTGGCGAAGATGATGCCGGCCAGCGAAAGGCGGAGGGTGTTGACCATGCCGGTCCACAGGGCCCGGCCGCCGGTGTCGGGATGGGTGTCGATGCCCTCGCCGAGCTGGATGTCGACCGGGCGTTCGATGAAGTCGAACTCGGTGTTGATGTTGCGGGCCCGCAGGTTGTCGCCGGCCTGGCTGGCCAGGAACCACATGGCGCCCAGCACCACGACCAGCAGGAAGACCTGGGTGACCCACTTGAGGACCACCACGTCGCGCCACAGCGGGACGCGCGCCGACACCGCGGCGTGGGTGTCCGAGGGCTGGGTGCCCGAGGTGTCAGTGGGTGAGGTCATCGGGTGACGGTCGTTTCTCGACGGATCAGCACGGGGAGGCGGTCGGAACCGCCTCGGCCTTCACGCGGAAGGCCCCGCCGCCCGGGGGTGCTGGGCACCCTCGGGACGACGGGACCGTCGCGTCGGGATCAATCAGGCGAACCTGGGTCGACCCCTGGATCTGTGAACCGGTCCTAGCGGGCCGGCGGGGAGTAGATCAGGCCCCCATCAAGCCATCCGGCGTTGGCGCTGCCCTCGCGGTACAGGCCGACCGGGTTCAGGTTGCGGTCATAGACCTCGCCGTAGCTTCCAACCTGCTTGATCACCTGATGGAAGGCGTCGGCGGACAGGCCCATGGCGGTCTGGAGTTCACCATCGCCTCCGCACAGGCGTGCGACCTCGGCCTCGGCCTCGGCGCACGTGGCGTCGACGTTGGCGGAGGTGACGCCGTACTCGTCCATGATGATCATGGCGTACACGGTCCAGTTGACGGCATCGGCCCAGGCCGAGTCGTTCTGGCCGTAGGTCGGACCGAGCGGCTCCTTGGAGATCGGCGTGGCCGGGAAGATGACCCACTCCTGATCGGCGGGCTGCATCTTGACCTTGCGACCCACGAGAGCCGAACCGTCGGTGGTGGTGATGTCGCAGCCACCGTTGATGAAGGTGTCGTACACCTCGTCGGAGGTCTCGAAGCCGAGCAGCGTGATGTCGGCGCCGGCCAGCAGTGCGGCCTCGGCGATGTTCTTCTCGGTGGTCGTACCGACGTTGGTGCACACCACGGCGCCGTCGATGTCGGCGACCGTGCTGGAACCGGAGAAGCCGTCGGCCACGCGGGCCATCAGCTGCTGGCCGTCGTAGTAGGTGGTGGGACCGAAGTCCATGCCCACCGAGCTGTCACGGCTCTGGGTCCAGGTGGTGTTCCGCATGAGAACGTCCACATCGCCGGTCTGCACGGCGGTGAAACGCTCCGAGGCCGTCAGGGCCACGAAGTTCACCGCGCCAGCATCACCGATGACTGCCGCGGCTACTGCACGACAGAAGTCGGCGTCGATGCCGGTGACCGAGCCGTCGGCCTGGGTCTCGGAGAACGCCACGGCGCTACCGCTGACACCACAGTTCAGCGTGCCACGGGCCTGGACCACGTCCAGGAGGCTGCCCTCGGCGACGACCTCGACCTGAGCGGTCGTGGTGGCCGCTGCAGCAGCAGTGGTGGCCGGTGCGGCGTCGTCGCCATCGCTGTCGCTACCGCATGCCGCGGCGACGACGGTGATCGTCAGAAACAGGGCGAGAAACTTGAGAAACTTGCTCTTCATAAAACTGAACCCCCTCCGGGTCATTGGTTCCCGAGGGGCGTCACTCGCCGCCTGCAGGTGTCGCCCATCGTTGGACGACGAATACCGAGGCTAGGTGTCGCCCGTCACAGGAGCAACCCGAGACTATGCACTTTCTGCATAGTGGCCCCTTGCCGGCGAGGCCCGGAACGGGTTTCGCCGGGGAACATCGGGGCGGGTACCGCCCGAAAGGGCTCAGGGGGTGGGCTGGACCTCGTCGAGGATCCCGGTGGTGACGGAGTAGACAAATCCCCGGATGTGGTCCTTGTGGCGCACGAACGGCGACAGTTGCAGTCGTTGCATGGACTGCCGGACGCTGGCGTGGGGATCGGTGAACGTTTCCAGGGCCCACGCCGGGGCCACGCCGGTCTCGTCGACCAGATCGGCCCGGAAGTCGTCCTCGTTGACCTGTTCTAGGCCACAGTTCGTGTGGTGGACGAGCACGATCTCGCGGGTCTTCAGGAATCGTTGGGACAGGCACAGCGACCGGATCACGTCGTCGGTGACGACCCCGCCGGCGTTGCGGATGACGTGGGCCTCGCCGTGGCCCAGTCCCAGTAACTGGAACATGTCCATCCGGGAGTCCATGCAGGCCACCACGGCCACGTGGCGGGTCGGCTCGACCTGGAGATCGGCATCGGGGAACGCCACGGCGAACGCCTGGTTGGCGGCCACGAACTCGTCGGCGATGGGGATGTGTTCGGTCATGTTCTCGGGTTCACGCTCTCAGGTACACGCTCTCAGTTGATCTGCTTGGCCATGCCCTCCCAGTAGGGCGCACGCAGCTTGAACTTCTGGAGCTTGCCGGTGGCCGTCCGGGCCAGTTCGTCGCGGAACTCCACCGAGGTGGGGCACTTGAAGTGGGCCAGCTTCTCCCGGCAGTGGTCGATGAGGGCCGCTTCGTCGACGGACTCCCCGTTGGTGCCGGTTTCCGCTCCGGGGGCCAGCACCACCAGGGCCTTGATGGTCTCGCCCCACTTCTCGTCGGGCACGCCGATGACGGCCACCTCGGCCACCGCGGGGTGCGAGAACAGGGTGTCCTCCACCTCGCTGGACGACGCGCTCTCGCCACCGGGGATGATCACGTCCTTCTTGCGGTCGGTGATGGTGGCGAAGTTGTCGTCGTCGATGGTCGCCCCGTCGCCGGTGTGGAACCAGTCGTCGGCCAGGGCGGCGCTGGTGGCCTCGGGCTGGTCCCAGTAGCTCTTCAGCACGTGGTTGGAGCGGGCCAGCAACTCGCCGTCGGGAGCGGTACTCAACGTGACACCCAGCGCGGGGGCGCCGGCCCGCGAGAGTCGGGCGGCCCGTTCGGCCGGGGTGTCGTCATCCCACTCGGACCGGTTCCGGTTCATGGTGAGCAGCGGCGCCGTCTCGGTCAGTCCGTAGATCTGGATGAACTCCCAACCCAGCTCGGTCTCGACCCGTTCGATGGTCCGGGTGGGAGGGGGAGCGCCGGCCACCACACAACGCATGGTGCCCCGGCCGGGGATCTCGCCGTCCCAGTCGGCCGCCGCGTCCAGCACGGCGGACAGCACCGCCGGGGCGCCGCACAACAGGGTCACGCCGTGCTCGGCGATACGCCGCAGGATCTCCGGTCCGTCGACCTTTCGGAGCACGATGTGCTTTCCACCCATACCGGTCATGGCGTAGGGCATGCCCCAGCCGTTGCAGTGGAACATGGGCAGCGTGTGGAGGTACACGTCCCGGTCGTTCACGCCGGTCTGCCAGCCGAACACCGCGGCGTTCAGCCACAGGTTCCGGTGGGTCATCTCGACGCCCTTGGGTCGGGCCGTGGTGCCGCTCGTGTAGTTGATGGTCGCCGTGGCGTCCTCGTCGGGGGTCCACGGGCGGGGCTCGACGCCTTCTAGGAACAACGAGTCGGACTCCTCGCCGGCCAGCAGGCGGGTGCCGACCTTCACGTCGCCCAGGTCGGCCTCCAACTCGGGGTCCATGATCAGCACCTCGGCGCCCGAGTGGTCGACGATGTACTGGACCTCCTCGGCATTGAGGCGGAAGTTGATGGGCACGCCGACCCGGCCGAAGGCGCTGGTACCGAACAGGAAGACCAGCAGGCGCGAAGCGTTGTGGCTGACCATGGCCACCCGGGCCCCCAGGTCAAGGTCCATGGAATCGAGACCAGCCGCCATGGCTCGCGACAGTTCGCCGACCCGGCGGTAGGTCAGGTCGGGCAGCGGGGCGGCCACCTGGTCGGGCTCGTCGACGAAGGCGATGCGGTCCCCGTAGACGAGTTCGGCGCGCCGCAGGTGGTCGGCGACGGTCAGCGGGATCTGCATGTGGTGGTTCCTCCGGTGAAGCGACGGCCCGGGTCGTGGCCCGGATCGATGGGCCGACAATAGGCGCTGAACGGATGGTGGTCGGCTCCGGGATTCCGGTCCCCGGTGCTCGTCCCGTAGGCCCTACGCTCCGACAATGGCTGGGCCGACTGATCACGACGCGGGACGCGACGCGGTGCTCGACGGGTACCGGTCGAGCATCGACAACATCGATGCCGCGCTCATCCATATGTTGGCCGAGCGATTCAAGGTGACCCGGAAGGTCGGCGCCCACAAGGCGGCCGCCGGAATGCCGCCCGCTGATCCCGCTCGTGAAGCGGCTCAGGTGCAGCGGATGCGCGAACTGGCGGTGTCAGCCGGTCTGGATCCGGTGTTCAGCGAGAAGTTCCTGCGCTTCGTGATCGACGAGGTGATCCGTCACCACGAGAGCGCTGGAAACTCCGCCGGAAACCCCGCCAGCAACGACGGCTAGCCAGCCCTCGTAACTAGCCCTCGGCCATCTCCCGGTCCTTGGCCACCTCGTCGAGGTCGGCGAACTCTTCGCTGGTGTCGACCCAGTTCTCGAATTCGATCACCCCGATGTCGGTGAAGCGGTCCCGCAGCCAGCCGTCGCCGGCATCCAACAGGCCCAGCTTCTTGCAGTTGGGGACGATCTTGGAGAACAGCAACTTTTGGAAGATCCGCAGTTCGTCGGGCATCTCGAGGCTGAACTTGACCATGTCCTTGACGGGCACGCCCATCCGCTCCCAGACCTCCTGGCGCATGAACCGGTCGCGCATGCGCAGGGCCGCCTCGAAGGCGAACTCCTGCCGGTCACGCAGCTCGGCCACCGTGAGCTCCTGGTACACCTCCTGGAGGCTGAGCACGCCGAAGGCCACGTGGC
>JAAZXY010000052.1 GCA_014239855.1 Acidimicrobiales bacterium | reverse complement strand
CCGATGGGAAGTCGCCGAGCGGCGATTCGCCCTGCTGACCGAGGACCTGCTCGCCCGCCCGGTGGTCGCTGACTTTCTCCGACCGAACCGCGCGCTGTTCCGGGCCACTCAGGACCACTACGTGGCGGTGAAGGCTGCTGGGCAGGGTGCGTTCGGGGTCTCGGTCACTCGGTTCGTCCGATCGGTTCGCCGGTGTCCGTCACTGCTCCTGACCCGCCGGACCCTGCACCTGATCCGTCTCTGGCTCCGGATTCCCGTCGATTGGTTACGCCGAGGGACTGACGGATAGTCGGCTCGTCAGTTGGTGGACGACCCGGTGCGGGCATCGAGGGTGGCGATCATGCCGTCCCGCCAGTCGATGGTGCACGGTCCGGTGAGCGACAGGCGCTTCGTCGGGTCCCCGGCGCTTCCCGGTTGACCTCCGGGAAGGTCGTAGTAGGCGATCTCGGGGTCCACGCCGAGGTGGGCGCCGAACACGGCGGTCCATTCCTCGGCGGTCACCACGTCGTCGCCGCACCAGTTCACGATGGTGGCTGGTGCTGACGCAGCGTCCAACAGCGAGGCGACCTGGCGGGCCATGTCGTCTTCATGGATGGGGCTGTAGGCGTTCGGCCCGGGCTCGCGCATCCACACGGTCTGGCCGGCGGCCACCCAGTCCCCGTGGTATGCGGGCAGCCCACCATTGGGCCCGTAGCTGGCGTTGATGCGGGCAACGGTGGTGGGCAGGTCCAGCACCCGGGCCATGGTCCGGGCCACGGCCTCCTGGGAGACCTTGGAGACGCCGTAGGTCGGGCTGTGGGGTGCGGTGGCGTCGCCCAGTGGGTCGGTCTCGGTGTAGCGGTGCATCGGGTCCTCGTTGGGCCGGTACACCGAGTTGGTCGAGGCGATGAGGGCGGCTTCGGCCTTTCGGCAGTGGGCCATGAGCAGGCCGGTGGCCTCGGCGTTGGCCCGGATGGCCCGGTCGTGGTCGACGGCCTTGCCCTGCCAGGCGGCGAAGTGGACCAGGTGGGTGAAGTCGTCGGGCAGCCCGTCGAGGTCGCCTGAGGCCAGGTCGGACACGTGGGTACGGGTGCCGATGGCTTCGGCGCGTTCCCGGCTGCCCTCGGCCGAGAAGCGGGCCACGCCCCACACCTCGTTGTCCTCGGCCAGGAAGCGGGCGATGGGATGCCCGATCTGGCCGGTCAGGCCGGTGACGAGGATTTTGCGGTCGCTCAACATGCCGGTGAACCTACGTCGCGCCGTCCAGTCGGGTCACGCCGAGCGAGAACTCGCCGGCCGCCGCATAGAACAGCCAGCGTCCGACGGCATCGGGATCGTCTTCGGCCGAAATGTCGAGGACGAAGGGGTCGCGCAGGCCGTGCTGGGGCTCGAAGGACGGCCCCCGTGGCGTGGGTTCGACCGGGAGGCCGGCGCCTTCCCAGGACTCGGTCGGCCTGAGGACCTCGACGGGCGGGGTCGGCTGCCAGCTCATCCAGTCCCCGCGGAGATCGACGGTGGTGCGAAGGATCTGTTCCGGTGCCGAGCGTGCCCGGGTGAACCAGACCAGCAGCTCATGGCCCTGGACGAGCAGGCCCGAGTGGCGAACCTCGTCGTCGTCGAACAACGAGGGCCCGACCTCGAAGTCGCTGAGGCCGTCGACCGATCGGCACAGACCGGAAGGCATGGAGAGCCCGTACCAGTGCCCGTGCCATCGGAACGCACGGTGGTACGACGGGGAGATGGCCCGGTCATCGTCCGTGGGGTGGAAACGCAGGCCGTCGTGGGACGTGGCCACGAGCGTGTGCTGGTCCATGGTCGGGTAGCGGCCCCATGACGGGAGGTGGCCGGCCGCCGCCTCGGTCAGGTGGCCGTGGAAGTACATCCACAGGGTCCGTGTCTCGTCATCGACATGGACGTCGGGCGAGGCCACGTGGCGTCGCTGGTCGGTCGGATCCATGGCCCGACCCACGTCGTCGACGTGGAGGACGTTGGTCGACACGACCCGCCACGGACCGGTGGGGTGGTCCGCGGTGGCCAGACGGATCGACGCGCCCCAGTGGTGGGCGAAGTACAGGAGGTAGCGGCCCAGGCTCTCCGAGCCCGCCTCGGCCAGCCATTCGGGGGTGAGGATCACCGATGGGCCCTGGACGTTGAAGTCGCCGTGTTCGGTGGGCAGGTCGGGATGGTCCCTGGGGACGATCACGTGTCGTTCGATGGCAGGCCGGTGATTGGCAGGCCGTTCAGTGGCAGGCCGTTCGTGCATCGGTTGGGCTCCGGGAGGGGTGGATGGGGCAGGCTGTGGGTGGCTGGTCCCCCTGCGACCGGCAACCGTAGGAGAGGGGTCGACAGGATGTTGGATCGAGACGGGGTGGCCGCCTTGCACGACCTGACGGGTCGGGTGGCCGTGGTGACCGGGGGAAGTCGGGGCATCGGTCTGGCCGTGGCCCACGCCTTCGCCGCCCAGGGCGCCCGGGTGGTGGTGTCGAGTCGCAAGGCCGAGGCGTGCGACGAGGCGGTGGTCTCCATCCGTGCGGCCGGTGGTGAGGCGATCGCCGTGCCGGCCCACGCCGGGAACCCCGATGACCTGGAGCGTCTGGCCGCCGCCACGGTGGACGCCTTCGGGGCGATCGACGTGCTGGTCAACAACGCGGCCAACCCCCTGGCCCAGCCCATCGGGTCGATCACCGCCGATGGCTACGCCAAGTCATTCGACGTCAACGTCCGGGGGCCGCTGTTCCTGTTCCAGGCCTGCCTTCCCCACCTGCTGGAATCGGATCACGCCGCGGTGGTCAACGTGATCTCGGCGGCCGCCTTTCTCCACACCCCGGGCGGAGCGTTGTACGGGGCGGCCAAGGCGGCGCTGCTGCACTTCACGCGTTCGATGGCTGCCGAGTACGCCCAGTCGGGCATCCGGGTCAATGCGCTGGCCCCCGGGCCGACTGACACGACCATGGTCCGCAACACCGGCGAGGAGGGGGCGGCGTCGATGGCCCGTTCGACCCGGCTGGGTCGTCTGGCCGAGGCCGACGAGATGGTCGGTGCCGTGCTCTACATGGCGTCCGATGCATCGAGTTTCATGACCGGTCAGTGCGTGACCGTCGACGGGGGGATCGTGCCGGCCCGCTGAGCCGCCCGGTGGGCCACGATGGTCAACCCTCGGTAGGGTGATCACCGAATCTGACGGACCGTCAGGAACCTGACCGGGAAGCAGCCCGGTCCACGAACCACCGGAGCACCCCTTGTCACTGAACGGCGTCGGCCACCTCGCAGGAAAGAACATCGCCGTGACCGGCGCAGGGAACGGGATCGGCCGGGCCATCGCCCTGGCCTGTGCCGCGGAAGGCGCCAAGGTCGTGGTGGCGGACTACGGCGTGTCGATGGAGGGCAGCGACCCGTCCAGCGAGGTGGCCGACGCCGTGGTGGCCGAGATCGCCGCCGCCGGTGGTACGGCGATCGCCGTGGCCGGCGACGTCTCGGAGATGGAGGTCGGGCAGCGCATCGTCGACACGGCGGTCGAGAACTGGGGCTCCATCGACGGCGTGGTCTGCGTGGCCGGCATCGTGCGCGAACGGATGCTGTTCAACATGAGCGAGGAGGAGTTCGATCACGTGGTCGGCGTCCACCTCAAGGGCCACTTCACCCTCTACAAGGCCGCGTCGGCGGTCATGCGGAAGCAGGAGACCGGAGGCAGCCTCGTCGGCTTCACCTCGGGTGCCTTCGTGGCCTCGACGGCCCAGGCCAACTACTCGGCCGCCAAGGGCGGCATCGTCTCGCTGACCCGGAGTGCGGCCTTCGCCCTCAAGAAGTACGGCGTGAACGCCAACTGCATCGCTCCGGCGGCCATGACCCGGATGTCGGAGAACGTGCCGTTCGAGATCGAGGCCGGCGGCCCGGAGGCCATTGCCCCGCTGGCCGTCTGGTTGATGTCCGATGCCGCCCGGGACGTGACGGCCCAGATCTACACCTGCACCGGCAAGCGCATCGCCGTGTGGAACCAGCCCGCCGAGATCCGCCACATGTGGGCCGACGACGGTGCATCGTTCAGCGTCGACGAGATCGCCGAGAAGCTTCCGGCCACCATTGGCGACGAGGAGATGCCGATGTTCGCCGATCTGGAGCGTCGCATGAAGGAGATGGCCCTCGCTAAGGAACAGGCCAAGGAGGCCAAGGAACAGGCCGGGTCGGCCTCCGGGGCCTGACCGCTCCACCCAGCGGATCTACCCTCCCGTCATGGATGCTCCCGAATACGTGCCCGGGCACGGCCTGTTGGCCGGCCGGATCGTGGTGGTCACCGCAGCGGCCGGCGCCGGCATCGGCTTCGCCGTGGCGAAGAAGGCCGTCGAGGAGGGGGCGACCGTGGTCATCTCCGACGTCCACGAGCGCCGTCTCGACGAGGCCGCCGATGCGTTGGCCGAGATTTCTGATGCCCGTCCGGTGACCAGCCTGTGCGACGTGCGTGACGAAGGCCAGGTGCAGGGTCTGTTGGACGCCGCAGTGGCCGCCCACGGACGCATCGACGTCATGGTCAACAACGCCGGCCTGGGTGGCGACACCCCTCTGGTCGACATGCAGGACGAGGAGTGGGATCGGGTCCTGGACATCACCCTCACCGGTGCGATGCGCTGTACCCGGGCCGCCATGAGGATCATGGGTAGCCAGGGCCACGGGGTGATCGTGAACAACGCCTCGGTGCTGGGGTGGCGCGCCCAGGCGGGCCAGAGTCACTACGCGGCGGCCAAGGCCGGGGTGATGGCCCTCACCCGGTGTGCGGCCGTCGAGGGCGTGGAGTCCGGTGTCCGGGTCAACTGCGTGGCCCCGAGTTTCGCCACCCATCCGTTCCTGGCCAGGACGAGCAGCGAGGAGCTCCTCGCCGAGTTGGCGGCCGGAGAGGCCTACGGGCGGGGTGCCGAGCCGTGGGAGGTGGCCAACGTGGTCGTCTTCCTGGCCAGCGACTACTCGTCGTACATGACCGGCGAGGTCGTGTCGGTCTCCAGCCAGCGGGCCTGAGGGTCAGACCAGGCGCCAGTCGGCCTTCCAGTCCGAGCCGACGCCATCGTCGGCATCAGGATCGATTTCGGCGACGGCCCGGTCGGCCCGGGACAGGGCCAGGAGGTGGGCGTAGACCACGGCGGCCGCCGCCTTGTGGAGCTTCTCGTCCACGTCGGCGTACAACTCGGCCACGATTGATTCGATCCCCCGGGGACCGGCGGCGAGAGCGTCGACGATCTGGCCCTCACGCATCTCGCGGTGGTCGATCAGCGCCGACACGTAGGGGACCGGATCGGTGATGGCCGGTCCGTGGGTGGGCCGGTAGAGGGTCTCGGGCCGGTCCAGGAGCCGGCGGAGGTTGGCCAGGTAGTCGTTCAGGTCGCCGTCCGGTGCCGGGACGACGGTGGTCGACCAGCCCATGACGTGGTCGCCGGTGAACAGGGTCGATTCCTCCCGTAGGGCGAAGCACAGGTGGTTGGAGATGTGACCCGGGGTGTGGAGGGCCTCGAAGGTGAACCCGTCGCCGCTGATGACGTCCCCGTCGGTGGTGACCACGTCGGGCACGAAGTCTCGGTCGCCGGCACCTTCACCGTCCTCGGATTCGGGTTCCTCGCCGGCTTCGATGGCCTTGCGGACCCGCTCGTCGTGGGCCCGGATGGCCTCCGGTGGATGGGGACCGAACCCGTAGGAGGTGGCCCCGGTGGCCGCCTGGACCGCCGCGGTGGCCGGGGAATGGTCGGGATGGGTGTGGGTGATGAGCAGGTGGGTCACCCGTTGGCCCTCGACGGCCCGCAGGAGGGCGGCCACGTGGTCGTCATCGGCCGGCCCCGGGTCGATGATGGCGACGCCCCTGTCAGGGCTATCGGGGCTGCCATTGGGGCCGCCATCGGGAGCGGGCCCGATGATGAACGTTCCCGACCCGTGGTAGGTGAACTTCGACGGATTGTGGGCCACCACGCGGCGGACCAGCGGCGACAGTTGCTCGACCTCCCCGTAGGGCGGGGCGTCCTCGAACTGGAACTCGGGTGGCATGGCCGCATCCTGCCCGACGGAGACGTGGCGCGTGAACCTCGGTGAGCGGCTTCAGCCGTCGATCAGGTGGCGCACTCGGACTCGCCGATCTCGGCCACGTAGGGGCCGGTCTCGTCGTAGTCCACGTAGAACTCGGGTCCCTCGTCCGGGGTGGGGAACTGGTCGAGGTCCTTCAGCCCGGCAGCCACCTCGGCCACGCCGCCCGAGCGGTTCATCCAGTCGATGAACTTCTCGCCGGCCTGACGCTCGTCGGTGAACCGTCGGACCACCCGCACGGTGGCCTCGGCGGCGTTCTTGGCCGGTAGACGCAGGGCCTTCTGGCCGAAGTGGATCTGTTCCTGGCCGACGTAGCCGCCGAGCAGCATCTGGTAGCCGGGAGCCGGCTGGCCGTGGGCCCGCCGTTCGGCGCCGAAGAACCCGATGTCGGCGGTGTGGTGCTGGCCGCAACTGTTGGTGCAGCCCGAGATGTTCATGCGCACGCCGCCAACCTCGGCCAGGCCGGCCTCGTCGAGTGCCGTGCCGATGGCGCTGGCCAGGCCGCGGCTCTGGGTGACGGCCAGGTTGCAGGTGTCGGCGCCGGGGCAGGCCACGACGTCGCGGGACAACTCGGCACCCGCCAGGGCCATGTCGGCGGCCACCAGTCGTTCATACAGGGCGGGGAGCTGTTCCTCGGTGAGGTCCCGCAGCACGAGGTTCTGCCGGTTGGTGACCCGCACGTCCACGTCGAACTCGCGGACCATGGCGGCCACGGAGCGGAACTGGGCCGAGGTGACGTCGCCCAACTCGCACCACGCGTAGGCCGACACGGTGCCGTTGGCGGCTCCCCGGACCACGTTGGCCTCCACCCAGCGGTCGTAGTCGGACTTGGCTCCGAGGGTCACCGGGGTGCCCTGGCCCATGGCGGTCGGGGTGATGCCGGCGGCCACGCCGGCCGGGTCGTCGCCCCATTCGGCGACCACCTCGGGGACGCCCCCCGGCCAGGTGGCCGAGGCGGGCAGCAACTTGCGGATGGCCACCACGCGGCGGCGCACCTCGTCGATGCCCAACTGGTCCACGACCCACTTGAGGCGCGCCCGGAGCTTGTTGTCGCGGTTGCCGGTCTGCTCGAAGACCCGCAGGACCGATTCGATGGTGGCCAGCAGGTCCTCACGGGGGGTGAAGTCCTCCAGCGCCAGAGCCGGGAACGGCGTGGTGCCCAACCCGCCGGCGATGTAGATGCGGAAGCCACGTTCGACGCTGCCGTCCTCGAAGGTCCGGGTGGCGGCGATGACGCCCACGTCGTTGAACATGGCCTGACCGCAGTCGGTGTCACATCCCGAGAAGTTGATCTTGAACTTGCGGGGCAGGCGCTGGCCCAGCGGATTGCGGACGAAGTGGCGGTAGGCGGCCTCGGCCCACGGGGTCACGTCGAGGACCTCCATGGGGCAGGCCCCGGCCAGGTGACAGCCCTGCACGTTGCGGACGGTGTCACCGCATGCCTCCCGCGTGGTCAGGCCGACCTCGGCCATCTTGCGCATGACCTCGGGAATCTCGGTGAGCTCCACGAAGTGGAACTGGATGTTCTGACGGGTGGTGATGTGTCCCCAACCGCGGCTGTGGTCGTCGATGACGTCGGCCAGCAGGTCGAGTTGGTCGGCGGTCATGGCGCCGTACGGGACCTTCACACGGACCATCTGGTTGGTCCCGCCCTGGCGTTGGCCGTAGATGCCGTTGTTGAGGCGGAAGACGCGGAACACGTCCTCCTCGACGCGGCCGGCCTGGTAGCCGGCCAGCAACTCCTCGAACTTGGCGATGTCGGCCGCCATCTCGGGGTCGATCTGGCGGGTGGGGGTCTCTTCGGTGATGCTCATCGGGGCTCGTCTCTGGCGGGTCTCTGGTGGAAGGGCGGGATCGGGGCGGGTCAGCGGGTCAGGTCGTCGGCCAGTTTCCGGAGACCAGGTTCTGGAGACCAGTCTCGTGGACGATCAGGTCGGCGTCATGACTGGTGGCCAGGGGCTGGTCGCCGGTCAGGTCGAGGCCGGCCACGGTGCCGATGACCAGCACGGCCGGGGCGTCGACCGACAGGTCCAGTTCGGGGTCGGCCAGATCGGCCAGTCGGGTCCGGAGGGTGCGCTGGGCGACCGTGGTGGCCGACTGGACAGCGGCCACCGGCGTGGCGGGGTCCATGCCGGCGTCGAGCAGTCGTTCGGCGATGGCCGCGGCCCGCGATGCGCCCATGAGGACGACCAGCGTGGTGCCCAGCCGGGCCAGGGCGTCCCAGTCGAGGTGGCGGTCGGCGGCCGGGTCCTCATGGCCGGTGACCACGGTGAAGCCGCTGGCGTGGCCCCGCATGGTGACTGGGATTCCGGCGGCGGCCGGTCCGGCGATGGCTGAAGTGATACCGGGCACCACCTCGACGGCGATACCGGCGGCCCGCAGGACCTCGGCCTCCTCGCCGCCCCGGCCGAACACGAAGGGGTCGCCGCCCTTGAGGCGGACCACGGTCTCGGCCCGTGAGGCGGCGGCGACCAGTACCTCGTGGATCCGTTCCTGGGCGTCGGCAGGGGCGCCGGGACGCTTGCCCACGTCGATGCGCTCGGCCCATGGGGCGATCAGGTCCATGATCCGGGCGTCGACGAGGCGGTCGTGGACCACCACGTCGGCGGTCTCGAGCAGCCGAAGCGCCCTCACGGTGAGGAGGTCGGGGTCGCCGGGGCCGGCACCCACCAGATGCACGGTCATGCGGTCGACTCCACCAGGCCGAGTGCCGTCCGGAGGTGGTCACGGGCGCCGTCGAGGTCTCCGTCACGGACGAGGTCCAGCAGCGTGTCGTCCAGGGCGTCGACCCAGTCGGGAGATTCGGACGTGCCGGTGGCCGAGCGCAGTTCAGCGCGGGCCTCGGCGGCCAGGGAGACCACGGTGGCGTGTTCGGGGCCGACCGCCGCGTCGATGGTGCGACGCAGCCAGGCGGCGACGGCGGGGCTGCGACCGTTGGTCGACACCGTCACCTGGAGGTCATCCCGGGTGGTCACCGCGGGAAGGGTGAACGAGCAGTGCTCGGGGTCATCCGCGCTGTTGAGCCACACGTCGGCGGCCTCGGCGTCCCAGAAGACCTGACCGTCGACCGTCGAATCGCCGGTGGCCGTCACGGCCAGCCGGTAGGAGGCCACCTCGCCCCGGCGGTAGGGGCGCTGGTGCCACCGGACCCGGTGGTCGTCGGCGATCTCGTCGATGGCGTCGGGGGCCACCACGGTCACCTGGGCGCCGGCGGCCAGCAGACCCCGCACCTTTCGGGCCGCCACCGGACCGCCACCCACCACGAGCGTGCGACGACCGGTCAGGTCCAGATTCACCGGGTATGGGTTCACCGGATCGGGGTTGGCTGTGGAGGGCATGGTGCGGGCGGAAACCTGAGTGATCTGGTCGGGATTGCGTTCAACCTACCGAGGCGGCGCGTCGGAAACAAGGTAAATCTGATCGGAATAGTCGGGATTAGGAGATCCGTGCCATTGCAGGGATCCCCAGCCCGTCGCCCAGCGGTCAGAACATCCCGGTGGTGAGGATCGGGCATCGGAAACTGGTGCAGACTGGTCCGATGCGACGTTCCATTGACGACTACCCCTTCAAGGCTTCGGACTATCCGCCGGACTACGAGGAGGACGAGCTCACCCCGATCTCGTGGGCCGTGGGCATCAGCGACGATTACGCGGACGCCGAGCCCCGGGTGATGCTCACCGTCGAGGAGGTGGGTCGTCCCGGTCAGGGTCTGGTCGGGCACCTGTCGCCGGACATCGCCCGACGCCTACGGGCCGCCATCCGAGATGCCCTGGCCGAGATCGGCGAGGAACCGGGTCGTTAGGGGATGGGTCGCTAGGAGCGGCTGCGCCGGATCCTGTCGGCCACGTGCTGGGTGAAGAACCCCTCATACCGGGCCTGTACTCCGGGCAGGCGCCAGTCGTCGCCGGTCACCGTGCCCCGACAGGCCTCGGTGCCGCAGCCGCACTCGAGGCGGTAGTCGTCGGTCCGGGCCGTGCCGTAGTCGTGGCAGAGCTCTTCGTCGGCCGCG
>JAAZXY010000051.1 GCA_014239855.1 Acidimicrobiales bacterium | reverse complement strand
CGGTCGCCCGAACTGGTGACGGGTACGGGCGTGGGCGGTGGCTTGGCCGAGTAGCCGGGTGGCGCAGCCCACCGCGGTGGCGGCCACGTGCGTCCGGGCGTGGTTGATCCCCCGGAGGGCGAGGGTCAGGCCGGCGCCCTCGTGGCCGATGAGGTTGGTGGTCGGCACCCGCACGTCGCTGAACGAGAGTTCGGCCACCGGTGCGGCCTCGTGGCCGTTCATGCGGGTGGGCAGCGTGGCCGTGACCCCGTCGGTGTCCGCCGGGACGAGGATGGCCGAGAAGCCCGAATCGCCGGTGCGGGCGAACACGATCAGCAGATCGGCCCACGCCCCGTTGGTGATGAAGCGCTTCTCGCCGTCGATCACGTACTGGTCGCCGTCGCGGACCGCCGTTGTTGCCACCGCGGTGGCGTCCGATCCGGCGCCCGGTTCGGTCAGGGCGAACGACGTCACGCACCGGCCGGTGGCCATGTCCCGGAGGAACCGGTCCCGCTGTTCGTCCGTGCCGTGGTCGAGGAGGATCTGGGAGCAGAGACCGATGGTGGTCGAGAAGCGCGACCGGTAGACGGGTGACGCCCGGGTGAACTCGAGGGTCAGGCGGACCTGTTGCTCCATGGTCCATCCGAGGCCGCCCCACTCCCGTGGCAGGGTGATGCCGAAGAGACCCATCTCGGAGAGGCGGGCGACCAGCGGTGGCGGCACCTCGCCGAGTTCCACCATGTCGGCCTCGCCGGGGATCAGTTCCTCGTCGGTGAGGCGTCGGACCGCTTCCAGGTGGTCGTCGAAGTCCAGATCGAGGATGTCGGGTGCGGTCATGGTGCTGCGGTCATGGTGCATGCCTCCGGGAAGTCGGTTGCCAGAGGTTAGCCACTTGGCTAATGTCTGACTCGCCCTGCCTGTACCGCCCGACCGATCGAGGACATCATGACCCAGCCGGAAGTCGATGGCCAGACGGGAGCCCCACTGGTCATCCTCGAGGTCGAGGACGGGGTGGCCACCATTGTCCTGAATCGCCCGGAGCGTAAGAACGCCATTGTCGGGCCCCTGTCCGATGCTCTGGCCGCAGCCTTCAACGAGGCCTCCGGACGCGACGATGTCGGAGCAGTCCTGTTTCATGGTGCCGGTGGCGGGTTCTGTTCGGGCCTCGACCTGAAGGAGTACAACGCCGATCCGCCGCCGGACTGGATCACGACGGCCAGCTCGTCGTTCGCCGCCGCCCACCGGGCCATCGCCGAGTGTCCGGTCCCCGTGGTCGGCGCACTGGAACGGTTCGCCATCAACGGCGGGGCGGGGCTCGCCCTGGCCTGCGACCTGCTGGTGGCCGGCGAGGGGGCGTTCCTCCAGGTCGGCGAGGTCCGTCAGGGCATGCCGGCCGCCATGAACCTGGCCTGGCTCTCGGGCCGCCACCCCTTGTCGGTGATCCACCAGATCACCCTCACCGGCCGCCGGTTCCATGGCCCCGATCTGCACCGGCTGGGGATCGCCCTCGACGTGGTGCCCGATGACGAGGTCCTCGAGGCGGCCCGGAGCCTGGCGCTCGAGATCGCCGGATTCCCGTCAGCGGCAGGCCGGACGATGAAGGCGCATGCCGCGGGCATGACGACCGGCTCGGGAGCCGGTGCGGTCACCAGCGCGGACCGCATCGATCGGGGAGCCGCCCTCCTGGCCGAGGCTGGCCGACTTCGACCGGGGCGGGCCTGATGGACGTCGATCCCGACGAGGAATGGTCGTCCCGTACCGCGCTGCTCGACGCGGCCATCCGGTTGATGTCGGAGCGGGCCCCGTCGACGATCACCGGTCGGGAACTGGCCGAGGAGGCCGGGGTCAACTACGGGTTGGTGCACTACTACTTCGAGTCGCCCGGCGACCTCCTGGACGCCGCCCGGCGTCGTCATGGAGACAGGTTGGTGGCCGACCTGATGGAGGGAGGCACCCGGTCCATCCCCCTGGGTCGGGTCATCACGGACCGGGAGATCTTCGGCTTCTCGGCACACGTGGCCCTCGAGGGTGGGTACGACGACGCTGACGTGTCGCGACCGGTCCTCGACACCATGCTCCGTATGGCCGCCGATGGTGATCCGGGAGGTGATCCCGTCCACCACCGGGCCACCGTGGCGGCCATCGTCCTGCTCGAGTTGGGATGGCCGGTGTTCGTGGAGCACAACGCTCGCGGGTTGGGACTCGACCCCGAGGCCGACGGCGAGCTGATCCGGGAACGGTTCTTCAAAGTGCTCGAATCGCTCTATCGGTCCATCGGGGTGGAGGTCGACCGGTGACCGGGTCGCACCGCCCCCGGGGCGCCGTCGAGGTGCGCGAGGCGCTGGTGGCGGCCGCGGCCCGGCTTCTCGGAACGTCTGCTCCCGAACGGATCTCCGGTCGACGCCTTGCCGAGGAGGCTGGGGTCAACTACGGGCTGGTCCACCACTACTTCGGCGGCAAGGAGGCCGTTCTCCGAGAGGGGTTCAGCCGGATGTCGGAGTCGTACGCCGCTGAGCAGGGGTTGGAGACCGCAGCAAGGGTGGCGCCGTTCTCTCTCCTTGGTCGCCCAGATTTCGTGCGGGCCCTGGCCTATGCCTCGTTGTCGGGTGAGGTCGACCATGCCCATGTCGTCCATCCGACGCTGGACACCGCGATGGACTGGACGTTGGAGGCGCGGCCCGATGCCGATGAGACCGAGGTCCGGGTCGACGTGGGTATCGCCACGGTGTTCCATCTCGCCCGATGCCTCTTCGCCTCGACGGTGGATCCATGGGTGGAACGCGACGGCGAGGTTCCCGATATGGCCGAACAGGTCGAGGAGCGACTGGTCCTGATCCTGCGGGCCCTGTCCCTGGGCCTGGACCCCGGTACGGCGGCCCGGGGTGAACGCGAGCCGTTCAGGCGTTCTTCGGTACCTGACTGAACGGGATGCCACGGTCGGTGGCCGGCTCCCGGGGGAGGCCGAGTACCCGCTCGCCGAGCGTGTTCTTCTGGACCTCGTCGGTGCCGCCACCCAGTGACAGGGCACGCGAATCGCAGATCCCGTAGGCCCAGTGCGATCCGTCCGGGTCGGCGAACCGGCCCGGTTCGGTGACTCCCATCCGGGCACCGTCCCAGGCAATGCCCCCGGGGTAGGCCAGACCGGCGGCCACGTCGGCCGCCGCCCGTCCCTGACTGGTCCGCCAGAGCTTGGTGATGGACGGGTGGATGCCGGCCCGGAGGTTCAGCCATTCGATGATCCTCGTTCCGGTGGCCAGACGGGCCAGGTCCTGACGCACGACCGGATCGCCGGATCGGCCGTTGGACCGGGCCAGGTCGATGAGCCGGTCGGTGGGAATCGGTTGGCGTCCACCTCCCTTGCCGATGGACGAGCGCTCGTGGGCCAGCAGGGCCACGGCCATCTTCCAGCCGTCTCCGGGCTCGCCGACCACCCAGTCCATGGGAATCCGGGCCTCGTCCATGAAGACCTCGTTGAAGTGGGCCGTGCCGGTCATCTGGTGGAGGGGTCGGACCTCCACGCCGGGCTGGCGCATGGGGAGCACCAGCATGGAGACCCCGGCGTGCTTGGGGACGTCCCAGTCGGTCCGGGCCAGCAGGATGCCGAAGTCGGCATGTTCGGCGCCCGAGGTCCAGACCTTCTGGCCGGTGACCACCCACTCGTCACCGTCGCGTACCGCCCGGGTGGTCAGCCCCGCCAGATCCGACCCGGCACCGGGCTCGGAATAGAGCTGGCACCAGTGTTCGTCGCCCCGGAGCCCGGGGCCAAGGAACCGCTTCCGCAGGTCGGGACTGCCGTGGTCCCGGATGGTGGGGAGGCACATGTCCAGGCCGATCCCGAAGCCGGAACCGCCGTCGTCGGAGGTCCGGCCCGCGGCCTCCATCCGGTAGACGTCGACGAAGTGACGGTCCAGTCCCCGACCGCCGTCGGTAACCGGGTAGTCCAGCGCGCCCAGCCCGGCGTCGTAGCGCGCCGCCAGAAAAGCCCGGCTCCGTTCCAGACGGGAAAGATCAGGTGTCCCCGGTTGAGCGTCGTATCCGGCGAGAAAGGCGCGAACCTCGGCTCTGAACCCGGCGAGGTCCGCGTCGGTAGCCCTATCGTCGGGGGAGTCAGCCATGGGGCCAGATGTTAGCCATATGGCCAAGACAAGGACCTACCGGCCGGGTTCCGCGAGGCCGTACGCGCCAACCACGTTGGAGATTCTGACCAGTGACCGCCATCCCCCGTCCCACTCCGCCCTACAAGGGGACCATCGGGCGACTCACCGAGGACTGTGTGCCCGACCCGATCCTTCTGGACTCGGCTCCCGAGGATGCCCCCAACGTGGTGATCGTGCTGCTCGACGACGTGGGCTTCGGGTCGTTCGGGGCGTTCGGAGGCCCTGTGCCGGCACCCGGTCTGGAACGGGTGGCCGCCGAGGGCCTGCGCTTCAACCGATTCCACACCACGGCCATCTGTGCCCCCACCCGGGCTTCGATGCTGACCGGCCGCAACCACCACACCGTCCACATGGGAAAGATCACCGAGGCGGCCAACGGCTTCCCGGCCTACGACTCGATCATCCCGCGGGAGGCGGCCACCGTCGCCGAGGTGCTGCGCCAGAACGGCTACACCACCGGCATGTTCGGCAAGGGCCACCTCACGCCGTCGTGGGAGACCGGCCCGGCCGGCCCGTTCGACCGGTGGCCCACCGGGCTGGGCTTCGACCGCTTCTACGGGTTCCCCGGGGCCGAGACCTCCCAGTTCGAACCCGACCTGTACGACCAGACCACGCCGGTCGCCCCCTACGAGGGACGCGACGACTACCACCTCACCGAGGACATGGCCGACAAGGCCATCGAGTGGATGCAGCGGATCAAGGCCCACCGACCCGACAAGCCCTTCCTCTGCTACTTCTCGCCGGGGGCCGTCCACACGCCGCTGCACGTGCCCGATGCCTGGCTGGACCGGTTCCGGGGATTCTTCGACGAGGGATGGGACGACCTGCGCCAGTCCATCTTCGAGCGCCAGCTGGCCATGGGGATCATCCCGTCGGACACGGTGAACACGCCCCGCCCCGACGAGATCCCGTCGTGGGAGGAGTACCCGGATCGCTACAAGCCGGTGGCCCGCCGCCTCATGGAGGTGTTTGCCGCGTTCCTGGCCCACACCGACGCCCAGGTGGCCCGTCTCATCGACGCGCTCGAGGCCATGGACGAATGGGAGAACACCCTCTTCATCTACGTCACCGGCGACAACGGGGCGTCGGCCGAGGGCCGGATCCACGGGACCTGGTCGCTGCCCGCCCTCCAGAACGGTTACGAGGAGGATCCCGAGTTCCTGCTCGAGCACATCGACGACTTCGGGACCGAACGCAGTGAGTGCCACTACAACGTCGGTTGGGCATGGGCCCAGGACGCACCGTTCCAGTGGATGAAGCAGGTGGCGTCCCACTTCGGTGGCACCCGCAACGGCCTGGCCGTGTCGTGGCCCCGCCGCATCACCGACGCCGGTGGACTCCGGGACCAGTTCCACCACGTCATCGACCTGGCGCCCACCATCCTCGCCGCGGCGGGTATCGAGGCGCCGACCACGGTCAACGGCATCGAGCAGATGCCCATCGAGGGCCAGTCGATGCTGGCCTCGTTCACCGATCCGGGGGTGGAGGGTCGGCGCACCCAGTACTTCGAGATGATGGGGAACCGTGGCATCTACCACGACGGGTTCATGGCCTCGTGTTTCCACGGCAAGGTCCCGTGGGTCCGGTTCGGTTCGGCGCCCTTCGACGGCCCCCAGGAGTCGTGGGAGCTCTACGACCTGCGTGATGACTTCTCCCAGAGCCATGATCTGGCCGATGAGCGACCCGAGCTGCTGGCCGAGATGCGCGACCTGTTCGACGCCGAGTGCGTGCGGAACGGCGTGTACCCGCTCCGGGACGCCGCGCTGAATCTGGACCCGGCGGCCCGGGCACCGTCGGTCCCGTCCGGCGTGACCTCGATGACCTACACCACGGCCCACGTCCGCATGCCCGAGCGGGTCGTGATGAACATCAAGAACCGTTCGTACCGGATCACCTGCGACCTCGACGTGCCTGACAGCGGAGCCGATGGGGTAGTCGTCTGTCAGGGCGGGAGCTTCAACGGCTGGTCGATCTACCTCGACGGGGGTCGGCCGACATGGCATTACAACCTCTACGGCCATGTCCGTACGACGGTGGCCGCCGGCGAGCCGTTGGCCCCCGGACGCCGGGAGGTGGCGCTGCTCTTCGACTCTGACGGCGGATTCGGTGCCGGTGGCGCCGCCACCCTGGCCGTGGACGGTCGGGTCGTCGGTCAGGCGCGCCTCGACCAGACGGTGCCCGTGGTGTTCGCCATGGGTGGCGAGTCGTTCGATGTGGGCACCGACACCGGGTCACCGGTGGGGCCCTACCCCCACGGGTTCGCGTGTACGGCCACCATCCACGGCGTCACCGTCGAGGTGCTGGGGGAGGTCGACGAGGCCACCCGGAAGGCCGTGGCCGCCGGGATGCTCCACGCCGAGTCGGTCGCGCAATGAACCTGGTTCCGGAGCGGCGAGCGCTCCAGTAGCGGCTAGCCGAAGGTGACGGGCAGGATCCGGGGCCCCCGGACCTGACCACCGGCCCACGTCACGGCGTCCGGGTCGGACAACGTGAACTCGGGGATTCGCTCCATCCAGGTCTTGAGCGCCACCTCCATCTCCATGCGGGCCAGGTTGGAACCCGCACACCGGTGGATGCCGATGCCGAAGGCCACGTGGCGGTTCCGCTGGCGGTCGAGCTGCACCTCGTGGGCGTTCTCGAAGTGGTCGGGGTCGTGGTTGGCGCCGGGGAAGTTCATGAGGATCTTGTCGCCTTTCTTGAACTCCACCCCGCCGTACTCGACGTCTTCGGCCGCGTTGCGGGCCATGGTGACCGGGGCGTAGAAGCGAAGAAGCTCTTCGACCGCGGTGTACCAGAGGTCCGGTTCGGCGGCCAGGCGTCGACGGTCGTCGTCGTGGCCAGCGAGGTGCCACAGCGCAGAGCCGATCGACGACCAGGTGGTGTCGATGCCGGCCACCAACTGCAGATTGCACATGCCGATGACCACCTCGTCGGGCAGGAAACCGCCCTCGTGCTCGGTCTGGCACAGGGCGGTGATGAGGTCGTCCTTCGGGTTGGCCCGACGGTCGGCCACCTCGGCGGCGAAGAACGACCGGATGATGTCGCGGTACTTGGCCCGCAGCTCGGGCTGTTGGAGGCCCAACTCGAGGACGCCGCGGACCCACTCGATGAAGTCGTCGACCATGGAGTCGTCCACGCCGAGCTTCTTGGCGATGACCCGGGGTGGGATCTGCTGGGCGTAGTCGACCGCCGCGTCGCAGCCGCCGTTGTCGATGAACCCGTCGATGAGTTCGTGGCAGAGACGCTCGGTGTACTCGGTCTCCGCGGCGATGCCCTTGGGGGTGAAGTGGGGGAGCAGAGCCCGACGGGTCCAGTGCTGCTCGGGCGGGTCGGCGCTGATGGGCGCGGCCGCGTTGTACCCGGTGGCGTCGTCCTTGACGAGGGCCTCGGGCATGTCGATCACGATGGGAGACTTTGACGACAGTTCCGGGACCATCTTGGCCATGGCCTGCAGGTCGTCGTACCTGGTGGGCAGCCACGAGCCGCCGTACCGGTCGGTGTGGGCGATCGGGCAGCGGTCGCGCATCTCGGCCCATGCCGTGAAGGGGTCGCGCAGGTAGTCCGCGTCGAACATGTCGTAGTCGGTGGTGACGTCGGAGACTGGGCACCGTTCGGGAATGGCGGCGGCCACCGCGTCGGCGGCCGGGTCGTCGTGGGAGTGGGCGGTGTCGGTCACGGGTCAGCCCTCCTCGATGGTGATGGCGAACTCGGGGCAGTTGTCGACAATGAGGCGGGCCTTGTCCTCGAGCCCGGCGGGAACCTCGCCGTCGTTCAACTCGAAGGCGTTGCCCAGGTCGTCCACGTCGACCAGTTCGGGGGCCAGCGAGTAGCAGCGGCTGTGGCCTTCGCACTTCTCGGCATCGACCTTGATCTTCATCGGTGTCCTCTTTCCCCCGGTTTCCACCGGTACTGCGACTTGTTGATGGTGTTAGCCGCTTGGCTAATCTCTCCGGACAGGATAGCGCGATCCCGACCCTCGGGATAATCGGCGTTATCGACGAGTCGTGCTGTGCGAGGACCTCCGAGGGGCCAGCGGCGAGAGAGACGAGAACCAGATGCCCAGCAATCTTCTGACGCAGACCGATCAGGACCCCGATGGCCTGGCCGTGGCCTCGGTCGGATCGGATGTCACCTACACGTGGGGTGGACTGGAGTCCCGGGCCCGACGGTTCGCCGCTGCCCTGGCCTCCGAGGGTCTACGTCCCGGCGAACGGTGGGCGCTCATGGCCCACAACCGGATCGAGTGGACACCCATGGTCCTGGGCAACCTCCGGGCCGGGACCCGGTACGTGCCCGTCAACTGGCACCTGACCGTCGACGAGATCGCCTATCTGCTGACCGATTCGGGAAGCCGTCTGTTGGTGGTCGACGCACCCTCTGAAGTGGCGGGCCGGGCCGCGGCCGCCGCCGCAGGCATCGACCGGGTGGTGGTCCTCGGCCCCTCACCGGGCGAGGGGGAGTTCGAGGACTGGCTGGCCGCCCACCCCGACGTCCAACCCCCGGACGATCCGGTCGGTGGACCCCGCAACTACACCTCGGGCACCACGGGACGACCCAAGGGCGTGCAGCGGTCCGACCAGAAGGGGACGGCTCTGGAGGTGATGAGGGAGGTGTCGGCCAACTGGGGTCGCTTCTACTCGCTTCCCGACCACGGACCCCACCTGGTGGTCAGCCCCATGTACCACGCCCTCCCCAGCGCATTCCACAACGCAGCGCTCGGACTCGGCCAGTCGATCCTGTACGAGGAACGCTTCGACGCCGACCGCTTCCTGGCCACCATCGAGGATCGGGCGGTGACCAGCGCGGTGATCGTGCCTACCCACATCGTCCGGATGGCCAAGCGGATCGACGAGTTGGCCGGCCGCCACGACCTGTCGTCGTTGGTCTCGGTCGTCCACGGTGGAGCGCCGTGCCCCCGATGGGCCAAGGAGGCCGTCCTGGACTGGTGGGGAGACGTGATCTACGAGCTCTTCGGCTCATCGGAGGGCACCGGGCCGCTTCGCGTCACCCCGAAGGTGTGGCGGGAACGCCCGGGCACGGTGGGCGAGCCCGCACCCTTCCTCACCGTGGCCGCCTTCGACGACGACGGGAACCGACTGTCCGACGGGACGACCGGCACCCTCTACTTCCTCCGTGCCGATGGTCAGCCCGAGTACGTCGGGGCGCCGGACAAGACGGAGGCGAACCGGCTGCCCGGCGGATGGTTCACCGTCGGTGACGTGGGCTGGGTCGACGACGACGGCTATGTGTTCCTGTCCGACCGCAAGATCGACATGATCATCAGCGGTGGCGCCAACATCTACCCGGCCGAGATCGAGGCCGCGCTGATCTCCCATCCGGCGGTGGCCGACTGTGCGGTGTTCGGCATCCCCGACGACGAGTGGGGTGAACAGGTCAAGGCGGCCGTCGAGTTCGAGCCCGGGGCCGTCGCCACCGAGGCGGATCTGATCCACTGGTGCCGGGAGCATCTGGCCGGGTTCAAGTGCCCCCGGTCGGTTGACGTGCACGAGGCCATGCCCCGTGAGGCCACCGGCAAACTCAAGAAGCGACTACTACGCGACGCCTACTGGGAGGGCCGTGACCGTGCCATCTGAAACAACCCGTGACTCAGATGACCAGCAGATCGCCGACGAGGTCCTGGTCGGACGCGAGGGTGCCGTCGCCACGGTGACCCTGCACCGACCCGAGGCGCTCAACGCCATCACCCCGTCGATGCTGGTCACCCTGGGTGACGTCCTCCAGGAGGCCGCCGACGATCCGGACGTCCGGGTGGTCGTCCTGACCGGATCGGGCCGGGCCTTCTGCGCCGGTGTCGACCTCAAGGCTCTGGGTGATCGGGTACTGGTCGACGGCTCGGTCGGCGAACCCCTCGACGCCCCGGCCCGCCGGGTCACCACGCTGTTGTCGACCATGCCCAAGCCGACGGTGGCCCGGGTGAACGGTCACTGCTTCACCGGTGCCCTCGAGTTGGTCCTGGCCTGCGACCTGACCGTGGTGGTCGACGAGGCGAAGCTGGGCGACACCCACGCCAAGTTCGGGCTTCGGCCCACCTGGGGCATGAGCCAACGCCTGCCCCGACTGGTCGGCATGGTCCGGGCCCGCGAACTCTCCTATACGGCCCGCACATTCAGCGGCGCCGAGGCGGCCGCCATGGGCATGGTCACCCGTTCCGTTCCGCGCGACTACCTGGACCAGGCCGTCGACGAGTTGGTGGGCGCCCTGGCGGCCAACAGCGCCGGTTCGCTGGCCGCCTACAAGGACCTGTACCGCGAAGCCCTCGAGCGGCCGTTGGGTGAGGGACTGGCCTACGAGGCCGCCACCACCTACCCGATCCCCGACATGGGCGAACGCCTGGCCGGATTCGGAACCTGATCGGGGGCTACGGTCCGATGGGCTTGGCGTGCCGCCGGGCGGAGGGGAATCGACCATGCAGGTGATGTTGACCGGAGCGACCGGGTTCATCGGGGGGCACACGTTGGCTGCCCTGGTGGCGGCC
>JAAZXY010000050.1 GCA_014239855.1 Acidimicrobiales bacterium | reverse complement strand
TGGTCTGGCGTTCAGGTGGGCCCGTTCCCGGAGGGCGGCACCCGACCGGTGGAGGGGGACCGGTCGGGTGCAGGAAGGGGCGTCAGGCCGAGAGCAGCTCCTGTTGGATGCGCACCGGGATGGGCACGACGGGAAGCTGCTCCTCGGGACGCGGCACCTTGGAGGGGCGGCCCCGGCGGCGCTTGTTGGCCAGGATGTGGCCGTTGCGGAACAACTGCCCGCCCCACACGCCCCACGGCTCACGGCGGCGGATGGCGCCCTCCAGACACGACTCGAGCACCGGACACTCGGCACAGATGTTCTTGGCCTGGATGATGTCGGTGAGCTCGTCGCTGAAGAAGACACCGGTCGGGACGCCGAGCTGCGCGCAGGCGGCGTCTCGGCGCCACGGTTCTGGTTCGTAGTTCCACGGGTTCTGGATGATCGGGGCTTCCTGCATGGTCTCGCTGCTCTCTGGGTTGCTGGGTTGCTGGGTTGGGGTTGGATCTGGGAAGTGGTTCTGAAAAACGAAGAAGACCGCCGGATTTCTCCGGCGGCCTCGGGGGGTGGATCTGCGTTCAGCTGATCAGCTGTTCGCTCCCCGGGGCCGCTGGCCGGTCTTGGTGAAACCGGTGGTCCGATAGGTGGTCGTGAACGTCGAGGAGTCGACGTGCCACGAGATGCCCGGCTTGATGGCCACATGGCCCATGGCTGCACCGTTCATCGAGTGATGAGCCGGATGCAGGCGCGACGAGGACACGTGCACGCCGGCCGAATGGCCGTGACGATTGCCGTGATGCTCGTGCATGGAATGTGTCCTGTTATCGGGATTTCGGGTATCGGGCGGGCGGCGGTTGCCACCCGGTCCGACGTCCACGATAGGGGCGTCTGACCGGTCTCCATCCGAGTCGATCGGGGGCGCCCCGGTCAAATGATTAAATCACCTGGTCGAAAACAGGGCCTGACCTGCAACTTCATCCCGGGTCGCCTGTCCCAGGATTCGCAGGTGCTCGAGGTGGGCGTAGGTCTCGCTGGCCGCCATGTCGCCCCAGGAGCGTTCCTTGAAGAGCCGCCGCATGAAGTCCTCCACGGTGCCCGATCCCATGTCGTCTCCGGCCTCCCGGATCACGTCGAGACGCTCCCCGTGGTGGTCGATGATGTGGTCCACCCGGTCGGCCACGTCGGTGAACGGGTGGCCGTGGGCCGGCAGGACGTGCTGCAGACCGGGAAGCTCCTTCATCCGTTCCAACGAGTGGAAGAAGGTGGCCAACGGGTCGTCCATGGGGCCGATGCCGTTGATGTGGGGCGTGATGGTGGGCAGCACGTGGTCGCCCGACAGCAGGATCCCGTCGGCCGGGTCGTAGAGGCAGAGGTGGTCGTGGGTGTGGCCCGGGGTGTGGACGGCCAACCAGGTCCGCCCGCCGAGCAGGATCTCCTCGCCGTCGACCACCGTGTCGGACGGTTCGGGAACACGCCACGACTTCGACCCGCCGGTCACGTCCATCTCCGACCACTTCCGCAGCTCGGTGGCGGCCGGCGGGCTGCGCCGAGCCCCCCAGGGGGTGGGGCGGCTCATCATGGACCGGACCCGTTCCAGGTCCTCGTCGTCGGCCAGGTCGAGTTCTCCGGAGTCCATCTCCTCGTCGATCGCCGTGTCCATCCAGACCGAGCGGAAGTCGGCGTGGGTCAGGACCCGGGTGCCATGGTCGTCACGGAGCCGGTGCACGCCGCCGAAGTGGTCGGGGTGGCTGTGGGTGACCACCGCGGTGTGGACCCGACCATGGTCGGTGCCCAGCTGGGCCAGGAGATTGCCGAGGGCGTCCCACGATTCGAGGCTGGGTAGGCCCGGGTCGACCAGGGTGAAGCCGTCGGCGTCCTCGAGTGCGTAGCAGTTGACGTGGCCGAGGCCGGGCATCGAGATGGGGAGCTGGAGCCGGTACAGGCCGGCAGCCAGTTCGGTGACCTCCGTCGACGCTGGTTCCTGTTCCTGTCGGATGGGGCGGCCGGCCGGTTGGGTGCTGGCTGGCTGATCGCCGTGGGAACAGGAGGGGTCGGTCACCGCGTCACCATAGGAGGGGGCCTGTGGACGGGCCGAAGCGGCCCGGGCGCCGGGAGCGGTCAGCTACCGGGAAAAAGTGCGGCCCGGTAGTGGTGCAGTTCGGCCACTGATTCCCGGATGTCGTCCATGGCCCGGTGGCCACCGGCCTTCTCGGGCGCCGACTTGAGCACCTCGGGATGCCAACGCCGGGCCAGTTCCTTGATGGTCGACACGTCGACCGACCGGTAGTGCAGGTACTCCTCGATCTCGGGCAGCCAACGCAGCAGGAATCGTCGGTCGGTGCCGATGGAGTTGCCGCACAGTGGCACGGTTCGTGCCTCGGGAATGTGTTCCCGGAGGAAGGCCATGGTGGCTTCGCCGGCCTCCGCCAACGTGGTGGTCGAGGCGGCGATGGCGTCCAGCAGACCGCTCTTCGTGTGCATGTTGCGTACGAAGTCGCCCATCCGGTCCAGGACCTCTGGTGGCTGATGGATCACCAGGTCCGGGCCCTCGGCGACGATGGTGAGGTCGTCGTCGGTCACCAGCGTGGCGATCTCGACGATCACGTCGGAATCGGGATCCAGCCCGGTCATCTCGAGGTCCATCCATGCCAGCACGGCGCCGATCCTACGGTGTCGAACCCGGTGGCCTGTCGGGGAGCCGCCGGGAGACCGGGGCTAGGGTCGCCGTCGTGCTCGAGATCCCCCTGCTCCGACTGATCGACGACCTCCCCCTCCCGGCCTATGCCCGCGAGGGCGACGCCGGGGCCGATCTGGTGGCCGCCGAGGACGTCACGCTGGCCCCCGGTGGCGGGCGCGCCCTGGTAGCCACCGGGGCGGCCATCGCCATCCCGTGGGGGTACGCCGGATTCGTCCAGCCCCGGAGTGGTCTGGCGCTCAAGCACGGTGTCACCTGTCTGAACACCCCGGGGCTCATCGACTCGGGTTACCGGGGCGAGCTGAAGGTCCTGCTCGTCAACACCGACCCGGCTGAGCCCTTTGAGGTGCTGCGAGGTGAGCGCATTGCCCAGTTGGTGATCCAGCGGGTCGAGGACTGCCGGTTCGCCGAGGTCGACGAGCTGCCCCCGTCCGAACGGGGCGAGGGCGGCTTCGGTTCGACCGGTCGCTGATCCCGGACGGTCCGGCCCGTGGGAATGATCGAGGAACTGCCGGGCGTCGACGGGGTCGACGAGGGCACCAGGGGAACGGTGGTCAACCACCGGATGCGCGAGGTCACCGAGCTGGTCGCCGGGGCCGATGCCGGAGTGGGTGTCTGGGACGACTCGCTGGTCGGTGAGGTCCGGACGTTGTTCGATTCGCTGGCCCCCGACTGGACGACCACCCGCGACCACCCGGGCCGCAATGCGCCGGTGCTGGACGCCCTGGATCGGGGCGCGGTGGTCGGGAGGACGGTGCTCGAGTTGGGTGCCGGGACGTGCATCTCGGCCCGTGACCTGCAGGGTCGGTTCGACCGCTATGTGGCGGCCGACCTGTCGTGGGGGATGTTGAGCCACGCGGTGGATGGCGCTCCGCCTCTGGTGTGCACCGATGGGTCCGCCCTGCCGTTGGCTGACGGGGTGCTCGACGTGCTGATCCTGCAGAACATGTTCCTGTTCGCCGCTGAGGTCGACCGGTGCCTGGCGGTCGACGGCTGTGTGGTCTGGGTGAACAGTCGGGGGCCGGAGACGCCGATCCATCTGTCGTGCGAGGCGGTGGTGGTGTCACTCGAATCGGCCACCGGATCAGAATGGCGGGCCGTCACCTCGACGGTCGGCGAGGCCACCTGGGCCGTGGTGCGTCGGGCCCCTAGGAACGCAGCGCGCTGATCCTCAGGGTGCGGCCGTCACCGGTGAGGTCGACGGCCACCTCGGTGGTCGACACCCGATAGTCGATCACCACGTCGGAACCGGCGGCGGCCATCTCGGTGGCCATCTCCTGGATGGACGTGGCCAGGTCACCGATCTCGGACGGTTCGATTCGGTGGATCCGAAGCAGGGAAGCCAGTCCGACCCGGGGCAGGTCACCGATCGGTCGGGACGCGGGGAGCTTCAGGGTCACCGCCTCGAGGTCGTCCCGCCGGGAACTGCGCGCCATGGGCCGAGTCTCCCACTCCATCGGTGCGGCCGCGTCGTCGGTCTCTCGACCGCTGGTTGACGGGCCGATGGGCTGATAAGCCGATGGCTCCGGTGGCGGCAGGGGTCGCGGGTCGGGCAACATCGTGGTCATGGCCGTGCTGGTCGACGAGGCCGTGTGGCCCTGGCGGGGCGCCCGATGGGCGCACCTGGTGAGCGACGAGAGCGTCGACGAGTTGCACGCGTTCGCCCGTCGACTGGGCCTACGGCGCATGGCCTTCCAGGGCGACCACTACGACGTCCCCACCGAGGTACGTGAGCGGGCTCTGACCCTGGGGGCCGAAGCTGTCCGGGGAAGGGACCTGGTCCGACGCCTACGGGCCGCCGGGTTGCGTCTGGCAGCCGCTGATCGTCCGGGCCCATGGGAGGAGGTCGGCCGATGGTCGGCTCCGGGGGGCCGGCCCGACGTGGCTGCCGATGTCCAGGACGCACTGACCGAGGTCCTCGGCCGGGCGCTGGCCGGGGTGGATGCGCGGTGGGAGACCGCCGAGGTGGCGGCATTCCGGAGGCTGGCTTCCCCGCAGATGGTCGAGGTGGCCCTCGTGGTGGAAGATGACGAGGGCGTGGTGGTGGTCGGCGACGTGCCCGCCGACGTCGAGGTCCGGTGCCAGGGCGGTCGGATCGTCGAGTTGTTCGTCGCCCGTCGAGGAGAGACGCCGTGAGGTGGGTCTCGTCGACGGTGTTGGCCGTGCTCCTGGTCTGTGCGGGTTGTGGAGGCGATGGCTCGGGGCAACGGCCCTCAGCGCCCACCACGTCAGTGCCTTCGACGACGCCCACGTCGCTGGTGCCCGAGGTGGCGACCAACGGGTGGATCCAGGTCGGCGACCTGACCCTGGATCTCGAGTTCACCTGCTACTCGCCGGGGGCCGGTGACGTGGCGGCCATCGGCGTGGGTCGACATCCGGACGGTGGCCAACCGGTGGAGGCCCTCATCCAGGGGTTCCTCGGCCAGCCGTACGTGGGCCTCACCATTGACGGTTCGGTGCGTTACGAGGCTTCGTTGGACGGACCACTGGAGGTGTTCGTCCACGACGGGACGATCAGCGCCGGGGCCATCGAATGGATGCGGGGCCTGGACCTGGACTCCGGGGTGGGGGAACGGATCGGCTACGGCGCGGTGTTCGTGAGCTGCGGCGAGTACGTCCACGACCTGCCCGAGGGGTACTGACCCGGGTCCGGCTCCGGGAGGGCCCTCAGCCGGGGCAGCCGCCAAGTTCCTCGGCCCACGGGAGTCGGCCGGCCCACATCCGGGTGATCTGGAGGCCGTTGGACACGAACATCACCCGATAGGTGGCGTCGGCCACGTCCTTGGGGATGTAGGCCAACAGGTTCCCCGAGCCGTCGGGGAGGGCGGTGGTGTGGATGCGCTCGCCGAACATCTCCCGGATGCGGTCCTCGGTGTCGCCGATCCCGGCGCCCGATCGGGTGGTGATGGTGCGGGTGTCGACGTCGACCCGCTCGACGGTGCCAGCCACCACCCAGAAGGTGAGCCCGGCCTGGCCGGCTTCGGGGACGACGAGGAAGCAGTGACCCACCGGCGTGATGGGGGTGAACTGGCTGCCGGCCGCCACCTGGGCGTCGTGGAGGGTCATGCCGAACATGATCCGGTCGATCCCCACGGTGCTGACCGACGAAGCGGCGTTCAGGGTGGGCACGCCCAGACCCTCGACGGGGGCCAGCGTGCCCAGTGGTTCGGGGGGCAGGGTCGCCTCGGTCATCCCGACAGTGGTGGTCACGGCGACCAACGTGTCGCTCTCGGATGCCGCGTCGGCCGCCGGGGTGGTCGTGGTTGCCGTCGGGGCATCGGTGGCCGCCGGAGCCAGGGTGGTCGGGGCCGCCGGGAGGACGACGATCTCGTCGCTCGGACCGCCGCCCAGCCCGAAGAAGAGGACGGCGACGACGGTGAGTCCGGCGAGCAGCATCACCATCAGCGTTCGCATGGCCCCACGCTAGGCGGGAGGCTGGCCATCGGACGGCCGGGCCGGTGGCCATCCGCCGCGGCCCGGTCGGGTCGGATCTGTGGTCCACTGGCCCGATGCGGCACGGCGCGGGGTTCGGTAACTCACCGTGGATGTTGCGGCTGTCGCTGACCCTGGTGATGGCGCTGATCGCCGGCGGCTGTGGCGGCTCGACGGAGGTGGTCCCGCAGTCCTCAACCATCACGACGCCCGTGACGACGCCGGCTTCGTCGGTCACCGTGTCGACGATCACCGTCCCGGCCCCATCGACCTCGACAGCCCCGGCCACCACCACGAGCGTCCTGAGCACGACGACCACTCGCCCGCCGGGCCCCACCGCCGCCGAGTGCGTGGCTGACCTTCCGGTCGGCCTCCGGGTCGGTCAGGTCCTGTTGCCCATGGCCTCCCAGGCCGAGCTGCCGGTGGTGGCCGACCTCGCTGGACGGGGCCTGGTGGCCGGCGTGGTGGTGGTCGGTCCGGTGGGGGACGGGTTCCCGGCGGCCATCGCCGCGGTGCAGGCCGTTTCGGCGACCGGACCGGTGGTGGTGGCCGTCGACGAGGAGGGTGGTCGGGTCCAGCGGTTCGAGGCCGTGCTGGGATCGATGCCGTCGGCCTCGGAGATGTCCGCCCTTCCGGCCGATGAGGTTCGGGCGCTGGCCACGTCCCGGGCCGAGGCGTTGGTCGCTCTGGGGGTGACGGTGAACCTCGCTCCGGTACTCGACGTGGGCGGAGCGCCGGGCATCGGCGACCGTTCGTTCTCTGGCGACCCCGAGGTGGTGTCCACCCACGGCATCGCCTTCGCTGAAGGGGTGCTGGCCGGGGGTCTGGTGCCGGTGGTCAAGCACTTTCCGGGCCACGGTCGGGCCAACGCCGACAGCCACGACGAGTTGGCCACCACGCCACCGCTCGAGGAGTTGTGGGAGGTCGACCTCCTGCCGTTCGCTCTGGTGCCCGATGGTGCGGCGGTCATGGTCGGCCATCTGGTGGTGCCCGGCCTGACCGACGGGGTGCCGGCCACCCTCTCGCCGGCCGCCGTCACCGGCCTGCTGCGGGGAGACCTGGCCTTCGACGGCGTGGTGGTCACCGACGACCTGGCCATGGGGGCCGTCGCCGATCTGGTCGACGTGGCCACCGCGGCTCGTCTTGCCCTCATCGCCGGCGCAGACCTGTTGATGATCGGTGGTCTGGCCAACGTGGTGCCCGCCGCATGGAGCCTGATGGCCGCCCTCGACGATGGGTCCCTGGACGAACGTTGGCTGGACGAGGCCGTCGAACGGGTCCTGGCCCTACGCGGCGTCGACCCCTGCACCTTGGCGGGTCGGTCGACGGAAGGGGAATGAGGAGTGGGTCGCCCGGGGCTCGAACCCGGCACCTGAGGATTAAAAGTCCCCTGCTCTACCCGATGAGCTAGCGACCCGGCGTCAGGGTACCGGTGGGGCCCTGATCGACCGGGCTCGTTGAACGCCGAACGTCAGCCTGTCGAGGTATTCCCGTGCGGCGACCCGCCGAGCCCAGGAGTGATGACCCCTACGATCTGGCCGTGGTTCCCCGTTCGAGCACCGTTGCCGGGTACGTGACTCTCGTGGCGGCCTTCGGCCTGATGACCGTGCACTACTTCGGTGGCACCGATGGCGATCCGGAGGGCTGGTTCTCGTCCGTCGGCTTCGGCGCGCCGTTCGTCGGCGTGGGGCTGATGGCGGTCGTGGGTGGCCAGTTCGTCAGGCCGACGCTGTCGGTGGCCGCGGGTGCTGCGCTGGGGCCCATGTGTGTGGTGTCGGTGGCCATGTGGCCGCTGCTCATCGCCGCGGTGTTCCTGTTCCTACCCGTGGGCACTGTGCGGCGTGGTGATCCGATCCTCGTGCCGATGGCCTGTGCCGCGGCGCTGGTGGCGGTCTTCGGCTATCTGGTCTTCCATCAGGACCCCGTGACGTGGGTGACGCCGACCGGTGGTGGTGGTTCGAGCAACATCGTGACCGTCGCGGAGGCGTCGATCAGCCTCGTCGTGACGGGTCTGGTCGTCGTCGGCGCGGTGGTCTGGGCTCGCCGGCCGCCTGCCTCCCCGGGGTCCGTTGCCGGTCCATCCGGCGCGTGGTAGCCACGGGCAACGAGGGAGGGGTATTCATGGAGTACGAACATCTCCGATGTGAGCGCGAAGGCGAGTACGTCACCATCACGCTGGACCGGCCGGAGCGACGGAACTGCCTGTCGACCGATGTCCTGAACGAACTCCACCACGCCTTTTGTTCGACCGGGGACATCTCCGATATCTCGGGGATCGTGCTGGCCTCCACCGGCCCGGTCTTCTCCGCAGGTCATGATTTGGCCGAGATGGTCGGGATGACCGAGCCGGAGCTGCGGCACCTGTTTGATGTCTGCACCGAGGCGATGACGTCGATGGCCGAGGTCCCCCAGGTGGTGGTGGCCCGGGTGCAGGGCATGGCCACCGCGGCCGGTGCCCAGCTGGCGGCCAGTGCCGATCTCATCGTGGCCAGTGAGGACGCCGCGTTCTCCACACCGGGCGGCAAGGGAGGGCTGTTCTGCCACACGCCGATGGTGGCCGTGGCCCGCCAGATCGGCCGCAAGCGGGCCGTCGAATTCGCCCTCACGGGCGGCGAGATCTCAGCCGCCACGGCCCTCGACTGGGGGCTGGTGAACCGGGTGGTGGCCCCGGACGACCTCGAGTCGGCGACCCTCGAGTTCCTCCGCTACGCCACCCGGGGCAGCCGTTATGCCAAGGGGCTCGGCAAGCAGACCCTGTACGCCCAACTCGAGATGACCACCGATGATGCGTACGCCCTGGCCGTCGACGTGATGTCGCGTGCGGCGGCCAGCGGCGACGGAGCCGAATGGCCCCGGGCGTTCATCGAGAAGCGCAAGCCCGAGTGGACCCACACCGAGTGACGCCTGCCAGCTACGAGGTGAAGGCGCCGCCGTTGAGGCCGATGGTCTGACCGGTAACCCAGCCGGCCTCGTTGGACGCCAACCACAGGCAGGCCGCGCCGACGTCGTCGGGTGAGCCGAGCCGCCCGACGGGGATCGACTTCGTGAGGGCCGCCGCGGTCTCGGCCCGGACCGAGTCCATGACCCCGAGGGCCACCGAGTTGGCGGTGATCCCGTCGCGGCCGTGCTCGAGGGCCAGGCTTCGCATGAGGCTCAGCGAGCCGCCCTTGCCCACCGAATAGGGGGCGAAGCCGATGCCCACGCCGTGCGTCCCGGCGGCCGACGAGATGGTGATGATCCGTCCGTGGCCCCGCTCGACCATGCCGGGCAGCACGGCGTGGCAGCAGTGCAGCACCCCGTCCAGGTTGACCTCCATGGGCCCCCGCCAGTCGTCGGGCCCGGTGTCGGCGAACTTCTTCGGGAGCATCGCCTCGGCGCCCCCGTTGCCGGCGTTGTTGACCAGCACGTCGATCGGTCCGTGGGCGGCGACGGCCTCGTCGATGGCGGTCCGGTCGGTCACGTCAAAGGGGAGGGCCCGTGCGGTCACGCCGTTGGCCGCCAGCGCCTCGGCGATCTCCTCGGCCCGTTCGGCCCGGAGGTCGTTCACCAGCACGGTGGCGCCCGCCGAGCTCAACGTCCGGGCGATGCCAGCGCCCACGTTCTGTCCGGCACCGGTGATCAGGGCGGTGCGTCCCGTGAGATCGAACATGTCCGGACAGTAGGGGTCTGCATGGGGTCGGGGAAACGCGGGCTGGCTACGGTCGGCCCATGGGAGGACGCTTCAGTGGACGGGTTGCCCTGGTGACGGGGGCCAGCCGGGGGGTCGGTGCGGCGGCCGCCACCCGACTGGCTGCCGAAGGCGCGAGCGTGGCCATCGTGGCCCGGACGCTCGACCACCACCCGAGCCTGCCGGGCAGCCTCACCGGCACCGCCGAGCGGATCCGTTCCTTCGGGGTGCGGTCTGTGGTCGTGGTGGCCGACCTGACCAATCCCGAGGACCGGGCCCGGATCGTCGACGAGGCCGTGGACGCCCTCGGACCGGTGGATGTGCTGGTCAACAACGCGGCGGCCAATATCGGGGGACCGTTGCTGGACTTCCCGGCGAAACGGGTTCGCCTGTCCATGGAGGCCAACGTGGTGGCCCCCCTCGAGCTGGCCCAGAGGGTGGTGCCGGGCATGGTCGAGCGGGGCGAGGGCTGGATCGTGAACCTGTCGAGTGCCACGGCCAACCTGCAGGGTGGCGCCCCCTTCGACGTCACCGAGTCCTCCAAGCTGCTCGGTGTCTACGGAGCGTCGAAGGCCGCGCTGAACCGGGTCACCGATGGCCTGGCCGTGCAACTCCACGGCACCGGGGTGCGGGTCAACTCGGTCCAGCCGCGGGCCGCCGTGCTTTCCGAGGGGGCGGCGGCTCTCGTCGGCGCCAGCCTGCGACCCGACCAGATCGAGTCCATGGAGGCCATGGTCGAGGGTCTGGTGGCCCTGTGCGACTGCGGCCCTGACCACACCGGCCACATCGAGGACAGCCTCGGCATCATCGAACGCCTCGGCCTGACCGTCATGGAACTCGACGGTTCCCGGCCGTTCCCGGGAGGTATCCGGCCACTTCCCGGCTGACCGGAGGTCCATCGCGGCGGGTTCCCGG
>JAAZXY010000004.1 GCA_014239855.1 Acidimicrobiales bacterium | reverse complement strand
GCCAACCCACTCATGTGTGAGGGAGAAGACTTCGTCACCCGCGATGTTGGCGCCTATGTATTCCTTCAAGGGAGCCCAGAGATAGAACAATCGATGCCGACGGAAGAGCCTGCTGCCATAGAGGTCTCGATTCCGTCGACCGAGTCTCTAGCCGATGGTCGCACTGTGCTGGCCTCTTTCGATGGATCTGGGGCTCCGCAACTCGAGCCCTTTGATGCAGTCGACAACTACGCCCTAGTGATTGCGTCCGATCGCGGACCCATAAAGGTCACGGTGGACGACGGAAGTGGTGAAAGAAGCATCTACCACCGACCTGAGAGCAGTGGGATTAGCACCTATGAAACCTCAGCCCTTGGTGCTGGCAACATTTCTGTCACGGTGGAGGCGACCGAACAGGTGGGTTGGCGAATCGTGGTCATCGCCCTTCCCTAGACGGTGAAACCGACCTGTGACCCGCCTGTTCGAATCTACACCTAGGGGTTCGTACCTCACCCCCCCCTCGGGGTGGGGGCTCACCCTGGCCCGAGGACAGCGTCCA
Organism: Acidimicrobiales bacterium; assembly: GCA_014239855.1. Lineage (GTDB taxonomy): Bacteria > Actinomycetota > Acidimicrobiia > Acidimicrobiales > MedAcidi-G1 > UBA9410. Next base: position 104,291 of record JAAZXY010000004.1, on the reverse strand, counting down.
ACCCGACGGCGTGAGGCACTGTCGGACGCACCGCCGGTACGTAATGCCGACGAGTCGTCGCCACACTCGAATGCCCCACCAGGTCAGCCACACACTCCAGATGCACCCCCGCATCGACCAGCAAGCTCCCCGCCGTACTACGCAGGTCATACAGGGTCAGAACAGGTAGATCAGCGTCCTCGCAGAGGCCTCTCAGGGCCCTTCTCAAATTCCTGTGGCCGTGCGGGGTGCCCCGCCACCCGTAGAGAACACCAGGTCCCGCCACGAGCCCTCAGGGCGCGTCTGAACGCCTTCTGAATGTGCCCTCAGGGCATCAGAAACGAAGGCTGGCATGTCCAACGAACGAGAGCTCTGCGCCGTCTTCGGCGCACCCAGAAACACCCCATCCGTACCCCGCCGCAGATAGTGGCGGACGTGCAGCACCCCAGGATCCGAACCCAAATCCACGCACGGCCATGTCAACGCCATGGCCTCGCCTGGGCGTAAGCCGACACCGAGCATCACCGCCCACAAGGCATGCAACCTGTCGCCTCGAGACGTCTCCAACAGGCGTTGGGCCTGTGAGGCAGTCAGTGCGACGCATGGCTTGTGGTCCAACTGTGCAGGGCAGGTGGACAGCTGAGCGGGGTTCCAGGTCAGCAGGCGGTTGCGTTGCGCCCACCTGTACGCCTGATCGAGCACGTTGCGCTGCATCACCACATGCTGCCCTGACAGTCGCTCCGACTGGCAGGCCAGGAACCGCTCCAACTCGTCGACACTGACGTCGACTGCGCGTCGGGTACCTAGACCGACTTTGAGGTGGCGTACGCACAGCTCGTACAACTCAACGGTGGACACAGCCAACTGGTTGGCTGCTGGCCGGCGGTGTACCCACCTCTGCCAACCGTCCAACAAATCCGAGACCGTCACCTTGACGGACTCCGGTTCTGTCGTGGTTTCATTGGTGAGGAACGCCATCGCGCCGGCTCTGGTTTTGGACGAACGCCTTGACCGTCGCCGTTTCCCGTCGCTGGTCTTTGGCAACGACGGCATCATCACCCAACGCTTCGATCCCTTGTCGAAGAACAACGAGCCCGCGCCGCGCTCGCTTCGATTCGTAGAACCCATTTCCCTGATCCCTGCGGGTAGCCAAACTGGTAGCCATTCGGCCTTCACGCCCGTCCGGCACCCGGATGGGTGCCCGCCGGACGTTTCGGCCAACAGGGGCCTTGATCAGGGAAAACTCAGTTGGCTGACGTCAGCCGAGGGCTGACGTCTAGAGCGGCTAGAGCACCTGCATGACGCGCAGGGGGTCGGGGGTTCGAATCCCTCACGGCCCACCAGATCCAGGAGCGGATGACCAGCGGAAACGCTGGTCATCTCTGGGTTTTGGGTGGTGTCCTGCTCGCCAGTTGGACGGGAGAAGCACGCCGACGGGCGACCACGACCGCCTGATGCCTGTACGCCTTTATCCGTGGGCGCTTCGAAGTCGCCCCTACCCCCCCTACGGGAAGGCATGACAGACTCAGACCGCAATGAGAGAGCACCCCGAAACCCCGATCTTCGGTCCTGAAGACCCGCGGCTGGATCCTCCGAACCCGCCGGAGATTCAACCTGCGCGCTCGATCGTCAAGGCGATCTCCTGGCGGGTGGTGGGAACGCTCGACACCCTGATCCTGTCTTTCGTCATCCTCAGTTTTCTCGGTCCATTCTTCGGCCTCGAGGAGGCGAGCGGCGCCGACAAATTGAGAACCGCTGCCTGGATTGCCCTGACCGAAGTGGCGACCAAGATGACGCTCTACTACCTGCATGAGCGACTCTGGTCGCGATTGCAATGGAACCGCACCCTGGACGAGGAAGGTCACTACCGGGACGGTCGGCGGCGTTCGGCTACCAAGACGGCGACATGGCGGGTGTTGGCGAGCGCGGACACCATGGTGCTCGGCTTCGTCTTCACCGGAAATCTGGGGACGGCGATTTCGATCGGCGGGTTTGAGGTCATCACGAAGTTGGTGCTCTATTTCTTCCACGAGCGCTACTGGGCGCGGATTCGCTGGGGGATCATCCCGGGGAGTGCGTGAGATTCGAGCCAGACCGCCGAGCCAGACCGCCGAGCCAGGACGCCGTTTCGCTTGTCTCTGCCTGGGGGCTCCGATGTCGCCCCTCCCTCTCCCCAAGGGAGGAGCGACGGACAGAGGCTGGTGAAACGAGTTGCCGTGTTCGTGACGGTTCTGATGGCAGCAGCAGCCGTCGACTGAGAGAGTCGGCCGGCAGCGATTTGCCGACGGGCATCTCGGTAGATCCCGATGTTGACCTGCGGGTTCTCGACCCAGGCGTGGATGCGCCGTCAGCTCGGTTGGCTGGAGTCGGTGGGCCGGACGGTTCTGCTCACGAGGGCGCCTTCCGCCTGACCTCGGTCACGAGCACCGCTCCGGCCAGGACCACCACGAGCCACAGTCCGGCGACGTTGACGACCTCCTCGGTGGTCGACAGGCCGTCGCCGGGGTGTCGCAGGTGGAACACCGCGTGGGGAACGGAGAAGGCCAGGTAGCCGACCGTGGCGACCACCGTGACGTCCCGCCGGAGGTACAGGCCGGCGATCAGCACCAGCAGTCCGGTGGCGAGGAGCCCGGACCCCGTGTCCGACGCGAGGTGCGCGTTGAAGGGCGGTAGTGCCGACACGACCCGTGGAGACCATCCGGGGAAGTTCTCGTACCAGTTCGACGGGGCGAACACGGCCCAGCACCCGGACACGATGTTCGCCAAACCGAGGCCGATCAGGATCGACCGTTGCCAGTTCCGTGACACGTCTCCCTCACCCTCCTGGTCTTCGAACGTCGGCCCCGAGCCGACGGCGGAGACCCGACCCGACCATTGTCGCGTACCGACTCCCGTCTCCGGCCGGACTACCGTTTCGGCCGTGGCTGCTCTAGTCGACGACGATCCCCGGGGTCCCGGGCAGGAGCCTCTGGAGTTCGGCGCGCTGGCCACACGGTTCGAGGTGATCCGCGAAGCCGCCGACCGGTCGCCCGACTCGCTGGTGCCCAGGTCGATCATGCGTGGCATCGCCGCCGGCCTCTCACGGGCCCCCGGCCTTCGGCGGACCGACCCCCTCAAGAGCCATCAGCAGCGCTCGCTGTGGGCCCGCCTGGCCGACGAGGCCACGGCCCGACCCGAACACGTCGGATTCATCCTGCTCGGCGACGGCGGCGTCCGGGAGCTGGCCGAGCGACTCGGCGTGCCCCACAAGACGCTGGCCACCCGCCTCGAATCCTGGCGTCGGACCCGACCCCGGATGGTGGTGACCTTCACCGGGCGTCGTGTCCGGGGAAGCACCCCCTTGCACGCCGTGCAGGTCCCGGTGGCGTCCGACCTCGTTCTCTGGGCGGCCACCACCCGCGCCGCGGTCGACGAGGTGGACGGGCGTCCCCCCCACCCCCTGTTGGTGGCCGATGCCGCCGAGCGCCTGGCCATGTTGGGCACCACCGGGCCGGCCTTCGGGACGTGGCCCGACCTCGACGACGCGGTGGAGGACCTGGGTGTGGCCATTGCCCGCCGGGGGAGCGAGGCGCCCCGTCGGCGTCTGGAGACCGGCCGCCACCGCTGATCCGGAACGATTCCGGGTCGGGGCACATTGGTCACACCTCCGTCCCCGGAGGGTCCGGGGGCCGTAGCCTTTTCGACGTGAATGCTTCTCAGACCTCCGATCCGACGCGCACGGGCAGCCGTCCCGACCTTCGCAACGTCGCCGTCATCGCCCACGTCGACCACGGCAAGACGACCCTGGTGGACGCCCTGCTGCGTCAGTCCGGGGCCTTCCGGGAAAACGAGGAGGTCGCCGAGCGGGTCATGGACTCCATGGACCTCGAGCGTGAGAAGGGCATCACGATCCTGGCCAAGAACACAGCCGTCGTTCGCAACGGCGTCAAGGTCAACATCGTCGACACTCCCGGCCACGCCGACTTCGGTGGCGAGGTCGAGCGGGCGCTGAACATGGTGGACGGCGTGATCCTGCTGGTCGACTCCGCCGAGGGTCCCCGCCCCCAGACCCGCTTCGTGCTGCGTAAGGCACTGGAAGCCGGCCTGGCCATCGTGCTGGTCGTCAACAAGGTCGACCGTCCCGACGCCCGCCTCGACGAGGTGGTCGACGAGACCTACGAGTTGTTCCTTGATCTGGACGCCACCGAGGATCAGATCGAGTTTCCGATCGTCTACACCGACGCCCGGGCCGGCACCGCCACGCTGGATCCGTCGGTTCCCGGTACCGACCTCAGCCCGTTCTTCGACGTGGTCCTCGACCACGTCCCGCCGCCGTCGTTCGACGAGTCGGCCCCGCTTCGGGTCCACGTGACCAACCTCGACGCCTCGCCCTACCTGGGTCGCATCGCCGTGTGTCGCATCGACAGCGGAACCCTGCGTCGCGGCGCCCCGGTGGCCTGGTGTCGGACCGACGGAACCATCCAGCCGGCCAAGGTGGGCACCATCACGGTGACCGACGCGCTGGGTCAGGTCGACGTCGAAGAGGCCGGGCCGGGCGAGATCGTCTACGTCTCGGGCATCGAAGCCGTCACCATCGGCGAGACGCTGGCCGATCTCGAAGACCCCCGCCCGCTGCCCGTCATCACCGTCGACGAGCCCACCCTGTCGATGGCCATCGGGGTGAACACCTCGCCGGTCGCCGGATCGGACGGCACGAAACTCACCGCCCGTCAGGTCAAGGCCCGTCTCGACGCCGAGCTGGTCGGCAACGTGTCGCTGCGGGTCATGCCCACCGAGCGTCCTGACACGTGGGAGGTCCAGGGTCGCGGCGAGCTGCAGCTGGCCGTCCTGGTCGAGACGATGCGTCGCGAGGGCTTCGAGCTCACCGTGGGCAAGCCCGCCGTGCTGCTGCGCGAGATCGACGACACCCTGCACGAGCCCACCGAGCGGCTCTCGGTCGACGTGCCCGAGGAGTACGTGGGCGCCGTCACCCAGCTGCTCGGCGAACGCCGGGCCCGTATGGAGGACATGACGAACCACGGCACGGGTTGGGTCCGCCTCGACTACGTGGTGGCCGCTCGGGCGCTCATCGGCTTCCGGACCGAGTTCATGACCGAGACCCGGGGTACCGGCCTGCTGCACCACGTGTTCGAGGGTTGGGAGCCGTGGATGGGCGATCTTCGCCTCCGCCAGACGGGCAGCGTGGTGGCCGACCGGACGGGTAGCGCGACGGCCTACGCCATCACCGGAATCCAGGAGCGGGCCTCGATGTTCATCGGCCCCACCGAGGACGTGTACGCCGGGATGATCGTCGGCGAGAACCCCCGGGCCGAGGACATGGACGTCAACATCTGTCGCGAGAAGAAGCTCACCAACGTGCGGGCCTCGTCGTCCGACGACACCATCCGTCTCACCCCGGCCCGCCGACTCTCCCTGGAGCAGGCGCTGGAGTACATCGCCGACGACGAGTGCGTCGAGGTGACGCCGGCCGTGGTCCGCCTCCGCAAGGTCGAGCTGGACGCCAACGCCCGGGCCCGGACCGTCAAGCGCCTCAAGCACGCCAGCGCCTGAGGCCCCTGAGACCGGTAGCCAGGTCCGTCTGATGGCCGTGAACGTGTTGGGCACGCCGCTCCAGGAATGCGGCGTCGACCCGCTGACCGGCTTCTACCGGGACGGCTGCTGCAACACCGGGGCCGACGACCTCGGCGTGCACACCGTGTGCGCCCTGATGACCGAGGAGTTCCTGGCCTTCTCCAAGGAGGCAGGCAACGACCTCTCCACGCCGCGGCCCGGCTTCCCGGGACTGCACCCCGGCGACCGTTGGTGCCTATGCGCCCCACGGTGGCAGGAGGCTCACGAGGCCGGGGCGGCGCCGCTCGTTCTGCTGGCCGCCACCCACATCCTCAGCCTCGAGTGGGTGGACGCCGAGGCCCTGCGGGCCGCTGGAGTCGATCGGCCCGACTGACCCGTCCGGCCGGACGGTGCGGTCAGTCGGAGGTCAGTCGGCGGTCAGCCGGTTGATGAGCGGCTCGAGGGCGTCACGCCAGTCGGCGACCAGGCCCACGTCGCACCAGCCCCACAGCTCGCAGCCGGGGTCCGGGTTGATGCCGACCACCGTGTCGGCGCCCCGAAGCCCGACGGTGTGGTTGAACTTCCCCGACGTGCCGATGGCGATGCACAGTCGGGGGGAGATGGCATGCCCGGTGATGCCCACCTGACGGGCCCGGGGCATCCAACCGGCATCGGTGACCTTTCGTGTGGCGCACAACTCGGCGCCCAACCGACCGGCCAACTCCTCCACGAGGGGAAGGTCGGCCGGGTCGATGCCCTGTCCGACGCTCACCACCACCTCGGCGTTGGCCAACAGGTCGCTGTCATCGTCGCGGCGCCGCTCCAGAACCCGGACCAGCCGGTCAGGTGACGTGTCCGGCGCCGAGGACAGAGCGGGAGACAGCAGGTCGGCGGCGAACGGAGCCCCGGGCCGAGGGGCCGACATGGGGAGGATGCCGGAGCGGACGGTGGCCATCTGGACAGCGGAGGTGCAGGTGATCTCGGCCATCAGGCGGCCACCGAAGGCCGGCTTGAGGGCCACCAGCCGGCCGTCCCGGACCTCGAGGCCCACGGCGTCGCCGGTCAGGCCGGCATCCATGCGAACGGCCAGGCGGGCCGCCACCTCGCGGCCCCACGCCGTCGACGGTGCCAGCACGGCCCACGGCGGGTCGGTCGTCAGGGGCCCGGCCACCAGGCGAGCCACCTCATCGGCCCCGGTCACCCCGGGGTGTCGCATCACCCGGTCGGCACCCTGCCCGCTGAGGGCCTCCCAGTCGTCGACCACGTCGATGGTCAGTACCGTCCGGCCGCCGATGGTGGCGGCCAGGTCGGCGCCGGCGCCCAGGAGTTCGGCGGTCGAGCGGGCCCGGCCGGGTTCGCCGATCACCACGATCTCACCGCCGTTTCCCGGCCCTGACGGCCGGGCCACCTCCCCGGTCTGGTCGTCGGACGTCCGGAGGGCGCCTCGGGATCGCACTACCTCGGCCACCCGCTCCAGATGGGCCGGGGTGGCGCCACCGAGGCGCTCGCCGGTCCGTTCGATCTCGAGCACCCGGACGGATCCGACCACCGTCGGGCTGGCCGCCGCGCCCCACGGGCCGGGCCCCAGGTCATCGGGCCCCAGTCTGCGGATCCGATCGCCGTCCACGGTGGCCCACGCCTCGGGCTCCTTGACCTTGCACGGATCGCACAGCCGCTCGGCGCACGAGACCACGGCCGGGAGGTCCACCTCGACACGCAACCACTCGTCGTCGTGCTCCAGTAGGGCGGCCAGGCCACCCTCCTGTTCCCCGCTGCCGGCGACCAGGTCGAGTTCCCGGGCCCCCACCAGCAGAGGGAGGTCCAGGAGTTCGGCGACCTGAGCAGGCACCTGACCGGTGTCGGCGTCCACCGAGTTGCGACCGCACAGGATCAGGTCCCACGGGCCGGTGGCTTCGAGCGCGGCCACCACGGCCCGGGCGGTGGCCAACGTGTCGCTTCCGGCGAACGCGGCGCCCGTCACGTGGATCCCGTCGGTGCAGCCGCACAGGATCGCCTCGCGCAGCACGGTGTCGGCGGTGTCCGGACCGAGGGTGATCGCCGTGCACGTGCCGCCGGTGGCCTCGGCCAGGTCACAACCGGCCCGCACCCCTCGTCGGCAGTAGTCGTTCATGTGGAGCTCAAGGCCGTCGCGTACCAGACGGCCGTCGTCACCGAGGCGCATCTCCTGGAACTTCGGGATCTGCTTGACCAGTGCGGCGATCCGAAGGGGATGGGGCGGCCGGTCGGTCACCGTGCCACCGTACCGGTGGCACCACTAGCGTCCGGACGTGGCCAGCTTTGACACCGAGACGTTCCTCGTCGACTCTGCCGATCCGGCGGACCTGGTCGACGTGCTCGGCGAGGCAGCCGGTTCACCGGGATCATGGGTCAACGTGGAACCCGACGTTGACGACGCGCTCCGGGCCGACGTGCCGGGCCTCTTCGCCTGGTTCTCGGCTCGTGGGTCTCAGGTGCCCGTGGCGACGTTCGTGGCCGGATCGGACCGGGATGCTTCCTCGGTTGGACTCGACCACAGCACCGGACGGGGCGCCGGCGATCGCCTACGGGACGCCGGAGTGGTGGCCCCCGCCGGCTGGTCGCTCCGACAGGACAACCCCAAGCGGGGCCTCGTCTGGGAGACCGGTGCGCCGGGGTTGCCCGATGGTCCGCTGCTGGCCGTGTTCCTGATGGAGGCCACGGCACTGTTCTGCCCGCTGCCCACCAACGGGCGATTCCGGGTCTCGGTGCACTCGCCTCGGTAAGCGCAGGCCCCAGTGAGCGCAGGCCCCGGTGAGCGAAGGCCCCGGTAACGGGTCAGGCGTCCCGGACCGCCTGCATCACCAGGTCGATGAGGGCCTCGGCGTCGGCCCCGTAGGCCACATCACAGTTGTGCGGCCCTTCGGCCCGGGGACCACGCTCGTCGACCACCGTCATGCCCCGGGTGTGGGTCCCGTCGACCTCCACGTGCACCGGACGGGACTCCATGTCGAACAGGTGCGGGTGGGTGACGGCCAGCACGGCACAGGGGTCGTGGACCGGCCCGTCCTCGGTCTCCTCCTCGGCCACGTGAAAGGTCGTGTAGAACTCGAGTAGTTCGGCCATGGCGTCGCCCACCGGTGTCCCGAACGTGGCGCACACCCGACCGTGCGCACTGCCCATCCGGACCTGGTGGGTGAGGTTGAGGCCCAGCATGGTCAGCGGTGCGCTGGACCGGAAAACCTCGTCGGCCGCTTCGGGGTCGGCGTACACGTTGAACTCGGCAGCCGCCGTGACGTTGCCGACGCTCAGGGCCGCGCCGCCCATCAAGGTGATGGACGAGACCCGGTCGGCCATGCCCGGGTCGGCCCGGAGAGCGAGTGCCACGTTGGTCAGCGGACCAATGGGCACGAGGTGCAGTCCCTCCTCGGCTCGGGTGGTCTCGACCAGCCAACCGACGGCATCGTCGGAATCGGCGCCCCGGGCCGGGTCGGGGAGCACCAGGCTTCCGAGACCGGTAGCCCCGTGGACCTCGTGGGCGAACTCCTGTGCACCGACCAGCGGTCCCTCAGCGCCGGCGTGGACCTCCACGTCGAGGCCCAGGAGTTCACGCATCCGGCAGGCGTTGGCCGTGGTGTGTTCCAACTCGACGTTTCCGGCCACCGTGGTGATCCCCACCAGGTCGGCCCATCGCGCCGCCGCGATGATGGCCATGGCGTCGTCCACGCCGGGGTCGCAGTCGAGGATGATCCGGGGACGCTCGGTCATCGGGTATGTCCTGGTTGAGCTCGGTTCCGCCATGGCCGGAGTGTGCCCGATCAGGAGGTTGGTACGTCGGATCGGGCGCCCATCGAGTGCGCCACCTCGTCGGCCGTGGGCATCGATGGTTGGGCGCCGGCCCGGGTGGCGGCGATGGATCCGGCGTGCACCGCAGCGTGGACGGCTTCGATGATCGTCGCGCCGCGGGCCAGGGCAGCGGCCAGCGTTCCGCAGAACGAGTCGCCGGCCCCGGTGGTGTCCACCGGGGTGATGGTCGGCGCCGGCACCTCGACGGCATCATCGGCGGTCACCACGAGGGCGCCGTCGGCCCCGCGGGTCACCACGACGGTTTCCACGTCCAGGAGACGGGCCGTCGCCGCCAACGCCTGAACGTCGCCGGACGGGTCGGATCCGGTGAGTTGGGCCAACTCGATGGCGTTGGGAACCAGCACGTCGACACGGGTCAGGAGGTCGGCCGGGAGCGTCCCGGGGACGGCGGGGGCCGGTGCGGGGTTCAGGACGACGGTGCCACCGGCTGCGGTGGCGGCGACGGCCGCCGCGGTGACGGTGTCGATCGGAACCTCCAACTGGAGGAGCGCCACGGCGGCATCGGTCAACACAACCGAGGCACCGTCGACGTCCGCCGAGTCGACCCGGGCGTTGGCTCCCGGGCTGACCACGATGGCGTTGTCGCCCTCGGCGTCCACCCCGATGAGGGCGATCCCGCTCGGGGCATCGTCGTCGACCGCCAGATGGGTGGTATCCACGCCCGATTCCTCGAGCGAGGCCCGTAGGGACACGCCGGCGTCATCGTCGCCCACCCGGCCCACGAAGGACACGGCCGCACCCTGACGGGCGGCGGCCACCGCCTGATTGGCGCCCTTGCCGCCCGGGACGAGTGCATGGTCGCCGCCCATGACCGTCTCGCCGGTCACCGGGTGATGGGGGACCGGCACCACGATGTCGAGGTTGGCCGAGCCGACCACCACGACACGAGGAGCTTCCACATCCGAGAGCATGGCATCCCCGCGGAGTCGAGTCCCGCCCGGGGGAGGGGAAGGGTCGCGGCCCGGTCAGGCCGTGCCGGGGAAGCGACGAACCAGCGTCGACGAGGTGCCCGTACGATCGAGGAACCGGGTCACGTCATTCCCCACGATCTCGGCCGACGAGGGCGTGGCGTAGAAGCTGTTCCGCCAGGCGTCCTCGGTGGCCAGCAGGATCTCGGACACGGCGGCCGTGCCGTCGGCGAGATGGCCCGACCGGCTGGTGACGACGTTCTGCCGGTAGGCGTCGAAGCCGTGGTGGGTGCGGGCCACCTCGGCGTGGGCCCGGTACCGCCCGGCGAAGTCGGCGGCCTCCATCCCGGGCAGTGAGGCCACCAGGGACACCATCAGCAGGGCATCCCCCGGATCGTCGAGGTGGTCGCCCCAGACCGGGTGGCGATCCACGTGGAGCGTCGTCGCGACGTCGCCGTGTGCCGGCCCGGCGGCAGTCCAGACGGCAGTCCAGATCAGCGCCGACCAGCTCGGAGCGGCGGCCGGCATGGACCGCTCGGCCAGCAGGTGGATCCGCTCGTGGTCGACCACGTCGACCGAGATGACCCCCGGTCGCGAGGTCAGGTCGACGATGTCCGGATCCGGATCGTCCAGCAGGAGACAGCGCACCGGTTCCACCGGCCCAGCATCGCTCCCGGGGTCCATCCCTGCCACACTCGACCATGCTCCACATCGACGACGCAGACCGGGTCCGTCTCCTCAGGATCGACCGGCCCGAGGCCCTCAACGCCCTCGACGAGGCCCACTACGACGCACTGGCCGACGCCCTCGACGATGCCCGCGTCTCAACCGACGTGGCGGTGGTGGTCCTGACCGGCACCGGCCGTGCCTTCTGTGCCGGTACCGACCTGGGGGACATGGAACGCCGCAAGGACCCCGACTCGGGATTCGTGCCCGGTCGTCACGGCTTCGCCGGGTTCATGGACCGACTGTCCACCTTTCCCAAGCCGGTCGTGGTGGCCGTCAACGGCCTGGGCATCGGCATCGGTGCCACGGTGATCGGTCACGCCGACCTGGTCTTCATGTCCACCGAAGCCCGGCTGCAGTGTCCGTTCACGGCGCTCGGCGTGGTGCCCGAGGCGGCGTCCAGCTACCTGTTTCCCCGGCTCCTGAATCGCCAGGACGCCACGTGGGTGCTCATGAGCTCGGAGTGGATCGATGCCGACGAGTGCCTGCGAATGGGCCTGGCCTGGCGGCTCTGTGCCCCCGAGTCGCTGATGGACGACGCCATGGACCACGCCCGACGCCTGGCGGCCAAGCCGGTGGCTTCACTGGTGGCGTCCAAGCAGTTGCTGACGGCGCCGTTGGCCGAGGCGATCGCCGAGGCCCGCATCCGTGAGGACCGGATGTTCGCCGACCTGATGGGTGGCCCGGCCAACGCCGAGGCCCTCCGGGCGTTCGCCGAGAAGCGACCACCCGACTTCACCGGCATGTAGGAAAAATGTAGGAAAGGGGTCTAGGCGACGGGTCCGCCAGCCACTTCCTGGAGGCGCTTGACGGCACCGATCATGACCTTGCGGGCCACGGCCGGGCTCTGGTCCAGCAGGCTGGAGAACTCGCGACGGTTCAGGATCTCGACGACCATGTCGGTCTCGGCGGTCACCGTGGCCGAGCGGGGGGTGCCGGCGATGAGGCTCATCTCGCCCAGGAAGTCGCCGTCGCCGAGGGTGGCCACCAGGCGGCCGCCACGGCGGACCGAAGCCTGACCGTCGACGATGATCATGAACTCGCGACCGGGTTCGCCCTCGGTGGTCAGGGTCCGGCCGGCCGGCACCTCCACGCAGGTCATGAGGCGGGCCAGCGAGCGCTGCTGGCCCTTGCCCAGTTCAGAGAAGAGGCCGACGCCGGCCAGTGCGGCCTGGCAGCGATCGTGTCGTGAAGCCATGGTTGGTCTCCCGTGTTCAGGTCCCGGTCGGTCCGAGCCACGGGTTCAGCATCGCACCGGTTGGGTGGGCCCATAGCGATTCGTGACGGCCATCACCTGTGTCATCGGACTCGTCGGGCCGCTCCGACGAGGGGCCGCTACTTGATGGCCACCGGTGCGACGGGGCTGCCCACAGCGTCCACGAAGGGGTCCGGCGTGGCGCTGAGGAGGAACTCGTACACGCCATCGGCGGCGCAGTCGGCCGAGAGGGTCTCGAGGTCCCAGTTCTGCCCCTGGGTCAGGCCCATGTCGACCAGTTGCAGCAGGTGCACGGCCAGCATGTCCGCCTCTGACGGGTAGACCTCGAAGGCCAGGGTGTCGTTGGCCACCGCGGCCACGTCGTGGTCGTGCATCCAGGCCACGCTGGACAGTCCCATGCCGGCATTGGAGCCGTCCTGGCCGGGGCCGAGGCAGTAGGCCATGCCGCCCGCCTCGTGGTAGATGGCCATCCGACCGGTTCGGACGAGCACGATGTCGCCCGACCGCACCTCCACGCCACCCAACGCGGCCGCCTCGTCGAGGTCGTCGGCGGTGATGGCGTACGGGCAGTCCAGGACGTCGACTCCCTTGGCCCGGGCCACGTCCAGCAGGACGCCCCGGGAGACCACGCTGCGGAGGTGGTGGATGCCGCAGCGTGACGCCCCGGCCTCAGTGATGGTCGCCGCGTCGAAGCCGTTGTACATCAGGCCGGAGTAGGACACGTGGCCCAGGCCGTCCCAGTGGGTGCCGGCCTGGAGGCCCATCGTGACGTGGTCGTCGCTGGTGTGGAAAGCATCGGGGCCGGCTTCCGGGTCCAGAGGCTCGTTCACGGCGTGCATGGTGCGTGTCGGGTTGTCCCGGCCGGGGACGAACCCGGCCTGCACGCCGTCGTGTTCGAGGGGGACGGCCAGAGCGATGGTCCGGCCATGGCGGACGCCGGCCGCCGCGGCGGCCACCACCTGCGGGGTGATGAGGTTCAGGGTGCCCACCTGGTCGTCGTCGCCCCAGCGCCCCCAGTTGCGGACACGGGCGGACAACGCCTGGAACTCTTCGGACATCGGCATGGGTGGGTCCTCTTTCCTCGGTAACCGGTTCTTCTCAGTAACGGGTCAGTTCAGTAGCCGGAAACTCAGTAGCCAGCGCCTACGTCGACCACGTCGACCAGCGGCTGCCCGGCCATCCAGCGTTCGAGGTTGTCGGCGAAGGCGGCGTGGAGTCGGTTGATGGCCCCCGGGTCGGCCCACGACACGTGGGGGCTGAGCCGTACCCGGGGGTGGTCGTAGAGCCAGTGGCCGGCGGGGAGCGGTTCCGGGTCGCAGACGTCGAGCGATGCCAGCCCGAGGTGGCCGGCGTCCAGCGACCGGCGGAGCGCCTCCTGGTCGACGATGCGACCCCGGGCGATGTTGACCAGGTGGGCCCCGGGCTTCATGGCGGCCAGCAGTTCGTCGTCGACCATTCCCTCGGTGGCCGGGGTGAGCGGAGCGCCCACCACCACATGGTCGGCGCCGGCCACCGCGGCGTGCACATCGGTCGTCGTCGACACCCCGTCCATGCCGCTGGGGGCACCGCTCCGGGTGGCGGCCACCATCCGGCAGCCGAACGGGGCGAGGCGTTCGGCCGTGGCCTGGTTGATGGTGCCGAAGCCGATGAAGGCCACCGTGGCCCCGTCCAGGCTCCCGAGGTCGGCCAGCACCCAGTGGCGGGGCGGTTCGGTCACCCACCGGTCCGGGAGCTGCTTGGCCGCCGTCAGGAGCATGGCCACCACCCATTCGGCGATGGGTACGGCGTTGACCCCGCGTGCACACGTCAGGGTCCGGTCGCCCAGGTGGTCGAGGGGGAAGTGGTCGATCCCCTGGCCCAGGACGTGGACCCACCGCACCCCGCGGTTCAGCACCTCCTCGAGGTTGCCGGTACGGGCGGCCTGGGTGATGCAGGCCCCGCCCCACACGCCGTCGGGCACCGGACCGTCGGTGGGTACCGGGATGAAGTCGACGGTCGGGAACCGTTCCCGCACGGCGTCGGACGGGAAGTGGCCGCCCCACAGGTGGACGAGGACCGGGGTCCGATCAGAGGAGTCCATGGCCGGGAGTCTGGCACGGTGTCGCGAGCGCCTCCCGACCGGCCAGACTCTCGCCATGGCTGCAGGACCGGCGCAGGAGAGGCGACGTCAACAGGTGCTCGAGGTGGCCGCCCGGCTGGCCGGCGAGGGCTACGACGCGGTGCGGATGAAGCAGGTGGCCGACGAGTCCGAGGTGGCGTTGGCCACGCTCTACAAATGGTTCGCCGGCAAGAACCTCCTGATCCTCGCCGTGATGGCCGGCTGGATCGACGAGATGGTGGAGACGGTCGGATCCGAGCCGATGGAGGGCGGGACACCGGCTGACCGGATGGAAGCCACCCTGTTACAGACCATCGACCTGGCCCTGGAGCGGCCGGATCTGCTCCGGACCTGCATCCGCGCGTTCTCGTCGCCGGATCCGATGGGCATCGAGATCGTCGGGCGGATCGAGTTCTCGTTCGGGCAACTCTTGTTCAGCCAGATGGGCGACGACATCGGCTTTGACCGCCGTCTGGACGTGACCCGGGTGGTCGGTGGCGTCTGGTTTGCAGCCCTCATGGCCTGGATGTGCGAGCGCCGCGACGAGGAGCACATCCGGGAGATGCTGCGGAGTGCGGTGGCCGTGACGCTCGGTCGTATCGACGACTGAGGCCCGACCTGGCTCAGTAGGCCCGTTTCAGCGGGCCTGTCTCAGCGGGTGCGTTCGCGGATCAGGACCTCCTGGGCCACGGTGGCCACGTGCACACCCGATGGGGCGAACACCTCGCCCACGGCCAGGCCCCGTGCGCTGGCCAGGCCGTGCGACCGGAGGTCGTGGAGCAGCCACTGGTCGGGAGGCGGTGGCCGGTGGAACCAGATGGAGTGGTCGAGGCTGGCCCCGATGAACACCTCGCCGTAGGTGGTGATCGAGTCGTCCCGAACCTCGCCGATCCGTGGATGGGTGCTGCCCACCGCGTTGGTCGGGATGTCGTCGGAGGTGTAGGCCAGCGCGCACGCCTGCAGGCGGGGGTCGTCGCCCAGTTCGTCGAGCACCTTGAGCCAGATGGCCGACCGGCCGACGGACTGGTGGGCCACGCGGCGGCCGAGAATCTCCCAGTCCTCGTTGGTTCCCGAGCCGGGTTCGCCCACGTCGTCGGGGATCTGTGATTCCTGGACGTCGGCCTGTTCCTCGTGGAGTTGGAACGAGCACGCCAGGTTCAGGATCGCCCCGTCGGACTGACGGGCCACCACCCGTCGGGTCACGAACGACCGGCCGTTGCGGATCCGGTCGACCTCGTAGCGGATCGGTTCGTCACTCGTGCCACCCCGGATGAAGTAGGCGTGCAGCGAGTGCACGTGGTGGTCGGAGTCGACGGTGGCCTGTGCGGCCCGGAGCCCCTGGGCCACCACCTGGCCGCCGTAGACGCGGCCCCACGGGTACTCGGGGCTGACCCCGACGAACACGTCGGGTCCGTGGGACTCGAGTGCCAGCAGGCTCCTGAAGTCGGTGATCTCCCAAGCCATGTCAGGCGGTTTCCTCCAGGGCCGGATTGCCGGGGGCGGGCGCACCGTGGAGAGCCATCCCGACGTGGAGGGCCACCCCGTGGACCAGCCCGTCCTCGTTGACCCGCATCCGGTTGGAGTGGCAGTCGGGGGCTTTGCGGGGGTCGGGTTCGTCGTCCGGGCAGACGCCCAGGAACGCCATCACCCCGGGAACCTCCTGAAGCACGTAGGAGAAGTCCTCGCCGCCCATGGCCGGAGCGGGAAGGACACGGTGGCTGTCGCTTCCCAGAGTGGCCGTGCAGACCTCGGCGAACCGGGCCGCCTCACCGGGGTCGTTCAGGGTGACCGGGTAGCCGTCGACCATGTCGACCGATGCCGTGCAGCCGTGGGCCTCGGCCACCCCGTGCACGGTGCGGGCCACCGCCTCGCGGATCCGCTTGCGGGTGTGTTCGGACACGCAGCGGATGGTGCCCTCGAAGAAGGCCGTCTCGGGGATCACGTTGGTCGTGGTGCCGGCCACCAGGTGGGCGATGGTCAGCACCGCCGGGTCGAACACGTCGACCTCACGGGTCACCGCGGTCTGCAGGGCGGTGATGATCGCCGCGGTGGCCGGGATGGGGTCGGTGGCGTGGTGGGGGGCCGATGCATGGCCACCCCGGCCGGTCACGGTGACGGTGAGCGACGTGTCGCCGGCCAGGAGCGCTCCCGCTCGACACGCCGCGAGGCCCGCCCGCATCTTGGGACTGATGTGAAGGGCGAACGCCCGGTCCACGCCGTTCAGGACGCCCTCGTCGATCATGATCCGGGCGCCGGCGAAGCCCTCCTCGCCGGGTTGGAACATGAACCGGACCCGTCCCCGGATCTCGTCCCGGCGGCCCGCCAGGATCTGGGCGGCACCGACCAGCATGGCGGTGTGCGTGTCGTGCCCGCAGGCGTGGGCCCGGCCCTCGATCGTCGAGCAGAAGTCGAGGTCGGTGTCCTCGGTCATGGGGAGGGCATCGGTATCGGCCCGAAGCAGGACCGTCGGGCCGTCGTGTTCGCCCACCAGATCGGCCACCACCGAGGTGCAGCCCGTGCCGGTCCGGATATCGAGGCCCAGACCGTCCAGTGCGGCCAGTACCCGAGCCTGGGTGGACGGGTTGTCCAGCCCCAGTTCCGGGTGGCGGTGCAGGTCCCGTCGCAGGGCGATGACGTCGTTGGTGACGGCCGAGGCCGCATCGAGAAGTTGGTGCATGTCCCCATCATGGCCGTCCGGGCTGCACGCCGTCGGGGCCGGGCGGGCAGAATGCGTCGATGGATGAATCGGCCCCACCTTCCGAAGCGCTTACCTCCGAGGCCATCCACGCCGCGCTGGGCGTACTGCTCGACCGCCGGGACCCCGATGCGTCGGGCACGGTGCTGGGCGCGGGCAGCGACGACCTCGAGGCTGGCCGACGATTCCTCGAGGTGCTGGTGGACGGCGGCTGGATGGTTCCGTCCTGGCCGGTCCGCCATGGCGGCCGGGACGCCGATGCCGGTGAGGCGGCCCGGATCGACGCCGCCATGGGCGACTACGACGTGGCCGACCTCTATCCCTACGGGGTGGGCCTGAACCTGGTCGGACCGGTGCTGTTGGAGCGGGGCTCGCCCGACCAGCAGGAACGGTGGCTGCGACCCATCGCCGACGGATCCGAGATCTGGTGTCAGATGTTCTCCGAGCCCGATGCCGGTTCGGACCTGGCCAACGCCGGGATGCGTGCCGAGCGCGACGGCGACGAATGGATCCTGAACGGTTCGAAGGTCTGGACGTCGCGCGGTGCCTACGCCCGCTGGGGCATGTGCCTGGCCCGCACCGACACTTCAGTGGCCAAGCACCGGGGCCTGACCATGTTCGCCGTCGACATGACGGGGCCCGGCGTGGAGGTTCGATCCCTCGAACAGATCAACGGCGACAAGCACTTCACCGAGGTGTTCGTGTCCGACGCCCGGGTGGCTGACGCCGACCGGATCGGCGAACTGGGTGCCGGCTGGGGCCTGACCGTCGAGACTCTGGCCCACGAACGGGCCACCATTGGCGGCCGGGCCTTCGGTGGCGGCGACGACGAGGAACACGGCCTGCCGTCATGGATGGAGGACTGGCGGATCGCCGGCCATCTGGCCGACCCGGTGGCCCGACAGCGGGCCGTGCGGGCGTTCATCCTGCATCGGGTCAACCAACTCACGGTGGCCCGGGTGGCCGCCGCACTGGGTGAGGGTGAGGCGCCGGGACCGTCGGGCTCGGGGGCCAAGCTGCGGAGCGTGGCCGCTTTCAAGGCCCGGGCCTACCTGGGCAAGGACCTAAGCGGAGCCGCCGGGATGTTGACCGACGCTGACGGCCACCTGGAGTTCCTGACCGCACCGTCGATGTCGATCCGTGGGGGCACCGACGAGGTGCAACGCAACATCGTGGGCGAACGGATCCTCGGTCTGCCCGGCGAGCCCCGGGTCGACAAGGACGCGGCGTACTCCGACCTGAAGAAGAGCGGCTGATGCGGGCCGTCGTCCTCGATGGCCATGGTGGCCCGGAGGTCCTGACGGTCCGTGACGTACCGGATCCCGAGCCGGCGCCGGGCGAGGTGCTGGTCGACGTGGTCGGTACGGCCTGCAACCGGGCCGACCTCCTGCAGCGCATGGGCCTGTACCCGGGGCCGCCCATGGACGTCGAGATCCCCGGTCTGGAGTTCGCCGGCCGGGTGGCAGCACTGGGCGACGGCGTCTCGCGCTGGTCGGTGGGCGATGCCGTCATGGCCATCACCGCTGGTGGTGGCTACGCCGAGCGGGCGGTGGTGCACGAGGACCAGGCCGTCCGGGTGCCGTCCGGGATGGCGCTGGACGTGGCCGGTGGGCTGGCCGAGGTGTTCATCACCGCGTGGGACGCCCTCGTCATGCAGGGAGGCCTCGTTCCGGGAAGCACGGTTTCTGGAGGCACTGTTCCGGGAGGTACCGCTCTGGTGCACGCCGGGGCGTCCGGGGTCGGTACCGCGGCGATCCAGTTGTGCCGGATGCTGGGAGCCGACGTGATCGTCACCGCATCGGCGCCGAAGCTGGACCGGTGTACGGCCCTCGGGGCCGACCTGGCCGTGGACTACACGTCCGAGGACTGGGTGGCCGCCGTGTCCGGGCACACCGGCGGTCGGGGGGTGGACGTGGTGCTCGACGTGGTGGGCGGGGACTACCTGGACCGCAACCTGGACTGTCTGGCCACCGGCGGCACCATTGTCCAGGTCGGGGTGATGGGTGGCGGTTCGGCCACCTTCGGGCTGGGCAAGCTCCTCTTCAAGCGGGCATCGGTGGTCGGGACCACCCTGCGGGCCCGGTCGCTGGCCGAGAAGGTCGTGGTCAGCCGTGCCTTCGAGGAACAGGTCGTGCCCGGCTTCGAGGATGGTCGCCTGACCGTGGTGGTGGACCGTCGGTTCAATCTGGACGAGATCGCCGAAGCGCACGCCCACATGGAGACCAACGTCAGCGTGGGGAAGATCCTGCTCGAGGTGCGTCCCGCCTGATCGGCGGGAGAGCGGGCCCCTTAGGAAGCGGGTCTCAGCGCTCGTCGATGGCCGGGACGTCCCGGTCGGCCGGACCGGTGTAGCGCTGTCGGGGTCGGGCGATCCGGGAGTTCTGCGTGAGCATCTCGTCCCAGTGGGCCAACCAGCCCGGGGTGCGGCCAATGGTGAACAGCACGGTGAACATCTCCACCGGGAAGCCCATCGACTGGTAGATCAGCCCCGAGTAGAAGTCCACGTTGGGGTACAGCTTGCGATCGATGAAGTAGGGGTCGGCCAGGGCGACCTCTTCGAGCTTCAGGGCGATGTCGAGCAGCGGGTTGGTGCCCGTCACGTCGAACACCCGGTGGGCGGTGTCCTTCACGATCCGGGCCCGGGGGTCGTAGTTCTTGTAGACCCGGTGGCCGAAGCCCATGAGCTTCTGCTCGCCGGCCTTGACGCCCTCCATGAAGGAGTCGACGTTTCCGTACTCGCCGATCTCGGTCAGCATCCGCAGCACAGCCTCGTTGGCACCACCGTGACGGGGGCCGTAGAGCGCCGACGCGGCGGCCGACACCGTCACGTACGGGTCGGCGTGGGCGCTGCCCACCACCCGTGCCGTCGTGGTCGAGCAGTTCTGCTCGTGGTCGGCGTGCAGGACGAACAACATGTCCATGGCATCACGCAGGACCGGATCCACCACGTAGGGCGAGTCGCCGGTCTTGAACATCATCGTCAGGAAGTTCGACGTGTAGTCGAGGTCCGGGTCGGGGAGGACGTAGGGGAGGCCCTCGCTGCGACGGTAGGCGCTGGCCGCCACGGTCGGCATCTTGGCGATCAGCCGGACGATCTCATCGCGACGCTGGTCGGGGTCCTCGATGTTCTTGGAGTCCGGCCAGAAGGTGGACATGGCGGCGATGCTCGACACCAGCACGCCCATGGCGTGGGCGTCGTCACGGAAGCCCTCGAGGATGCGCTTGTGGAAGTTCTCGTGGATCGGTGCCGCCTCGGCGATCTCCGACTTCCACGTCTTGAGCTGCGGGCCATCAGGGAGTTCGCCGCGTACCAGCAGGTGGGCGACCTCCAGGAACGAGGTGGACTGGGCCAGCTGTTCGATGGGGTAGCCGCGGTAACGCAGGAGGCCGGCACCGCCGTCCAGGTAGGTGATGGCGCTGTCGGCACCCGAGGTGGCGCTGAACGAGGGATCGTCGAACCAGACGCCGGGAAGGAGGCCGCTCCAGGCCTTGGCTGCCACCGTGCCGTCGACGAGGGGGACCTCAATCGACTCGCCGGTGCGGTTGTCGGTGATGGTGATGGTCTCAGCCACGGTCCGGTCCCTTCTGGTCGTTTCGGCGCGGTGCGTCCGAATCCTCCAACTGTTTTCACCGTACCGGGAGCGAAGGGGTCTGGATGTGGTCGATCCGGCCGAAGAAGAGGTGGATTTTCGCCGTACGCGCGTTCTGGTCGCCGTTTCCGGCGGCCACCTCTCAGGGAACGGGCCAGGGTCGGGTCAGAGCGGCGTGTTGTCGTGGCGACGCCGGGGCAGTCGCTCCCGCTTGCCCGAGAGCACGTCGAGGGCGGCCACCAACTCGGCCCTCGTGTCTGCAGGTTCGATGACCCGGTCCACCGAGCCCCGCTCGGCGGCGATGTACGGGTTCAGGAGTCGATCCTCGTAGGCCGCCACCAGGTCGGCTCTCTCGTCCTCGGAGGCTTTGCGGTGGAGGATCTCCACGGCGCCCTTGGCGCCCATGACGGCGATCTCGGCCGACGGCCAGGCCAGCATCAGGTCGTTGCCCATGTAGCGGGAATCCATGACGATGTAGGCACCGCCGTAGGACTTGCGGAGTGTCACGCAGACCCGGGGCACGGTGGCTCGGGCGTAGGCGAACGCCATCTGGGCGCCGTAGCGGATCATGCCCCGCCACTCCAGATCCTTGCCCGGGTAGAAGCCCGATGTGTCCACGAAGGTCACCAGCGGCAGGTTGAAGGCGTCGCAGAAGGCCACGAAGCGGCCGCCCTTCTGGGACGCCGGGATGTCCAGCGTGCCGGCCACCGACTGGGGCTGGTTGGCCACCAGCCCGACGGGACGGCCGCCAATGGTGGCGAACGCCGTCACCAGGTTGGTGGCCCAGCCGGACCGCGGTTCGAGGAGGTGCCCGTCGTCGACCACGGCGGTCAGTACGTCACGGACGTCGTAGCTCCCGGTGGCTGTGTCGGGAATGAGTTCGCCGGCCTCGGGCGTGGACCGGTCCACCGGGTCGGTGCACGGCCAACCGGCGGGGGCGACGTCGGAATGATCGGGGAGGTAGCCCAGCAGTTCGGCGATCAGGTCGTCGGCTTCGGCCCGGTCGGCCACCGTGAAATGGGCCACGCCCGACGTGCCGGCGTGCATGGATGACCCGCCGAGGCCCTCGTTGGAGAGGTCCTCGCCGGTGAACTGGCGGACCATGGCCGGGCCGCTCACGAAGGCGTAGGAGTCGTCGACCATGACGACGAGGTCGGCCAGACCCAGGAGGAGTGCCGGGCCGGACACCGTCGGCCCGGTCACGCAGAAGATGGTGGGCACGATGCCGGAGTTGGCCACGAACTCCCGGGCCGCGGTGCCCCAGCCGTGGACCGCACCCACGCCCTCTTCGATGGCCGCACCGCTGGAGGCCACGAAGCAGACCAGGGGGATTCGCTTGTCGCGGGCCGTTCGCGCCGCGATGGCCAGGTTCTCGCCGTCAGCCGGACGCAGGGCGCCCCGATTCTCGCCGGAGATCTCCACGGCCAGCACCCGTCGACCGCCGAGGTCACGGACGCCGAAGGCCACCGAACCGCCGGTGCGACTCCGCAGCGCCAGGCCGCCGGGTCCCGCGGGGTGTGGCACCTCGGACGTCTCGCCGTTGGACGGCGTCTCAGCAGGGTCGCTCATGGCTCCAGCGTGACATGGATGCCGGGCTGGTGGGGGGCGATCTCGCGGATCACGTCACGCAGCACGTCGCGGGTGGCCAGTACGGGCATCGATGGTGTGGTTCGCCGGTTGCGAACCAGCCCCACTGACCGACGTGCCAGCCCCTCGACGTGTACCAGCGACCAGTCGCCCTCCGGATAGCCCGACACCGCGCTGGCTGGAAGGAGGGCCGGTGCGTAGCCCTGGTAGGCCAGCGAGGCCAGAAGGCGGAGTCCGTCGACCTCGGCGGCGGCCTGGAGGCGTAGACCCACGGCGTCGAGTTCCCGGTCGATGGCGTCACGGAAGGTGGTGCCCGCCGGGGTGAGCATCACCCGATGCTCGGCCAGGGTGGCCACGTCGATGGTGCCCGCTCCAGCCAGGGGGTGGTCGCCGGGGGCCACGACGATGCGTTCCTCGTCGAACAGCGGCTCGGTCTCCAGGCCGGCTTCGACGACCGGGGTGTTGACCACCGCCATGTCCAGGTCGCCGTTGAGGACCCGGGGGGCCAGCGACGTGGTGGTGGCATCGACCAGCACCGGATGCAGCGCCGGATGGCGGTCCGAGAGTTCGCCCAGCAGGGGAGTGGCCATCCACCGACCGGTGGTGCCGATGCAACCGATGCGGACCTCGCCGGCCACCTCGTGACGCATCGAGACGATGTCATCCTCGATGGCCTGTAGTTCGGTTCGTATCCGGCGTGCCCGCTCGACCACGGCGAGGCCTTCGGCGGTCGGCACCATGGCATGCCGGTCGATCAGGACGGTGCCCAGTTCCTTTTCCAGCTTGGCCACGTGGGTCGAGACGTTGGACTGGACGGTGTGGAGGGCGCGTGCGGCCGCCGAGAAGCTGCGGTGCTCGACGACGGCCAGCAGGTGGCCGAGTTGGCGGAGGTCCATCGCCAACGAGGATGCCACGGCAGCGATGCATCCGCGTCACTGATGGGAAACCCGGCCGATGGGGGACTCGGGTCATTGGGCTCCCGGCTCATCAGAAACGGCTCTTCGGCCTGCTCGGGTGGCCCCCGTGGCGGGGCCGGGCGCCGTAGGGTCGGACCGGATCCGAAGCCCTTCGCCGTCGACCGGTTCCCCGACCCGTTCCCCCTGATGCCGACCGTCCTCTCACTCCACCTCGGCGCCAACGCCGTGCACGCCGCCGTCTCCGTCGACGGCCGGATCGACGTGCTGGCCCTCGCCGACGATCGCCCATCGGTGGAGGCGCCCGACCCCACCGACGGGCATGGTCTGGTCCGGCTGCTGGTGGACGCCCACGCCCGGTGTGTTCGCATCGCCGATGCCGTTCCCGACGAGTTGGTGCTGGTCCGGGCCGATGGGGCCGGTGCCATCGACCCGGTTCTGGTCGAGGCGGCCCGACGGGCCCGGGTTCCCGAGCCGGCCTTGCTCGACGAGATGCGGGCCGTCGCCGCCCTGGCCGCCCATGGGCCACGGGGCGTGAGCCGCGACCTGGCACCGGCGCTCGGCGGGATCTTCTGGCATCGCCGCGGCGATGCCCCGACCGGGCCCAAGCCGATCGTGACCCGTGCTGATCTGGGGGGAGATTCCCGGCCGGACCGGCCGCCAGCGGCACCCTCGGTGGTGGCTGTCGGTCCACGCACGGTGTTCGAGGAGGACGGCGGATCGACCGGACGTCGTCGCTGGGCCTCGCTGCCGCTGGCTTCGGCCGTCGTCGTGGTGGCCCTCGGGGTACTCGGTGCACTCCTCGTGCTGCGGTCCGACGAACAGCCCATTGCCCCGCCGCCTGCGACCACCACGCTCCCGGTCTCGACGACTGTCCCGACGACGACCGTTCCGTCAGAGACGGTTCCTTCTACCGCTCCGTCCACCACGGATCCGCTGGCGACGGATCCCACGACCACGGTTCCCACCACCACGGTTCCCCCCACCACGGTTCCGTCCCCGGTGACGTCAGCCGATGTCGAAGATGTCGCCGTGCCCACGACCACGGTTCCCGACATGGCGACCACGGTTCCCGACGTGGCGACCACGACCGAGGCCCCCCGCCTGGGAACGGTGACGTTGTCGGGCATCGGCCTGACGGTGGATGCCACGACCGATGACGAGGTGCTGGTCGGCTTCGGTGACGATGCCGGGACGGCGCTGCCCCTGGTGTCGGGAGCACTCGGTGAACCGGTCGGAGACAGCGGCTGGGGTGCCGATGGTGCCTGCTCGGCCGCCGAGGTCCGTCGCCTGGGCTGGGGTGGCCTCCAGATCGTGCTGGCCCGCAACTCGGCTGACGATTCCGGACGTTTCGTCCAGTGGTACCTCGATGGCCTCGACTCCACCGTGACGTCATGGTGGACCCTCGAGCGGATCGGCATCGGATCCACGGTGGCCGATCTGCGGGCCGCCCATGGAGTGGGGATGTCCCTCGAGCAGCCGTCGGAGCGCGACCCGGCCGGCTGGTTCGACACCGAACCCCGACTGGGCGACGGCATCCTCGGCGCGGTGGGCAACACCACCGATACGGGGCGGGTGCTGCTGATGTGGGCGGGCGAGGGCTGCGTCCGGCGATTCTCCTGATTCAGCGGGCCCCCGTGACCTCATCGAGCGCGGCGGTCAGCACGGGGATGAACAGATCGGGCCGCACCACACAGGCGGCGTGGTCGGTGGCCATCTCGTGGACGAACGGATCCGGCAGGGCATCGACCAGCTCGCGCTGACGCTCCGTCGGCACGATGTCGTCGTCGTTGCAGATCAGCACGGCATGGGGCACGTCGACCTCTCCGAGCCAGCCGGTGGCGTCGAACCCACCGAGGTCGTGACCGGCGGCCAGCACCCGTGACAGCACCCCGGACCGGGTCTCGTCCCATGCCCAGGCATCGAACGACGGGTCGCCCGTCGCGGCTCGACCGGCTCGCCGGTCACCGAACCAGCGGGCTCCCCGCCAGGCGAGACCGCTGCAGCCCACAGACTCCAACCGCCGTGACGGGCCGATGCCCCGCTCCATCAGGGTGAAGTCCAGGCGTTGGCGATCGTCGACGGCGAACCTCGCCGCGGTGGCGCCCAGGATCATGCCGGCCACCAGGCCGGGGTGGCGTCGCCAGGTGGCCTGAGCGACCGCTCCGCCCATCGAGTAGCCGACGACGATCGCCCGTTCGATGCCCAGTGCCGCGGCGATGGCCGCCGCGTCATCGGCCATGTCGTCGATCCGGGTGGTGGATCCGGTTCGCAGCCCCCGCGCGCCGTGGCCACGTTGGTCCCACGTCACGATCCGGGTCTGTCCCGAACTCCATCGGGCCAGGGCTTCGTAGGTCCGGCACCAGTTCAGGTCGGTGCTGGCCGTCCAACCGTGCAGGAGCAGGATCGCCGGCCGGTCCGGCAGACCCTCGACGGGCCCGGAGTCGCGGACCTCGACCGGTCCGAGCCCCGGCAGTTCGATACGCCGCCAGGGTGGGGCGTCCGGGATGAAGTCCGTGGACGCCCCGACGGTCATCGCTCGATGGCGACGACCTCGACGGCCAACATCCCGCCCGGAGCCTCGAACGAGACGGTGTCACCGACCGCCGAACCCAGCAGTGCCCCGCCGAGAGGCGATCCCGGAGAGACGACGAGGACGTCGTCCCGCTGTTCCTCGATCGACCCGACGAGCATCCGCTCGGGCTCGTCATCACCCTCGTAGACGACGGCCACGATGGTTCCGGGGGCCACCACGTCGACGCCACCGGCCGACAGTTCGACGATCTCGGCCTTCTCGAGGATGCTCTCCAGATGGAGGATCCGGCCCTCCATCTTTCCCTGCTCCTCCTTGGCCGCGTGGTAGTCGCCGTTCTCCGACAGGTCGCCGAGCTCGCGTGCCGTCTCGATCTTGCGGGCGATGTCGATCCGTCCGCGGGTGGTGAGGTCCTCGAACTCGGCGGCGAGCCGGTCGTGGGCCTCCTGGGAGAGCTGGTGCGTATCGGCCATCCCGCGAGGGTAGCCACGGGGCGCGATCTCCGGGGGCCGGTGGACGACGGGCGTTTCGGCGGCGATACCCGTTTGACCTGCCGCTGGACCGGAGCGGTACACTTGACCTCGTGAACGATCGACCACGGGTAATCATCATTCGCTAGCGCACACCGCTCTGGTGTGCGCCGTGACCGTCCACCTCGGTGGGCGGTTTTTTCGTTCCCCGCCCGCTTCCCCACACAAGTTCCGACTCAGCCCAGAGAAATCCGTAGGAGTAGAGACCATGGCGCACCGCATCGGCATCATCGGTGGCGACGGCATCGGCCCCGAGGTCATCGCCGAGGGCCTGAAGGTCATCGAGGCGGCCGGCGTCGCCCTGGACACCGTGGACTACGACCTCGGTGGTGCCCGCTACGGGCGTGACGGCACCGTCCTTCCCGACGAGATCCTCGACGAGTGGCGCCAGCTCGATGCCCTGTACCTGGGAGCGGTGGGAACCCCCGAGGTGCCGCCGGGCCTGATCGAGCGGGGTCTGCTGCTCAAGATGCGGTTCTCCCTCGACCTGTACGTCAACCTCCGGCCGTTCGTGCTGCCGGCCAGGGGCATCGATTTCCGGGTGGTACGCGAGAACACCGAGGGGACCTACGCCGGCGAGGGCGGCTTCCTGCGTCAGGGCACGCCGCACGAGATCGCCACCCAGGGCTCGGTCAACACCCGACACGGCGTCGAGCGGGCCATCCGGTTCGCCTTCGACCTGGCCATGACCCGTCGGCGTCACCTCACGCTGGTCCACAAGACCAACGTGCTGACCTTCTCCGGTGACCTGTGGGAGCGCACCTTCAACGAGGTGGCCGAGGACTATCCCGACGTCGAGACGGCCTACAACCACGTCGATGCGGCCTGCATCTACTTCGTGCAGTCGCCCCAGCAGTACGACGTGATCGTCACCGACAACCTGTTCGGTGACATCCTCACCGACCTCGGTGGCGCCGTGTCGGGCGGCATCGGGCTGGCGTCATCGGCCAACCTGAACCCGGATCGCACGGCCCCGTCGATGTTCGAACCGGTGCACGGTTCGGCCCCCGACATTGCCGGGCAGGGGATCGCCAACCCGAAGGCGGCCATCCTGTCGGGCGCCATGATGCTGGACTTCCTCGGGGAGTCCGACGCAGCGGCCCGTGTCGAGGCGGCGTGCGCCGATCCGTCCACCGACGTCGAGGGCACCGTGGCCATCGGCGACGCCATCGCCAGCCTGCTGGCCTGAACCGGCTGGCCTGCACGGAACCGTTTGAACGGGCGGTCATGACCGCCACCACCGATCGAACCGAGAAGAGGAACTGACATGCCGATCGAGAAGTCGTCGAAGATCTGGATGAACGGCGAGCTCGTCGACTGGGACGACGCCACGGTCCACGTGCTCACCCACACATTGCACTACGGCAACGGCGTGTTCGAGGGCATCCGCGCCTACGAGACCGACCGCGGGCCGGCGGTGTTCCGCCTGACCGAGCACATCGAGCGACTCTTCCGCTCGGCCAAGATCCTCTTCCTCGACGTCCCGTACACCGTTGATGACCTGGTCACCGCCACGCTGGACACTGTCCGGGTGAACGGCCACCAGTCGTGTTACATCCGGCCGCTGGTGTACCTCGGTTACGGCGAGATGGGCCTCAACCCGCTGCCCTGCACGGTCGACGTCTCGATCGCCACCTGGCCCTGGGGGACCTACCTGGGCGACGAGGGTCTGGCCAAGGGCGTGGACCTCATGATCTCGTCGTGGCAGCGTCACGATCCGAACGCCATGCCGCCGGCCGCCAAGGGCGTCGGCCACTACATCAACTCGCAGATGGCCAAGGTCCAGGCCGTGAAGGCCGGCTACGACGAGGCCATCCTCTTGTCGCCGCAGGGCTACGTGTCCGAGTGCACGGGGGAGAATCTGTTCGTCGTCCGCGACGGCAGCATCGTCACGCCCCCGTCCAGTGCCGGAGCGTTGGAGGGCATTACCCAGAGCGCGGTGCATCGCATCGCCGAGGACCTGGGGATCCCGTACACCACGGGCAACATCCTTCGCAGCGACCTGTACACCGCGGATGAGGCGTTCCTGTCCGGTACGGCCGCCGAGGTGGTGCCCATCCGGTCGGTCGACGACCGGGTCATCGGCGCTCCGGGTCCGGTGACCAGCCGTGTCCAGGAGGTCTTCTTCCAGGCGGTCCGCGGAGAGCGCCCCGAATACTCGGAATGGAATGAGCATGTCAACGCCTGACGTACCCACCGACCTGCCGAAGGCGGTCGAGATATATGACACCACGCTTCGCGACGGCGCGCAGTTGGAGGGCATCTCACTGACCGTCGACGACAAGCTTCGTATCGCCGAGCAGTTGGACCGTCTCGGCGTGCACTACATCGAGGGCGGCTGGCCGGGCGCCAACCCCAAGGACGTCGAGTTCTTCGAGCGGGCCCGGACCGAACTGGACCTCCAGCACTCGACGCTGGTGGCCTTCGGTTCGACGCGCCGGGTGGGTGGCGAGACCGAGGGTGACGCCACCCTGACCAACCTGCTCGAGGCCGGTACCGAGGTGGTGTGCATCGTCGGCAAGGCGTCGGCGTACCACGTCACCGAGGCACTACGGACCAGCCTGGACGAGGGCGTGGCCATGGTGGCCGACTCGATCCGCTACCTGAAGTCCCACGGTCGGACGGTGTTCTTCGACGCCGAGCACTTCTTCGACGGCTATGCCGACGACCCGGAGTTCACGATGCGGGTTCTGCTCGGCGCAGCAGAGGCGGGAGCCGACTGTCTCGTGCTGTGCGACACCAACGGCGGTTCGCTCCCCGGTCGGATCGAGGCCATGGTGCGCGAGGTGGTGTCGGTCGTCGACTGTGCGGTGGGTGTGCACCTCCACAACGACACCGGGTGTGGCGTGGCCAACGCCCTGGCTGGCGTGGCCGCCGGAGCCACCCACGTGCAGGGCACCATCAACGGCTACGGCGAGCGGGTCGGAAACTGCGACCTGGTACCGATCATCGCCAACCTGACCCTGAAGTGGGGAATCGAGACCCTTCCCGAGGGGCATCTGGCCGAGCTCACCCCGGTGGCCCACCATGTGGCCGAACTGGTCAACTTCGCCGCCGATCCCCAGCAGCCCTACGTGGGTGCGACGGCATTCGCCCACAAGGCGGGCCTCCACACCAGCGCCATTGCCCGTCGGAGCGACGCCTACGAGCACGTGGAACCCGAGTTGGTGGGCAACGGCACCCGTTTCCTGGTCTCGGACATGTCGGGGCGGTCCACCATCGAGCTCAAGGCCACTCAGTTGGGCATCGAACTCGATGGCGGCACCCTGGGCGAGATCGTCGAAACCCTCAAGGAACTGGAGTACGCCGGCTACCACTTCGAGGCGGCCGATGCCTCCCTCGAGTTGCTCATGCGGGCCGCTGCCGGCTGGTCCCACGACTTCTTCGAGCTGGAGTCGTTCTCGGTCGCCGTCGGGCACCGGTCGGGGAGCGGGAGCCGGGCGTGGAACGAGGTGGCCGTCGAGGTCGAGACCGAAGCCACCGTCAAGATCCACGTGGACGGTGAACGGTTGGTGGCCACCGGCGAGGGCAACGGTCCGGTCAACGCCCTGGACGCCGCGCTCCGGTCGGCACTGGGCGACCGGCATCCGCAACTGAACCGTCTCCACCTGACCGACTTCAAGGTCCGGGTACTGGAGACCCGTGAGGGAACGGCCGCCGTCACCCGGGTGCTGATCGACACCACCAACGGCGAGCGCACCTGGACGACCATCGGCGTCTCGGAGAACATCATCGAGGCGTCCTGGCAGGCCCTCGTGGACTCGCTGGTCTACGGCCTGTTCCACACGTCGGTCTGACCCCGGATCGGCGGGAGGCTTCCATCGTGACGTCGCGTTCGAGGGTTCTGCTGGCCGAGGGCCTGGGAACCGCGCTGCTGCTCATCGGGGTGGTCGGGTCGGGGATCATGGCTGCCCGGCTCAGCCCGAACGACGTGGGCCTCCAGTTGTTCCAGAACGCGGCGGCCACCGCGGCGGTGCTGGTGGCCATCATCGCCGTCTTCGGCACCATCTCGGCCGACTTCAACCCGGCGGTCACCATCGGGGCCTGGGTGCTCGGGCATCAGGAGGGTCGCAACGTCGCCCCGATGATCGTGGCCCAGGTGGTCGGTGCGGTGGTCGGCACGGTGCTGGCCAATCTCATGTTCGACCTGGAGGCGGTGACCTGGTCGACCACGTCGCGATCGGGTGGGCACCTCTGGCTGTCCGAGGTGATCGCCACCGTGGGCCTGCTCCTGGTGGTGTTCGCCCTCGTCCGGACGGGCCGCCACTCGCAACTGCCGTACGTGGTGGGCGCCTACATCGGCGGGGCCTACTACTTCACCTCGTCGACCAGCTTCGCCAATCCGGCGGTCACCGTGGGACGAACCCTGAGCGACACGTTCGCCGGGATCGACCCGTCGTGTGCGCCGATGTTCATCGTGATGCAGCTGGTCGGAGTGGGGGTGGCCGTCTCGCTGTTGCGGGCGCTCTTCCCGGCCGGCAACCCGGCGGACTGACCCGGCCACCGGATCGATTCAGCTGCCCAGCCCCTTCAGCTTCGGGGCACCTCGATCCACGGCACGTCCTTGTCGACACGGACGTCGCCGGGGAGTCCGAGGACCCGTTCGCCGAGGATGTTGCGCATCACCTCAGTGGTGCCTCCCTCGATGGAGTTGGCCCGGACCCGTAGGAAGTACTCGACCAGCGAGTCGTAGTCCAGGGCTGGTCGGGTCTGATCCTGGTCGTAGCCGGCGTCGAACAGGGTGCCGGCCATCCCGGTCAGGCCCAGGGCGAAGGCGAAGGCGTCCTTGTTCAACTCGGCCGACAGCACCTTGCCGATCGAACCCTCGGGGCCCGGCGTGCCGGTCTCCCGGGACTGCTCGGCCCGCATGTTGTTGAGCCGCAGGGTCTCGCTGCGTACCCAGAGGCGCATCAGGTCGTCCCGTCGGGCCGGGTCGTCATGCCCGTGGTCCCGCCATGCTTCCAGCACCCAGTCGATCGTTCCCTTTTCGGACGATCGGGTCTCGCCTCCGATGGCCACCCGCTCGTTCATCAGCGTGGTCAACGCCACCCGCCACCCGTCGCCCACGTCGCCCAGCCGGTCGGCTTCGGTAACCCGGGCGTCGGTCAGGTAGATCTCGTTGAACTCGGCCTGGCCGGTGAGTTGGCGCAGCGGTCGGATCTCCACCCCGGGTTGTTCCAGATCGACGGCGAAGTAGGTGAGTCCCCGATGCTTGGGAGCGTCCGGGTCGGTCCGCGTCACCAGAAGGCCCCACCGCGCCAGGTGGGCGTTGCTGGTCCACACCTTCTGGCCGTTGACCACCCATTCGTCGCCGTCGGCCACCGCCCGGGTCGACAGGCCGGCCACGTCGGATCCGGCCCCCGGCTCGGAGAACAACTGGCACCAGATCTCCTCGCCGGTGAACAGCGGGCGGAGCCAGCGGGTGTGCTGCTCAGAGGTCCCGCAGGTCACGATGGTCGGCGCGGCCATGCCGTAGCCGATGTCGTACCGGGGTTGCGGTCCGTTGGCGGCCACCACGGCCTCGTGGACGATGCCCTGCAGGTCCCGGTCGGCATCGAGGCCGCCGCTCCCCGCAGGGAAGTGGACCCAGGCCAGGCCCAGGTCGTACTGGGTGCCCAGGAAGGCCAGACGGTCGGTGGAGTCGACTTCCAGCAGTTGGTCGATGCGGGAGCGGATCTCGGTCTCGGTGGCGGGCATGGCGGGCATGGCGGGATCCTAGGAACCGTCGGGGCCGGAAGCGGAATCGGCCCCGTCCGGAATCCGGGTCCCCGGTAGCGTGCGGCGATGATCAGGCGGGAGCGGACCGACGGGGCGGCGGCCGCGGCCGAGGGTGCCCGGTTGGCCGCCTTCGACTGGTTGCTGTTGTTGACGGCGGCCGGCGTCTGGGGTTCGTCGTTCCTGTTCATGGACGTGGCCCTCCGGGTCGAGCACCCCGGTCTGGTGGCCTGGTTGCGCCCCGCGCTCGGCCTCTGCTTCCTGGCGGTCGTCCCCGGTGCGTGGCGCCCGGTGGATCGGAGCGATCTGCCGGCCATCGGTCTGTTGGGCTTCCTCTGGATGGGCATTCCGCTGACGCTCTTCCCGCTGGCCCAGACATGGATCGACTCGTCGATCGCCGGGATGATGAACAGCGGCATGCCGATCATGACGTTGATGGCCGGAGCGGCGTTCTTCGGGGTCCGGACCCACCGGCTCCAGGTGGCCGGCGTGATGGTCGGGGTGCTGGGCATCCTCATGGTCGGACTCCCCACGGCGACCGGTGGCGAAGGAGCCAGCGCGGTGGGCGTCCTCCTCGTGGTGTTGGCCATCTCGTGTTACGGAATGGCGGCCAATATCGCCGGACCGCTGCAACGCCGATACGGATCTCCGGCCGTGCTGGTCAGGGTGCTGATGGTGGCCACGCTGGCCACCACCCCGTGGGGTCTGATCGGGCTGGCCGATTCGGACTTCGCCTGGTCCGCTGTCGGGGCAAATCTGGCCGTCGGGGTCGGGGGAACCGGCATCGCCTACGTCGCGGCGGCCACGCTCATCGGTCGGGTGGGACCGGTCCGGATGTCGTCGGTGACCTACGTGGTGCCCATCGTGGCCGCCATCCTCGGTGTCGTGGTGCTCGACGAGGTGCTCGGCTTCTGGGAAGTGGCCGGGCTGGTCACGCTCATGGCTGGGGCGTGGATGACGACCCGCGCCGGCAGTCCAGCTTCCAACGACTGATCAGATACCCGTCATCTAGATGCGGGTGTCGGACCGGCGGCGGCTGGTGCCCGGACCGCTGTAGTAGAGGCCGTAGCCCGGCTCGTCGGGATAGTCCAGATCGGGCGGATCGGCCGTTGCCGAGCGCCACCAGTCCAGGAGCCGGTCCTCGCGGGCGTAGTCGAACGGGTCCTCCAGGACGGCCTCCTGGGTGCCGCCCGGCTCCAGTGGGTTGTCGGCCAGCCAACGGGCGGCGATCCCGACGGCGTCTCGTGCCGGCACGAGGTCCCGGTAGCCGAGGACGTCGCGGGTGGCCGACAGGTCCAGGACCCGGTGGCCCGGCTCGACCTGCATCATGAGTGGCCGGGCGGGGAGCGCGAGGTCGGTGGGCATCCCGACGACCTCCATCTCGTGGCCCAGTTCGGCACAGATGAGGGCGATGCGTTGGGCCGTGGTGAGCGATTCCTCGTCGCCCACGTTGAAGCATCGGCCGCCGGCTGCCGGGGTGTCCACGGCGCACAGCACCACGTGGGCGGCGTTCTCGCTGTAGGCGCGGGTCTCGGTCATGAGGCCGGCCTCCGGGACGACGATGGCTGACCGTCCGTCGAGAACCCGTCGCACGATGCACCAGTCCAGCGGGGCGATCTGACGCGGGCCGTACACGAACGGGTAGCGCAGGTGGATGGCATCCGGCTGGTGTTCGAAGAGGCGGTCCTCGGTGCGGGCCACCCGGTAGCTCTTGCCGTCGTCGTCCTCGCCGGAGCGGGGGGCGTCCTCGGCGGTGGGAACGGGCAGCCCCACGGGGTCGAAACGGGTGGGGTCGAAGTAGCCCCGGTAGGCCGGGGTCCCGCCCACCGAGATGAACCGGCCGCAACGCCCGGCCAGCACCTCGGCAATGGTCCGGAGGCGTCCGTAGCAGGCCACCACGACGTCGAACGTCCGGTCGCCCAGGGTGGCCACCACGCCTTCTGTCGAGAACGGGTCGCCGTGGATGTGCTCGACGTGGGCCACCTCGTCGAGTTCATGGCGCCCCGTGTGGAAGACGGTCACCCGGTGGCCGCGGGCCTCGAGGCCCCGCACGATGGCCGGCCCCGTGGGCCCGGTCCCGCCGATGACCAGCGCGGTGGATCGGTCGGTCGAGGTGGCCATGGGCGTGGAGACTACGAGACCTTCCGGCGGCGGGAACTACGGTCGGTCCGGTGAGCGGAGAACACGGTTTCATGGCAGCGCGTGGTCGGGTCCACCGGCATCGTGATGTCCAGGGCGGGGCGGCCCGGGCCGCGGTGTTCGGGGTGAGCGACGGACTGGTGTCCAACGTGGCCCTGATCCTGGGGATCGCCGGAGCCAGCACCGATCCGGCGTTCGTGCGGGTGGCCGGCGTCTCGGGCCTGCTGGCCGGCGCCGTCTCGATGGCGGCCGGCGAGTACGTGTCGCTCAAGGCCCAGGCCGAGTTGGTGGAACGTGAGCTGGAGATCGAACGAATCTCCATTGCCGAGAACCCCGAGGCCGAGACGGCCGAGTTGGCCGCCATCTACGTGGAGCGGGGTCTGGATCCCGAGCAGGCCCAGCTGGTGGCCGCCGAACTCATGTCGGATCCGGACGTGGCCCTCGACGTCCATGCCCGTGAGGAACTGGGCGTGGATCCGAACCAGTTGGGGAACCCCGTGACGGCCGCCACGACCAGTTTCTTCGCGTTCGCCATCGGGGCCTTCGTCCCGCTGATTCCGTGGCTGATCGGCGCGGGCACCGGGGCGGTCTGGGCCTCGGCCGGCCTGGGTGTGGGGGCCTCGGCAGCCGTCGGTGGGCTCCTGGCCCGATTGACCGAACGGTCGGTGGTCCGCACGGTGGTCCGCCAGTTGCTGGTGGCCTCCGGGGCGTGCCTGGCCACCTACCTCATCGGCGGGTTGCTCGGAGCGTCGGTGGCCTGATTTCCGGCCCGGAGGCGCCTGCAGCGGGTCAGGAACGGTTCAGCAGGGGGCGGAGGGCGTCGACGAGCAGGAGATGGCCGTCACCGTTGGGGTGGAGGCCGTCGTCGTGCAGTGCGGGGTCGAGTTGGCCGTCCGGACCGGCGAACCGGTCCGTGTGGTCGACGAACTCGAGGCCACGCTCGGCGGCCACCCGGGCCAACGCGGCGTTCAGCGGGGCGACCAGTGGGTGGTAGCGGTCGGTCCGGGGAAGCACCGACTGGACGATGATCCGGGCGTCGGGAGCCGCCTCGGCCGTGCGGTCCAGCACGTGGGCCACGTTGCGGACCGTCTTGGCGTGGGGCACGCCGAGGTTCAGGTCGTTGGTGCCGATCATGAGGACCACGGTGGACGGTGGGCCGCCGAGGGATTCGTCGAGCCGGTCCAGCAGGTCGTCGGTGGTGTCCCAGCCGATACCCCGGTTGCGGGCTCCGAGGTCGGAGAAGGCGACCTCCCAGTTCCCGTCGAAGGTGATGCTG
The DNA here is from genome assembly GCA_014239855.1 of Acidimicrobiales bacterium. GTDB lineage: Bacteria > Actinomycetota > Acidimicrobiia > Acidimicrobiales > MedAcidi-G1 > UBA9410. The sequence goes on along the minus strand of JAAZXY010000004.1, from coordinate 68,992 downwards.
TCGCCGAGGAACACCGTCTCGCCGGCCCGGATCGGGTTGGACCGGTGAACCGACCGCACCCGGGCACGGAGGTTGGCGGCTCGGGCACGTCCCACCCGACGCGAGCCGAGGCGGGCGTCGAAGGCCAGCCACGCCGCGGCGAGGGCGCCCATGGTCAGGATCCGTCGGGCCAGTCGACCATCGCGGCGCCCTGTCACTGTTCTTGGGGCCGCCGGTTGGTCGGTCACCGGTTGTCGAACTCGGGGCGACGGGACTCCTCGAAGGCGGTGATCCCCTCGACGAGGTCGGCGCTGTGGAAGCAGGCGTCGGTCAGGGCCGCGGCATCGGGCCGGCCGGCCAGGGCCGCCCGGGCGGCCCGGAGGGTCATCGGGGCGAGCGAGGCAATGGTGGTGCAGCGTTCGGCGACCACCTCGTCGAGCCGGTCGGCGGGCACCACCTCGTGGACGAGGCCGATCCGCAGGGCCTCGTCGGCGCCCAGACGGCGGGCGGTGAGCAGGAGCTCGGTGGCTGACGACCGGCCCACCACGGCCACCAGGCGTTCTGCGGCGTCCAACGGGTAGCCGATGCCCAGACGGCCCGGAGGCACCGAGAACACGGCGTCGGCGGCGGCGTAGCGAAGGTCGGCCGCCAGGGCCAGGCCGATCCCGCCACCCATACACGCTCCCCGGATGCACGCCACGACGGGGACGCGGCAGGAAGCCAGCGCATCGGTGGCCCGGCGCTCCACCTCTTCGTACCCGGGGTGGGCGTCGCCCAGTCGGTGGGCCCGGAACTCGGAGATGTCCGAGCCGGCGCAGAACGCCGTCGGGCCTTCGCCGCGCAGAACCAGGACGCGGACATCCGGATTGCCGTCCACCTCGGCCACCAGGTCGGGGATGGTGGCGTACATGGCCCGGCCCATGGCGTTGCGCCGGGTCGGGTCGTCCAGCACCAGGGTGGCCACCGTGGCGCCCGCCGCCCGGTCCATTTCCAGGCGGACCCTTCCCGTCGAGGTCACGACGGGCTTTCGGCGGCGGGTGGCTCCAGGGGGAGCGCGGCTTCCACGTAGATGGGATGGGCGGTGGGAACGGCGTCGCGTACCAGGCGCTCCACGTCGTCGACGGCGGCCGCCACCCCCGCACTGTCCAGGGTCGGATCGAAGGTCACCCGGGCGCCGACCAGGATCTCGTCGGGCCCCAGGTGCTGGGTGCGGAGATGGACGAGGGTCACCACGCCCGGAGCGGCGCCGATGGCAGCGACAATGGCCTCCCGGTCGTCGGCGTCGGCCGATTCGCCGATGAGCAGGCTCTGCATCTCGCGGGCCAGTACCACGGCGATGGCGCCCAGTAGGAGGCCGATGGCAATGGTGCCCACGCCGTCCCAGCGGGGCTCACCGGTGATCGACGAGAGGCCGATGGCCGCCAGGGCGATGACCAGCCCGAGGAGGGCGCCGATGTCCTCGAGCAGCACCACGGGCAGCTCGGGGTTGCGGGACCGGATCACGAAGTTCCACCAACTCCGGCCGCCGAGGTGGGGTCGGGACTCGACCACCGCGGTTCGCAGAGACCACGACTCGAGCACGATGCCGGCCAGCAGGATGCCCACTGCCACAGCGGGGGAGGACATCTCGTGGGGATGGCGGACCTTGTCGATCCCCTCGTGGATTGCGAAGGCGGCACCGACGGCGAACAGCACCAGGGCGACCACGAACGACCAGAAGTAGCGCTCGCGTCCGTGACCGAACGGATGGGTCTCGGTTGGGGCCCGGCGGGACCGGCGACCGCCCAGCAGCAGCAGGGCCTGGTTGGACATGTCGGCCACCGAATGGATGGCCTCGGCCAACATGGCCGACGACCGGGTGAGGGCGAAGCCGACGAACTTGGCCACCGCGATACCGGCGTTGGCCACCAACGCGGCGACCACCGCCCGGGTGCCTCCTGATGCCGACATCTGCGATCCCTCTCCTGCTCAGTGTGCGTCGTGCCCTGGTTGGGCACGGGCCGGGCCCGGATCGGGCCGTCGGGACAACCGAGCGTAGTGTCAGCCCCCATGACGACCGTCTTCGCCAGCCCCGACGACCTCGCCCCGGCCGTGGGCACCCATCTGGGGCACAGCGCCTGGGTGGAGATCGACCAGACCCGCATCGACCAGTTCGCCGAGTCGACCGGTGACCACCAGTGGATCCATGTCGATCCCGAACGGGCGGCGGCCGGGCCGTTCGGCGCCACCATTGCCCACGGGTACCTGACGCTGGCCATGACCAACCAGTTCCTGCCCGACATCGTGCGGGTCGACGGAATCTCCATGGGCGTCAACTACGGCGTCGACCGGGTTCGCTTCCCGTCGCCGGTGGTGGTGGGGTCACGGGTCCGTGGAGGGGCGGAACTGGTCCAGGTCGACGAGGTGTCCGGTGGGGTGCAGGCGGTGATCCGCATCACCGTCGAGATCGAGGGATCGGACCGACCGGCCTGCGTGGTCGACAGCGTCAGCCGCTTCCTCCGCTGAGCCGTCGGGAGGGGCACGGCGAGCCGCTCGATCGCCACCGGTAGCATTCGGCCCGTGGTCAAACGCAAGCGTCGTCAGGCACCCCTCGCTCCTCGGTCCGAGCCGCCCATCCGACCGGCGCTGCAGAGTCCGATGCGGACCGTGCCGCCCACCATTGGTCGCCCTCCCTACGCCGAGACCGGTGATCCGGGTCCGTCGGGTTCATCGAATGTCCGGACGCCCGACGAGGTGGAACGCATGCGACGGGCCGGTCAGGCGGCGGCCGAGATCCTCCTGGAGGTCGGCCCCCATGTCGTTCCCGGGGTCACCACCGACCGACTCGACGAGATCGTCCACCAGGCCAGCATCGACCGCGGCGGCTACCCCAGCCCGCTGAACTACCGGGGCTACCCCAAGTCGGTGTGCACCTCGGTCAATGAGGTGATCTGCCACGGCATCCCGGACAGCCGACCGTTGGCCGACGGCGACATCATCAACGTGGACGTCACGATCTTCCTGGACGGGGTCCACGGCGACACCTCCATCACGCTGGCCGTCGGCGAGGTGTCCGACATGGACCGTCGGCTGGTGGCCGAGACCCGGGTGGCCATGGACGAGGGGATCGCCGCGGCCGGGCCGGGACAGCCGGTGCACGCCATTGGTCGGGCCATCGAGCGGCACGCCCGTCGCCACGGCCTCGGGGTGGTCCGCGAGTTCATCGGTCACGGCATCGGCACCGAGTTCCACAGCGGGCTGCAGATTCCGCACTACCACGACGCCCGGGCCTCGACGATTCTCGTGCCGGGGATGACGTTCACCATCGAGCCGATGCTCACCCTGGGTGATCCGGCGTGCGGCATGTGGAATGACGACTGGACGGCCGTCACGCTGGACGGACGGCGAACGGCGCAGTTCGAGCACACGCTCCTGGTGACCGACGACGGAATTGAGCGGCTGACCGTCACCGCTGACGGCACGGTGCCCGCCGACGTCTTCGCCGTGGAGCCGTCGGTCGCCGGTACCTGAGACGCTGGGAGCGGGTCAGTCCCGCCAGACGGCGGTGTCCTTCTTGGCCAGCGCCACCCAGGTCTTCCCCGGAGTGAGGCGGATCACCTCGCCGTCAGCGGTGAAGGTGGCCGGCTGGGAAGCGTCGGACCGGTTCCACTGGCCCCGGACCACGTGGCCGTCGGTGAAGATCCAGGCCTCGCCGGTCCCGACGGTGATGGCCTCCGGTGACCGGAGGTCGGCCAGTGAGCGGCCGTAGCGGATGAACTGGACGACCACGTTGGCCGGCGCCACCCGGACGCCGTCGGCGTCGTTGTGGGCCCGGGTGCCGTGGGTACGTGCCCAGCCGGTGCCGTTCCAGGCGTAGTCGACCTCGGTCAGGCCGAAGTCGACCGACACGCCCGAGGCCTCCTCGGCCGACCGGTGGAGGTCCTGGCCGGGATAGCGGTACACGAAGGGTGCCGGTGGGACGTCGGTCCGGTGGGTGTGGTGGGCCCAGAGGCGGTCGGTGTCGGTGAACAGGTTGTGGGGCGCCCGGAGCTTCCGGTCGCGCCAGTAGTCCCGCTCGTGGGCGTCGTAGCCCGCGTCGACCAGCGGCGAGGCCCGCAACTGGTCGCGGGTGCCCCGGTTGGCGCCCGAGTAGGCGAACAGCGGCCGGTCGAAGCCCTGCAGCAGCGGCGGATCCGACGTCCGGGCCGAACGGACCGGGCCGACCACGTTGGCCGAGGTGGACTGGAACACGGCCACCAGTCGGGTCACCCCGCCCTCCACGATCTCCTCGTAGACCACGTCGGCCTGGTTGAGGCCGGCCTGGGGATGGGCCCGGGTGACGTTGTCGATCTTGACGGCCAATGCCGGACGGCCGGTGTCGGTCCCCTGGGTGCCGGTCCACCGTCGGGTCACGGCCATGCGTTCGAAGGCCACGATCTCGGCCTCCAGCCGGACAATGGTGGCCTCGGCCTCGGCGATGACCGTGCGGGTCGAGGCGATCTCGGCGTGGATGGCCGGCTGCGAGCCGATCAGCTGGTCCCGGGCCTCCTGGGCGCCGTCCCGTCGGTCCTCGGCTTCGGCGACCAGCGAACGGAGCGCGGCCACCTCCCGGGAGGTCAACCGCATCTCGGCGTCCACCAGGTCGATGCGCCGCTGGGCCTCACGGATCACCGAGTCGTAGAGCATCCGGTGGCGGACCCCCTCCAACGCGGTCGACGTGAGTTGGGCCGACTGGGTGAGGACGTCGTTCATCCGCTCGTCGTTGCTGACGTAGGCGTCCACGGCCATGGTGCGGTGCAGCGACGACGGTGCATCCCGGGACGCCAGGACCTCCACGAACCGGTCGGCCGTCAACTCGATGCGGATGGGGAGCAGGCGGAGTTCCCGGTCGTCGTTGCCGATGAGCCCCTCGGTGTCGGCCACCTCCTGATCGAGGTTGGTCAGACGGCCCTCCAGTTCGGCAATGTGGCTCCGGCGTCCGGCGATGATCGAGCGCTGGTCGCCAATGTCGTCACGCAGCGCGGCGATCTCGGTGTCGAAGGGGCCGGCGACGGCCACCAGCGAGCCCGTGGCGCCCAGGATCACCATGGCGCCGACCACGATCGCCGCGGGAGCGGACCGGCGGCGACGGATGCGGGGCACGGCGGAGATCGTAGGGGTCGGCGCGGATTCAGCCGGGGCACCCTCGGCCCGTTACCGGGTTGTTGCCCGGTCCCGGGCGGGCCGGGTCAGTGGGCCTGACAGGTGGGGCACCACGTGGCGGTGCGTTGGTCCAACTCCCGGGAGGTCAACGGTGTGGCGCAGCGCCGACAGGGCTGGCCCGAGCGGCCGTAGCAGTCCAGGCGAAACTGGTTGCGACCGGTGGAGTGGTCGGGCGTGCGGTAGTCGCGCAGCGTGGTTCCGCCATGGTCCAGCGCCTCGGCCAGTACGTCACGGACATGGCCCAGGAGGAGGTCGGCCCGGTCGGGACCCACCCGCCGTGCCGCGGGGTGGATCCCGGCCCGCCAGAGGGCTTCGTCGGCGTAGATGTTGCCCACGCCGGCTATCGGACGTTGGGACAGCAACTGGGTCTTGATCCGGCGGCGGCTGGCGGCCAGCGACCGGTGGAAACGTGGCCCGTCCAGCGACGGGTCGAACGGCTCGGGACCGAGGTGATACAGGGTGGGCAACGACCGGTGGTCGCCGGCCCGGACCACGGCGATCCGGCCGAATCGACGGATGTCGCGGAACCACAGGGTCCGGCCGTCGGCCAGATCCCACGAGGCCCGCTCGTAGGGGTCTCGTTCATTGGGGTAGCGGCGCGGGGCGTTGTCGACGTGGAGGGCGCCGGTCATGCCGAGGTGCACGATGAGCTCACGATCGGCAGGCCCCTGCGTCGGGTCCGGACCCGGGTGCGGAACCGGGTCGGGACGGTCAGGTCCGGCGTCGACCAGTCCGAACAGCAGGTACTTGCCGCGACGGGTGATCCCGGTGATGGCCGAACCGATGGCCTCGGGGGCCGAGGCGAACTTGGCGGAGTGGTGGGCCCGGGCGTCGGTGACCACGGCGCCCCTCACCAGTGGTTCGAGCTGGGCTCGGACCGTCTCGACCTCCGGGAGTTCGGGCATGGTCCGAAGGTACCGCCGACCAGCCGGCCGACTGACGGGGCACCCCGGTCCGAAGGGTCGGGTGGATTAGGTTGCGAACATGTTCACGGTGGCCGTGGTGAACCAGAAGGGTGGCGTGGGCAAGACCACGGTCGTCCTCGGGCTGGCATCGGCCGCGTCGTCCCGGGGGATCGACACGCTGGTCGTCGACCTGGATCCACAGGGCAACGCCACCACCGGTCTGGGGGTCTTCGAACCCGGTCGGGGCGTCGACGCCGTGCTGACCGAAGAGCGCCCCGGTGGTCTCGCCGGGGTGGTCGAACCGGGCGGATGGCCGCCCGAGGTGGGGCCGGTTCCCAGCCTCGCCGCGTCCTCGCCCGAGCTCTCCGTCCGCGAGCCCCAGTTGGCCACCGACCCGCTGGGTGCCCAGGATCGGTTGGCCCTGGCCATGCGCCCGGGCCTGCGGGCCGCCCCCGACGATGGTTCGGCCGCCGCCCCCGATGACCGACTGGTGCTGATCGACTGTCCGCCGTCGCTGGGGCTCCTGACGGTCAATGCACTGTTCGCCGCTGACACGGTGCTGGTGGTGACCGAACCCGGGGCGTGGGCGGTGGACGGGGTGGGACGCATGCTCCAGACCATCGAACGCATCCAGATGCGCCGTCCCGATGGCCGCCCCGAGATCGCCGGCATCGCCGTGAATCGGCTGGGGCGGACCCGCGACGGTCGCTACTGGAACGAACAGCTCCGGGAGGCCTACCCGGAGCGGTGCCTGCCGCCGGTGCACCTGCGAGCCGCGGTGTCCGAGGCCGCCGCACAGTCGATGCCCATCCACGCACTGCGTCGTCCGGGAGCCGCCGAGGCGGCCGCCGAGTTCGACGAGTTGCTGGCCCGGGTGGCGCCGTTGGACGACCTGGCGGGGATCGCAGCGAGCAGCCCCCGGGACGTCGATTCCCCGGAGACGCCGCCGTTCATGGAGCGTTCGGCCTGATGGCGGGCTACGACCCGCAGGCCCGGCGGTCCCGTCCCGCTCCGCCGGCCGACAGTCCGGTGGACGGGCTGCTGGACGTCATTCCTGACGGGGTGGAGACCCCGGCACCGGTCGATGAGCCGGCCGATGAGGGACTGCTGCCGTTCGAGACCCCGCCGGTCGAGATGACCGACGAGCGTGCCGACCTGTTGCACCGGATGGGCGTCCTGGCGGCCGTGGCCGCCCTGGTGCTGGTTCTGGTGGCCGTGCGTCGTCGCCGACGGGACGGCTGAGCGCTCAGAGCGCCGTACCTCAGAGAGCGAGCAACGTCCGGGCCGGAGCGTCGGCCCGCATGCGGCCCCGTGAGACACGGATGCGGACCTCGGCGGCGCCTTCTTCGCAGTCGGCCACGTGGGCACACCAGCCACAGAGGGGCCCGACCTTCGCCTCGAACTCGTCGGACCCGCATGCCTGGCCGACGTCGTCCCACGTTTCGACGAATCGACCCACCGCCGCCTCGAGGCCGTCCTCGGTCACCGGGGTCTCGATGATGCTGTTGCCCAGGAAGTAGAGGCGCCCCCGGCTGGGGCGTTCGCCCCGCTGGTCCTCGACGGCCGCCGCGTAGAGCAGGACCTGGTCGAGTTTCTCGGGGACGTCACCCGGGCGGGGGGCCTTGCCGGTCTTGTAGTCGGTGACCACCAGCCCGTCGGCCGCGTTGTCGAGGCGATCGATGATGCCGAAGAAGGGGACGCCGCCGATGGTGGCCGACACCTTGGCTTCGGTGGCCTCCACCTCGACCTGGGCCGGGTCCTCGAACTCCCAGAGCTTCTCGATGGCCGTCCAGCCCCGCCACCGGAACTGCCGTTGCGCGTCGTCATCCAGGGCCAGGGCGATGAAGTCGCCGTCGTCGCGGGTTTCGGGCCAGGCGGTGGCGGCCAGTTCCCGGGCGCGGTCGGTGGTTCGCCCACCGGCCGGTTCGGCACAGAGCAGCTCCAGTACCCGATGGACGAAGGTGCCCAGCAGGGCGGCCTCGCCCGGCGGGTCGGACCGCTTCTCGACGTAGCGGAACCGCCACCGTCGGGGGCACTGGTTGAACGTGCCGGCCGATGAGACCGAGAAGAAGCGGGGTGGGGAGGGCATGGGTCGGGGGTTCCTAGACGTCGAGTGCCGCAGGATCCAGCAGGGCACTGTTGGCAATGAGGTAGTCCCGACGCTGTGTGACATCGGCGCCCATGAGGATCTCGAACAGGTTCGCCGCAGCGGCCGCCTCTTCGCCGTCCTCCATGGTGAGCCGCTTGAGCACCCGGGTCTCCGGATCGAGCGCACACTCCGCCAGCTCCTCGACATTCATCTCGCCCAGTCCCTTGAACCGGTTCCACCGGAGGTTCTCCACCTTGCGGCCACCCTTGGCCAGCGAAGCCGTGATCTCGTCGCGTTCCTCGTCGGTGAACGCCCGGTGGACGGTGTCGCCGACCCGTAGGGAGTAGAGCGGGGGCTGGGCGGCGAAGACCCGACCCTCGGTCAGGAGGGGCCGCATGTACTCGTGGATGAGGGTCAACAGCAGGCAGCGGATGTGGCTGCCGTCCACGTCGGCGTCGCACAGGATGACGATGCGGCCGTAGCGCGCCGAGTCGATGTCGAAGTCGTTGCCTGAACCCGCACCGATGGCCGTGAAGAGGGCCTGGGCCTCGGCGTTGTCCAGGACCTGCTTGAGGGTGGCCTTCCCGGCGTTCACCACCTTGCCCCGCAGGGGGAGGATGGCCGTGTTCGCTGAGTTCCGACCGGCTTTGGCCGGTCCGGCGGCCGAGTCGCCCTCCACGATGATGAGCTCCGAATCCGGGCCGTGGGTGCGACAGTCGGCCAACTTGTCGGGCATGCCGGTCGAGCCCATGCTTGCGGCCTTGCGACGGGTCTCCAACATCTGCTTGGAGGTCACCCGGTTGATCACCGCGTTGGTCAGCTTGTCTCGCACCGCATTGATGTGGGTCTTGGGCCCCCCGCCGCCGAACCAGTCGGCCAGCCCGCCCTTGACCACCTCGTAGACGATCTTCTCGACGGCCGGTGTGCCCAGTTCCTGCTTGGTCTGGCCTCGGAACTGCGGCTCGGGGAACACCACCTTGAGCGCGGCGACCAGGCCCTCCTGGACGTCCTCCTTGGTGGCCCGGTGCTTGTTCTCCTTGGCCAGCTTGGCCAGTTTTCGGGTGTCCTTGAGCAGCACGTCGTTGACGGCCCGGGTCAACGCCCGGTCGAACCCCGCCGTGTGGGTGCCGCCGTGGCTGGTCGGGATGGTGTTCACGAACGACTGGACCCTCGGGTCGTAGCCCTTGACCCAGCGGAGGGCGACCTCGACGGTGCATTCACGAACGACGTCGCTCATCTTCCCGTCGACCGGAACCCGCTCGGTGAACTCCGAGATGCCCGAAAGGGTGATGACCTCACAGGCGTTGTCGCCGACCGACAGGTGGTCGACGAGGTCGGCCAGTCCGCCGCGGGACACGAACTCGAACGGCTCGGCACCACCGGCCCGCTTGTCGACCAGGCGAACCTTCACGCCCGGTACGAGGAAGCAGGACTGCACGATGCGCTCGCGGATCTCCTCGGCGTCGATGCGGGCGTCCTCGTCGAAGATCTCCCGATCGGGCCAGAAGCGGATGCGGGTGCCCGTCTTGTTCTTGGAGATCCGCTTCACCCGGGCCAGGTCGTGGTCGGCCTTGAAGGTCGAGCCGGTGAAGTGGCCGGCCACCCGTTCGCCGAACGAGAGCTCGTGGGTGTGGCCGTCGCGGTCGACCTGGGCCACCAACTTGGTGGACAGGGCGTTGACCACCGATGCGCCCACCCCGTGGAGGCCGCCGGAGGCGCCGTAGGCCCCGCCGCCGAACTTTCCGCCGGCGTGCAACTCGGTGAGAACGACTTCCAGGGCCGAGACCTTCCGCTTGGCGTGGCGGTCAATGGGGATGCCCCGACCGTCGTCGGACACCTCCACCGAGTGGTCGCGGTGCAGGGTGATCTCGATCTTGCGGGCGAAACCGGCGGCGGCCTCGTCGACCGCGTTGTCGACCAACTCCCAGACCAGGTGCATGAGCCCCGGCGTGCCGGTGCCGCCGATGTACATACCGGGTCGCTTCCGTACGGCGTCCAGTCCCTCCAGGGTCTGGATGGCGTCGGCGTCGTAGCCCGAGCCCTTCGGCCTGCTTCCTGATCGGGTGGAGGCCACCGTCACCACCTCGATGGCCCGATGGCCAGGATCTGTCGCTCCGACGCCGCGCTGACCAGGTCGCGCCTGGTGGCCTCCAACATGAGGGGCACGGGAGCGGGGTCGGGCTTCTTCGGATCGGAGTCACTCGCCATGATGGCCAGTAGGCCGATGGCCGGTCCGACATGGGCCACGGTGAGCGAGGCGCCGTCGGCCAGCCGGGAGACCCGGACACCGATGCCGCCGCGACCCTTGGTCTCCAGTTCGGACAGCGGTGTCGCCTTCACCGAGGCGTCGTCGGTGGCTGTCACCAGTGCGTCGTCGCCGAGAGCCGCCGCGGCCGCCACCACGGTGGCCCCGTCACGGAGTTTCATGCCGGCCACGCCGCCCGCACCCCGTCCCTGCACGCTGATGCCGTCGACCGCGGTGCGCAGCACCTGGCCGTCCGACGCCACGAAGATCACGTCGACCCCTTCGGGTGCGGTGAACGCGGCGGCCACCCGATCGCCGGCTTTGAGCTTCACGAGGGTTTTGCCGCCCCGGGTCTCGCGGACCTCGGCCATGGTGAGGCGCTTGGCTGCGCCCTGAGCGGTGATCACCACGAGGTGTTCGTCGCCGTCGGCCACCACGGTGTGGATGACCTCGCCCCGGTTGGTGCCGAAGGCCTGTGCGGCCCCGGCGCCCCGGGCCCGGCCCTCGCCGTCGGCCAGCTCGGCGGGAAGGACCTGCAGGGCCCGGCCCTCGGAGGTGACCGCGGTGACCCTGGACGTGGTGCGGGTCAGGATCTGGGCGACCAGCACGTCGTGGCGGCCCGGCGTGGCCCGCTTGGCGCCCTCCGCCGGCAGCCGACCGATCTGGCCCGAGGTGGAGAGCGTGACCACGCAGGGCTCGTCGGCCACGTCGTCGGCCACCTCCACCGCATCGAACACCGGGAGGTCGTCGGGTTTCACGATCTCGGTACGGCGGTCCCGCCCGAACTGCTCGACGGCCTCGCCGAGCTCGGTGAGCACCAGGGTGCGTTGGCGTTGCTCCGAGTCGAGGAGCTTCGTGTAGCCGGCGATCGCCGCTTCGAGCTCGGCCCGCTCGTCCTCGAGGCGGCGGACCTCCAGGGCGGTGAGCCGCTTGAGCGGCATGTCCAGGATGTGGTCGGTCTGGATACGACTCAGCGAGAACCGTTCCATCAGTGCGTCACGGGCCGTCGCCGTGTCCTCCGAACCGCGGATGATGGCCACCACCTCGTCGATGGCATCCAGGGCCACCAGCAGACCGGCCACGATGTGGAGCCGTTCCTCGGCGCGTTCGCGGCGGAAGGCCGTCCGGCGGACCACGACCTCCAGTCGGTGGTCGATGTAGTGGCGACACAGGTCGTACAGGCCGACGGTCTGTGGTTCGCCGTTCACCAGCACCACGTTGTTGATGCCGAAGGACTCCTCCAGGGGGGTCAGGCGGTACAGCTCGCCCAGCACCGCCTGGGGGTTGTGCCCCGGCTTGACGGTGATCTGGAGCCGAAGCCCGGTGTGCCGGTCCGAGAGGTTCTTGAAGTCGGCGATCCCCGCCACCCGCCCGGCCTCGTTGAGTTCCTTGAGCTTGCCGATGACCCGCTCGGGGCCCACCAGGTACGGGAGCTCGGTGACCACGATGGCCTGACGGCCTTTCCCGACGTCCTCCACGTGGGCCCGGGCACGGATCCGGATCGACCCACGGCCGGTGGCGTAGGCGTCACGGATGCCGTCGTCGACCACGATGCCGCCGCTGGGGAAGTCCGGACCGGGCAGGACGGCCAGCAGCTCGTCGACCGTCGGCCTGGGTCGTCGCTGCTTCATGACGAGGGTGATGGCGGCATGGACCTCGGCCAGGTTGTGGGTGGGCATGTTGGTGGCCATGCCCACGGCAATGCCCGTGGTGCCGTTCAACAGCAGGTTCGGCAACAGGGCGGGGAGGTGGGTGGGCTCGGTGGACTCGCCGTCGTAGGTCGGCCGGAAGGCCACCGTGTCCTCGTCGAGCTCGCGCACCATGGCCATGGCGGCTTCGCTGAGCCGACACTCGGTGTAGCGGGCAGCGGCCGGGGGGTCGTCCAACGAACCGAAGTTGCCCTGCGGGTCGATCAGCGTCATGCCCCGGGAGAACGGCTGGCCCATCCGCACCAGGGCGTCGTAGATCGCCCCGTCGCCGTGGGGGTGGTATCGACCCATGGTGTCGCCGACCACCCGGGCGCTCTTGCGGTGCGGGGTGTCGGGTCGGATGCCCATGCGGAGCATGGAGTAGAGGATCCGCCGCTGGACCGGCTTCAGGCCGTCACGGATGTCGGGTATGGCCCGCGAGGTGATGACCGACAGGGAATAGGCGAGGAAGGACTCCTTCATCTCCTGTTCGACCGTGACGTCCACGACCTCGCGGGCGTAGTTCATCTCGTCGGGGATGAGCTTCTGCTGCTTGCCCATGGGTGCGGTCGGTGGTCCTGGTCTGTTCGGTCGACGGGCAGTCTGTCGTAGGGGTGCGACAGCGTTCGGTGGCCCGCGGGCGACCGTACAGGCGCGGGCCCGACTGGCCGCGGCAGATCGCCGTCGAAGCCTGGGTCGGGGCCGGTTCAGCCGCGGAAGCGGCAGCGGGTGACGCCGGTGACGAGCTCGTCGAGGGCGTCCAGCAGGGCCGATCCGCCGACCGACCGGAGCCGGGCGGCCTCGCCGGCCGTCCACGGATGGTCGATGTGGTCCGGCGTGAGACCGGCCTGACACCAGGTCTCGCCCACCATCCGGAGGGCATGGTCGACGCCGGGATCACCGCAGGCCACGAGCAGAGCGCCAGCATCGTCGGCGGTCAGTCCGGGTGGCGAGTCGACACGGGCGGAGAACGTTCCCAGACGGAAGCGAAGGGCCTCCGTGGCGATGCGGGCGTGGTTCATCACCACGGAAAATACCCGTTCAGGGCCAGTTGTTCAGGGATGGCCGTTCGGGGATGGCGAGTTGCAGGACCCGATCAGTGGGGAGCCGGTGGGCAGCAGTCGGTACGACAGGTGTCGCCGGCGTCGGGGTCATGTTCCAGAAACAGGTCGACGATCATGTTGATGAAGCGTGGGTCGTTATCGACCGCTTCGGCCCGTTGGAAGGCCACGCCGGCCCGCTCGGCTCGACCGGCCGCCTCCACGTCGAGGTCCCAGACGATCTCGAAGTTCTCCACCGGGAAGCCGATGGGCGAGACCACCACGGCATCCACTCCGGCCGCCGCCAGCGTGTCGATCCGGTCGCCCACGTCGGGCTCCAGCCACGGGACCTGGGGCGGGCCACTCCGGGACTGCCACACCACCTCCCGGTCGTGTCGACCGTCGGGGTCGACGCGCTGGGCGACGAGGCGGGCCACCTCATGGAGCTGGGCCACGTAGTCGCAGGTGGCGGCCATGGTGCTCGGGATGCTGTGGGCCGAGAAGAGGAGGTGGGCCCGGTCACGGCGGTCGGCGGGCAGAAGGTCGAGCGCCTCGGCCAGGCGGTCGGCGGCGGGCTGGACGAGCCCCGGGTGGTCGTGGTGGCCTCCGATGCGGTCGATCACCGGAGCGCCGGGGCCCACGGCGGTCCGGGCCGTCTCGATGTTCTCGGCGTACTGGCGACACGTGCTGTAGGAGGAGTAGGGGGAGGCCACCCAGGCCAGTGCCCGGCGTACCCCGGCATCACGCATCTCGGCGACCGTGTCGGCCAGCAGGGGAGCGGCGTTGCGGTTTCCCCAGAAGACCGGAACCTCCGTGCCTCGGTCGACCAGTTCAGCGGCCACCGCGGCCTGGAGGGTCCGGAGCCGCCCGTTCAGTGGCGAGCGGCCGCCGACCGACCGGTAGCGATCGGCCACCTCGGCCAGGCGTTCGGGAGGAATGGGTCGGCCGGCGGTCACCCGGGCCAGAAAGGGCGCCACATCGTCGATCGACTCCGGCCCCCCGAAGGCCACGAGCAGCAGTGCGTCATATTCCACGCCGGCGGTGTTCATCTGGTCGCCGCTCCAGCGGTCGGGCGTGGCCTCAGCTCTCAACCACGAAGTGTGAGAGGTCGTCGGCCAACCCGGAGCGAACGGCGTCGGCAATGGCTCCACGGGTGGTGACCCGGGTGCGCTTCATGGCGCCTCGTCCGACCGCTCCGGCGATCCGGGCATGGGCCACCGCGGTGTCCACCAGATCGTCGGCGTCGACCACCTCGTCGAGGTAGCCCACGTCGACCGCCGTCTCGGGGTCGTACATCTGGCCGAGGGTGGCTCGGGCCACGTGGCGCTTGGACAGGCGGTCCCGCATCAGTTCGGTGGCGAAGAAGGGCAACGGCATGCCGATGGTCAGTTCGGGCATGCCGATCTTGAACTCACCGGCCGTGCCGACCCGGATGTCCGACGACATCAGGATGATGGCGCCCGCCGCGATGGCGTGTCCGGTGCAGGCCACCACGACCGGCCGGGGGAACTGGTAGATCCGGAGGAAGACCTCGACGCCGGCGGCCAGCATCTCCTGGGGTCCGGTGCCGCCGGCATTCATGACCGACAGGTCGAAACCGGCGGAGAACCGGCCCGGGCGTCCGGTGATGACCACCGCGTCGGCACCCGAGGCCTCGACCTCGTCCAGCGCCCCGAGGAGCGCGCCGAGCAGGTCGTGGCCCAGGGCGTTGGCCTTGCCGTCGTCCATGGTGATGACGGCGATCCCGGCGTCAGTGGGTCCCTCCGTGTGCTGGCCCTCCGCATAACGGACGGTCACCGGGCTCAGGGTCGTGTCGTCGCTCATGGCGGCGAACCTACTGGTGGTGGCCCGTGGTCGTCCCAGTCGGCCCATCCCGCCGGTCCCGGGGGTGACCAGTGGATGGAGCCACCGGTACCCTTAGACCATGAGCGAAACACTCACCACGGAACGGGTCATGGAGGTCAGCGACGGTGCGCTGACCAAGGTTCTGGAGGTCCGCGACTCCCAGGACGACGGCGAGGACCCCACCACACTGGCCCTCCTGATCGACGTGACCGGCGTGTCGGGCGTGGACTACGTCTACGACCTGGCGTTCGTGCCCATTTCCGAACTGCCCGACGACTGCCACCGGTGGACCGTCGATGCCGATGCCGATGCCACCCTGGACATGGCGGTGGGCGACGAGAGCCGGTCCAAGCTGGCCGGCGCCACCCTCGACCTGCCCAGCAACCCGGTGCAGGGCGGCCTGATCATCCGCAACCCCAACCGCCCCAACCCGCTGGGCGACGTGGGTGAACTGGAGCTGACCGGCGAGGTGCCCGAGCGGATCGAGCAGCTCCTCGAGAAGACGGTCAACCCGATGCTGGCCTCCCACGGGGGTTTCGCCACCCTCATCGGGGTTGACGCCCACACGGCCTACGTGACCATGGGCGGCGGCTGCCAGGGCTGTTCCATGAGCCAGGCCACCCTCACCGAGGGGATCCAGCGGGCCATTGTCGAGTCCGTGCCGGAGATCACCGAGGTGGTCGACGCCACCGACCATTCGGCCGGCGACAATCCCTTCTACTCCTGAGGGCCCTTCTACTCCTGAGGGCCCTTCTGCTCCTGAGTAGCAGTTCCGAGGCGGGAACGCACGGTGGAGGCCACGCCGGGACCGTCCAGTCCGAACGAGGCCAGCAGAGCGTCGGCTGATCCGTGGGCGTGGTGAGCCACCGGTACGCCCAGCACCGAGACACCCGGCATCTCGTTCTGGTGCGACCGCGCCGCCAGGGCGTCCAGCACCCCGGTGCCGAACCCGCCCTCACGGAAGCCGTCCTCGATGGTGACCACCAGACGATGGCGGGCCGCGTCGGCCAGCATCTCCTCGTCCAGCGGGCGGATGCAGCGGGGGTCCCACACCGTGGCGTCGATGCCTTCGGCGGCCAGCTCGTCGGCGGCATCCTGAGCGGCGGCCAGCATCTTCCCGGCCCCCAGCAGGCACACCTGACCGTCTCCGGCACGGAGCCGGCGGGCAGCCAGCCCCCGGCCCACCTCGTCCCAACCCACGTGGGGAGCCGGCGTCTTGGACCAGCGGATGGCCACCGGGCCATCGGTCATGGCCATGGCGTCCTCGAACATCTGCTGCAGTTCCTGATACGAGGAGGGCGCCAGCACGGTCATTCCCGGCACCTTGGTCAGCAGCACCATGTCCAGTACCCCGTGGTGCGACGGGCCGTCGTCGCCGGTGATGCCGGCCCGGTCCAGGCAGAACACCACGGGTAGTCCGTGCAGGCCGACGTCCAGGTTGGTCTGGTCGAAGGCCCGACTCAGGAACGTGGCGTACAGGGCGATCACCGGACGGAGTCCGCCCATGGCCATGCCGGCCGCCGCGGTGACCGCGTGCTGCTCGGCGATGCCCACGTCGAAGCACCGATCCGGGAACCGGTCGCGGAACGGAAGCAGGCCGGTGGAGTCGGGCATCGCCGCGGTGATGGCCACCACCTCTGGTCGGGACTCGGCGGCCTTGAGGAGCGACTCGGTGAACGCCTCGGTGTAGCTGCCGGGCTTCACGCCGCCCGTGTCGTGCATGTGCTTGATCGGGTCCTGTTCGGCCGGGGCGTGACCCCGACCCTTCTGGGTGAGCACGTGGACCACGACCGGCCCGTCGAATTCGGCGGCGTTGGTCAGGGCGTCCTCGACCTCGGCGATGTCGTGGCCGTCGAACGGCCCCAGGTAGTGGACACCCAGTGCCTCAAAGAACGCCGTGGGCTCGAACATGTCGCGCAGGGCGGCCTTGGTGGCGCTGATGCCCCTCTCGACCAGTTCACCCACCCATGGGAGGCGCTCGGCCAGGTCCTCGAGATGGCGCTGGCGGCGCATGTAGGTCGGGTTGGAGCGGATCCGGATGAGGCTCTCGGAAAGGCGGCCCACCGTGGGGGCGTAGGACCGGCCGTTGTCGTTGAGGACCACGGTCACCGGCAGACCGCTGTGGCCGAGGTTGTTCAGACCCTCGAAGGCCATGCCGCCGGTCATCGAACCGTCGCCGATCACCGCCACGACCCGCCGCCGGTCGCCGGTGGTGGAGCGTGCGGTGGCCAGGCCGTGGGCGTACGACAGCACGGTCGAGGCATGGGAGTTCTCGATCCAGTCGTGGGCCGACTCGTCCCGGGACGGATAGCCCGAGAGTTGCCCGGCCTGACGCAGGCCCTCGAACTCGGCGACCCGTCCGGTCAGGAGCTTGTGGACGTAGGTCTGGTGACCGGTGTCGAAGAGGATGGCGTCCCGGGGGCTGTCGAAGACCCGGTGGAGGGCCAGGGTGAGCTCCACGGCGCCCAGGTTCGACCCCAGGTGGCCACCGGTGCGGTCCACGGTGTCGACGATGCGTTGACGTAGTTCCGCGGCCAGCGAGGCGAGTTCCTCGGGACCGAGGTCGCGGAGGTCGGCGGGGGACCGCAGGGCATCGAGGCGCACGACCGAAAACGCTATCGCGGCCCAGCCGGGCCTGTTCAGCGGTCCTGTTTCAGATGGAGGGTTTCAGATGGAGGGTTTCAGATGGCGGGCGACCGTCGATGGAGTCGGACCCATGCCCGGACCAGCACGCCGGCCAGCAGCGAGCCGGCGCCGAGGGCAACCAGGCCACCGACGGCGTCCAGCCAGAAATGGTTGCCGGTGACGATGACGGCGAACAGCGTGGCCACCGGGTAGGCGGCGGCCAACAGTCGGACGGAGCGCTTCCGGACCGTCGGCCAGATGACCAGAGCACTCCAGGCGGCCCAGGCGAAGTGGAGGCTGGGCATCGCCGCGTACTGGTTGCTGACCTGCTGCATGGTTCCCGAATCGAACGACCAGAGTCCGCCGATGTCACTCACCGTGTCGACGTACGGATGCATGACGGCCAGGCAGGCCCCGAAGTCTCCACAGTCCGAGAGCAGTCGTGGCGGCATGAGCGGGAACAGGGCGAAGCCGATCAGGGCCAGGCCGGTCGTGCACAGGAAGGTCGAGCGGTGTCGGGCGTACAGGTGGGGGAAGCGCCGGTACACCCAGACCAGGGCGAACACCGTCACCGCGAAGTGGAACGTCCCGTAGAAGAGGTTCCAGAACTGGATGAACCAGCGATGGTCGATGAAGGCCTGTTGGAGGCCCAACTCCCGGTAGAGGCCCACCGACCGTTCCAGGTCGATGATCCGTTCCGCGTTGGCCAGGGCGTCGGCCACCGACACCGATTCGGAGCCGAAGAGGTTCCGGACGGTCGAGTAGACGGCGTAGAAGCCGAGGACGAGGAGGATCTCGACCCACCAGTGGAGTCCGCTGCCCGGCCCGGCGGGACGGCGGGGGAACCGGACCGGACCGGTGCCGGGTGCCATCTCGTCACGCGGGTGCGCGGGCCTGCCTCCCGCGGGAATGGCCTGCACGGTTCAGGTGGTGTCTCCGTCGACCCGACCGAGGAACCGGTGGGTCTCGACGACCACTCGGATGATGCTGGCCGTGGCCACCACGACGTCGCCCACCGTCGCCGTGGCGCCGAAGGTGAGGCGTCGGCCCTCGACGCCTTCGAGGACCGCTTCGGCGGTGACGCCGACGCCCGGTGCCGTGGGGGCGACGTGGTCGACGTGGATGCGCATGCCCACGCTGGTCTCGCCGGAGGCCAGCGAACCATCGAGGGCCTGAACCGAGGCTTCCTCCATGAGGGCGACCAGCCGTGGGGTACCCAGGACCGGCACCTCGCCGGAGCGGAGGGCGATCGCCGTGTCGGCATCGGTGACGGTGTGGGCGGCGCGACCGCGCAACCCGGGCATCGGAGGCACAGCGGTACCCTACGCATCCGCCCGGGCCCGACCGGGACACCGGCCCGGAACCGGATCCGGACCGGGAGCCGAAGAAGGAAGAAGCAGGAGCAGGAGCAGGTTTGATGGCTGACGGCGACGGATCCTCCACGGGACCGGACAGGGGCATTCTGGAAACGGGCCTTCTGGCCGACACCCTCTCGGTCGCCATGGCGACGGGCGGCGAGTTCGCCGAGGTCTTCGTGGAGGACCGGCGGTCGACCTCGGCGGTGCTCGACGACGGCCGGATCGAGGAGTTGTCCAGCGGCCGTGACCGCGGCGCCGGTATCCGTGTGGTGGTGGGGGAGACCACCGGGTTCGCCCACACGGCCGACCTCTCGCCGGCCGGTCTGCGTAGCGCGGCCGAGGCGGCATCGGCCGCCGCCCGCTCGGGTGGCGGTGGTGTGCGCGAGGTGACCCTCGACGGTCCGTCGGGCCCCGCCTCCGCGGTGATCGAGGTGCTGCCCGCCGACGTGCCCAAGGCCCGGAAGGTGGCGCTGCTGCAGCGGGCCGACGCGGCGGCCCGTTCGGCCGACGGTGCCATCAGCCAGGTCTCGGCCCGTTACGGCGATTCGCAGCGGCGAATCCAGATCGCCAACAGCGAGGGTCTGTTGACCGGGGATCGCCAGATCCGGACCTTCTTCTCGATCTCGTGCGTGGCGTCGGGCGACACCGGGATGCAGACCGGTCGTGAGTCGGTCGGCCACACCGTGGGGTTCGAGCTCTTCGACCGGGTGGACGTCGACGACCTGGCCCGCCGGGCGGCCGGTCGGGCCATCACCAAGCTCGACGCCGTGCCGGCACCCAGTGGGGAGATGCCCGTCGTGGTCGGTCCCGGCGGCGGCGGGGTGCTCTTCCACGAGGCGTGTGGCCACGGCCTGGAAGCCGACCTGGTGGCCAAGTCGGCCTCGGTCTTCGCCGGCCGGCGCGGCGAGATGGTGGCCACCCCGACGGTCAGCCTGATCGACGACGGCACGATGCCCGGCGAGTGGGGCTGCTTCGCCGTCGACGATGAGGGTCGTCCGGCGCAGCGCAACGTGCTGATCGAGGACGGGGTGCTCACCGACTACATGTGGGACCGCCTCCGGGCCCGCCGGGAGGGGCGTGAGGGTTCGGGCAACGGTCGCCGCCAGAGCTACCGGCACCTGCCCATGGTCCGTATGACCAACACCTACCTCGAGAGCGGGGCCGATGATCCCGAGGAGATCCTGGCTGGAACCGACCACGGCGTGTACGTGGCCCAGCTTGGTGGAGGCCAGGTCAACACGGCCACCGGCGACTTCGTGTTCGGCATGACCGAGGCCTACCTGATCGAGAACGGTCGCCTCACCGCCCCCATCCGGGAGGGGAACCTGATCGGCAACGGTCCTGAGGCGCTGTTGGCCATCGACGCCATCGCCGGCGACTTCGCCATGGGGTCGCCGGGGACGTGCGGCAAGGACGGCCAGGGCGTGCCGGTGGGGGACGGCACGCCGACGCTGCGGGTGGCCCGACTCACCGTCGGTGGAACGGCGGCCTGACGTGGCTCCCACGCAGAACGACGAGGCGGGCCTGCTGGCCATCGCCGAACGGGTGGTGGCCATGGCCGCCCCGGGCGAGGCCATCGAGGCCGTGGTGGTCCACGAACGCGAGACCGAGGTCCGGGCCTACGAGGGCGAGATCGAGTCACTCACCTCGGCCGAGTCGCGGGGCATCGGTGTACGGGTGGTGCGCGACGGACGCCAGGGCTTCGCCTACGCGGGCACCCTGGATGCCGACGCGCTGCTGGAGGTGCTGAGCGAGGCCCGGGACAACGTGGAGTTCGCCACGCCCGACGAGCACTGCGCGGTGGCCGAGCCCGACGGAGTGCCGGTCGCCGAACTGGACCTGTACCGGTCGGAACTGGTCGACCATCCGACCGAGGCCAAGGTGGCCATGGCCCTCGAACTCGAACGGCTCACCCGGTCGGCCGACCCGCGCATCAGCGGGGTGGAGTCGGCCGAGTACGGCGATTCGGTGTCGGCCAGTGCGGTGGCCACCACGACGGGCATCCGGGCCACCAGCCGGGAGACCGGCTGTTTCCTCTCGGCCTATGCGTTGGCCGAGCAGGACGGAGAGACCCAGACCGGCTTCGGCTTCTCGCTGGGTCGCGAACCCGGCGATCTGGACGTGGCCACTGCGGCGGCCGAGGCCGCGGATCGCTCGACCCGCATGCTGGGGTCGGTCAAGCCGGCGTCGGGGCGCATTGCCGTGGTGCTCGACCCGTGGGTGAGCGCCCAGTTCCTGGGGATCGTGGCCGGCACGCTCAACGGTGAGTCGGTTCAGAAGGGCCGGTCCCTGTTCGCCGACCGTCTGGGGGACGAGGTGGCCTCGCCGCTGCTGACCCTGGTCGACGATCCGACCGATCCGGCAGCCACCTCGGCCACGGCGACCGACGGTGAGGGCCTGGCCACGCGGCGCAACGTGCTGGTCTCCGGTGGTCGTCTCGAACGGTTCGTGCACAACAGCGAGACGGCCCGTCGGGCCGGCACCGCATCCACCGGTTCGGCGGTGCGGGGTTATTCGTCCACGCCGGGCGTCGGGGTGCGGGCCGTGTCGATCCTGGGGGGAGACCGGACGCCCGCCGAGTTGGTGGCCGGCATCGATGACGGGGTGCTCGTCCAGGGTGTCAGCGGGCTGCATTCGGGGGTCAACCCGGTCAGCGGCGACTTCTCGACGGGTGCCGAGGGCCTGCGGATCCGTGGTGGCGAGCTGGCTGAACCGATCCGGGAGTTCACCATTGCCTCGACCATCCAGAAGATGCTCACCGATCTGGTGGCCATCGGTGACGACGTCCAGTGGCTGCCCATGCGGGCCGCCGGCGTCACGCTGGTCATCGGCGAGCTGACGGTCTCCGGGGTGTAGGGCCCCGCCCGACGGACCATGCCGATCCTGCACGCCATCCTGTTGGGCCTGGTGCAGGGCCTGACCGAGTTCCTGCCCGTCTCGTCCAGCGGACACCTGGCGCTGGTGCCGTGGTTGTTCGGCTGGGATGACTTCGGTGGGGACGGGCGTCTGGAGGATGCCTTCGACGTGGCGCTCCACGTGGGCACCCTCGGCGGGGCGGTGTTCTACCTGCGGGCCGACGTGGCCCGCTACCTGCGGGCCGGCGTGTCCTGGGTGCGGTCCGGTGTCGGCACCGCTCCCGCCGGGGATGCCCGGACGGCCTGCCTGCTGGCCGTGACCGCGGTGCCCACGGGGATCCTCGGGCTGCTGGTGGTGTCCATGACCGACGATCTGGGGGATCGGACGTGGCTGGTGGCCACCTGCCTGATCGTGTTCGGGCTGGTGCTGTGGGCCGCCGATCGTCGCGGAGCGGCCTCTGATGAGGCGACAGGCCGGGGGATGGCCGACCTCTCGTTCGGCAACGCCGTGGTTCTGGGGGTGGCCCAGGGTCTGGCCTTCCAGCCCGGGGTGTCACGTTCCGGGGTGACCCTGAGCGTGGCCCGGTCGCTGCGGGTGGAGCGCACCGAGGCGGCCCGGCTGGTCTTCCTGATGAGCCTGCCGGTCATCGCCGGAGCCGGTCTGCTGTCGGCTGTCGACCTGACGGTGCCGGCCGGGTGGTGGCCGCCGTTCCTGGCCGGGATGGCGGCCGCGGCGGTCAGCGGTTGGTTCGCCGTCCACGGTCTGCTGAGGTTGCTGGCCCGGACCGGACTCGGGGGATTCGCCGCCTATCGCGTGGTCGTGGGCCTCGGGGTCCTGATCCTGCTGGCCACCGGCATCCGCTAGTCAGCCGACACCAGCGCCGGTACCAGTACTGGTGCCAGCGCCGGTACCAGCGCCGGTATCAGGTCGCCCCACTGGAGGGCCCCGGCCACCTGGGCCATCCGGTCGGCGGGTACGGCCACGGTCAGGGTTCGCTCGTCGAGCATCAACACCCGGGCTGACTCGACCACCCTTCGAGCCGTGGGCACGCCGGGCGAGGTTCCCGATGATGCCGTCGGGTCCATGGCCCACAGGTCGACCCGGTCATCGGGTTGCAGGGCCAACGGGTCGGGGCCTCTGGCCAGGGCCACCCCGCGTTCGTTCGGACCGGGAGCACCGGAAGGGGCGGACGACGCAGCCACCGCTACGGGGTCGACGCACGTCGGAACCGCTGTGGCGGCCTGGACGGTCAGACCGGTGAGCAGGGCGAAGAGGGCGGCAGCCGACCACCAGGCCATGCGGTGGTGGGCGGCCCATGCCCGGAGTCGGGCAACGGGGTAGGACACGGTCCCCTCCCGGGGGCTGGGTTGATCAGGGAGGGAAGGTGAGGGGTGAGGCTGGCGGAGGCGTGCCCGGTCAGGCCGCGCTGGATGCCCTGTTACTTGGGGACGGGTTGCTCGAGGACGTGCTGGCCGAGGATGCCTTGTCGGCCGAAGACCCCGAGGTGGTGGAGCTCGTCGAACTGCCCGACGAGGCGTCCTTCTTGGGGGTGTCCTTTGCATTGGACGAATCCGAGCTGGACGAGTCCCCGCTCGAGGACCCCGAATCCGTCGAACCGGAATCCGATGAACCGCTGGTGGAGGCGGTCTTCTCCGAGGAACGACCCTTGGCCGATGACCCGTGGTCGTTCTTGTAGAAGCCGTCACCCTTGAAGGAGATGCCCACCCCGCTGAACACCTTGTTCACCGGACCGCGGCACTCGACGTCGATGCAGGTGGTCAGGGCATCGTCGGTGAACGACTGGCGAAGTTCGAACTCGCCTTCGCAGGTCTGGCAGCGGTACTGGTAGGTCGGCATGACGGAGGGGCCTCGGCTCGTCGGGTCGTGGCGGGTGCCGCACTGGGGGATGTCGGCAGTTCCCGATTGGCGGACGGTGCAGCCTAACGGTGCCCGTCGGGCACACTGGCGGTGTGGACATTCCCGTTGGACTCGGAACCGGGGCGATCCTGGTGGTGGCCTACCTGCTGGGCACCCTGCCATCGGCCCAACTGGTGGCCGGCCGGCGTGGCGTGGACCCGACGACCGAGGGGTCGGGCAATCCCGGAGCCACCAACGTCTACCGCACCGCCGGCCGGGGGGCCGGCGTGGCCGTGTTCCTGGCCGATGCGGGCAAGGGTGTGATCGCCACGGCGCTCGGCCTGGCCTTCTGCGGACGGGCCCTCGGTCTGGCCTGCTGGGCGGCGGCCACACTGGGACACGTCCTTCCGGCGACCCGCCGGTTCCGTGGAGGAAAGGGCGTGGCCACCGGCGGCGGTGGCGCCGTCGTGCTGTTCCCGATCATCGGTTCGGCGATCGTCGTCCTGTTCGCCCTGGTGGCCCGGCTCTCCGGCAAGGCATCGCTGGGTTCGGTCACCATCTGCATCGCCCTCCCCGTCAGCGTCGCAGCGACCGGACGGGGCTGGCCGGACTTTCTGGTGGCGAGCGGGATCTGCCTGCTGGTGCTGGTCCGACACCGGGCCAACATCGCCCGCCTCGTGTCGGGCCAGGAGCAGGGTTGGGGACGATGATCTCCCCGGCCGAAGCCCGGGAACACGTCCTCAGCCGCTGCCGGGGACCGGAACCCGTCGAGGTCGCCTCGTCCGACGCCCGGGGCCTTGTCCTGGCCCGGCCCGTCGTCTCGCCCGAGCACGTCCCGCCGTTCGCCAACACGGCCATGGATGGATTCGCCGTACGGGCGGCCGACACCGTGGGGCCGCCGGTCGTCCTCGACGTGGTGGGCACGGTGGCCGCCGGCGTGGATCCGGTGGCGGCCGGCATCGAGGTCGCTTCGGGAACCGCGGTGCGGATCATGACCGGTGCGCCGATGCCGCCGGGGGCCGACGCCGTGGTCATGGTCGAACGCACCGAGGTGGCGGCCGACGGGGCGACCGTCTCGGTTGACGTCGAGGTGCCGGTCGGCAACCACGTGCGGTCTTCCGGCGAGGACCTGATGATCGGCGACCGGGTGTTCGACGTCGGCACGGTGTTGGGCCCCGGCCATCTCGGGGTGCTGGCCAGCATCGGGATCCCCACGGTGATGGCCCACCGACGGCTCTCGGTCGGGGTGCTGTCCACCGGGGACGAGTTGCGCGAAGGACCCGGGGCTCTGGCCCCCGGACAGATCCGGGACGCCAACCGGCCGTCCCTGCTGGGCCTGCTCGACGAACTGGGCGTCGAGGCGGTCGATCTTGGTCGGGTGGCCGACGACGAGGCGGCCATCGAGGCGGCGCTGCTCGACGGGGCGGCCCGGTGCGACGCCGTGCTGACCTCGGGAGGCGTGTCGATGGGCGACTTCGACTACGTCAAGGTCGTCCTGGACCGGATCGGCGACATGCGCTGGATGCAGGTGGCCATCAAGCCGGCCAAGCCGCTGGCCTTCGGTCGGATCGACGGCGTGCCGGTGTTCGGACTGCCCGGCAACCCGGTCTCGTCGATGGTCTCCTTCGAGTTGTTCGCCCGGCCGGCCCTGCGGGCCATGGCGGGCCACACTGAGGTCGATCGGACCCGCGTGCGGGCCACCGTGGTCGGGGGGCTGCCACGCCACGCCGACGGCAAGGTCCACTTCGCCCGGGTGGCTGTCGAGGTGGTCGACGGCCGGTTCAGGGTGCGGTCGGCGGGAGGTCAGGGTTCCCACCAGTTGACGGCCATGGCGGCTGCCGATGGCCTGGCCGTGTTGCCCGACGGCGACGGGGTGTCCGACGGCGACGAGGTCGACGTCTTGTTGCTGGGTTGACGGCGAGCCGTACGCTGACCGGGTGGTTCTTCCCCTGATCGACGGCTTCGGCCGGGTGCACCGTGACCTGCGGATCTCGGTGACAGACCGGTGCAACTTCCGGTGCGGCTACTGCATGCCCGCCGAGGGCCTCAAGTGGCTACCCCGGGACGAACTGCTCACCTTCGAGGAAATCGAGCGGGTGGCTCGTCTGCTGGTGGAACGACACGGAATCGACAGCATCCGCCTCACGGGCGGAGAACCGACGGTGCGGGCCGACCTGGGTCGCCTGGTGGGGATGCTGTCCGGCCTCGGGGTGGATCTGGCGCTCACCACCAACGGCGCCACCCTCAGCTCTGCCGCGGCGGTCCTGGCCGACGCCGGGCTGAAGCGCATCAACGTCTCGTTGGATTCGCTGCGGGCCGACCGGTTCGTCGAGTTGACGCTACGCGACGAACTGGGCCGGGTGCTCGAGGGGATCGACGCGGCGCTGGCCGCCGGTCTGGACCCGGTGAAGATCAACGTGGTCGTGATGCGCGGCGTCAACGACGACGAGTTGGTCGACTTCGCCCGTTTCGGCCGGGACCGGGGCGTGGTGGTCCGGTTCATCGAGTTCATGCCGTTGGACGCCGACGAGGCATGGACGCTCGAGTCCGTGGTGGGCGTGGACGAGATCGTGGCCCGGGTGGGCGAGGTGTTTCCCCTCGAGGCGATCGACCGGACCTCGGCACCGGCCAGCCGGTTCCGCTACCTCGACGGTGGCGGCGAGATCGGGGTGGTGGCCAGCGTCACCCGGAGCTTCTGTGATTCATGTGACCGGATCCGGCTCACGGCGGACGGCCAGTTCCGCAACTGCCTGTTCGCGGTGGACGAGTTCGACGTCCGGTCGCTGCTGCGGTCCGGTGCCTCCGATGACGAGGTGGCGGCCCTGCTGGAGCGTGCGGTGGCCGCCAAGTGGGCCGGGCACGGGATCGGTCGGGTGGAGTTCATCCGTCCAGCCCGTTCGATGTCCCAGATCGGCGGCTGACCCGGTGGCCGACCCGATGCCTGGCACGGGAGCCGACGGCTTCACCCATCTGGACGACGAGGGTCGGGCCCGCATGGTCGACGTGGGTGGCAAGGACGTGACCCGTCGGAGGGCCGTGGCCCGGGCCAGGATCGCCATGCGCCCCGAGACCGCCGAGGCCCTGACGGCCGGCACGGTGCCCAAGGGGGACGTGCTCGCCGTGGCCCGCGTGGCCGGGATCCAGGCCGCCAAGCGGACGTCGGAACTCATCCCGTTGTGTCATCCGCTGATGTTGAGTTCGGTGGTCGTGGACCTGGTGGTCGGCGACGCCTGGGTGGACGTCGAGGCGGTGACCGAGACCGTGGACCGGACCGGTGTCGAGATGGAGGCGTTGACCGCCTGTTCGGTGGCAGCGCTGACCGTTTACGACATGTGCAAGGCCGTGGACCGGTCGATGACCGTCGAGTCGCTCGGGCTGCAGGAGAAGTCGGGTGGCCGGTCGGGTGACTGGCGACGGGACGACCACCCTGCGTGACCCCTACGGGGGCGTTTTCGCGCGGTTAGCGCGAACATTCGCGCGCTGAGCGCGTGAATATCCACCATTTGGCACGGGAACCCCACTACCTTCCCTCGTTATCCACAGGGGCACGAGCGGACCGGAGGGTGGATCCAGATGAGAAGTCGTCGATGCTGATCCTGCTGGGACTCGGAATCCTGTGGGCTGCGGTCCTGGCGCCCACCGTCATCCACAACCGTGACGTCCTGACCCGCCCGTGGGCCGCCATGGCTTCGGCCTCCCGATCGGTCACCCGTTCGGCAGGCCGTTCGGCCACCCTTTCCGCTGGCCGATCAACGGGCGGACCGAGGGTCGGCGCCTCGCTGGCCGGCGTCCGGTCACGCCGCCTCCGGAACCTGCGTTCGGCGGCCACCTCGGTTCCCGATGACGTCGGTGCGGCACGTCGTCGCCGTCGCGACCTGCTGCTCACCCTCGGCGGCGTTGCCGCCTTCACCTTCCTGGGTGGCGTGGCCGTCGGCGGAGCGGTCTGGATGGTCCACTTCCTGGTCGACCTGCTGCTCGTCGGCTACGCCGTGCTGGTCACCCAGCGCCACCAGTTGGAAGCCGAGCGACGCGAGACGGTCATCCCCTTCCGGATGGACGGCCCGCTCATGGGTGGGCTGACGGGTTCGTCGGCCATGCGTGACGAGGCCGTGTTGAGCCGCCGGGCCAACTGATCCAGAAACCCCAGCCTCCAGAAACTCCAGCCTCCAGATACCATCTCCCCCGGTCGCGGGGGTGTAGCTCAGTTGGCTAGAGCGCTACGTTCGCAACGTAGAGGTCGTGAGTTCGATTCTCATCACCTCCACCGCACCGGCCATTCGGCCAACTGATCACCGGGCCCGATCCGGAGATCTGGTCAGGAACCCGATGCCTCGGCGTGGTCGGCTTCGACGGCTGCCACCAGACGACCCGGGAGGTCGGGGAGTTCGGAGCGGACCCTCGTCCAGCTGGGGATGAACGGCGTCTCCAATGGATCGTCCAGGAACTCCTGGCCGGCCCGGACGATGGACCGGGCGAACACCTCGATGGCTGATTCCTCGGCGTGGCGGTCGTAGGCCATGGCGTTGAACGCCGCATCGGCCTCGTAGCGGTCGATCAGGTCGAGGGCCGTGCGGTCGTAGGCGGCCTCCAACGAACGGAAGCCCTCGGCGCTCAACACCACGCCGCCGATGGCCAACTTCCGGTAGATGGCCCGGGCGATGTCGACGCTCATCCGGTGCAGTCCGTCGGTGGGGTCGTCGGCCGAGAGCTCCCGGTGCTTGTGGTCGTAGCCGTCGGCCACGTCCACCTGGCAGACCCGGGTGGTGGGGAAGTGCCGGTACACCTCGGCCAGCACGCCGATCTCGAACCCCCAGTCCGACGGAACCCGCAGGGTCTCGGCCACGTCGGTCGACATGGCGCACTCGCCGGCCAGCGGGTACCGGAAGCTGTCCAGGTACTCGAGGTAGCCCCGGTCCCCGAACGTCACGGCCAGTGCCCGGACCAGCGGCGTCACGAAGAGGCGGGTGACCCGCCCGAAGAGCCGATCAGGCCCCACCCCGTCGCCCGAGGCCCGGTGGTAGTAGCCCTTGGCGAACGCGAACCGGTTGGAGGGGTGGGCCACCGGGTAGAGCAGTCGGGCCGGCAACGACCGGTCGTAGTCGCGGATGTCGGCGTCATGGAGGGCCACGATGCCGCTCCGACCCGAGGCCAGGAAGTGGCCGAGGCAGAACCAGACGTTGCGCCCCTTCCCGGGCTGGCCGGTGGACAGCCCGTGGGATTCCAGGTCGTCGCGCAGCGCGGTGAGGCGTGGGCCGTCGTTCCAGAGGATGCGGTGGTGCTGGGGAAGTCGGGAGAAGATTCGACGGGCACGGTCGAAGTCGGCCCGGTCGGCCCGATCCAGGCCGATCACCACCTCGTCGAGATAGGGAACGGCGGCCAGTTGGTCGACGATGCGTTGCAGCGCCTCACCGTCGAGGTCGGCCACCAGACACGGGATGACCAACGACATGGGCCGGTCAGCACTCCACGACTTGAGTTCCTGCTCGAGGTCCGCGGTGGGTCGACGCCCGAGGTCGTGCAGCGTGGCGATCACGCCGTTCTGGAAGAAGTCGGCCACCTTCCGAGGCTAGAGGTATCGGCGGCGGGCCCACTTTCAGGTCCTTCCCGGGCCTTTCCCGGGTCGGCTTCGACTGGCCGGCGGGGTTCGAGCATCACGAGATCCTCATCGGGCCGATGCCTGCGGATCACCGGACGGTCGTTAGCGTTATCGCCCGATGAACCCGTTCGTTAGGTGGCGCACCGCGCCCGTGCTGGCGATGGCGATCGCCGCGCCGGGACTGAGCGCGGCTGCCTGTTCGGCCACCGGGGACACCGCGACCGGGAGCGTCCGGACCGTGGTGGTCCTGACGGCTGATCAGGCTGCGGAGATCGTGGTTCCCGCCGGGTTCGCGTCGGCCACGACGAGCATTCCGAACCCTTCGGTCACCACGGTCCCGGCGACTGACACCTCCTCGTCAGACGCCGTTCCCTCGGAAACAGGATCGTCCTCCTCGGAGCCGTCGGCGTCCGGGACCTCGCAGGAGGGGACTGACGAAGCCGACGCTGTCGAATCCTCGGATGGGGAGTCGGATCCCCAGGTGCCGGCTACCACGGTGGTGGTTGCGACGACGGTGGTCGAGGTGGTGAAGGAGACGGTTCCCCTGGCCGAGGAGGACCGGGTGCACCCGGGGGTACGGCTGATGAGCGCCCTGGACGAGTTCAACGCCTGCCTGGCCGAAGAGGGGCACGAATGGATCGGGTTCCCGGACGCTGCGCAGGGCCCCGAGGCGTTGGTGAACCAGCCCGCCTACCTCGAAGCGCTCCAGCTCTGCAACAGCCGGACCGGGATCTCCGATGCCTATCAGGACTACCAGACCTCCCGCTCGGGCCTGTCGCCCGAGGAGATCCGCCAGGAGAACGAGGACTTCATCGACCTGGTGGACTGCCTACGGAGGCTGGGTTGGTCGGTCAGCGACCTTCGGCCCGACGAGGACGGACTTCTGAACCCGGGAGACGAGTTCGCCGGTCCCGACGGCGGGATCGTGACCGATGACATTCGAGACTGCGCCAGCGAGATCGCGTTGGCCGCTGAAACCGAGGAGTGACCTGATGATCCGAGTACGTGAGATCTCGCCTGCGCTGAAGTTGTCGGCCCTGATGCTGTCGGCCCTGCTGGTCGCCGGCTGTGGTGGAGGTGGCGACGACTCGGCCCGGACGGTGACCCTGTTGGCTGAGGATGCGCCGTCGGTGATCGTGGTGTCCACCACCGAGGCGCCGACCACGACGGTGGCACCCACCACTGCGGCGCCTGCTGCCGTGGAGACCACGGAGGAGGCCACGCCAACGTCCGCCGAGGCCACGGCGTCCGAGACCAGCCTCGTGGAGGAACCCGAACCGGAGCCGGAAGCCACCACGACGACCACCGAGGTGGTCAAGGAGACCATTCCGCTGACCGAGCAGAAGGTCCCGGCCGGGATCAAGATGATGGACGCCCTTGAGGAGTTCAACAACTGCCTCGAAGAGGAGGGGACGACGTTCATCGGTCGCCCCAATGCCGAACTGGGACCGGAGGATCCGGTCAACCAGCCCGAGTACATCGAGGGGCTCACCCTGTGTGCCGCCCGGTCGGGCATCGTGAACGCCATGCAGGAGTTCCAGACTTCGCGGGCCGGACGGACCCCGGATCAGATCCGCGAGGACAACGAGCAGTTCATCGTGATGGTCGACTGCCTGCGCGACAAGGGCTGGACGGTCAGCGACCCGGTCCCCGACGCCGAGGGTTCGCTCGGTCCGGGAGATGACTTCAGCGGTCCCGATGGCGACCTCGACATCGACGACATCCGCGACTGCATCAGCGAACGGAATCTGATGGACGGAGGAGACGACCAGTGAAGAAGATCCTGATCGGCCTGGTGCTGGTGGCCGGAGTGGTCGGCGCCGTCATGGCCGCTGGCGTCTGGGAGCCATGGACCGAAGACGCGACCGTGGTGGATCCGGGTATCGACCGGGCCATTGCCGAATCGGTGTCGGTCCGGACGCTGACCGACGAGATCACCATCCGGGGCGAACTGCGGCGCGACGAACTCCAGGTGGTGACCGCCGCGGTGGACGGCAAGGTCGGGCACGTGTCGGTCGCCGACGGGGACACCGTCGATGCCGGTGACGCCCTGTTGACCATCGACGGCCGTCAGGTGGTCGCCGTGCTGGGTGACTTCTCGTTCTACCGCCAGTTGGATGTGGGGTCCGAGGGCGCCGACGTCGAACAGCTGGAGACCGTGCTGTCGGCCGCCGGCTACCCGGTCGGGGAAGTGGATTCCCTCTACACCGAGGAGACCCGATCCGGTCTCGCCGCCTGGCAGGCCGATCACGGCTACATCGGCGCGGCCCCGGAGGCCGACGAGGTGGTGACGGTCACCCTGCAGGGAAACCCGGCGGGCTACGTGGTCGGTCCGGTCAACGCCGTGTCGGTGCGCATCGGTCCGGCGGCATCTCCCGCCGGTGAACTGCGCGAGAGCCAGTCGGCGGCCGTGGTCACCACGGCAGCGGCGGTTGTCGACGCGGTGGCCGTGGCCGACACGCCGGTGCCCACGGTGAGCCTCAGTTCGGCGGCCGTGGTCGTCCAGGAGGGGCGGCCCGTGGTGGTGACCATCACCGCTGACGTGGCTCCGGTGGCTGATCTGGAGATCCCGGTGACGGTGACCGGTGACGTGGTGGCCGGTGACGACTACCGGGCACCGGAGGCCACCGTGGTGCTGGCGGCCGGGTCGAGGTCGGTGACCCTGGAGATCGCCACCGTGCTGGATGACGATCGCGAGGCCTACGAGGACCTCGAGGTGACCATTGGTGGTGGCTTCGACTCCCTGGCTGCCGTGGCCCCCCAGACCCTGGCCGTCTACGACGCCCGCAAGGCGGTCGACGACCTCCTCGAGCGGGTGGACGAGTTGGTGGTCGACATCGCCGAGCAGGTCGACGAGGTGGCTGACCTGGAGGCCACCGACGAACTGGTCACCACGGTCGAGGCCCGGCTGGTGTCGCTCGGCATCCTGACCGATGCCCAGGCCCGGTCCGGTGACGTCAGCCCGGCCGAGGGAGAAGAGCTCGAGGCTCTGGAGGTCACCGTGGACGACACCGGGGTGGTCTCCGACCGTCTGTCATCGGTGACCACCGTGGAGGAACGGATCGTGTCGCTGGGGATCATCACGATGGCCGAGGCCGAGTCGGGTGACATCGACGCCGCCGAGGCCGAGAACATCGAGGCCCTGAACCAGAAGGTCATCGACATCGTCGAGGACATCGCCAACAGCGTGGACGACGTGACGGTGCTGGACCGCTTCGCGGCGATCGAGACCCGGGACGATGCGGCACAGGATGCGCTGGTGAACATCACCGAGTTGGACTGGCGAGCCGCGGTGGCTGCCCGTGACGACGCCATCGACGACGCCCTGAAGCGTTCCGACGAACTGGAGACCGCCCAGGACGCACTCGCTGTGCTGGAGGACGAACAGCAACGTCTGGACTACCGGCTGGCGTCGGCCCGCGAGACCCTGCGGGTGGCCCAGGCGGCCCGCTACGTGCTGGGCGACGCGGACGAGGTCACGGTCAGCATCGACGACCCCGACGTCCCCGACGTGCCGATCCTGGTGCTGCGGGCCGACGGCGAGACGGTGGCCGAGGGCGGGGCGGCCACCTTCACCATCGAGACCACCGTGGAACTGGTCGAGGATCTCGACGTGTTCTACGTGGTCGAGGGCTCGGCCACCGCCGATGCGGACTTCAACGCCCCGGACGGCGACATCACCATGAAGATCGGCCAGGAGCGGGTCACGTTGTCCATCCCGATCCGTGGTGACGACGACGTGGAGGGTGACGAGTCCCTGACCGTGCGGCTGACCGTCGACCCGTCGGGGAACTACCGCCTCAGCGATCGTGACCGGGCCACCATGCTGATCGAGTCCTCGGACCTACCCGAACTCACGCTGGCCGGCGGCGGCGACGTGGCCGAGGGCGACACCGCGGTGGTGACCATCGTGGCCGACCAGGCACCGGACACCGACACGAGCGTCAATTACCAGGTCTCCGGAAGTGCCCAGGCCGGTCAGGACTACGCGGTGGTCACCGGTACCGCCCTGCTGCGGGCCGGTGAACGTTCGGTCACCGTGGAGATCCGCACCATCGACGACGACGTGGTGTTCATGCCCGGCGACATGGTGGTGGCCGACTGGCCGGTCCGGGTGGGCACGGTGTCCGTCGAGGAGGGTGACTACGTGCAGCGGGGCACCCCACTGTTCGATCTCACCGAACCGGTGTTCACCATCACCCTGTTCGCCTCGCCCACCGACCGGGCCAAGCTGGCTGAGGGCCAGTCGGTGACGGTCAACCTCGACGCCGGCGACCAGGAATCGCCGGGGACCATCGTGGAACTGGACGACAACGCCACGGTAAGCGGAAGCAGCGAGACCTACGAAGGCGTCGTGGAGGCCGTCGAGGACCTCGTCGGCGTGGACGGAGCCGTGGTGACCATCGACGTGGTCGTCGAGGAGTCACTCGACGCCGTGGTGGTGCCCATTGCCGCCGTGCTGTCCGACGGGGGTCAGCAGACGGTCCGGGTGGTGACCCCCGACGGGGTCATCGAACGCCGGGCCATCGAGACGGGGATGCTGGACGGCGCCTACGTCGAGGTGGTGAGCGGCGTGGTGGCCGGTGAATACGTCATCCTGGAGATCGACCGCTCGTGAAGGCTTCCACGCCTCCGGAGGAGGCCCCGTGAAGGTTTCCCCGCCTCGGGAGAAGGGGGCGGACGATGTCGTGCTGGCCCTCGACGGGGTGTCGCGCGTGTACGGCACCGAGGTGGAGGTACGGGCGCTGGACGACGTGTCGCTGGACATCCGGGCCGGCGAGTTCCTCTCCATCGTCGGACCGTCGGGATCCGGCAAGTCGACCATGCTCGGACTGCTCGGGGTGCTGGACCTTCCGACCGAGGGGGCCATCCGGGTGCGGGGCACCGACGTGACCCGCCTGGCCGACGCCGAGCGGTCCCGACTGCGGGGCGAGGCCATCGGCTTCGTGTTCCAGCAGTTCCACCTGATTCCCCACCTGACGGCTCTGGGCAACGTCGAGACGGCGCTGCTCTACCGGGGCCTGACCCCTCGTGAACGGCGGACCCGGGCCATGTCGGCCCTCGAGCAGGTCGGTCTGGGGGAGCGCCACGACCACCGACCGGTCCAGATGTCGGGTGGCGAGCAGCAGCGGGTGGCCATCGCCCGGGCCATTTCGACGGATCCCGGCGTGGTGCTGGCCGACGAGCCGACCGGTGCGCTCGACAGCAGCAACGCCGAGAACGTGATGCAGATCTTCGCCGATCTCCAGTCGCCCGAGCGGGCCATCTGCATCGTCACCCATGACATGCACGTGGCCGACGCGACCCGACGAAGGATCTCGATGCTGGACGGCAGGATCGTGGCCGACGAGGCCCTGAACGGCGGGTCCGGTATGGGGGTCGACTCGTGAGGCGCTTCCGTGAGTTGGTCGGGGTGGCCACCGCTGGCCTGACGGCCCGCAAGGTCCGGACGCTGCTCATCATGCTCGGGCCGATCCTGGGCGTGTCGGCCATCGTGGCCGCCATCGGCATCAACGAGAGCTCCAAGGGCCACCTGAAGGCGAAGCTCCAGGAACTGGGCACCGACCTGATCGTGGTGAATGCCTCGGCCGGGTTCGGATTCGGCCAGGACCCGGTGATCGAGGCCGCCGCGGTGTCCCGTGTCGGACGACTGCCCGACGTGGTGGCGGTGACCGGCACCCGCCAACTCTCCGACATCGTGACCGTGCCGTTCACCGGTGCCGAGGACTACTACCGGGCGTTTCCGGTTCCGGTGATCGCCACTGGTCCGGAACTGCCCGACACCCTCGAGGTGCCCATGGTCTCGGGGCGGTTCCTGAACGCCTTCGACGAGGAGTCGGGCGCCCGGGTGGCCGTGATCGGACGGGACCTGGCTGACGAGTACGGCTATCTGGCCGGCGAGTCCCGCACCATTGAACTCAACGGCCTGGAGTACGGCGTGGTCGGGGTACTGGACTGGGTTCTGCTGGAACCGTCGATGGATTCGGCGGTCTTCCTGACGTTCGCCGCGGCGGTCGCCGACTGGGAACTGGACGACCCCGATCCGAGTCGTCTGTACGTCCGGGCGCCCACCAACACGGCGATGGTGGCCAAGGAGATCCCGACAGTGGTGAGCCTCGGTGGTCCCGACGGGGCCAACGCCTCGGTGCCCACCGACCTGTTGGACGCCCAGTCCCAGGTCGACGAGAGCCTCAACAACCTGACCAAGATGATGGGCGGCCTGGCCCTCATCGTGGGTGGGGTGGGCATCGCCAACGTGATGTCCATCTCGGTCATCCAGCGGTCATCGGAGATCGGCATCCGACGGGCGCTGGGCCACAGCCGGGGAACGATCGCCGTGCAGTTCCTGTTCGAGGCCCTCGTGGTGGGGGTGTTCGGAGGAATCCTCGGTGCTCTGGTGGGCGCCGGCGTGGTCTGGGGGGTGGCTGCCCAACGGGGCTACACCATGGTCCTGAGCGTGGCCGGGTTGGCCGGTTGGGCGCTGGTATCGGTCGGTGTGGCCGTGGTGGCGGGCCTCTACCCGTCGTCCAAGGCAGCCCGTCTGGAGCCGCTGGAGACGCTACGTCTGGGCTGAGTCGCCCGGGCTGATCCCTCCCCGACCCGGGCCCTAGCATCGACCTCGATGGACGCTGATCTCCTGCACGCCTTCGGTTGGACGGGGGGAGCGCGCCCTGACGACGGACATCTGGCCCGCATCGTCCGGGTCGATCGGGGTGAGTGCGACGTGGTGACCGCTGAGGGGCGCCTCCGGGTGGTCTCTGATTCGCAGCGGTCCCAGGACCTGCTGGCGCCGGCCACCGGCGACTGGGTGGTGGTGGTCGACGATCCCGAGGCCGGGCCGCTGATCTCGCGGGTGCTGGACCGCTCCAACACGGTGTCGAGGCGTGATCCGTCCGAGGCGGTGATCGAACAGGTCCTGGTGGCCAACGTCGATCTGGTGCTCATTGTCCACGGGCTGGACCGGCCCCTGCCGCCGGGCCGCCTCGAACGCTTCCTGGTGGTGGGCTGGGACAGCGGTGCCGAGGTGGTGGTGGTCCTGACCAAGGCCGACCGGGAACCCGAGGCGGCCGTCGAGGTGGCGGCCACCGTGCGGGCGTTGGCCCCCGACGTCGAGGTGCTGGCCGTCGGCATGGGAAGCGACCGGTCAGGGCATGAACAGGTGGCCGCCCTGATGGCGCCCGGGCGGACCGTGGCCCTCCTGGGGGAGTCGGGAGCCGGGAAGTCGACGTTGGTCAACGCCCTGGTGGGCGACGAGGTGCTGGCCACCGCGGCGGTGCGGGTCGGCGATTCCAAGGGACGTCACACCACGGTCAGCCGTGAGCTGGTACTGCGTCCCGAGGGGGGCCTGCTGATCGACACGCCGGGGATCCGGGCCGTGGGCATCTGGGATGCCGAGGAGTCCCTGTCCCGGGTGTTCGGCGACCTTGAGGAGCGGTCCGCCGACTGCCGCTTCGCCGACTGTGCGCACGACACCGAACCGGACTGTGCCGTCCGGGCCGAGGTCGACGCTGGCCGGGTCGACCACCGTCGGGTGGCCCGCTTCCGGTCGTTGCGTGCCGAGTTGGTCCAGCAGCGTGAACGTGAGGTGGACCGGGAGCGCCGGGCCAGCCGGGGACGTCGCCGCTAGGGCTACCCGCCGGCTACGCGTCGGTTTCGTGACGGGCCAGGGTGAGGCGGTCCAGTTTGTCACCGGCATTCAGGGGAAGCCGGTCCACGATGCGGATGTCGCCGGGCATCTTGTAGCCCGACAGGTCGTCGTGACCGTGCTCCAAGAGGTCGCCCAGGGTGGGCGGGTGGTCGGGGTCGGTGGGTACGACCACGGCCACGCCGATCTCGCCCATGGTCGGATCCGGACGGGGGACCACGGCCACCTGGGCGACCGACGGATGGGTGCCCAGCACCGCTTCGACCTCGAGGGGGTAGACGTTGTAGCCGCCCCGGATGTACATCTCCTTGACCCGTCCGGCCAGCCGGAAGCACCCGGAGTCGTCCACCTGCGCCAGATCACCGGTCCGGAGCCAGCCGTTCACCAGGGCC
Source organism: Acidimicrobiales bacterium (assembly GCA_014239855.1). Taxonomy (GTDB): domain Bacteria; phylum Actinomycetota; class Acidimicrobiia; order Acidimicrobiales; family MedAcidi-G1; genus UBA9410. Next base: position 31,691 of record JAAZXY010000004.1, on the reverse strand, counting down.
TCGGCGCTTCCCCCGGGGTCGTTCCAGTAGCCCGACATGGCACTCGGCGTCTGCAGCCAGAGGTCGCCCACCTCGCCGGCGGGGAGCATCTGACCGTCGGCGTCACGGACCTCGGCGGCCACGCCGGGACGGGGCCGCCCCACCGTGTGGAGGGCCTCCTCGTCGTCGGCATCCAGCGCCGTGCCCAACCCGGTGCCACCGGATTCGGTGGACGAGTAGCGGATCGAATACGGGGCGCCGAATCGTTCACGGGCCTCGATGACCAGCGCCGGGGGCGACGGCCCGGCGCCGACCACGATCGACTGCACGCACGACAGGTCCCGCTCGTCGAACCCGGGCTCCTGCATGAGCAGCGAGATCTGGGCGGCCACGCCGTTCACGGCCGGGAGGCGGTACCGCTCCACCAGGTCCAGGAGGCCGCTGGCCGTCCAACGGTCCATGACGTGGATGGTCGCACCGGAGGCCAGTTGCCACCCGATCTTGGTCATCACCCCGACGTGGGCGAACGCCGTGCCACTGACCATGTGGCCGCCCGAGCCCCAGGCGCCACCGGTGTCGAGGGTGTGGATGGCCGCCAGCTGCCGGTCGGTGAACCAGGCGCCACGGGGATCGCCGGTGGAGCCGGAGGTGAAGCAGATGCAGGTCGGCCGGTCAGGGTCGGCCGGAACGTCGGGAGGGACCTCTCCGGGGCGTCGCAGGCCGGCCAGCAGTCGGGTCGGGTCGGTGCCCCGTCCGGATTCGACGTCGACCACCTCGACGTGACGATCCCCGGGAATGCCGTCGGCGAGGGCGTCGGTGGCCAGGATCAGGTCGGGATCCACGGCGTCGACGATCAGGGCCCGTTCCCGGGCCCGGAGGCGGGGGTTGGCTCCCGCGGTGGTCGCCCCGACCTTGGCGGCCGCCAGATAGCCCACGGCGTATTCCAGTCCGGAGGGGAGGGAGAGCAGGAGGACGTTTCCGGGTCCCAGCCCCCGCCCGGCCAGCCCAGCCGCCACCTCGTCGCTGGCCCGGTTCAGGTCCCGGTAGGACAGTTCGGTCCCGTCGGCCAGTCGGAAGGCCGCCCGATCGCCGAATCGACGGGAAGCCTCGCCGACGGTGTCGGCCAGCAGTGGCCCGACCCGGGGCGCGCTCATCCGGTCACCGGGCGACGGCCCTCAGGCGTCGAGGAGTTCGAGGATGCGATCGGCCGGTCGGGCGACGACCGCCCGGTCGCCGAGGATCCCGATGGGTCGCTGCATGAGCCCGGGGTGAGCGGTGATCAGGTCGACCACCACGGACGGATCGTCCAGCGACGTCGGGTCCACGGCCAACACGTCGAATGCGTCGCCCCGGCGGATCATGTCGGCGGGGCCCAGATCGACCATCTCCAGGATGCGGACCAGCAGGTCGCGATCCAGAGGTTCGTCCATGTACTCGATGACGTCGAACTCGACGCCGCGCTCCTCGAGGATTCCGAGGGCGCCCCGGGACTTCCCTCAGACCGGGTTGTGAACGAGTAGGAGCCGACGGGGATCAATGGAAGCCATGCGCCGGACGGTACCGCGCGCTCCGCCCGCCCCTAGAATCGTCGGACGGTCCATCCTCTCAGTTGGGCTGAACGCAACCCGGGCGGACCGAGCATCGGCCGCCCCTTCGATCCCGGGAGTTCGACCCCATGAGCCGACGTAGCGACGCCATCGAGCGCTTCACCGTCGAAGCCGAGGCATCAGGGCTCGAGATCGAGGTACAGCAGTATCCCGGGGGCACCCGGACGGCGGCCGACGCTGCCGATGCCGTGGGTTGCCATGTCGATCAGATCGTGAAGTCGCTGGTGTTCATGGCTGATGTCCGGCCGGTGCTCGTGTTGTGCTCGGGCGGTCGTCGGGTCGACGAGGAACGGCTGGCGTCCTATCTGGGTACCGAGATCAGGATCGCCGGAGCCAGCGAGGTCCGGGCGGCCACCGGGTTCGCCATTGGTGGCACGCCGCCGTTGGGGCACACCGTGCCTCTGCGGACGGTGGTCGATCCCCACCTCATGGACTTCGACGAGGTGTGGGCCGCCGCCGGCACCCCCGATTCGGTGTTCCCGGTGAAGCCCAAGGACCTGGTCAAGGCCACCTCGGGCGCGGTGGTGGGCGTCACCCGCTGATCGGCGGGTGGGTCAGACCGGCTCGTCCAGTGGGACGGCGGTGGTGGACTTGAGTTCCTCCATGACGAAGATCGAGCGGAAGCCCGAGAAGTCGACGCGCTGGGTCATCCGCTTGTAGAAGTCGTCGTAGGCGGCGATGTCGCGGACCAGCACCCGCAGCATGTAGTCCACCTCGCCGCTGGTACGCCAGGCGTTCACGATCTCGGGAAACTCGGCGATTCCCCGGGAGAACTGCTCCAGCCAGCCGGCGGAATGGTCGGTGGCGCGTATCTCCACCAGCGCGGTGAGGCCGCGCCCGACCGCTGCCGGGTCCACGAGGGCCACCCGTGCGCGCAGGATGCCCTGGTCCTGGAGGCGCTGGACCCGTCGCCAACACGAGGTGGCCGAGAGGCCGACCTGCTCGCCGAGTTCGGTGGTGGAGAGGGAGGCGTCCTCCTGGAGGAGGCGCAGCAGGTCTCGATCAATGGCGTCCATGGTGCAAGACTATTGCACTCAAAGGCACTTGAGTACGATATTTGTGCATTGAGAGACCGTTGAGCCGCGAGAACGCACGAACGTCCCGTGGATCGGTCCGTAGGGTCATGCCATGGCAACGCACCGCGATACTGACACCCGGGACATCGACACCCCGGGCAACCGGACTCCCTCGGCGCTCTTTACGGCGCACCCGGCCTCGGTCGGCGAGACCTGGTCGCAGCACGCACGCTTCGCGTTCTCGGCGGCCGGGACGTTGGCCATGGCGGCCATGGGCGCCGCGGTGCACGCCGTCCTTCCGTTCCTCTGTCAGACGACGGCCAGCCGGGCCATCGACCGCCTTCACGCCCGGATCCACGGCCCGCGTGTTTTCGAGTCGGGCGTCGAGTCGGGCGTCGAGTCGCCGACGATCACCACGGCGGAGGCCCTGGCCGCGTAATCCTGTAGCCATGAACCTGGCTTCGAACCTCCCGCCCCTGGTCGTCGAGGTCACCAGGGGGGAACGGGTTGAGAGCCGACACGAGGTCGACGTGGCCGTGGTCGACGTCGACGGCCAGTTGGTTCGTGCCCACGGTGATGCCCACCGGGCCGTGATGCCCCGTTCGGCATCCAAGCCCCTCCAGGCGCTCCCGCTGGTGACCACCGGAGCCGCTGACGCGTTCGGTCTGGGGGATGTCGAGCTGGCGTTGGCCTGTGCCAGCCACGACGGCGAACCGGGCCACGTCGACGCCGTCCGGGCCTGGTTGGATCGTCTGGGTCTCGATACCGGGGCCCTGGCCTGTGGAAGCCACCTCCCGATGCACGAACCGTCGGCCGCTGACATGGTGGCCGCCGGCGAGGCTCCGGATCCCGGTCACAACAATTGTTCGGGCAAGCACGTGGGTTTCCTGACCGTGCTCCGCCACCTCGACCTGCCGCTGGACGGGTACCTGGAGCCCACCCACCCGCTGCAGGCCGACCATGTCACCCCGGCCATGGCCGAGGCATGCCGGGTCGACCTGACCGGGCAGGTGCCGGGCGTCGACGGATGCGGGATCCCCGTCTGGTCGGTTCCCCTGGACGGCCTGGCCACCGCATGGGCGGGCCTCGGTTCGGCCCCGGTCGGCGCACCGGCCACTCGGCTGCTGGACGCCATGCGGGCCGAGCCGTTCCACGTGGCGGGTAGTGACCGGGCCTGCACCCGGATCATCCGGGCGGCATCGGGTTCCACGGTGGTCAAGACCGGAGCCGAGGGCGTGTTCTGTGCCGCCCTGCCCGTCGATGGTCTGGGCCTGGCCCTCAAGGTCCGGGACGGTGCCCGGCGGGCCGCCGACGCCGCGGTCGGCCACCTGCTGACCGAACTGGGACGCCTCCCCGATGGCGGACCCGACGTTCTCCGCAACCGGGCCGGCACGGTCGTGGGCCAGGTTCGAGTGGCCTGACCGCCGGCCCCGCTCCCTAGGGTGGCTGGCTGAAGACGACGGAGATCTGAGGGGTCATTTCGATGGAACGCACGTCAACGGGTAGCTGCGACGGACGGGTGGTCATCGTGACCGGGGCCGGGCGCGGGCTCGGCCGGGCCCACGCCCTGGCCTTCGCCGCCGAGGGTGCCCACGTGGTGGTCAACGATCTCGGGGTGGGTCGCGAGGGGCAGGATCCCGATGCGGCTGACAGCCCGGCCCACGAGGTCGTGGCGGCCATCGAGGCCATGGGCGGCCAGGCCATCGTGGACGGCGCGGATGTGGCCGACTGGGACCAGGCTGAGGCCATGGTGGCCCGGGCGGTCGACACCTGGGGGCGGCTGGACACGCTGGTCTGCAACGCGGGCTTCCTGCGGGACCGGATGCTGGCCAACATGGGTGAGGACGAATGGGACTCGGTGACCCGGGTCCACCTGAAGGGACACTTCGCTCCGGCCCGCCACGCCATCGCCCACTGGCGTGACCGCTCCAAGGCCGGTGAGGAGGTGGCCGGACGGGTCGTCATGACGTCGTCCGGCGCGGGCCTGATGGGCAGCATCGGGCAGGGCAACTACGCGGCGGCCAAGGCCGGGATCGCCCTGCTGGTCGTCCAGGCGGCAGCCGAGTGGGGCCGCTACGGGGTGCTGGTCAACGGCGTGGCGCCCGATGCGCGAACCCGCATGACCGAGGGTGTGTTCTACGGCGATGCGCCCGAGGAGGCATGGGATGAGAAGGACCCGGCCAATGTGTCTCCGCTGATGGTGTGGCTCGGAAGCGGGGCGTGCGACGTGACCGGCCGGGTGTTCGAGGCCACCGGCGGTCAGTTGAACGTGTGCGACGGGTGGCAGCATGGTCCCGTGGTCTCGGTGGGGGAGCGTCGGTTCGCCGTGGACGAGGTGGGCGAGGCCGTCCACCGTTCGATCGCCGACGGCCCGGTGCCGGCACCCGTCTTCGGCAGTTGATGCCCGGCTCCTGACCGGGTGTCGGGCAGGGTGCCCGGCCGGCGATGAGCCGGTCAGGACGTTCGTTCGGCGTCGGCTCCCCGGGTGAGGGCCTCGTCGAGCAGTTGGCGGGCCGACTCGCGGTCGACGCCCAGTTGGCGAACCTCGAAGGCGAAGCGGTCGGCAGCCGCGGCCAGGCGTTCACGACGTTGTCGTAGCGGCTCGGAGTGGGGCGGTTCGTCGACCACGAAGGTGCCCCGCCGACCCCGACCCTCGAGTGCCCCGTCGGCCTCCAGCTCGCGGTAGGCCCGGGCCACCGTCCCGGGGGCCAGGGCGAGGGCATCGGCCATGTCCCGGACCGTGGGGAGGCGTGAGCCTGCGACCAGGTGGCCCACGGCCACCATCACCGAGAGTTGGGCCCGTAGCTGTTCGTAGAGGGGGACGACGCCGTCCGCGTCCAGTCGGACCACCAGCCGACGGCGTCGACCCGTGGGATCGATCGATTCGGCGATGGTCGGGCCCGTCTGCACGATCGTTCACTGTATCAGTACAAATGAACAGTGTTAGTCAGACATCCGCCAGATACTTGCATCTGGGAGTGGTACAGACGAGAGTTCGTATCAATGAAGTTCGTCCCAGAGAGGCGGACACAATCTCCGGGGGACCGGGGGACGGGAGCACAACATGAAGTTGGTAACGGCGGTCATCAAGCCCTTCAAGCTCGACGACGTGAAGGATGGCCTGGCCACCCTCGGGGTCCAGGGCATGACGGTCAGCGAGGTCCAGGGCTTCGGTCGACAGGGCGGGCACAGCGAGACCTACCGGGGCACCGAGTACAAGGTGCTCTTCACCCCCAAGACCCGGGTCGAGGTCGTGGTCGACGATGACGTGGCCGACCAGGTGGTCGATGCCATCGTGGCCGCCGCCCGCACCGAGAAGATCGGCGACGGCAAGGTCTGGGTGACCGACGTCGGGAACCTGGTCCGCATCCGGACCGGTGAGCGCGGCGCCGACGCCGTCTAGGCCTGCCTCTCCAGCCTTTCGGCTGGACCTCCCACTCCGGGCCGGTCCCGGTCCGGCTCCACGGCGGGTCGGACCGTGGCGGGTTCCCGTGATCATGTCGGGGAGGGGCGACGACTACCGTCGTAGCCGATGAGCGACGAGACGACTCCCGGGGAACCGGCCGTAGAGGAACTGGTCCGGTTCGAGATCCGGAATCAGGTGGCGTGGATCACCATTGACAACCCGACCAAGGGCAACGCCATCTCGCCGGCCATGCGGGACCGGATGACCGCGTTGGTCAAGGGTTGCAACGGTCGATTCGAGGCCCGGGCCATCGTGATCACCGCGGCGGGCAGCAAGCTCTTCTGCCCGGGGGCTGACATCAGCGTGGGCCGCGAGTTCGCCCCCCGGCCCGACGATGCGCCGCCGCTGGCCGTAGGCGAGTCCCGCCGCATGATGCTCGAGGGCCAGCTCACGTTGATGCCGGCCATCCTGGACAGCGAGCTGCCGGTCATCGCCGCGGTGAACGGCACAGCGGCCGGCGTGGGTGCCCACCTCGCGCTGTGCTGCGACCTGGTCATCATGGCCGACAACGCCAAGATGATCGAGGTGTTCGCCCGCCGGGGCCTCGTTCCCGACGGACTGGGCGCCTGGATCCTTCCCCGTCTGGTCGGGCTCCAGAAGGCCAAGGAACTCATGTTCTTCGCCGAGGACGTCAGTGCCGAGGAGGCGCTCCGAATCGGGCTCTGCAACCGGGTGGTACCCGGTGACCAGCTGATCGAGGCCACCACCGAATGGGCGGAACGGCTGGCCAGCGGCCCCACCCGCAGCCTCATGCTCACCAAGTGGTTGGTGAACCGTTCGTTGGACGTGGATCGGCGGACAATGGAGGACAACGAGGCGTGGGCCGTGGAACTCAACAACGGCACCGTGGACTCCGCTGAGGGCATCGCCAGCTTCCGGGAACGCCGTGACCCCGTGTGGCGGGGCTTCTGATGCCCGTTCCATGGAGGCCGGCTCGATGATCATCAGGGTCGACGCGACGGGCGAGATCCGGATCGACGAACCCGACGTGTTCACCGACTTCCACGTCGAGACCAGTGCCGGATTCTCCACCGACGACCTGGCGGCCACCATGGGTGAGGGCACCCGGGCCGACGGCGAACACCTCTGGATCGCCGAGACGGCCGTCCGGCACTGGCTGTCGGGCCGCACCGACCAGGCATGGGGCGAGGGCTTCTCGGGCATGTTCGACTTCGCCCGATCCAGGGGCTGGACCGACGAGGCCGGCACCCACCTGCGGGCCCACGTCGAGCGCCCCGACTGACCCGTTCCCCGCCGACTCGTTCCTCACCGCTCGTTCCAACAACGCTCGTTCCAGCAATGCTCGTTCCAGAAACTGGTCGGCCCGTCGGGTGACGGGCCCCGAACACGACAGGAGTTTCCGTGGCAGACCTCACCGTCCTGCACAACCCGCATTGACACGCTTCCAAGAACGCCTTGGCGGTCGCCGAGGAGCTGGGAGTCGACGCCGACGTCGTGCTCTACATGAAGGAACCGCCCGACGAGGCGTTGCTGCGGCGCATCACCGCCGGGCTGACCGATCCGGTTGAGGACCTGGTCCGCAAGGACTCGCAGTTCAAGAAGCTGGACCTGGTCGAGGACGACTACGTGGGTGACGCCGACGCGGTGGTCGAACTCCTGGCCCGCCGCAAGGCCCTCCTGCAGCGGCCCATCCTGATCCGGGGTGACCTGACGGGTGACGGTCCGCTGGTGGCCACGGTGGGGCGGCCCAAGGACCGTCTCTACGAGTTCATCGGCGGCGGAAGCTGAAACCCGCTCCTGAAATGAAACCCGCTCCTGAACTGAAACCCACCGCCGACCTGTGTGACGACCACGGCGACGCCGTGCAGGTACTGGACGGGGGGTTCGGGTCCTACGGGGGTGTGGACGCCTTCGGTGGTCCGGTCTCCACGATCGCCGTCTTCGAGGACAACACGCTGGTCCGCGACGCTCTGGCCGAACCGGGTGAGGGCCGGGTGCTGGTGGTGGCCGGTGGCGGTTCCACACGTTGTGCCCTGGTCGGCGGCAACCTCGGTGTGCTGGCCGCCGAGAACGGCTGGGCCGGCATCGTGGTCGACGGCTGTGTCCGCGACGCCGCCGAGCTCCGGGACGCAGCGGTGGGCATCCGGGCCCGGGGGACGTGTCCCCGTAAGAGCGTGAAGCGAGGTGCCGGTGATCGGGACGTCCCGGTCACCGTGGCGGGCGTCGACCTGACACCGGGCGTCTGGTTGTGGGCCGACGAGGACGGGATCGTGGTGGCCGCCGCTGATCTGGAACAGATCAACCTGGAACGGGCCTAACGGAAGTCGGGTCGGCGCTTCTCGGTCAGCGCCCGGGTGCCCTCCACGTAGTCGGCCGAACCCATGTGCTCGTCGAAGCGGGCCAGCGAGTCGGTCACCGACGTGGCGGCGTCCCGGTGGAGGTCCAGGTACACCTGTCGGCGGGTGGCCGCCATGCTGGACCGGGCCACCGGCCCCAGGAACTCGTCGACCCAGGCCAGCGTGCCGGCCAGAACGTCGTCGAACAGGTCGTTGACCAGTCCCATGCTGTGTGCCTCGTCGGTGGTCACCACCCGACTGGTCAGCAGGAGATCGTTGGCCCGTCCCACGCCGATGAGCCGGGGAAGCAGCCACGACAGCCCGTACTCGGCCGGTAGGGCCAGCTTCCCGTGGGCGGTGGTCAACTTGGCCCCCGGTACGGCGAAGCGCAGATCGGCGAAGCAGGCCAGCACCAGGCCGACGCCGGCCGCCGCACCGTTGATGGCCGCCACCACCGGGGTCTCCAGGCCGAAGTGGTAGGCGAAGTCGGCGTCGAACGCCGGATCCACCCCGAAGCCGGGGGTCGGGATGTCGTCGTCGGTTCCGGGGTCGTAGGCGCCCCGTTCGGCGTGCCCGTCGAGGGCCCGGGCGTCGGCACCCACGCAGAACGCCCCACCGTCGGGATCGCCGGTCACCACGATGACCCGCACCTCGGGGTCGGCCTCGGCCTGCTCCAGGAGCCACCGGTACTCGGTGTGCATGCGGCCGGTCCACGCGTTGCGGCGCTCGGGCCTCGACAGGAAGATCACCCCGGTGGAGCCGATCCGCTCGAAGCGGCAGGTCTTCAGGTCCATTCCCGGAAAGTAGTGGCCGTTGGACGTCGCGGAAGTGGTCCGAGGTACCGGCGGTCGGGTTTCTCGCCGGGACGACCCGCCCGGTACCGTCGGCCACATCGGCACCACCCGGTGCCCGGAACGGAGAATCCCCGATGCTCGCAGCGATCCTGACCGAGACGCCCACCGAGGAACTGGTCATCGCCGATGACGTGACCCTCCGGGACATCGCGCCCGGCGACGTCCAGGTGAAGATCGCCCACAGCGGCGTCTGCCACTCGGACCTGTCGGCCATGAACGGCACCATCCCACTGGCCCCGCCGGCCGTGCTGGGCCACGAGGGTGCTGGTGTGGTGACCGCGGTGGGTGACGGCGTCACCCATGTGGCGCCCGGTGACCACGTGATCATCGCCTTCTCGCCGCCCTGTGGCACCTGCCCGTACTGCACCGGTCGGGGACAGCCCAACCTGTGCCTGAACGGCATGACGTCGATGTTCCTGAATCAGCAGTTCCGTCGTGGCGATGAGGTCGTGGGCTCGATGACGGGTTGTGGCACGTTCGCCGAGGAGACCATCGTCCCCGGGATCGCGGCGGTCAAGATCGATGACGACATCCCGTTGGACGTGGCCGCCCTCGTGGGCTGCGGCGTCACCACCGGGGTGGGCGCGGCGCTCAACACGGCCAAGGTGACGCCCGGATCGTCGGTGCTGGTCATCGGCGCCGGCGGCGTCGGTGTGGCCGCCATCCAGGGGGCACGCATCGCCGGGGCCGCGGCGATCGTGGCCGTCGACCTGCACGAGGGCAAGCTCGACCGGGCCAAGGCGTTCGGCGCCACCCACGGGGTGACCCCCGACGACCTGCCGGCCGCACTGGCCGAGATCACCGCCGGCGAGGGCTTCGACTTCGCCCTGGAGTGCATCGGCATGCCGACCACCATGCGCCAGGCCTTCGACATGACCCGACGGGGCGGCACGGCCTGCATCGTCGGCGTGGGCCGCGCCGAGGAGACCTTCGCCCTCTCGGCCTTCGAGATGTTCTTCACCGAGAAGACCCTGGTGGGGTCGATGTACGGGGGCGCCGACGTGCGGACCGACTTCAACCGGTTCCTGCGGCTCTACAAGGCGGGTCGTCTCGACCTCGAGGGGATGATCACCCGCCGCATTCGGATCGACGAGGTCAACGACGCCATGTCCTGCATGGGCGACGCCGACGTGATCCGTCAGGTCATCGACTTCTGATCCCGCTCGTTTCCGAGACCTCCCCGGCCCGTCGGACGTGACCCGGTGACCGGCGGATCCGTGGACCCCGCGCCCCTCAGGGCCGACCTGGTCATCGAATACCCGTTCACCCGGACCACCGGTCCGGTGGTGGGTGCCTTCATGACCGGGCTGCGCGACGGTCGGATCGTGGGCTCGCGTCGGGCCGACGGCCGGGTGTTCGTGCCGCCCGCCGAGGTCGATCCGGAGACCGGTGACGCCATCACCGACATCGTCGAGGTGGCATCGACCGGCGTGGTCGAGACGTGGACGTGGGTGGATCCGCCCCGGCCCGGCTCGCCGTGGGCCCAGCCCCACGGCCTGGCTCTCATCCGTCTGGACGGGGCCGACACGCCGATGCTCCACGGGGTGCTGGTGGACTCGGCGGCCGACATGGCCACCGGCCTGCGGGTCGAGGCCGTCTGGCGTGACGAACGGGTCGGGCACATCACCGATCTGGTGGGCTTTGCCCCCGAGACGGCCGATGGCGCCGCCGGGGAGGCCGCCGCAGCCGAAGAGCCCGTATCGGGCGAACCGGTCCGGTCGATTCGCACGCCCATCCGCCTCGAGTACGACTTCATCCCCAGCGCGGCGGCCCAGGAGTACCTGCACGCCTACGCCGAGAAGCGCATCCTGGGGAACCGTTCGCCGATCGACGGGGCGGTGTTCGTGCCGCCGCGTGGTGTCGATCCCCGCCACGGGGTGGAGGCCACCGAGATGGTGGACCTGGCCCACACCGGCCACGTGGGCAACTTCTGCGTGACCCACCTGCCCATTCCCGGACGCAGCGATCTCCCCACGCCGTACGTGAGCGCCTGGATCCACCTGGATGGCGCCGACATCGGCTTCCTGGGCCTGGTGTCGGGCTGCGACCTCGATGAGGTCCGGATCGGTATGCGGGTCCGGGCCGTGTGGAAGCCCGACGACGAGTTGGGGGCCACCGCCGAGAACGTCCGGTACTGGGAGCCCACCGGCGAACCTGACGTGCCCGTGGACCGGGCCGGCAACCGGGCCTGGCAGGGCGAGGACGGCGACCATGCGTGAGGTGGCCCATGCGTGAGGTAGCCATCGTCTCTTCGGCCATCCACCAGGTGGAGGCACTGACCTTCACCACCGACGTCCAGTTGATGGTGCCCCTCATCAACGAGGCCCGCGACGCCGTGGGCCTGACTCAGGCCGACATCGGCTTCACCTGCTCGGGAAGCAGCGACTTCCTGGCCGGACAGGGCTTCTCCTTCGTCCAGACGTTGGACGCCGTGGGCGCCTTTCCGCCGATCGCCGAGAGCCACGTGGAGATGGACGGCGCCTTCGCCCTCTACGAGGCGTGGGTGAAGCTCCAGATCGGGGAGATCGACACGGCGCTCGTGTACTCCTATGGCAAGTCGTCGCCCGGCTCGCGCCGTGATGTTCTGGCCGTACAGCTCGACCCGTACGCCTTGGCTCCGCTGTGGCCCGACGCCCACGCGGTGGCCGCCCTCCAGGCCCGCCTGCTGCTCGAGTCCGGCGCGGTGACCGCCGAGGATCTGGCAGCCATCGCGGTGCGTAGCCAACGCAACGCGGTGGGTAACCCGAACGCCCTGCGGGTCTCGGCCGACGTCACGGTGGACGACGTGCTGGCCGGTGGCGTGGTGGCCGATCCGTTGCGGGCCGCTGACCTGGCCGCGGAGGCCGATGGGGGCTGCGCCGTGGTCCTGGCCGCCGGGGACCGGGCCCGCGAACTGTGTGAACGACCGGCGTGGATCCGGGGCATCGACCACCGCATCGACGCCCACGGCCTCGGAGTACGGGATCTGACACGGGCCCCGTCGGCTGCCCTGGCTGCCGGGAAGGCTGCAGAGCGGGCGGGCTTCGCCGCCAACGACGTCGACGTGGCCGAGTTGCATGCGGCGAGCACCGCCCAGGCCCACGTGTTGGCCACCGAGATGGGGCTGGGAGGCACGGGTGGCTCCGTCCGGATCGATCCGTCCGGGGGGTCGCTGGCCGCCGACACCCTGATGGCCGCCGGACTGGTTCGCATCGCCGAGGCCGCCCGACGCGTTTCCGGTGGCGAGGCCCACCGGGCGTTGGCCCATGCCTCGTCGGGCCCCTGCCTGCAGCAGAACCTGGTCTGCCTCCTGGAGGGGGAGTGACGGTGGGAACCCTCGGGGAACGCACCGCCGTGCTGGGTGTCGGTCAGACGAAGTACCAGTCGACCCGTGGCGACGTGTCCATCGCCGGTCTGGTCCGCGAGGCCGCCATCCGTGCACTGGAGGACGCGGCGTGCACATGGGCCGACATCGATGCGGTGGTCATCGGCAAGGCACCCGACTTCTTCGAGGGCCTGATGATGCCCGAGCTCTTCCTGGCCGATGCGCTGGGTTGCGTGGGCAAGCCCATCCTGCGGGTCCACACCGCCGGGTCGGTGGGTGGCTCCACGGCACTGGTGGCCGCCTCCCTCATCCAGGGCCGCATCCACCGCCGGGTGCTGACCATCGGCTTCGAGAAGCAGTCCGAGTCCAACGCCACGTGGGCCCTCTCGCTACCCCAGCCGTTCTCGGTGTCCATCAACGCGGGGGCCGGCGGCTACTTCTCGCCCATCATCCGGCGCTACATGGCCCGCTCGGGCGCTCCGGAGCTCATCGGCTGCATGGTGGCCTTCAAGGACCGCCAGCACGCCCTGCGGAACCCCTACGCCCACCTCCACCAGCCCGACCTGACCTTCGACCAGGTGGTGGAGGCCCCGATGCTCTGGGATCCCATCCGGTTCTCCGAGACCTGCCCGTCGTCGGACGGAGCGTGCGCCATGGTGCTGGGCGACGAGGCGGCCGGCGACGCGGCTGATGGCCCGGTGGCCTGGGTGCACGGCACGGCCATGCGTTCGGAGGCCAACAACTTTCCCGGGCGTGACGAGGTCAGCCCGCAGGCCAGCCGGGATGCGGCGGCCGAGGTGTTCGCCAAGGCCGGCATCACCGATCCCCGCTCGGAGATCGACGTGGTCGAGATGTACGTTCCCTTCTCCTGGTACGAGCCCATGTGGCTCGAGAGCCTGGGGTTCGCCGAGCGGGACCACGGCTGGCGCATGGTGGAGGACGGATCCACGAACCTGGACGGCGGCGATCTCCCGGTGAACTGCTCGGGGGGCGTGCTGTCGTCCAATCCCATCGGCGCCTCGGGGATGATCCGGTTCGCGGAGGCCGCTCTACAGGTCAGGGGGATGGCCGGCGACCACCAGGTGGACGGCGCCCGCCGGGCCTTCGGGCACGCCTACGGGGGCGGTGCCCAGTACTTCGCCATGTGGGTGGTCGGAGCGGACAAGCCCTGACCGGTCGCTGGCGCCTAGGTTCTGGTCCCGGCCGGACACCGGCCCGAATCATCGAGAACTCGGCCATCGAGTCCCCGACCATCGAAAATCAGGAGAACTGCCATGCGAGTGGTTGTCGACTACGACCTGTGTGAGAGCAACGCGATCTGCATGCAGATCGCCCCCGACGTCTTCGAGGTGCGCGACGACGACTTCCTGTACGTCCTCGACGAGAACCCGGGAGACGACCGACGGGCCGCCATGGAGGAGTCCGTCCAGCGCTGCCCCAAGCAGGCCATCTCGCTGGAGGACTGACCGGTGCCTCAGGGGCGGGAACGGATCACCATCGTCGGCGCGTCCCTGGCCGGCTACTGGGCGGCCGAGACCCTGCGGCGTGACGGATTCGAGGGGGCCATCAGCCTGATCGGTGACGAGGCGCACGAGCCCTACGACCGGCCACCCCTGTCCAAGAAGTATCTGGCCGGCGACGTCGAGCGCGACCGGGTCGACCTCGGTAACGCCGAGAAGCTGGCCGCCCTGGACCTCGACCTGCGTCTGGGTCAGCGGGCCACCGGCCTCGACGTGGCCGCTCGGACCCTCGAGGTGGACCGGGTGGCCGAACCGTTCGACGGCCTGATCATCGCCACCGGCGCCCGCTGTCGAACCCTGCCGGGAACCGACGGGGTGGCCGGGGTGCACACCCTTCGCACCGTGGACGACGCCGACGCCGTGCGGACCGCCATGGACGCCGGGGCCCGACGGATGGTCGTGGTGGGTGCCGGCTTCATCGGCGCCGAGGTGGCGTCGACCGCGGTGGGCCGTGGGCTGGCCGTGACCATGGTGGAGGCCCTCGAGGCGCCGTTCGGGCGTGTCCTGGGTGTCGAGATGGGAGCCGTGCTGGCCGATGTGCACCGCAGCCACGGTGTGGACCTGCGTACCGGGGTCGGAGTCGACGAGGTGCTGACCGGGCCCGACGGGGGAGTGGGCACCCGGGTGGTGGGCGTCCGCCTGGCCGACGGCTCGGAGGTGGCGTGCGACCTGCTGGTGGCCGGCATCGGCGTGATCCCCAACGTGGACTGGCTGGAGGGTTCAGGCCTCGAGGTGGCCGACGGGGTGGTGTGCGACGAGACCTGTCTGGCCGCTCCCGGTGTGGTGGCGGCCGGAGACGTGGCCCGATGGACCAACGCGCGCTACGGCGAGTCGATGCGGGTGGAACACTGGGACAACGCCGTACAGCAGGGGGTCCATGCGGCCCGCCGACTGCTGCAGTCCGATGAGGAGGCCCAGCCGTTCACCCCCGTGCCGTGGTTCTGGAGCGACCAGTACGACCGCAAGGTGCAACTGGCCGGCCGTACCCACCCCGACGCCGAGGTCCGGGTGGTGACCGGATCGGTCGACGAACACCGCTTCGTGACGTACTACGGACTCGGTGGGCGCTTCCTCGGGGCGTTGGGCATGAACCGGCCCCGACACGTGATGCAGTCCAAGGGTCTGCTCGAACAGGACGCCTCATGGGACGAGGCTCTGGCCTTCGCCGCCGACTGGGACTGACCGCGGCTGCTCTGGGGCTGATGGCCGTCGTGACGGCCGGCTGCGGCGCCGACGGGCCCACGCCCCTGGACATCGGGGCCGTCGAACGTCAGGTCCCGGGAGTGCTGCTCCCCGGACATCCCGACCTGGTGGCTGACGTCGATTGCGGTGATCCCGTACCGACCGGGTTGGGCCCGATGCCGTGCACCGCGGTGGTGTCCGGTGTGGAGGTTCCGGTCATCGTCCACCGGCCGGCGATCGACGGCCGGATCCGGGTCGAATCGCCGGCCGACGTGGTGGCTGCCGTGGACCTGAGCGGGCGGGTCGCCGCGCGACTGCAGGCCGACATCGGAGTGGAGGCCCGGGTGGCATGCACCCCGGCCGTCAGGGTGGCCTTCGCCGGTCAGACGTTCGACTGTGTGGCCACCGACCCCGATGCGCGGGACATCGACCTGGTGGCCACGCTCATCGACGCCGACGGCGGTTTCCGTCTGGACGCCTCTCCCGGCTCCGGCTGACAGGTCCGAGGCGATGATCAGCCGTCGAGCAGCCGGTTCCGTAGCCGCCGGTTGACCAGACGCCGTTCCCGGTGCTGGGCCACCACGAGGGCACCCTGTGGCACGGGGTGGGCATCCAGGAACTCGTCGACGTCGGGGTCCACGTCGTCCACGAGGGCCCGCACGCCCTCGAGCATCCGGGAGATGCTGTTGGAGGGAAGGCGGTCGGACAGGTCGTCCCACCGGTCGGTGACCGAGCGCCAGACGGCGGCCCGTTCGGTGGGGTGGGCCAGCAACGAACGGAGCAGGAACGGGGCGTCCTGGGTGCGGACCAGGCCGCTGTGAATCTCCTCCAACAGGAGGTCCACCTCGGTCCGGCCCGGGAAGAGGGCCAGAGCCCGCAGGTGGCGTTGCTCGTCCTGGGCGGTGGTGGCCTCATCGGCCCGGCGTCGACACTCGGCACGGGTGGTGGCGTCGCCGTGGCTGGTCACGGTGGTCACCACGGCACCGCCCACCGCCGGGTCCCTGGCGACTGTCGGCTCGTGCCACAGGTCCCGGGACCGCCCGATCACGTCGGGGTCGTCGGCCAACGTGCCCGCTGAACCCAGGAGCAGCCCCCGGAGCAGTCGGGTCCGGTCGTCCTCTCCCGGATCGGGAATCCATCCCAGGCGTTGGACCGCGTCGGCCAGCAGCTCGGCGGCCCGTGTCGCGTTGGCGGCGTGCTGCTCCGGAGCCACGAGATCGATGGTCGACAACCCGCGCAGGATCGATCGCCAGACGTCCAGGTCGGTCTCGCCGCCCGGTCGATCGGTGATCGTGTGGGCGAAGTCGACGAAGTCGTGGGGATGGTGGAGGTCGGCGAGGGTGGCCGCCCAGCGGTCGTCGACCAGCGAGGCACGCTCGATGGAGGTCAGGGCGGCCGGATCCACACCATCCACACCGGCGCTCCGATGGAACCCGGTGGCGTCGGCGTTCAGGGTGAGGAGCGGGCCGTCCAGGGCGAGACCCGCCGGTTCGGCGCCCAGCAGGGTCCGCTGCTCACCGCCGGTGGTCCGGAGCCGGATGGGGATCTGCCACGAGGGGTCGCCCGGTGCCGGTGCCTGCTCCTGAACCTGCTCCTGTACCTGCTCCTTTATTGGCGACTCCTCGGCTGACAGGTAGCGGAAGGGCCGCTGGGTGAGGGTGCAGGTTGAACCGTCGGCGGCCACGACGGCCTCGATGACCGGATGGCCGCCCTGGAAGATCCAACCGTCCATCAGGTCGCCCACCGGCTGTCCCGAGGCCTCTTCGAGGGCCGCCCACAGGTCCTCGTTGTCGGTGTTTCCGTGGAGATGGGCAGCCAGGTAACGCCGAACCCCGTCACGGAAGACGTCCTCACCGAGGAACTGCTCAAGCATGCGGACGACCGCCGCCCCCTTCTCGTAGGTCAGGAGGTCGAACATCGACTCGGCGTCGGCCGGGGTGACCACCGGGTATTCGATGGGTCGGGTGGCTGCCAGGGCGTCGACGTCCATGGCCGCTGACCGGGAGGCGGTGAACCCGGCCCACACCTGCCAGTCGGGCCGGAACGTCTCCACGGCCTTCATCTCCATGAAGGTGGCGAAGGCCTCGTTCAGCCAGATGCCGTTCCACCAACGCATGGTCACCAGGTCGCCGAACCACAGGTGGGCCAGCTCATGGCTGAGTACGGCAGCCACGCTCTCCAGCTCGCGCTGGTCGGCGGTGGCCGGATCGACGAGCAGCAGCACCTCCCGGAAGGTGATGCAGCCCAGGTTCTCCATGGCCCCGAAGGCGAAGTCGGGCAGGGCCACCAGGTCGACCTTGCCGCCCGGGACGGAGATGTCGTACCAGTCGGCCAGCCAACGCAGCGAATGGGCGGCCACCTCCAGAGCGAAGGCCGTCTGGTCGCCTCTGCCCGGCGGGTGGATGACCCGGACCGGAACACCGTCCACGTCGACCGGCTCGGTGGCCTCCAACGGCCCCACCACGAAGGCCACCAGGTAGGTCGACAGGGGAATGGTGTCGACGAACACCACCCGATCCAGGGAGCCGCGGGGTGTCGGTTCGGGAGAGGCCGTGGCGGCGGAATCGTGCCCCGAGACAGGAGTCCGGGACTGCTCGGCACCATTGGACACGGCCAGCATGTCCGAGGGCACGACCAGGGTGATCCCGAAGGTGGCCTTGAGGTCCGGCTCGTCGAAGCACGGGAAGGCCCGACGCGCGTCGGTCGACTGGAACTGGGTGGTGGCGATGGTCCGCTCCTCGCCGTCGACCACCAGCGTGCTGCGGTAGAAGCCCCGTAGGCGGTCGTTCAGCACCCCGGTGAAGGCCAGTTCGATGCGGACCGGGCCACCGGACAGGGCGGGCCCCCGAAGCGACAACTCTTCGGATGCCTCATTGAGGGTGGCCGCCAGGTCGTGGCGGACGCCATCGAGAACGGCCACGGCCGAGGTCACCTCCAGTTCGGCGGCGTTCAGGACCACCTCGTCGCAGGCCGTCAGGACCTCGACGTCAATGGCCACCGTCCCGGCGAACGTGCAGGCCTCCAGATCGGGGCACAGTTCGAGGGCGTAGTGCCGGGGGATGACGTGGCGGGGGAGGCGCCCCGGACCGGGCCGTCCGGTGTCGGGGTGCTGGTTGCCGGAATTCTGGTGGCCGGAGTTCTGGGGGGTGCTCACCGGCCGCACGGTACCGGTCGCCGGGGGAGCGGGATCCAGCGGGCATGATGTCGCCCGTGCCCACCAACGAGATCGAGACCGCCCCGGAATCCACCGCCCTGGACGTCGTGGGCATCGGCAACGCCATTGTCGATGTGCTGGCCGAGGTGGGAGACGACTTCATCGACCAGCACGATCTGGCCAAGGGCGCCATGACGCTCATCGACGCCGATCGGGCCATGGAACTCTACGCGGCCATGCCGCCGGGACTGGAGGAGTCCGGTGGCTCGGCGGCCAACACGATGGTGGGCGTGGCCTCGTTCGGAGGCCGTGCCGCCTACATCGGCCTGGTGGCCGACGACTTCCTGGGCGAGGTGTTCCGACGCGACATGCGTCACGTGGGGGTCGACTTCGACGTGCCCGGAGCGGCCGGTGGCGAACCGACGGCCCGTTGTCTCATCCAGGTCACCCCCGATGCCCAACGGACCCTGAACACCCACCTCGGCACCTCGTCCCACCTGTCGACCCGTCAGATCGACCCCGACCTGGTGGCATCGGCATCGCACCTGTACTGCGAGGGCTACCTGTGGGACACCGAAGAGGCCAAGGGGGCCATTCGCCACGCCATGGACCTGGCCAACGCCGCCGGACGCACGGTGTCGTTGACCCTGTCCGACGGGTTCTGCGTGGATCGCCACCGCGACGAGTGGCTGGACCTGTTGACCGACCGGGTGGACGTGGTGTTCGGTAACGCGGCCGAGCTCTGCTCGCTGTTCCAGGTCGACGACGTGGAGCGGGCCGCCGATGCGGTGGCCGCCGAGGTCGATCTGGCCTTCGTGACCCTCGGGAAGGAGGGTTCGATGGTGGTGGCGGGAAGTGACCGCATCCGCATCGAGGCCGATGAACTCGAAGCGGTGGTCGACACCACGGGAGCCGGCGACCTCTACGCGGCGGGGGTCCTGTTCGGCCTCAGCAGCGGAGCGGACCTGCCCCATGCCGCCCGTCTGGGGAGCATCGCGGCGGCCGAGGTCATCAGCCACCTGGGGGCCCGCCCGGGCCGCGTGCTGTCCGCGGTGGCCCGTTCGATCCTGGGCTGAGGGCGATCCTGGGCTGAAGCCGCTGTTCCCGGCCGGATGGTCCGGGGATCCGTGGAGGGTCTACCGTCGGGGCCATGAGCGACGGATACACCTGTTTCGAGACGAAGTTGGACGGCGGCGTGGCCACCGTGACCCTCAGCCGCGGCGACCAGTTGAACACCATGGTCCCGGAGTTCTGGGAGGAGCTCCCGGCGCTGGTCCGTGAGCTGGACGCCACCGGTGAGGCCCGGGTGGTGGTGCTGGCCTCCACCGGTCGCCACTTCTGTGCCGGCATGGACCTGGCGGTGTTCGGCGGTGACCGGCCGAACCCGGGTGCCTCCCAGGGGCAGGTCCGGGCCAACATGCGATCCAACGTCCTGCACCTCCAGGAGAGCTTCTCGGCCCTCGAGAAGGCCCGGATGCCCGTGCTGGCCGCCATCCAGGGTGGGTGCATCGGTGGAGCGGTGGACATGGTCACGGCGTGCGACATGCGTTACGCCACCGAGGACGCCTTCTTCTGCGTCCAGGAGATCAACATCGGCATGACGGCCGACGTGGGCACCCTGCAGCGCCTCCCCAAGCTCATCCCCGAAGGGGTGTGCCGGGAACTGGCCTACACCGGGCGCCGGATGCCGGCCGCCGAGGCAAAGGCGGTGGGCCTGGTCAACGAGGTGTTCGCCGATCACGAGGCCCTGCTGGCCGGCGTCCAGGAGGTGGCCCGCACCATTGCCTCCAAGCCACCGCTGTCCATCTACGGCTCCAAGGAGATGATCACCTACACCCGTGACCACTCCACGGCCGACTCGCTGAACCACATCGCCACCTGGCAGGCCGGGATGTTCCAGCCGTCGGACATGGGCGAGGCGATGACCGCCCGGGCCGAGGGTCGCGACGCCGATTTCGACGACCTGCTGCCCTTCCAGGGCGGGGTCGGTCAGGGCGTCTGATTCCCACTCCGGTTGCCATCGACGCTTCGGCGGCCCGGCGCATCGCGCTGGCCGCTCAGGGGTTCACCGACAGGGCACCGGCCGGTCGGGTCGACGCCCGCCATTTCCGCCGGGTGGTGGGTCGCCTCGGCCTCCTCCAGTTGGACTCGGTGCAGGCCGTCTGCCGGTCGCACTACCTGCCCGTCTACAGCCGTCTCGGTGTCTACGACCGGGACCATCTCGATGCATGGTTGTGGCGGTCCGGCGAGATGTTCGAGACGTGGTCCCACGAGGCGTCCATCGCTCCCGTGGACCTCGAACCGCTGTTCCGTTGGTTGAAGGCCCGGGCCCGGGCCGGCCGGACGTGGGCCGGTCTGGCCGCGCTGGCCGAGAACCGGGCCGAGTACGTGGATGCCGTGCTGGCCGAGGTCCGCGACCACGGGCCGCTGACCGCCGGGAAGTTGAGCGACCCACGGCCCCGTGACGGCTCGTGGTGGGACGGACGGTCCGACGGGAAGCGGGCCGTGGACTGGCTCTTCCGGATCGGCGAGGTGGGGAGCCGCCGCATCGGCAACTTCGAACGCACCTACGAGACGTTCGACCGGGTGGTGCCCGCCGAGGTCCTGGCCCGACCCACACCGACCGAGGCCGACGCCCAGCGTGACCTGTTGGATATCGCCGCGAGGTGCCACGGCATCGGCACGGCGGTCGACCTGGCCGACTACTTCCGGATCAGCCCCCGTGACGCCCGGCCGCTGGTCGCCGAGTTGGTCGATGCGGGGCGGTTGGTGCCGGCCACCGTGGAGGGCTGGCGGGATCCCGCCTTCCTGCATCCCGAGGCGGTGCGTCCCCGGGCGGTGAAGGCCCGGGCCCTGCTCTCGCCGTTCGATCCGGTGGTGTGGTTCCGTCCCCGGGCCGAGCGGCTGTTCGACTTCCACTACCGCATCGAGATCTACGTGCCCGAGCCTGACCGGCAGTACGGCTACTACGTCCTGCCGTTCCTGCTGGGGGACCGGCTGGTGGGCCGGGTCGACGTCAAGGCCGACCGTAAGGCAAATGGTGGGGCGGGGCGGCTCCTCGCCCGGGGCGTGTTCGCCGAGGACGGGGTGGATCGTGAGCAGGTGGCCGGCGAACTGTCGGCCGAGTTGGACCGGCTGGCCCTGTTCCTGGATCTGGACGGCGTCGACGTGGGCCGCCGCGGCAACCTCGCTGCCGCCCTCCGCTCGGCTCGCCGCTGAGCGACTGCTGGTCGACGGCTGCTGGTCGCTGGCTGGTGGGTCAGGAGCGGGTCGCCGGCTGCTGGGTCAGGCGCGGGCCCGGAGCCAGGTGGCGTACCGGACCATGTGGCCGAGAGCGGCCACCGCCCGGTCGGCCGACGGGTAGCAGAGACGGCTGGTGCCGCGAACCGCGGCGACCATCGGGTTGTCGGGCTGGGCCACGGCCAGTTCGGAGGCCACCAGTACCGGCTTGCCGTGGGTTGTGGATGCCTCGGCCGCCGCTTCGGCGTACCGACGTTCCTGGCGCTCGTGGAAGTCCACGATGCGTTCCAGGCCGTGGTCGGGGTGGAACGGGCCACTGCGGGTCAACGCCGCGGTGTTGCCCTGGATGCCCAGGCCCAACTGGACCACCGAGTCAACCGACGGGTGCCCGGCCACCAGGTCGAGCAGTTCCGGGATGGTGTCCCGGGTCTCGCCGCCGGCCAGGTCCACCGGGTTGTTGCGGCTCCACCGGGGAGGGAGCATGGCGTCCACCGCGGTCAGTAGATCGTCGGGAAGGGTGGTGAGCGTCAGGTCCCGGTGGGCGGTCACCGCGTCGGCGGTCACCACGCCCCATCCGCCGGCCGTGGTCAACACCACCACGCCGCCGCCGCCCGGAAGGGGCTGGGTGGCCAGGGTGGCCGCCGCCTCGAACGCCGATTCGATGGTGGCCGCCCGCACCATGCCGGCCTGACGGGCCATGCCGTCGAACACCCGGTCATCGGACGCCAGTGATCCGGTGTGGGACGCCGCGGCCCGTTGGCCGCCGCTGGTCGCACCGCCCTTGACGACCACCACGGGCATACGGGGCGTGACGGCCCGGACCCGCTCGAAGAAGTCGCGCCCGTCGGTCAGGCCCTCCACGTAGCAGAGGCCCACGTCGGTCTCGGGGTCGTCGGCGAACCATTCGAGGTAGTCGGCGATCCCGGTGGCCGCCGCGTTGCCCGCCGACACCGAGCGGCTGATCCCGATGCCCGTCTGAGCCGCCGCGTTCTGGAATGCCGAAACGAAGTTTCCCGACTGGGAGGCCACGCCGATCCGACCCCGGGGAGGGAAGGGCGCCACGATCTGGGCGCACAGGCCCACCGGGGGAGAGGTGATGCCCTGTCCGTTGGGCCCGGCCAGGACGAGGTCCAGTTCGTCGGCCAGGGCCACCAGTCGGGCCTCGGCCGCCGCGCCCTCTTCGCCGGCTTCGGAGTAGCCGCCGGCGGCCACGAACACGGCCCGTACGCCACGCTGGGCAGCCGTCCGGATGATCTGCTCGTTGAGCGACACCGGGGTGCACACCACCAGCAGCTCCGCGGCCCCTTCGGGTAGAGCGTCGATGGACCCCAGCACCGGCCGGTCGAGGATGGTGGGGGTCTCCCCATCGGGGTCGGGTCGGCCAACGGCGAACACCTCGCCCTGATAGCCACACGACAGCAGGTTGTGGAGGGTGACGAAGCCGAACTTGCCCGGATGGCTGGACACGCCGGTCACCACCACGCCGCGGGGCTCGAACAGGGGGGTGAGATCCCGGCTTCCGGTTCGGGTGTTCATCAGTTGCGCTCCACGAGGGCGTCGACGGCCACCGGCCGGCCGTCCACCACGATCAACGGGTTGAGGTCGATGGAGGTGATGGTCGGGTCGCCGGCCAGGTCGCCCAGAGCGCACAGGGTGTCGGCCAACACGTCACGGTCGACGGCTGGCTGGCCCCGGAACGGACCGAGGAGCACCTGGGCGCCCAGGTCGTCAATCAGCTCGTGGGCGTCGAGTCGCTCCAGCGGGGCCAGACGGAAGGCCACGTCGGCCACCGCCTCGGCCAGGACGCCGCCCACGCCCAGCATCACGCACGGCCCGAACTGCGGATCGCGTACCAGCCCGGCGATGAGTTCCCGATCGCCCTTGACCATGGTGGACACCAGCAGCTCGACATCACCGTCGGCCTCGGTGGCGGCCGCCAGGAGGCCGGTGGCCGCGGCCCGTACGTCATCGGCCGAGGTCAACGACAGGCGCACCAGACCCCGTTCGGTCTTGTGGGCAATGGCATCACCGCACAGCTTCACCACCACCGGGAAGCCCATCTCCTCGGCCGCTCCCACCGCGGCGTCGGGGTCCGAAGCGGTGGCCCAGCCCGAAACGGTCACGCCGGCTTCGGCGACCAGCGTCCGGGAATCGGCTTCGGACAGGGTGGTCATCGGGTTTCCTCCATGAGGTCGGCGTACCCGGTCTTGACGACGTCCTCGATGATGGCCAGCCGCTCGTCGAACGGCAGGAAGGCGCTCTTCATCGAGTTGATGGTCAGCCACCGCATGTCGGTCAGACCCCAACCGAACGCCTCGTGCAGGGCCTCCATCTCGGTGGTCATCGAGACGTCGCTCATCAGTCGGTTGTCGGTGTTGACGGTGACCCGGAAACCGAGGCGGCGCAGTTCGCCGATGGGGTGGGACGCGATGTCGGCGGCCGCTCCGGTGTGGACGTTGGACGTCGGGCAGAGCTCCAGGGGGATACGACGGTCCCGGACGAAGGAGGCCAGCCGACCCAGATGGGCGTCGCCGTCGGCATCGGTGGTGATGTCGTCCACGATGCGCACCCCGTGGCCCAGCCGCTCGGCGCCGCAGTACTGCACGGCCTCCCAGATCGACGCCGGACCGAAGGCTTCTCCGGCGTGGATGGTGAAGTGGAAGTTCTCCCGCTGCAGGTACTGGAAGGCCGCCAGATGCAGGGTCGGGGGGTAGCCGGCTTCGCGGCCGGCGATGTCGAAGCCCACCACGCCCCGGTCCCGGTACCGGACCGCCAACTCGGCCACCTCGAGCGAGTCGGTCGACGTCCGCATGGCCGTGACCAGGGTGCGGACGGTCAGCGGGGTTCCGGCCGAGCCGTCGGCGAAACCGGCCAGCACGGCTTCCAGAACCTCGTCGATGGCCATGCCCTGTTCGGTGTGCAGTGCCGGAGCGAAGCGGATCTCGGCGTACACGCAGCCGTCGTCGGCCAGGTCGCGGGCGCATTCGGCGGCCACCCGGTAGCAGGCCTCGGGGGTCTGCATGACGCCGACGGTGTGCTCGAAGGTCTCCAGGTAGAGACCCAGGTCGAGGCGGTCGGCACCCCGATGGAACCAGCTGGCCAGCGAAGCCTCGTCGTCCGCGGGAAGGGCGTGTCCGACGGCGTCGGCCAGGTCCAGCACGGTGGCCGGGCGGAGCCCGCCGTCCAGGTGATCGTGGAGGAGCACCTTGGGTGCCCGACGGATCGTCTCAGGATGGAGCGCGGCTTCAGTTCCCATGGGTCAGGCTACCCAGCCCCGTGCTCGGGCCGGAAAGGCTGGCTCAGAAAGACAGGTTCAGAACCCACGGAGGGGCAGGTCGGGGCCCCGCTGCAGCCAGTTGTCGGCGGCGTAGTGGGCCGTGCCGTCGATGACGTGCAGCGTGTAGGCCAGTCGGGGCCGGTCCGAGGTGTTGGGGCCGCTCCAGTGGGGAAGGCAACCGTGGAAGGCGATGCAGGTGCCCGCCGGGACCTCGAGGGGCACCAGGGCGTCCATGTCGTACGGGGTGGGGTCCAGCACGTCGGTGGTGGTGCCGGATCCCTCACGTCGGAAGCGGGTGCGGGCTCCGTCGGTGTGTCCGCCGGGGATGGCCCACATGCAGCCGTTGTCGATGGTGGCGTCGTCCAGCGCGAACCAGAAGCCGACCACCGTCCGGGGCTCGGTCCACAGGAACGAGTGATCGCAGTGACAGGTCACCTCGCCGCCGATCCGGGGCGGTTTGAAGATGACCATGGACTGGAGGAGCAGGGGATCCACGAAGCCCAGGTCGTCGGCCAGCGCGGCCATGGCCGGGGTACGTGAGAAACGGTCGAACACCGGGTCGAGGTCGTGCATGGCGTGGCCCAGTTTGTTCAACGCCCGATCCATGGGAGCGACCTGGACGCCGTCGCCGTCGAAGGCCCCGTCCTCGAAGAAGGGGCGGATCACGTCAGCCGAGGTCAGGAACCAGTCGTCCTGGGCGTGGGTCTGCTCGGTGGTCGAGAACACGCTGGCTGCGCCTTCGGGCAGTCCACCGTCGGCGTAGCCGGCCACCATCTCGTCGATCCGTCCGCGCAGGTCATCAAGCAGGTCGTCGGACACGAAGTCGGGGAGGACCACGTAGCCGTCCCGCTCGAACTGTCCCCGTTGGGCGTCGTCCAGGATCGACTGCTCGCCGGTTGCTCGAGAGCCGGTCACCGACAGGTCATTCCTGGCCACGTCGATAGCGGAGCCCGTTGCCGGCCGGCATGCGGAGGCGGCTGGTGGCGAACACCAGAACCAGCAGGGTGGCCACGTGCGGGGTGATGGGCGGCAGCTCGCTGACCACTTCCTCGGTCACCGCGTACCACCACAGGACGCCCGCCGAGGCCACGGCCAACAGCACCGCTGGTCGGGTACGGCGTTGCACGACGGCCCGGACGGCCAGGGCGGCCAGGGCCACGCCGACCAGTAGCAGGAGGGCGTGCACCGCGGTGCGGTCCCGCAGCTGGAGGGCGTCGGCGAAGCCGAACAGCAGCGATCCGAGGAAGGCCCCCGCGGGCTGCCAGTTGCCGAAGATGACGGTGGCCAGTCCGATGAAGCCCCGACCCTGGACCTGGTTCTCGCGGTAGATGCCGGTCTGTTCAATGGCGATGAACGCCCCACCGAAGCCGGCCAGACCACCGCTGACCATCACGGCCAGGAACTTCATCCGGTACACGTTCACCCCGAGGCTGTCGGCGCCCACCGGATGCTCGCCCGACGCCCTGATACGCAAGCCGATCGGCGTTCGCCACAGGAGGAACACCGAGAGGGGTACGAGGGCCAGGGCGACCACCGTGGCCCACGAGACGCTACGGGTGATCCCGGAGAGCAGGGCGGCAGCGTCAGACACCAGCAGCCAGTTGCGGTCGTCGATCCACCCGAACAGGTCAGGGGTGGTCCAGCCGAACAGGTCCCCACCCGACACGAAGGGGACGTTGAGTTCGCCGACCGATTCCACACGGGGGGACTGGGTGAGGCCACCGCCCGACCTGTTGACGAAGAACTCGCGTGACAGGAAGCGCGTCAGGGCCGGCGCCATGATGTTGACGGCCACGCCGGAGATGATGTGGTCCACCCCGAAGCTCACGGTGGCCACGGCGTGGATGAGGCCACCACCCGCTCCGCCGGCCATGCCGATGGCCATGCCCCACCACGGCCCGAACTCCAGCGCACCCCACGCCCCGAACCACGTGCCCAGCACCATCATCCCCTCGAGGCCGATGTTGACCACGCCGGCCCGTTCGGCCCAGATGCCACCCAGGCCGGCCAGCAGGATGGGGACGGCCCGTCGCAGCGTGGACTCGGCGGTTCCGGCCGAGATGAGGTCGGTGGTCTCGGGTCGGGCCAGTTCCTGGATGATCGACAGGACGACGACCAGCCCGAGGGCGGCCACCATCCAGCGGAACACCATCGACGAACGCAGGAGGCCCTTCACGACGGGCTCCCGGAGGTGGTGGCCGACGAGCGGGTCGCCTCGGCGGCGTCACGGGCCTCTGCGGCACGACGGATCCGGCTGACCACCTCGAAGGCCACCACGGCTGACAGCACGACCACGCCCTGGAGGATCGACACGATCTCCCGGGGGGTGTCGCCGACCACGTCGAGGATGGGAGCCGCGCTGTCCAGCCAACCGAACAGGAGGGCGGCGATCCCCACGCCGAGCGGGTGGGTCCGGCCCACCAGGGCCACGGCGATACCGGCGAACCCCAGTCCCCGGGTGAACGCCAGGTCGTAGCTGTGGGCGTGTCCGAGGATCTCGGGCAGGCCGATCAGGCCGGCCACCGCCCCCGAGAGCAGCATGGCCTTGACCACGGTGGCCCTCGGATCGACGCCCGCGGCCTCTGCCGCGAACGGGTTCAGGCCGGTGGCTCGCAGGTCGTAGCCGGCTCGCGTGCGGCTCAGGAACAGGTGGAACAGCACGCCGACGACGATGGCCACCAGGAGGAAGCCCCAGAGTTCCCGTCCCCGGGAGATCTCCCTCGTGAAGGTCTCCACCACGCCGTTCAGGTTCGGGAACCGACCCGACGGAGGGATCTCCGGGGTCTTCATGTTCAGCGTCGTGTCGGTCTCGTCGAGCAACCAGGTCCGGAGGAAGAAGCCCACCAGGCCGAGGGCCACCGCGTTGAGCATGATCGTCGAGATCACCTCGTGGACACCCCGGGAGACCTTCAGGTAACCGGCCACACCGGCGAACGTGGCACCCACGGCCATGGCCACCACCATGATGAGCGCCACGTGCAGTACCGGAGGCAGGTCTACAGCCGCCCCCGCAGAGGCGGCCAGGATGGCCGCCAGGCCGTACTGCCCCTCCACGCCGATGTTGAACAGGTTCATCCGGAACCCGATGGCCACCGCGATGCCGGCCAGGTACAGCTGGGTGGCCCGGTTGCCGGTCTCCACGAGGGTCTCGAGACGGGACCCGTAGGACAGCATCTCCAGCCAGGCCTCCATCGGGCTGGTGCCGACGGCCAGCAGGACGAGCGACGACAGGGCGACCGAGAAGGCGAACGCCCCCACGGGGGCGGCCAGGGCCAGGGCGATCCGACGGATGGTCATGACGTGGATGCCTCTTCGTCGACCGCTCCGGTCATATAGCCACCGAGGAGCCGTGGCGTGGTGGTGGTCGGATCCAGTTCGGCCACGATCCGTCCTCGGAGCATGACGACCAGCCGGTCGGCCAGGCCGATCAGCTCCTCCAGATCAGCCGACACCAGCAGCACGGCCAGGCCGTCTCGACGTGCCGCCCGGAGGTCTTCCCAGACGGCCGCCTGAGCACCCACGTCGATGCCCCGGGTGGGATGGGCGGCCACCAGCATGCGGGGCCCGGCCAGCATCTCGCGACCGATGACCAGCTTCTGCTGGTTCCCGCCCGAGAGGGCACGGGCCGAGGTGTCGATGCCCGGCGTCCGGACGTCGAAGTCGGCCACGATCCGGGCCGTGGCCTCCCGGGCGCCCGAACGGTCCAACCACGGGCCCTTGGCGTACGGAGGTTGCGTCTGGTGGCCCAACATGGCGTTCTCCCACAGGGGAGCGTCCAGCAGCAGGCCCCGACGATGCCGGTCCTCCGGGACGTAGCCGATGCCGGCCTCGCGGCGCTTCCGGACCGGCCAGTCGGCGATCGATTCGCCGTCCAGCAGAAGTTCACCCTCGCTGGTGGGTCGCAGTCCGAGGAGGGCTTCGATGAGTTCGCCCTGACCGTTGCCCTCCACGCCGGCCACCCCGATGATCTCGCCGCGGTGGACGTCGAGGTCCACGGCGTCCACGGCCGGCCGGCCGTCGGTGCCGGTCACCGTCAGGTTTCGCACCGAGAGGGTGACGTGCTCGTCGACGGTCCGGGGTTCGGTGGACGGGGCGGGCAGTTCGGAGCCCACCATGAGTTCGGCCAGTTCGTGGGCCGTGACGTCGCCGGGCTCCACGGTGGCCACCGTCCGGCCCTGACGCAGCACGGTGATGGTGTCGGCGATGGCCAGCACCTCCTCGAGCTTGTGGTCGATGAAGATGATGGTGTGACCGCGGGACTTGAGCTCCCGCAGGTTGCGGAACAGTTCCTCGACTTCCTGGGGAACCAGTACGGCGGTCGGTTCGTCCAGGATCAGGACCTTTGCGCCGCGGAACAGCACCTTGATGATCTCGACGCGCTGGCGTTCGCCGACCTCGAGGGTCTCGACGAGGTCGTCGGGGTGGAGGTCCAGGCCGTAGGAGCGGCCCAACTCGTCGAGGTTCCGGCGGGCCGAACGGCGGTCGATGATTCCCCGCCGGGTGGGTTCGGCTCCCAGAATCACGTTTTCCAGCACGGTGAGGTTGTCGGCCAGCATGAAGTGCTGGTGGACCATGCCGATACCGGCGTCGATGGCCTCAGCCGGCGACGAGAACGCCACCTCGGAGCCGCCGACCAGCATCCGACCCTCGTCGGCGGACTGCATGCCGTACAGGATCTTCATGAGCGTCGACTTGCCGGCACCGTTCTCGCCGACCACCGCATGGATCTCGCCGTCGGCCACCCGCAGGTCGACCCGATCATTGGCCACCACGCCTGGGAACCGCTTGGTGATCCCGGCCAGCTCCACGGCTGGCGTATCCAATGGGTGATCCGCCATCAATAGAGGATCTTGGCGAAGAAGGCCCGGGTGCGGTCGTGGCTCGGATTAGAGAAGACCTCCTCGGGTAGCCCGGTTTCGACGATCTCGCCCTCGTCGATGAACACCAGACGGTCGGCGGCGGCCTTGGCGAAGCCCATCTCGTGGGTGACCACCACCATGGTCATGCCCTCGCCGGCCAGTTCCAGCATGACGTCGAGCACCTCTTTGACCATCTCCGGATCGAGCGCCGAGGTGGGCTCGTCGAACAGCATCACCTTGGGTTCCATGGCCAGTGAGCGGGCAATGGCCACCCGTTGCTGCTGTCCGCCGGACAGTTGGCGGGGGAAGGCATCGGCCTTGTCGGGAATGCCCACCCGGGTGAGCTGGCGCATGCCCATCTCCTGGGCCTCGGCCCTGGATCGGCCCCGGACCTTGCGTTGGGCCAGGGTGATGTTCTCCATGACGGTCAGGTGGGGGAACAGGTTGAACTGCTGGAACACCATGCCCACCTCGGCCCGGACGCGGTCCAGATCGGTACCGGCATTGGTGAGGGTGTGGCCGTCGACGACCACTGTGCCAGTGGTCGGGACCTCCAGGAGGTTGATGCATCGCAGCACCGTCGACTTGCCCGAGCCGCTGGGTCCGACGATGACCACCACTTCGCCCTCGGCCACGTCGAGGTCCACGTCGCGTACGGCGTGGATGGTGCGGTTGAACGTCTTGGAGACGCCCGCCATCTGGATCATGGGCGTGCCGCTCATGGGGGTGTCGCTCACGGGCGTGCCGGATGTGTTCATCGCTCGCCCTTCCGGTCGCGGGACATCCGTCGTTCAAGGACGCCCAGGAGCACTGAGAGGCTCAGGGTCAGTACGAGGTAGATGAAGGCCGACACGAAGTAGCCCTCACGGAACTTGAAGGTGCTGGCCGAGAACTGGCGGGCCCGCTGGGTGATCTCGAGTGCGCCGAGGACCGACAGCAGTGACGTGTCCTTCAGGATGGCGATGAAGTCGTTGCCCATGGGCGGGATGATGGCCCGCATGGCCTGGGGCAGAACCACCGACCGCATGGTCTGGCGCCGGTTAAGCCCCAGCGAACGGCCGGCTTCGATCTGGCCGGGAGGTATGGACTGGATGCCACCCCGGAAGATCTCGGCCATGTACGCGCCGTAGATGACGGCCAGCGTGACGGTGGCCCGCATCTCGAACGAGAGCTTGAACTCCCAGCCGAACCATGCGTCGAGTCGGGTGTTCGCCAGGTTGGTGAGTTCCGGGACGAGGATCAACGCCACGGTGAAGATGAGCGGCAGCATCGGGATGCCCCGGACGAACTCCACGTACGTCCGGGCCAGGTTCCGGATGATCACGTTGCGAGACATCTGGCCGGTGCCGGCGATGAGGGCGATGGCCAGAGCGATGCCGAAGGCGTAGATGGTGGAGCGCAGGGTCAGGCCGAGGCCGGGGATGATCCGCTCCCAGGCCAGGCCGTAGTCGTCGCTGACGATGATCTGCCAGCCCATCCAGGCGAGCAGTCCGACGATGATCAGCGACCACCAGGGGAAGGTGTCCCACCAGGGGCGTTCATCGGTGATTCGGCCGTCCCGGGACGACCGGAACTCGCTCATCGGGCGGCCCTCACCGCTGTGACCTGCGTCGCTGCAAGGCGACCGACCCTATCGGTTGAGGTCCGGTCGCGCCGTCCCGCGAAGGGTCTGGTTCACCAGAAACCGGCATCCGAAAACGGCAGAAGGCCGGGACCAAGAGGTCCCGGCCTTCCGTCACCGGTTCCTCCACCCGTTGACGAGATCCGTCAGCGGATGGGGGACCGGTTCACCCCTCCAAGGTTCAGCCGTTGGCCGCCTCGGCGATCCAGCCGGCGACCGCATCGGCGTTGTCGGCCATCCAACCCGACGCCAACTCGGCGACATGGGCCTGGGAGCCGTCACCGTCGGTCTGGTCGACCTGCAGGAACGAGATGT
>JAAZXY010000049.1 GCA_014239855.1 Acidimicrobiales bacterium | reverse complement strand
GAGACAGGAGCAGTACACCCGCAACATGGCCACCGGGGCGTCGACCTGCCAACTGGCGGTGATCCTCGTGGATGCCCGCCACGGGGTACTCGACCAGACGCGTCGCCACAGCCACATCGCCAGCCTGCTGGGTATCCGCAACGTGGTGGTGGCCGTCAACAAGATGGACCTCGTCGACTGGTCGGCCGACCGGTTCGAGGAGATCTGCGCCGACTACCGGTCGTTCGCCGCCGGCCTGGAACTGGCCGACCCGTACTTCCTGCCCCTCTCGGCCCTGATGGGCGACAACGTGGTGGATCGTGGGGACCACCTCGACTGGTTCGACGGGCCGCCGCTCATGGAGCACATCGAAACGGTCGACGTGGATGCCGGGGTGGACCTGGACCGCCTGCGCCTGCCCGTGCAGTTGGTGGTCCGCCCCGACCTGGACTTCCGGGGCTTCGCCGGCACGGTGGCGTCGGGCACCCTGCGTCCCGGCGACCCTGTGGTGGCCCTGCCGTCCGGGGTGTCATCGACGGTGGCCCGCATCGTGACCTTCGACGGCGATCTGGAGGTGGCCGGCCCGGGCGACGCGGTGACCGTCACGCTGACCGACGAGATCGACGTGAGTCGGGGCGACCTGCTGGTCGGAGTCGACCAGCCGCCGAGCCGCTCCCATGACGTGGACGCCATGGTCGTCTGGATGGCCGACGCCGAGATGCAGCCCGGCCGCCAGTACCTGCTCCAGTCGGTCAACGGGTTGAGCAACGTGTCGGTGTCGTCGATCCACCACCGGGTCGACGTGAACAGCCTCGAGCACATCCCGGCCGAAGCCCTCGGTCTGAACGACATCGCCCGGTGTTCGATCACCTCGGACCGTTCGCTGCTGTTCGATCCGTACGCCACCAACCGTCAGACCGGATCGTTCGTGCTCGTCGACCGGATGGACAACGCCACGGTGGCCGCCGGGATGATCCTGGGTGCCTCGTCGGCCTGGGACCGCAACCCCGACGCCGGACTGGTCCGTCACCGTTCCGAGATCACACCGGACGAGCGGGTGGCCCGACTCGGTCAGCGGTCGTGCACCGTCCTGCTGACCGGTCTGACGGCGGCCGGCAAGTCGACCGTCGCGGCGGCCCTGGAGCGCCGCCTGTTCGACCGTGGCCGCACGACCATGCGCCTCGACGGCGAGAACATCCGTCTCGGGATCAGCCGGGACCTCGGATTCAGTGCCGCTGACCGGTCCGAGAACCTGCGCCGGGTGGCCGAGGTGGCCCTGCTGGCCAATCGGCAGGGGCTCATCGCCATTGCCGCCCTCGTGGCACCCGAGGCCGATGTCCGGGCCCGGGCCCGGGAGCTCATTGGCGACCACCGCTTCGTGGAGGTGTTCGTGGACACCCCGATCGAGGTGTGTCGTGAGCGCGACCCGAACGGCCAGTACGAGGCGGCCGATCGGGGTGAGATCCGGGACTACCCGGGGGTGTCGTCTCCCTACGAGCGGCCCATCGACATGGACCTGCGGCTCGACACCTCGGTCCAGGACGTGGACGAGTGCGTGGACGCCATCCTCGATCTGCTCGACGAGCGGGGTGTGTTCAGTGGCTGAGGCGCCGGACGAGATGCCGGTGTCCGGTGGGAATCCGGTGGCGGGCAACATCACCCGGGCCGAGGGGCACGTCGAACCGGCGGAGCGGGCAGCGGTGACGGGCCACGCCGGGCGGACCGTCTGGTTCACCGGACTGTCTGGTTCGGGAAAGTCCACTCTGGCCTTCGCCGTCGAGGAGGCGCTGATCGCCCGCGGCGTGGCCGCCTACGTGCTCGACGGGGACAACGTCCGCATGGGTCTGAACCGGGACCTGGGCTTCTCGCCCGACGACCGGACCGAGAACGTGCGCCGGATCGGCGAGGTGTGCCGGCTGTTCCAGGATGCCGGTCTGGTGGTGCTCACCGCCTTCATCTCGCCCTACCGGGCCGACCGTGACGCCGTGCGAGCCCTCCATCCGCTGGGTTCGTTCCTGGAGGTGTACGTCGACACGCCGCTCGCCATCTGTGAAGAACGCGACGTGAAGGGCCTGTACGCCAAGGCCCGGGCCGGCGAGATCCCCGACTTCAGCGGAGTCTCGGCGCCCTACGAGGAGCCTGCCGCCCCCGACCTCCGGATCGACACCAGCCGTCCGCTGAGCGACGGGGTGGCCACAGTGCTTGACCGGCTCGGAATCGACTCGGGTGGGTCATGAAGCCGGAGCGCTGGTCGGACCCGGCCTGCAAGATCTTTCCCCACCAGGTGGGCTTCACCGCCCCGCCGATGGATTTCGACGCCGCGCCGAGTGACTTCCTGCGAATCGCACCGGACACCGTCGGCGCTCACGGACGGCTCCTCCACCTGCCGGGTTATGCCCACGAGCTCTCCCAGCGGGCCGGCAACCTCCACCTCCTCGAGGAGGTGGTGCACTGCATGTCCAACAGCGGCGCTGACGTGGTCGGCCAGGTGGGCACCAACTGGGTGCACGCAGGCGGGACCGACGCCGCCGACATCCGACGGTTCTGTGCCGAACTGTCCGAGAAGTACGAGACGCCGTTCCACATGGCCGGCCAGTGTCTCGTGGAGGCCTGCGAGGCCCTGGACGTCACCCGGGTGGCCCTCAACTCGGTCTACTTCTGGCCCGACTGGCGGGACGGCGTGGTGCGGTTCCTGCGCAGTGCCGGTCTGGACGTCGTGTGGGCCGGCAACTTCGTCGACCAGGGCTTCTACGAGACCCAGGAGGAGGTCAACGACCGGATCTGGATCTTTCCCGGAGATCTGGCCGCCCGGTCGGTTCGCCACGTGGCAGAGGCCGCACCCACCGCGGAGGTCATCCTGGTCAACGGGATGCCCAACTGGCGGGGCGACGACGGCCTGCCCCGACGGACCGTGACGCTGGCCGCCGAGTTGGAGGCCGAAGTGGAGCGACCGGTGATCGCCGCCGACCTGGCCCTGTACTGGGCCATCTTCCAGACCCTCGGGGTGGCTCCCGTCGGGCCTCAGGGAAGCCTCCTGGCCCGCCTTCAGGCGCCCACCTCGAGCCCTCCGGCTGACGGGCTCCCGTGCTCCTGACCCTGTGGGCCACGCCCCGCTCCACGTCGACGGCCTTCGAGTGGATGATGCGCCAACGGGGTGACTTCACCTGCTTCCACGAGCCGTGGAACGAGCTGTACTACTACGGCGTGGACCGGCGGTCCGAGCGTGACGCCCATGTGGAGGCCCGGCCCGGCCACACCTACGCCGCCACCTGGGAGCAGTTGGAAGGCGCATCGACCAACGGAGGCCGGGCCTTCGTGAAGGACTTCGTCTATTCCGTCGAGCACGACCTGGACGACCTGAAGCTCGACGCCATGACCCACACCTTCCTGGTGCGTGAGCCCCGACGGGTCATCCAGGGCCTGGCACGACACTGGCCGGACTGCTCCTGGGAGGAGGTGGGCTTCGAGTCCCTCCACCGCCTCTTCGACCGGGTGGCCGATCGGACGGGGGAGGCGCCACCGGTCATGGCGTCCGATGATCTGCTCGACGATCCTGATGGCACCGTCCGGGCCTACTGCCGTGCCGTCGGCATCGAGCACCGGGCCGAGGCCCTGTCGTGGGAGGCCGGCGAACGCACCGAGGTGGGTTGGTACGGCGAGGGCACCGGCCCGTGGCACGACAACCTCCGGGCCAGCACCGGCATCAGCCGACCGACCACCGAGTACCCGCCGATCGACGATGACCCCCGATTGGTCGAGTTCCTGGAGCGGGCCACCGTCCACTACGAGGCGCTGCTGGCCCATCGAATGCCGATTGCCCCGGAGGATGGCTGATCGTGACGGACCCGCTACTGGAGCCGTTTGATCTGGCGGGGCTGCGACTCCGCAACCGGATCTTCTCCAGTAGCCATTCGCCGGGCTACAACGTCGACGGCACACCGAGCGACCGCTACGTCCGATACCACGAGGAGAAGGCGGCCGGAGGCATCGGCCTGACCATGATCGGCGGGTCGTCCAACGTGTCGATCGATTCGGCGTCGTTGTGGGGGCAACTCTCGTTCGGAAGCGACGCCATCGTCGATCCGTTGGCCGACATGGTCGAGCGGGTGCACGCCCACGGGGCGGCCATCATGTGCCAGCTCACCCACATGGGTCGCCGCAACGTCTCCAACGACGGGGACTGGCTGCCCACCATCGCCCCGTCGCCGGTGCGCGAGCCCATGCACCGGTTCTGGCCCAAGGCGGCCGAGCCGTCGGACCTGGAGCGGGTGGTGGCCGACTTCGCGGCGGCCACCCGACGGGCCGTCGACGCCGGCCTGGACGGCATCGAGTTGACGGCCACCAGCCACCTGCTGGACCAGTTCTGGTCGCCGCTGGTGAACCGTCGCACCGACGGGTACGGGGGCTCCCTGGACAACCGGCTGCGGTTCACCTTCGAGGTGCTCGAGGCGGTCCGGACGGCGGCCGACGGGCGTCTCCTGGTCGGACTCCGGATGCTCAGCGGTGAGGACCAGCCCGGCGGCCTCGATGAGGAGGCGTGCGGCGAGATCGCCGTCCGTCTCGTCGGCTCCGGCCTGCTCGACTTCCTGGATGTGGCCGGGCCGGCACTGGCCACCGATGATGGGCTGTCCAGGGCCATTCCGCCCGCGGGGACGCCGCTGGCCCCGTATCTGCCGGTGGCCGCCGCGGTGCGGGCCGCCGTTGACCTGCCCATTCTGCATGCCACCCGGATCACCGACCTGGCCACCGCCCGTCACGCCATCGAGTCCGGGGCCGTGGATCTGGTGGGGATGACCCGGGCGCATTTCGCGGACCCTCATCTGGTGGCCAAACTGGAGCGGGGGGAGAGCGACCGGATCCGAACCTGTGTGGGTGCCTCGCTGTGCATCAACCGTCTGCACCTGGGGCTGGAATCGGTGTGCATCCAGAATCCGGCCACCGGCCGGGAGGCCACGGTGCCGCAACTGGTCGTCCGGTCCGAGGGGCCTCGTCGCCGGGTCGTGGTGGTCGGTGGTGGGCCGGCCGGTCTGGAGGCGGCGCGGACCTGTGCCGAGCGTGGCCACGAGGTGGTGCTGTTCGAGGCTCAGGATCGCCTGGGCGGACAGTTGGCCCTCATGGCCCGCGCCGCCGAACGCCAGAAGGAGGTGGCCGCCCTCGTGGACTGGCTGATCGCCGAGGTGGACCTGGCCGGGGTCGACGTGCGGTTGGGGACTCCCGTCGACGCCGATGCCGTGTTGGCCGAGTCGCCTGACGTGGTCGTGGTGGCCGCCGGCGGCGCACCGGAGGTGAGCTACCTGGAGTCGGGGGCCGACCTGGTGGCCACGTCGTGGGACGTGCTGGGCGGCCAGATCCGTCCCGGGGAACGGGTGCTGGTCTACGACGACCACGGAGCGGAGCGTGGCCTGGCCGTGGTGGAGTTCCTGACCACCGACGCGTCCACCCCGGGTGGCGTTTCTCTGGATGGAGGTGTCGGTTCCCTGGAGCTGGTGACTCCGGACCGTCACGTGGGCCTGGATCTGGCCACACCTCTGGGTCCGGCCCACCTGCGGATGCTCTACGCCGCCGGGGTGGCGCTGACCCCGGACCACCGGTTGGTTCGGGTGGATGTCTCTGACTCCAGCGGCGGGTCGTTGCTGGCCACGCTGCGCAACGAGTACACCCGTGACGAGGTGGTCCGCCATGTCGACACGGTGGTCGTCGAGCACGGCGTGGTCCCCGACGAGGACCTGTACCTGGCGTTGCGGGAAGGGTCACGCAACGACGGGGTGGTGGACCTCGATGCCCTGGCCGACGGCCGCCCCCAGCCGGCGTACGGATCCGAGTGGGTCGACTCCGGCTACCTGCTTTACCGGGTGGGGGACTGCGTGGCCAGCCGGGACGTGGCGTCGGCCCTGCTCGACGCCCGCCGTCTCCTCCAGCGACTCTAAGATGAGTGATGTTCAAGCAACAGCGAGGTCAGCGATGATTCAGCGATGAGTCAGGGCCGATGAGTCAGAACACTGTGCCGTTTCCGACGGTGCAGCCTCCCGGGTACGAGTGGCTGGATGGCGAGCCGGTGTTCGATCCCGGGATCCATCTGGCCATCGAGGCGCCCCGGTCGGTGACCATGCTGGCTGACCTCGGTTACTCGGAGGCCGAGATCACGGGGACGGCCACGCCGGTGGCCTTCTCCGAGCCGTTCCGTGTCCTGTCCGACGAAGGCGCCGAGGTGATGCTCGAGACCGCTCGCCGCCTGCGGAAATATGTGGCCCGAGCCGGCGACCGCATCGAGCACATGGTGCGTGGTGGCTGCTACCGGTCCCGATGGTTGCGGGACCTGTGCCTGGCGCCGGAGGTGACTGCGGTGATGTCCGGCGTCTACGGAAAGGCGGTGACGCCGCACACCATGCCTGTGCACCTGGGCCACATGAACTTCCCGCCGTCGGCAGTGGGCGACGCGGTGGACAAGTGGCACCACGACACGCTGCCTCTGGACTACGTGATGATGGTCAGCGACCCGACGACCCTTCCCGGCGGGCAGTTCGAGGTGTTTCTCGGGACGAAAGCCGAGGCGGCAGCGCTGGCCGGGGCAGGGGAGCGGCCGCCCCGTGATCGGGTGCTCGTGCCGGACTTCCCGGGGCCCGGCTGGGCCATTGCCCTGCACGGCAACATGGTCGTGCATCGTGGCGGGCCGCTCACCGAGGCGGCCGAACGGATCACCATGGTCAACGGGTACGTGGACCTGGACCGCAGCGGCGACGACCAGTCGCGTGCCCGGGACCTGATCCAGGTGGATGATCTGGCGGTGTTGCCGACCGACTGGGCCCGGCACGCCGCATGGCGGGGGGCCGGCCGACTTGAGGCGGTGGTCGACGACCTGGCGTTCGGAATCGGTCTCGCCGAGGCTGCCGACCGCCTCGAGGAGGCCATCGTCGACGTGCAGTTGGCCATTCATGACATGCGGAACGAACCCCCTCCGATCCAGCACTACGAGTAGCGGCCCGACCGGCCCCGGGTGTCCCGACATTCCTCAGCTGAGGCGATGACACGGCCCGGCTGATCGTGGAAGGATTCGCCCGCATGGGAGCACCTGCGAAACCGCGGCCGCTGACCGACGCTCAGGTGGCGGCCTTCTGGACCGACGGCTACGTGATGATGGATGGCGCCTTGTCGGCCGACGACCTGGCCGACCTCCGGGCCTCGGTGGCCGACTGGGTCGAGGAGAGCCGTGGTCACGACGGTCCGTGGGGCACGACGATGGACGGGCGAGGTCGCTTCGACGTCCAGCCGGGGCACTGCGCCGAGAGTCCCGCTCTGCGGCGGGTGGCCTCGCCCCAGGAGGTGTGCGACGTGCATCTGCGGATCATGCGGGACAGTCCGCTGGTCGACGCGGCGGCTCAGCTGGTGGGGCCGAATCTGGCCGTCAACAACGTCAAGACGAACTGCAAGCAGCCGGGGGCCGGCACGACGGTGAAGTTCCACCAGGACTTCGCCTACGAGGCCCACAGCAACGACGACATGGTGGCCGTCCTGGTGTTCGTCGATGACCTCACCCCGGACAACGGACCGTTGGAGGTCGTCCCGGGAACCCACCGGGTTCCGGTCTTCGACCACTGGCAGGACGGCGTGTTCACCGGGACCATCGTCGACGACGACCTGGCCGATCTGGTCGAGCCGGTGGCCTGCTTCGGTCCGGCTGGTTCGGCGTGCCTGATGCACACCCGCCTGGTGCACGGTTCGGCGCCCAACCTCTCCGATCGACCACGGACGCTGGCCATCTTCAGCTACCGCTCGGAGGACAGCCGGATCCTGCATCCCAACCACATTCCGAGCGTCCACGAAGGCGAGGTCGTCCGCGGGGTGGCCACCGGTCGGATCCGGGCCTCGTCCTACGAGATGGCCCTCGGTGAGAAACCGACCACTGCGTCCTTCTTCGATCAGCAGGCCCAGCAGGCTCAGCAGGAACCGGCGTGACCGGGCGGGGCCTTCAGGCACTGCCCTTCGATACCGATGCCGGGTTCGGCGGCCGGGCACGTATCGGCCTGGTGGTGCTGGAGAACGACCAGACGGTGGAGGCCGAGCTGTCCGGGCTGTGGCCCGTCGGGGTGGCGTCGTTCGTGAACCGCATTCCGATGGAGGACCGGGTCACCCCGGAGACGTTGTTGGCCATGGAGGCCCGGATCCCCGAGGCGGCCGGCCTGCTGCCCGGTCTCATGGGTTTCGACGTGATCGGTTACGGCTGTACGTCGGCCGCCACCCTCATCGGTGAGGATCGGGTGACCGCCGCGCTGCATCAGGCCCACCCCGAGGTGCCGAACACCAACCCGATCAGTGCCGTGTTGGCCGCCATGGCCGCCCTGGGGGCTCGACGGGTCGCCGTGATCACGCCCTACAGCGCCGAGGTCACCTCGGGCATCGTGGGGCTTCTTTCTGATCGCGGGCTCGACGTGGTGGCCGCCGGATCGTTCCTCGAGGAGAGCGACGCCACGGTGGCCCGCATCACCGAGGAGTCGGTGGCCGGAGCGGTCCGTGAGCTGGTCGCGTCGGTCGCCGGCGCCGGTGATGAGCCGCCGGACGCGGTGTTCGTGTCGTGCACCAGCCTGCGGGCCTTCGGGATCGCCGGTTCGCTGGAGGCCGAACTGGACATACCGATCGTGTCCAGCAACCTGGCCTTCGGGTGGCACCTGCTTCGCCTGGCCGGCATCGACGACCGCATCGACGGTCTGGGAAGCCTCTACACCCTCGGGCTGGACGGGTGATCGGGGTGGCCTCTGGGATGCACGTGCCGGAGCGGGGCTTTCCCGTCGAGGAGTTCGAGGCCCGGGCCGCCGCCGCCCAGTCGATGATGGCTGATCGGGGGCTGGCCGCACTCCTGGTCTGCACCGAACCGGAGGTCCGGTACCTGACCGGGTTCCACACGCCGTTCTGGCAGAGCCCGACCCGACCGTGGTTCGTGATCCTGCCCGCCGTGGGGAAGCCGGTGGCCGTGATCCCCGGGATCGGCGCATCGGCCATGGCCACCACCTGGGTGGACGATGTCCGAACCTGGCCGGCGCCCCGGCCGGCGGACGATGGCCTGGCCCTGCTGGCCGACACCCTCGACGAGTTGGTGGGCGGCCTGTCTGGCGGCACCGGCGTGCGGGTGGGTCTGCCCATGGGGCACGAGACCCACGTGCGGATGCCTTTGGCCGACCTGGATGCCCTTCGGGAACGGATCGCCCCGGCCACCTTCGTGGACGCCACCGACATCGTCCGGGGCCTGCGGATGGTGAAGTCCAGCCGGGAGATCGCCAAAGTGGCCCACATCTGCGACGTGGTGTCCGGCGCCTTCGAGGGCATCGGCGACCTGTTGTCGGTGGGCATGACCGAGCGGGAGGCCTTCAAGGCGTTCCGCATCGACCTCCTGCAGCGGGGCGCCGACGACGTGCCGTATCTGGTGGGGGCGACCGGCCCGGGTTTCGACGACATCATCAAGCAGCCGTCGGACCGGGTCATCGAGCCCGGAGACCTGCTCATGTTCGACACCGGGTCGATGTTCGACGGCTACTCCAGCGACTTCGACCGGTACGTGGCCTTCGGGCGGGCCGACGACGACGCCCGCCGGGCCTACGAGACGGTGTGGAACGCCACCGAGGCGGGTCTGGCCGCTGCACGACCGGGGGCCACCACCAGCGACCTGTGGCGGGCCATGGCCGATGTGCTCGATGCCGGCGGCTCTCTCGGCAACTCGGTGGGTCGTCTCGGGCACGGGCTGGGCATGCAGGTCACCGAGTGGCCGTCGCACACCGCCGATGACGGCACGGTGCTCGAAGAGGGCATGGTCCTGACGCTGGAACCGGGCCTGACGTGGGCGCCGGGACGGATGATGGTCCACGAGGAGAACCTGGTCCTGCGGGCCGACGGCCCGGAACTGCTGTCCCGCCGAGCCCCCGCCGAACTGCCCGTGATCTGAGGGTGTGGTCAGACACTCCGTCCGTAATGGGTGACGAGCCGTTCGAAGGTCGTGGCCCCCGCTGGTGCGGCGATGACCGGTCCGACCCTCCCGGCGGGTCGGGAGACCTCGACGACGTAGTCGTAGGAGACATCCAGCCCGGCCTGCGCCAGGTCGTCGGGCACGGCGAGGTCCTGACCGGTGGCGGTGGCCAGGTCCCAGCAGTGGACGAGGAAGTCGTTGGCCCACATCCGGAGCACCCAGTCGAGGCTGCCTTCGGCCCAGAACGTGGTGGCCGGAGCGTCGAGGTCGTCGACCGCGCCGCCGGCATTGCGTAGGTGGGCGAGGGCGCCCCGGACCGCCGCTCGGTGGTCCCCGCCGACCAGCGATCCGAGACGGTCCAGGTCGGGCGGTGTGCTGCCCGGGACCATCTCGTTGGTGCCCTGCATGACGTTGGCGTAGACGTACGCCGCTCCGATGGCGTGGCCGAGCAGGTGTCGGACCTGCCACCCGTCGCACGGCGTGCGGTCGTCAAGACGATCGTCGGTCGTGTTGTCGGCCAGGCCGATGAACAGCGTCATGACCTCGTCAAGAAAGGTGAGCGTCCCCATCGGTGCTCCAGTCAAGTTCTGAAGGGCACCAGCGTTGGGCGCCCGTCTTGAGCATTGTCCATTCCTGAGGGCGGGGTCAAAGGCGTGGTTGTCAGGGGTTGGCCTGCATGAACTGTTGGATGTTGGCCACCAGGACGTCGGGGGCGTCCTCCTGGCAGTAGTGGCCCACGCCGGGCAACTCGACCACCGGGGCGCCGGGCCACAGGGCCTTGAAGTCGGCAATGGCCCGGTCCGGCGGGATGGCCCCGTCCTCCATGCCTTCCAGGAGGATGGCCGGCTTGGACACCAGGTCGGGCACGCCGGTCGCTCCGGCGATGACGTATCCGGCGATCCGACCGAGGTAGGCGTCCAGCGGGAACTCGAGGCCGCCGATGGCCGACGCCCGGTCGGGGAACGGATCGGAATAGGCCCGGATCCACGTGTCGTCCACGGCCGCCGAGTTGGTGAACCCGGGCAACTTCATGACCGACAGGACGGTGGAGCCCAGGTTCTCCAGCACGTCGGCGGTACGGCCCGACTCCAGCCCCTCGCCGATCCATGAGAACCAACGCGACGCTGCCATCGGCGTCGCCGTCGACTCGTCGATCCGTCCGTATCCGGCCAACGTGTTGGCGAACACGATCCGCTTGACCCGTTCGGGGTGGCGAACCGTGAACGCGGTGGCGATCGGGCCACCCCAGTCCTGGCCGACC
>JAAZXY010000048.1 GCA_014239855.1 Acidimicrobiales bacterium | reverse complement strand
GGCTCCTTCCGGGGATGGGTACCCCACTAGCGTGCCCGACGATGAGCGACCTCCAGCACCACACGGCGGCCCCCGCCATCACCGTGGACGGTCCACGCGAGGCTTCGGGCCAGACCTACTTCACCGTCATGACCGACGCCGGCATCGACCACTGGGGCCGCTATCAGGACGCCTACCGGGTGGTCGATGGTCGCTGGCGCTTCGCCTCGCGACGGGTCCGGGTGGACGGCACCACCCCCGGCGGCTGGGCCGCCCGGCGCCTCGACGGCACGGACCGCCCATGACTACTGATCCGGGTACCGATTCGGGCAGCGATCTGCTGGCCCGTCTGGTCGCCGAAGCCGACATCCGCCAACTGGTGGCCCGCTACGCGGTGGCCACCGACCAGCGTGACCTCGACGCCCTGGTGGCGCTGTTCGTTCCCGACGTGCGGGTGGGTCGCGACGAGTCCGGCGAACCCGTGCGGGGCCGCGACGCCCTCCGGGAGAACCTGGCCGGCC
This sequence comes from Acidimicrobiales bacterium, assembly GCA_014239855.1. Lineage (GTDB taxonomy): Bacteria > Actinomycetota > Acidimicrobiia > Acidimicrobiales > MedAcidi-G1 > UBA9410. The sequence goes on along the minus strand of JAAZXY010000048.1, from coordinate 10,948 downwards.
AGCTGGGCGCCATCGGGGTGACCATCCTCCACGTGGGCACCCACCAGATCGACCTCCAGGGCCCCGACGACGCCACCGGCCACGTCTACTGCCGCGCCGAGATCCAGGACGGCGATCGCTGGATCCACCAGTCGATCCGCTACGACGACCGTTACCGGCGGGTGGACGGCCAGTGGTTGTTCGTGGGTCGCCGTCACCAGTTGTTCTACGGCGCCGAGGTCGGCACCAGTCCGGTGGGCCTGCCGCCGGCCGACTGGCCGGCCAACCACGACGGTCGGGGCACCCTGCCCGAAGCCGATCCGACCTGGCAGGCCTTCCGGGAGGAGTTCCCCGGGGAACAGGCCACATGAGCAACCGGCACGACACCGAACGGGACGACGAGCGGATCAGTCGCCAGATCGCCGACACCATTCTGGCCGGCTTCGTCGACTACATCGCCGGCTTCCGGAAGGTGTCTCGTCGAGCGGGTGCACACTTCACCGACCGGAACTGGAGTGCCGGCGGTGACGATGCCGACCAACGGCTGCTCATGCACCGGGCCACCGTGGTGGCCACCGTGGACCGGGTCCGTCCGCTGGTCGACGTTGTGGCCGATCGTCGGGGAATCTGGCGGGCCGGGCGCAGCCACTACAAGGAACGCATTGCCGACCGCAGCGACTTCGGCCTGGCCGAGACGTTCTTCAACTCGGTGACCCGCCGGATCTTCACCACCATCGGCGTCGACAACGACGTCGAGCTTCGTTGGTTCGGCGCCACCTCGATCTCCCGGGGCGAGGGCCGGGCCGAACTGTTCACCACGGCCACCCGGGTACGGGACACCGCGGCCATGGTCCGCGAGATCCTCGAGGCGGCGGCCTTCGATGCCCCGTGGGCCGACATCGACGACGACGCCCGGCGGGCCGCGGCCCGCATCGACTCGTTCCTCATCGAGGAGTGGGACAGCCTGTCGGCCGACGGCATCGACATGCTCCGACCCGTCTTCTACCGCAACAAGGGCGCCTACCTGGTGGGTCGTCTCCGCCAGTTGAACCGGGTGACCCCCATTGTCATCCCGGTGGTGCACGGCGATGACGGCCTGCGGGTCGACACGGTGCTGGTCACCGAGTCCCACGCCAGCCGCCTGTTCAGCTTCACCCGTTCGCACTTCTTCGTGGAGTGGCCGAACCCGTCCGAACTGGTCGGCTTCCTCAAGTCGCTGCTGCCCATGAAGTCGCTGGCTGAGCTCTACACGGCGGTCGGCTTCCCCCAGCACGGCAAGACGAGCCTCTACCGGTCGCTGTACCGGCACCTCGACCATTCCCACGACAAGTTCGTCCGGACCCGCGGCACCCCGGGGATGGTCATGGCCGTGTTCACCCTCGTGTCGTTCAACGTGGTCTTCAAGATCATCAAGGACCGGTTCGACCCTCCGAAGAACACCACCCGGGACGCCGTCAAGCGCCGCTACGACCTCGTCTACAACCACGATCGGGTGGGTCGGATGGTCGAGGCGTGGGAGTTCGAGAACCTGTCATTCGAGAAGGACCGCTTCGATCCCGAGTTGCTCGAGGAGCTTCTGGAGACGGCGGCCGAGTCGGTCCGGGTGGTCGGTGACCAGGTGGTGATCCGCCACGTGTACTCGGAACGGCAGGTGTACCCCCTGAACCTGTACCTGCGGGAGATGTCGACCGAGAAGGCGGTTGCCGCGGCCATCGACTGGGGTTGGTCCATCAAGGACCTGGCGGCCGCCAACGTGTTCCCCGGCGACCTGTTCACCAAGAACTTCGGGGTGACCCGCCACGGCAATGTCGTGTTCTACGACTACGACGAGTTGGTGCTGCTCGAGGAGTGTCGCTTCCGGACCATCCCCCAGACCGATGACCCGGCCGACGAGATGCGTTCCCAACCCTGGTTCTCCGTGGAGCCCGGGGACGTGTTCCCCGAGCAGTTCCCCACCTTCATGGCCTTTCCCAGCGACGTGTCGTCCGAGGTGCGCCGTCGCTTTGACGAGGTGCACGCCGACCTGTACACGGCCGGGTTCTGGAAGGACGTCCAGGACCGTCTGGCCCGGCGGGACCTGCCCGAGTTCTACCCCTACTCCGAGCGGCTGCGATTCCGCCGCCGGCCCCTCGAGGCCGCGGATTTGCGCCCCGTCGACTCCGGGACCCTCGGTTAGTCTCGCCCGATGGCCCGTCCCGTGAGAATCGCCCCGTCGGTCCTGCCCGTCGACTTCTCCCGTCTGGGCGAGGAATGCCAGACCCTCGAGAAGGCGGGCGTGGACCTCATCCACTGGGACGTCATGGACGGCGTGTTCGTCCCCAACCTCACCTTCGGACCCGATGTCATCGGGTCGATCCGACCGCTGGTCGATCTGGAGTTCGAGGCCCACCTCATGGTCGTCGAGCCCGACCGGCTCATCGACCGGTACGTGGAGGCGGGCTGTTCGACGGTGCTCGTCCACGCCGAGGCGTGCGACCACCTGCACCGCACGCTGGGCCACATCGCCGAACTGGGCGCCACTCCCGGCGTCGCCTTGAACCCCCACACGCCGGCCGACGTGATCCGTCACGTACGCGACCTGTTGGGCGTGGTGCTGGTCATGACCGTCAATCCGGGGTTCGGCGGTCAGGCGTACATCCCGCTGGAGGACAAGATCGCCGAGGTGGCCGGAATGCTCGAGGGCTACGACTGTTCGGTCGAGGTGGACGGCGGGATCGGACCGTCGACGGTGGCCGACGTGGTGGCCGCTGGTGCCGATCGTCTCGTTTCGGGAAGCGCCCTGTTCCGGGACCCCGAGGGTCTCGAGCACGCCGTGTCCGACCTGCGGGCCCGGGCCGAGGCGGCGCAGGCCTGACCAGCCCCGCCGCTACCCTGCGCCCTCATGAACACCCCTCTTCCCACTTCCCCCGTGGCCTCTCCCATGGCCGCCGACGCCGATGCCCTCGAGCACGGCCGCTTCGACGTCTACACCCGACTGCTGAAGGACCGCATCGTCTTTCTCGGCACCGACGTGAACGACGACATGGCGAACTTCATCATCGCCCAGATGCTGTTCCTGGAGGCTCAGGACCCCGAGAAGCCGATCTGGATGTACATCAACTCCCCCGGTGGTTCGGTCACCGCCGGCATGGCCATCTACGACACCATGCAGTTCGTGGGCCCCGAGGTGGGCACCATCTGCATGGGGCTGGGCGCCTCCATGGGTCAGTTCCTGTTGTGCGCCGGGGCCCAGGGCAAGCGCTACGCCCTCCCCCACGCCCGGATCATGATGCACCAGCCCCTCGGCGGGGTCCGTGGCCAGGCGTCGGACATCGCCATCCAGGCCGAGCAGATGGCGTACACCAAGAAGATGCTGCAGGAACGCATCGCCGGACACACCGGCCAGACGGTCGAGACGATCGAGGCCGACAGCGACCGCGACCGCTGGTTCACCGCCGATGAGGCCCGCGAATATGGGATCATCGACAAGGTGATCGTGCGTCGCGGCGAGATGCACTGACCGGCCCCTCTGGACCGATCCCCCTAGGGTTCGGTGACGCGGACGTGGCGGAACTGGCAGACGCACCGGCTTTAGGAGCCGGCGCCGAGAGGCGTGGGGGTTCGAATCCCCCCGTCCGCACGTGACCGACATGCCTGATTCCCAGACATGGGCCGTCCTCGACGGTCTTGTCGACGCTGCGCCGACCGGGGCAGCACGGCTGGACGGGGCGGGACGGGCCGTCCGGGTGAACGCCCGCTGGGAGACCACCACCGGCCAGCCCGCCGAGAACGCTCTGGGCGACGGCTGGGCCGCCGACATCGACCCCGATGGGCGGGTCGACTTCCTGGCCGATCTGGTCCGTTCGCTGGACGACGGAACAGCCCTCCGAGGCCGTCTCCGGTTCCTGGCCGCCGACGGTGCCACCCGCTGGGTCGACCTGTCCACCACACCGATCGGTTCCACTACACCGATCGGCTCCACCACACCGATCGGTGCGTCGTCCGCTGCCAGCGACGGAAACGCCGGGGCCCTGCTCACCGTGGTCGACGTCTCCGACGAGATGGACGAGACCCGTCGGGCCCACGAACTCACCCGGGTACTGGAGGCCACGCCCGATCCGGTGGCCGTGCTGGACCCGTCGGGCGAGTACGTGGTGTGGGCCAACGACGCCCTGCAGCGCCACGGCGCCGTCTCGACCTCCGGGACCGGCGAACCGACCCGAATCCTGGACCTGTTGGATGGTTGGTCCCAGGCCAGGTACGCCACCACCGCGCTACCCACCGTCCGGTCCGAGGGAACGTGGCGAGGCGAACTCCGCCTGGTGGGCGACAGCGGCACCGTGCCCATCTCGGCGATCCTGGTGACCCACCGTGACAAGGAAGGCGCGGTGGACGCCATCTCGGTCATGGGTCGCGACCTCACCGATCTGCACGCCGCCCAGGAACGCGTCGAGGCATCGGAGATCCGTCTGGCCGCCCTGGTTGAGCACGCCTCGGACCTGGTCTGTGTGATCGGCGAGGACGGCCACATCGTCTACGCCAGCCCGGCGGTGGCCCGCATCCTCGGACGCGAGGCCCACGAACTCGAGGGACTCGACGTCACGGAACTGGTCCACCCCGACGACGTCGGAATGCTGGAGGTCCGGGCCGCCGAGGTGGTGGCCCGCCCCGGCATGTCGCCGGCCGCCGAGGCGCGGGTGGCCCACGCCGAGGGCGGCTGGCGCCACATGGAGATCGTGGCCACCAACCTGCTGGGCAACCCGGCGGTGGCCGGCGTGGTCGTCAACGCCCGTGATGTCACCGAACGGGTCGAGGTGGCCGCCCAACTCGAGGAACGGGCCTACCACGACGAGCTGACCGGGCTTCCCAACCGGGCGCTGCTCCTGGATCGCCTGCAGGATGCCCTTCACCGGGCGGCCCGCCACGACCGGATGGTCGGCGTGCTGTTCCTGGACCTCGACCGCTTCAAGGTGGTCAACGACTCCCTGGGGCACGGGGTGGGCGACGACCTGCTCCGTGAGGCGGCCCGGCGTCTCGAACGCACCATCCGTCCCGGCGATCTGGTGGCCCGACTGGGCGGCGACGAGTTCGTGGTGGTCATTGCCGACATGGTGCGAACCACCGACGCCCTGGCTGCCGCCGAGCGGGTCCGGACGGCCCTGGCCCGACCGGTCGAGTTCGGCACCGACACCACGGTCATGTCGGCCAGCGTGGGCATCGCCGTGGCCCACGGCACCGAGACCCCGGCCGACCTGCTGCGCGACGCCGACACCGCCATGTACCGGGCCAAGGAGGGCGGTCGTGATCGTGCCGTCATGTTCGGTGCCCACCTGCGGGCCCAGGCGGTGCGCCGCCATTCGGTCGAACAGGAGCTCCGATCGGCGCTCGACGAGGACCGCATCGAGGTCCACTTCCAACCGGTGATCCGTCTGGCCGATGCCCGGGTGGTCGGGGCCGAGGCCCTGGCCCGGATCCGGGCCTCCAGCGGCGAACTTCTGCAGCCGGCCCAGTTCATCGACATCGCCGAGGACACGGGGCTCATTGCCGACCTCGGCGCCCGGGTGCTGACCATCGCGGTCGGTCGACTCGCCGCCTGGCACGGGCGCATCGGCACTTCCGGGGACCGGGCAGGCGACCGGACAGGCGACGAGCCGCTGTCCATGGCCGTCAACGTGTCGGCCCGGCAGCTGTCGGACCCGATGTTTCCCCGTCTGGTGGCGTCCACGTTGCTCGACAACGGGGTCGACCCGACCCATGTGGCCCTCGAGTTCACCGAGAGCGCCCTGATCGCCGCCAACCCGGTCACCGGCTCGGTGCTGGGCGAGTTGACCGCCCTCGGGGTGCGGATGGGCCTCGACGACTTCGGGACCGGGTTCTCGTCGCTGGCCTACCTGAAGCGGTTCCCCATCGACTTCCTGAAGATCGACCGGTCGTTCGTGGCCGGTCTCCGCGAGGACGAGGCCCGGGATCCGGTTCCGGCTGGGGAGCGGGACGGCGACGACACGGCCATCGTGACCGGCACCATTGCCCTGGCCCACAGCCTCGGCCTGAGGGTGGTCGCCGAAGGCGTCGAGACCGAGGAGCAGTTACAGATCCTTCGTCGCCTCCGCTGCGATCAGGCCCAGGGGTTCCACTTCTCCGAGCCCGTGACCGACGCCGAGTTCGACCGTTTCCTCGGCCCGGGCCTCACCGGCGCAGGCATCTCACAGAACTGAGAGCCGATTCAGGAGCGGGCCAGGCGCCTCGCCAGATCGCGGAAGGCGCGACCCCGGTGCGAGATGGCGTGCTTCTCGTCGCCCATCTCGGCGAAGGTCCGGCCGTCCCCCTCCACCGGCACGAAGACCGGGTCGTACCCGAAGCCCCCATCGCCGATGGGCGACGTGCCGATGCGTCCCTCGATGGTCCCCGTGGCGATCACCTCGGACCCGTCCGGCCACCGAACCAGGGCAACCGTCCGGAGCCGGGCGGTCCGCCGACCCTCCACCAGGCCGTCCAGTTCTCGGAGCAACCGGTCGACGTTGGCCTCGTCATCGTCGTCGGCCGCCCCGAGGCCCTCGTCGAACGCGAAGTTCGACGAGCGGACGCCGGGGGCACCCCCGAGGGCGTCCACCTCCAGTCCGGAGTCGTCGGCGACCGCCGGTCGACCGGTGGCCTCGCAGATGGCCACCGCCTTGAGGCGGGCGTTGGCCTCCATGGTGTCCCCGTTCTCGACCACCTCGCCGACGTGGTCCGGCCGGGGCTCGAGTTCGACCAGCCCGTCGAGGACCACCTCGATCTCGGCCACCTTGTGGGGGTTGGCCGTGGCCACCACCAGCCGGGGCAGGTTGGTCACGTCATCCACCGGGTGATCAGACCTGGTCCCGTCGCTCAGGCCCGGGCGGCGGGCGGCGTGGCCAGCAGGGCCCGCTGGGCCTCAACGATGTCGGCGATTCCGCCGGTGGCCAGGTCCACCAGTGCATCCAGCTGGGAGCGTTCGAAGGCCTGGCCCTCGGCGGTGCCCTGCACCTCGACGAACCGACCCGAGCCGGTCATGACGACGTTGAAGTCGACCTCGGCGGTCGAGTCCTCGACGTAGGGCAGGTCGAGCCGGGGGGCTCCGTCGACGATGCCCACCGAGATGGCGGCCAGTTCCTCGATGATCGGCGAGGCGGGCAGGTCACCGGCGGCCACCAGACGGGTGAAGGCGTCGTGCAGGGCCACGAAGCCACCGCAGATCGAAGCGGTGCGGGTTCCGCCGTCGGCCTGAAGCACGTCGCAGTCCACGGTGAGTTCCATCTCGGGCATGGCCTCGAGATCGACCACGGCCCGCAGCGATCGGGCGATGAGGCGCTGGATCTCCTGGTCGCGCCCCGAGGTACGCCGCCGGATCCGCTCAGGACTGGAACCGGGCAGCATCGAGTACTCGGCGGTCACCCAGCCGCGGCCGGTGTTGCGGAGCCACGGCGGGACACCGTCGCCCACCGACGCGGTGCACAGCACCCGGGTGCGGCCGAAGGTCACCAGACAGGAGCCGGCGGCCATCTCGGTGAAGTCCCGCTCAAAGGACATCGGTCGGAGCTGGTCGTCGGCGCGGCCGTCGGGACGGGGACTGGACTGGGACACGGTGCCTCCAAGGGCTGATTGGTCTCAGGGGAATCTAGGAGGCCCGCCGCTAGAAGACCCGTTACTAGAAAACGATCAGCCCTTCGACGTCGGCGGCCACCTCATCGAGGTCGCCGGTCCAGGCGCCGGTCGACAGGTACTTCCACCCGCCGTCGCTGACCACGAACACGATGGTGGCCACCACACCCCCACCGGGATCCGACTCGATCCCCTCGGCGACCCGCACGGCACCGGCCAGAGCGGCACCGGCCGACAGACCGGCGAAGATTCCGCACTGGTCGGCCAGGCGACGGGTGTATTCGATGGACTCACGGGGCCGCACGATGCGCTTGCCGTCCAACAGGTCGTAGCCGCCCCACTTCTCGAACACCGGCGGGATGTAGCCGTCGTCGAGGCTGCGCAGCCCCTGGACCTGTTCGCCGGACGGCGGCTCGACGGCCAGCACCTTGACGTCGGGCTTGTGTTCCTTGAGGTAGGTCCCGACGCCCATGAGGGTGCCGCTGGTGCCCAGGCCGGCCACGAAGTGGGTGATGTCGGGGACGTCGCGCAGGATCTCCGGACCGGTGGTCGTGTAGTGGGCCCGGGGGTTGGCCTCGTTGGCGTACTGGTAGAGGAACACCCACTCGGGGTTCTCGTCGGCCAACTGGCGGGCCAGGCGCACGGCGCCGTTGGAGCCCTCCTCGCCGGGCGACGGAATGATCTCGGCACCGAACACCTCGAGGGCCTGACGGCGCTCGATCGACACGTTCTCGGGCAGCACGATCTTGATCGGGTAGCCGCGGATGCGGGCGATCATGGCCAGGGCGATCCCGGTGTTGCCCGACGACGGTTCGATGATGGTGCGGCCCGCGGTGAGGGTGCCGTCGGCCTCGGCCTCTTCGATCATGGCCCGGGCGATGCGGTCCTTGACCGAGCCGGCGGGGTTCTGACCCTCCAACTTGGCCAGCAGGCGCACCGACGGGTCGGGGCTGAGCACGCTGACGTCGACGATCGGCGTATCGCCGATGAGGTCGAGGACCGAGGAGTGGACGGGCATGGTGCCTGGGTGTGGTCGAGGGTTCGGAAGACGGGTTCAGGGCGCCGTTTCAGGCCGTCGTTTCAGGACGAGCGGCTAAATCCGACTGATCTGGTCGGGATTCTAACCCTGCTCCCCGGATTCCGGCACCCGACCCGTCGCCGACCCTGACATCAGGCCAGCCACCTCGACGGGCACCTCGGTGATATCGCCGTCCAGGATCCGGTAGGCCCGCAGGACCGGATCAGGGTGCTTGAGCGACACGATCACGAAGATCCAGGCCCCGAACGGATCGAATCGGCCGGCGTCGGCCACGTCGGTGGGCGACGGATAGGCCGTGGTGTGGGTGTGGCTGTGCATGACGCCCAGCACGGCACGGCCGGCCGCGTCGGCCTCGGCCTCCACGTCGAGCATCTCCTGACCGTCCAGCACGTAGAGCTTCCACGCCTCGTCAGGATCAGCCGTGTTGGCCATCGGGTGGTAGCCGTCGACGTGCAGCGTCCCGGGCGCTCCGGTGAACAGGCCGCACGCCTCATCAGGCGTCTGCGTCAGAGCACGGTCGACCATCGCCGCGTACACGTCGTCGGTCAGCGTCAGGATCTCCGGCCGGTCGTCGCCCATGGGGCCCGAGGCTAACGGGGGCCGCCGGTACGATCTGGCCCGTGGCTGACGAATCCGACCGCACGGTCGCCTCCAACCGCCGGGCCCGGCACGAGTACGACCTCCTCGACACGTGGGAGGCCGGTCTCGTCCTGCGTGGCAGCGAAGTGAAGTCGATCCGGGACGCCAAGGTCCAGATCGCCGAGGCGTTCGGCCGCGAGGACAAGGGCGAGCTCTGGCTGGTCGGGATGCACGTTCCGCCGTACGCCATGAGCGGCGGCGAGTCCATGGGCCACGATCCCGACCGGCCCCGCAAGCTGCTACTGCACCGCAGTGAGATCCGGCGCATCGTCGAACGCATGAACCTCGAGGGCCTCACGCTCGTGCCGCTCCGGCTCTACTTCAAGGGCGGCAACGCCAAGGTGGAGGTGGCCCTGGGTCGGGGCCGCAAGCTGCACGACAAGCGCCAGGCGCTGGCCCGCAAGGAAGCCGACCGGGAGGCCGACCGGGCCATGGGGGCCGTGCGTCGTCGCTGACGCGACGGCCGACAGGTCCGTTCGTCAGCCGCAGACGGCGTTGATCGACTCGTCCACCACCGTGACCACCCGGTCCATCTCGGCATCGGTGATGGTGAACGGCGGCCCGATGAGCAGGGCGTCGGGCACGTGGCCGTCCCCCGCCGGATAGACCCAGACGCCACGCTTCATGGCTTCGGCCACCACCCGGGCACCCAGACCCGGGCCACCGGCATCCGCATCGGAATCGGCGTCGGCCGCCAGCTCGATGCCGAGCATCAGGCCCAGACCCCGGACCTCGCGAACGTTCGGGTGGCTCTCCAGCGGGCGCAGTCGCTCCAGGAAGTCAGCACCCTTGGCGGCACTGGCCGCCACCAGGTTCTCGTCCTCGAGGATGGTCAGAGCGGCGATGCCCGCCGCGCAGGCTGCCGAATGGGCCGAATAGGTGAAGAACATGAGACCCCGACCCGCCTCGGCGATGGGGGCCACCACCTCGTCGGTGGCGAACACCCCGCCGAGCGGTGCGTAGCCGCCGGACAGGCCCTTGCCGCCCACCATGATGTCGGGCACCACGTCCCAGTGGTCGACGCCGAACTTCCGTCCGGTGCGACCGAAGCCGGTCATGACCTCATCGGCGATGAGCAGGATGCCGTGGTCGTCACAGATCGACCGAACGTCGGCCCACCAGTCGTCCGGTGGGATCAGGGTGCCCGCCGTGGCGCCGATGACCGGCTCGGCGATCACCGCGGCGACCGTCTCCGGTCCCTCGGTCTCGATCACCCGGGTCAGGCCCTCGGCATCGAAATTCGGCATCCGGGGATGGTCGGCCAGCACCTGTTCGAAACCGGACCGTCGGGCCCGATGGCCGCCGACGGCCAGGGAGGCCAGCGTCACCCCGTGATAGGAGGCGTCCCGACCGATGATCTTGTGGCGTTCAGGCTGTCCGGCCGACGTGAAGTGGGTGATGGCCAGGCGGATGGCCGTGTCGACCGATTCGGAACCTCCGCTGGTGAAGCCCACCCGGGTGAGCGCCGGCGGCAGCCAACGATCGCGGAGCAGTTCGACCAGGGCCACTCTTTCCTCGGTCACCCAGGGCGGGACCACGTAGGAGACCCGCCGGGTGGCCTCGGCCACCGCGTCGGCCACCTCGGCCCGGCCGTGTCCGATGTTGACGGCGATGGCTCCCCCGCCACCGTCGATGACCTCGCTCCCGTCGGCCATGAAGAGCGTGCAACCCTCGGCGCGGTCGACCACCGGA
>JAAZXY010000047.1 GCA_014239855.1 Acidimicrobiales bacterium | reverse complement strand
AGTTCGAGAACCTGTTCAAGAATCTGGGCGACGTGGCCAACGGGTTCCCGGGGTCGATCCCCGTGGACCAGGTGGCCAACGCCGCCGATTACGAACCGGCCACCCTGAGCGAGAACCTGATGTTCGGCACCCCTGAGGAGGTCATCGCCAAGCTCCGTCGGTACGAGGCGCTCGGCGTGGACGAGTTCATCTACTACGCCAGCCTCGGCCTGGGCCTCGACGAGCAGAAGCGTTCAATGCAGTTGTTCTGCGACGAGGTCATGCCAGCCTTCGCCTGACCGCAGGGCCCCCGGGAAGTGCCCGGGAGAAGGCCGTCAACCCTCGGGGATCCAGGACTCCAATTGCACCCCGAGGCCGTCGGCGATCCGGTTGGCGTACGCGTAGTCGAAGGTGATGGGAGAGCGGGCGGCCACCCAGATGGGCGGGTGGGGCTGTTGGACCGGCTTGGGTACCGATGTGGAGACCGGGAACGACCAGAGCTCGCCGTCGTGGGCGTAGTCGCCGGCCCACAACTCCTTGAGCACGGGCAGCATCTCCTGCATGTACCGCCAGGCGTCGGACTGCTTGAGGCCGGGACGCATGCGGTCGAACTCGCGCTGGTAGGCGCCCGATCCGATGCCGAACTCCAGACGCCCGTTGCTGACCAGGTCCAGGAACGCCGCCTCGCCGGCCAACTTGATGGGGTTCCAGTAGGCGGCCACGGCCACCGCGGTGCCCAGTCGGATGCGGTCGGTGTGGCCGGCCCACCAGGTGAGGATCTGCAGGGGGTTGGGGGCAATGGTCATCTCCAGAGCGTGGTGTTCGGCAGCCCACGCGGTGGTGAAGCCTCCCTCCTCGGCCATCTGGACCATCTCCAGGGTGTGGCGGGCCACGTCGTCCATGGCGCGGCTGTCGTCGAGTCGCTCCAGGTTGATGGCCAACTGGAACTTCATGCCGGGATCTCCGTGTGGTCGATGGTCGAGGAGTGGTCAGCTGCCGACGGGCAGCATGGGGAACCAGTCTTCGCGGAGACGTTGGCCGTCGACCATCTCATGCCCGTCGAACGGCGGCGAGGTGCGACCCCTCCGCTGCACGTAGCGGGCATCGTCGCCTACCATCCGCAGGGAAAAGGCCCGGCGGAGGCTGGCCGAGCCGCGGGCGCCGTGGACGGTCCGGTAGTGGAAGGCCACCGCGTCGCCCGGCTCACACGCCCACTCGAGTACCTCGAACCGATCGGGCTCGGCGTCGGGGTCGGGCGCCGGCTGGAAACCACCGCTGCGGGTCGTCTCGTCGTCGCCGTAGAAGCCGCCGCCGGTGGTCCAGCTCACCGGGTGGACGGCCTCGTCCCAGAGGTGCGAGCCCCTGACGAGGCGAAGCGTGGATTCGACCGGAACCAGGTCCAGCGGGATCCAGATGCTGACCGTCTGGGGTCCGTCCACGAAGTAGTACGGGGCGTCGCAGTGCCAGGGAGTCCTGCGGGGTGCGCCCGCCTCCTTGACCAGCACGTGCTCGTGGAACAACTGCACGGTGTCGGACCGCATCAGCCCGGCGGCCACCTCGGCGATGCCCGACTGGAAGGCGAAACGTTCGAACTCGGGGATGCGGGACCAGTTGCAGTAGTCGTCCCAGAACCGTCCGGCGTCGTCGGTGGTGCCGTTGTCATCGAAGAACTCGCTGGGCTGGGCCTCGTTGCGCTCCACGCCGGCAGCCAGTTCGTCGATCCAGTCGGTGAACAGGCCCGGGAGGTGCACGGCACCGTCGGTCGCGAAGGCGTCGGCCAGATTGGCGCCGGCTGCATGGAGGTGATCGGACATGGCGGCAGCGTAGGCGTCCCGTGGGGCGCCATCATTGGGCAATGGCGCGCAAGGTGACCCTCCGGGAACTGGAACACTTCGTGGCCCTGGCCGAGCACGGCTCGGTGACCGGGGCGGCCCGGGCCATCGGCCTGTCCCAGCCCGCCATGTCGACGTCGTTGCGGGAACTGGAGAAGGCCCTCGGTGTGACCCTGTTCGTGCGCCACCGGGGTCGTGGCCTGGGGTTGCTGCCCGAGGGCGAGGCACTGCTGGTCGAGGCCCGGGACCTGCTGGCCCGGGCCGGCGAACTGGAGGAGAAGATGTCGGCCTCGTCGGACGGCTCGGCGGGCCGCCTGGTGCTCGGGTCGCTGATGACGGCGGCGCCCATCGTGGTGCCGTCGTTGGTCAGACGCTTTCGGGACCTCCACCCGGGAGCCGTGGTCGAGATCCGGACGGGCGTCCAGGAGGAGCTCCTCGAGGCCGTTGAATCCGGAGCCCTCCATGCCGCGTTGACCTACGACATCGCGGTTCATCCGGGGATCCGTTTCGTGCGATTGGCCGATTCGGCGCCCCACGTGCTGATGGCCGCCGACCATCCACTGGCCGGGGCGGTGTCAGTCGGCCTCGATGAGATGGGCGACGAGCCGTTCGTGATGCTGGACCTGTCGACCAGCCGGGAGTACTACACGTCGTTGTTCCTGGCCGCGGGGGTGTCGATGCGCCCGGCGATGACGGTGACCGACCTGTCGTTGGTGCGAACGCTGGTGGGCAACGGGTTCGGGTGGTCGTTGGGCAACCTGGTGCCGGCCCTCGACGAGGCTCAGGACGGCTCCCGGTTGGCCTACGTGCCGCTGCGGACCGACGTGCCGCCACTTGGCCTCGGCCTGGCCTGTCGTGCTGGCGACCGAGGCCCGGCGGTGCTGGACGCCTTCACGACCTTCGCCCGGACGTCGTTGGAATTCCCCCGCTGACCAGTACTCATAAAAACAGTCGATGCCTTGGATCCATGACATCCCTTTGACGGATGTCAAGGTGCCGGTCAGCATGCTGGGGTGCGAACCGAACCGACGATGACCAGCGTCGTCAACCTGCTGGCCGACCTGGTGGCCCATGCCACCGAGAGCTGTTCGTCGAATCTGGAACTCATCGACCAGTACGCGCAGCGGGCTACGGCGGCCGGCGCGGCGGTCGACCTGTTGCCCGGAGAAGTGGCGCCCGGTGAGACGGAACGGGCCAACCTCCACCTCCGCTTCGGCCCCGACGCCCCGGGCGGGATCCTGCTGTCGGGCCACACCGACGTCGTCCCGGCCGGTACCGGCTGGGCCACCGACCCCTACGAGCTCACCGAGGTGGACGGACGCCTGGCCGCCCGTGGCACCGCTGACATGAAGGGCTTCCTGGCCGCGGCCCTCGTGCTGCTCGAGGGCACCGACGTCAATGCCCTACGGGCACCGGTCCACCTCGGTCTCAGCTACGACGAGGAGATCGGCTGCGTCGGTGTGCGGGGCCTGCTCGACGTACTGGCCACCGGACGATCTGGTGCCGGAACGTGCGCCCCCGAGATGGTGGTGGTCGGCGAACCGACCGGTATGCGCCTGGCCAACGCCCATGCCGGCAAGGTCGCCCACCGGGTGGAGTTCGCGGCGGCATCCGGCCACTCCAGCCGGGCCGGAACCGAACCGACCGCCGTGCACGAGGCCGCCGCCCTGGCCACCCTCGTCCACGGCCTCAACGACGCCGAGCGGGGCATCAGCGCCAACGTGGGGTCGATCCACGGCGGCGTGGCCGTCAACGTGTTGGCCCCGTCGTGCACGCTGGAGTTCGAGGTGCGCCATGGTTCGCACATCGACCCCGACGAGGTGTTGGCCGAGGTCCTCGCGGCGGTGGCCGCCGCCGACCGCCGTCTGGCAACCGTGGGTGGCCACGCCACCAGCGAGGCGTTCATCGGCTACCCGGGTCTGGACACCGACCCGACGCTTGTCCCGGTGGCCACCATGGTCGATCTCGTGGGCTGTGGTGCACCCGGCCCCGTCGGCTTCGGCACCGAGGCCGGCCTGTACGCCGACCGACTGGGTGTGCCGTCGGTCATCGTCGGCCCCGGCGACATCGCGGATGCCCACCGGCCCGACGAATACGTGGCCCCCGATCAGCTCGAGCGGTGCAGCGACGTGCTCCACCGCACCATCCGCCAGTTCTGTTCCGACGACGGCCCAGCCGTCGATGAGAGGGGAGACCCCCGATGACCGTCACCGACACCGCCGCCACTACCGGATCCGTGCCCTGGCCCGAGGCGCCCGAGACCGCCGAGGTCCTGGCCAGGATCGACGCCCTGGGGCCCGGCTGGCGCGAACGTGCCCGGGCGCTGGACGAGGGCGTCGAGTTCCCGCATGAGAACTTCGCCGAGGCCAGGGAAGCCGGACTGCACGCCCTCTGCCTGCCAACCGAGTACGGGGGGGCCGGATACTGGCTGCCCGGCCGGTACAGCCCCTGGTACCAGGCCCTCGAGCGGATGGCCCGCTGGGAGACCAACACCGCCCAGTTGATCCAGGTGCACAACCACGCGGCGGGCATCATCGCCTGGCATTCCACGCCCGAACAGCGGGATCGCTTCCTGCCCGAGATCGCCGACGGGGCGTTCTGTGCGTCGTTGGGGTCCGAGGCCCATCTGTACGAGAACGGGGCCGAGGTGCTGGAGTCCGAGCTCACCAGGGTGGACGGGGGCTACCGACTGACGGCCCGCAAGGGATTCGCCTCGGTGGCCGCCGCGGCGAAGTACCTGATGGTGTGGTGTGCCGTCGAGGGTGACACGCCCTACGTCAGCCGGATGGTGTTCGCGGTGGTCGACGTCGGGTCCGAGGGCGTGGAGCTGCTGGACGACTGGCAGATGCTGGGCATGCGATCCACCATCTCGTGCGGCGTGAAGTTCACCGACGTTTTCGTGCCCGACAGCCACGTGGTGGGCAACCCCGGCGGGTGGGTCACCGAGGACCCCCGGACGTTCTCGTGCGGCTACGCCTCGAACCACCTCGGCTCGGCCCAGGCGGCCTTCGACTTCCTGGCCGAGTACATCGGGGGTCGTCCCGATCTGGCTGACTCGGAGGCAGTACGGGTCAAGTTGGGCCAGATGGACGCCCAACTGTTCGCAGCGCGGTCATGTCTGAACGCCACCGCGGCCCGCCTGGACCGGGGCGACGACCCCGACGAGTGCGAGGCCGACGCGGTGCGCACCATGCACCTGGCCAAGGACGCCGTGCTGACCATCCCGTATCAGGGCTTCGATCTGGTGGGTGCCCGGGCGTGCCACGAGCGGTATCCGTTGGGCCAGATGATGCGCGACGCTCGGACGTTCACCCTCCACTTCCGCGACGACCTGTACGTGGAGCGCCTGGCCCAGTTGGCCCTCGGCAACGGCTTCTCGGCCAAGGGCGGCCGCGGCGGTTCCACCCCGTTCGAGGTGGGTTCCGGCTCGACGGCTCAGGCCACGGCCGGCGCCTGAACGTGTCACGATCCCCGTCTCGAGAACCGGAGAAGATCCTGCGATGACCACTCACCAGCGCATCCGTCCCTTCAACACGAAGGAGACGTACCCCGAGCAGAACCTCGACAACGACCTCAGCCAGGGCGTGGTGGCCCGCGGCACCATGGTGTTCCTACGGGGTCAGGTCGCTCAGGACCTCGACACCCGTGAGTCGCTGCACGTCGGTGACGCCGGGGCCCAGACGGCCAAGGCCATGGCCAACATCGCCATGCTGCTCGACGAGGCCGGGTCCGAGATGTCCCACGTCTGTCGGATCGTGGTGTACCTGACCGACATCCGCTACCGGGAGGACGTCTACCGGGAGATGGGGAAGTGGCTGAAGGGGGTCCATCCGTGTTCGACCGGGATCGTGGTGCCCGCGCTGGCCCGCCCCGAGTGGGTGGTCGAGATCGAGGTCACCGCGGTGATCCCCGACTGAGTGGCCAGATCCACCGACTGAGCGAACCGACCGAGCGGAACCCGACGTGACCAATCCCCAGCCCGAGGTGGCCGACGTCCTGTCGGGCCTACGCGCCGTGGCCGACGGGCCGCTGTCGTCGGCCGTCAACATGCCTTCGGCCATGTACCACTCCGACGAGGTGCTGGCCCTCGAGCAGGAGCGGGCCTTCGGGCGGGACTGGGTCTCACCCGGTCTGGCCGCCGAGATTCCCGAGGTGGGTGACCATCTGACCTGGTCGATCGCCGACCAGCCCGTGTTCTGCGTCCGCGACGCCTCCGGCGAGGTCCGGACGTTCTCCAACGTGTGCCGGCACCGGATGATGACCCTGGTGGCCGGCGACGGGAACTCCCGACGAATCACCTGCCCGTACCACTCGTGGACCTACGACCTGGGTGGACAGTTGGTCGGTACCAACCACATGGAGCACACCGACGGGTTCGACCGGGCCGACATCTGCCTGCCCGAGATCCGCACCGAGGTCTGGCAGGGCTGGATCTACTGCACGCTGGACGAGAACGCCCCGTCGGTGGCCGAGTTGCTGGCCCCCATCGAGGGATTCGTCGTGCCCTACGGGGTGGCCGACTATGTCCCCGTCCACCGGGTGGACGAGGTGTGGGACGGGAACTGGAAGTTTCTGACCGAGAACTTCATGGAGGGCTACCACCTGCCGGTGACCCACCGGGCCACGCTGGGAACGTGGATGCCGATGACCTCGGTGGTGTTCCCCGATGAGCGCCATGGGGCGTTCACGTACCAGATGTTCGAAAAGGATGAGAACGCCGTCTACGGACGGGCCCACGCGGACAACGACCGTCTGGAGGGCGCGTGGCGGTCCACCACCTTCATGCCGACGGTGTTCCCGTCCCACATGTACATCCTCGCCCCCGATCACCTCTGGTACCTGTCGCTGCGCCCGCTGGGCACCGGGCAGGTCCAGTTGCGGTTCGGCATCGCCCTGGCCCCCGAGGTGCATGCCTCCCTGGATGATCCCGAGGCGTGGATCTCTGAGATGGTCGGCTTCTTCACCGCGGTCTGCGAGGAGGACCGCGTGGTGGTCGAGGGCATCCACGCCGGATCGCGCTCACCGCTGGCCAGGCCCGGGCCACTGAGTTGGCTCGAACACGAACTCCACCACTTCATGGGCTACCTGGCTGACCGCCTGATGGCCAGTTCCTGAAACCCGCTTCCAGAGACGAGATACCCGCATGACCTTCTCCATCACCGGGCACTGCGCCCGGACCGACATGACCGGAGTGGCCATCACCACCTCGTCGATCGCCGTGGGGTCGCGCTGCCCGCACGCCCGGGCCGGCGCGGGTGCGGTGGCCACCCAGAACATCACCGATCCGACGCTGGCTGCCCGGGTCTTCGAGCGCCTGGAGGCCGGCGACACGGCGGCCGAGGCGGTGGCCGCCGTCATGGACGGACGGGCCAACGCCGACTACCGGCAGTTGGCCGTGGTCGACCTGGCCGGGCGGACCGGGCACTTCACCGGGGCCCACATCCTGGGCACCAACCGGGTGGTCGAAGGCCTCCACTGCATCGCGGCGGGCAACCTGTTGTCGTCGGTCGACGTGCCGGCCGCCATGTGCGAGGGCTTCGAGGCCGACCCCGACGCCCATCTGGCCGACCGGCTGCTGCAGGGTCTGGAGGCCGGGCTGGCCGCCGGCGGCGAGGAGGGGCCGGTGCACTCCGCGGCGCTCGTCGTGCACCACGAGCAGCCCTTCGCCCTGGTCGACCTCCGGTGTGACTGGGCCGACGACGACCCGGTGGCGGTGCTCCGGCGGCTGTGGGTCGGCTACGAGCCCCAGATGCAGCCGTACCTGGACCGGGCCGTCGACCCGGGGGCCGCACCCAGCTACGGCGTGGCCGGTGACCGCTGAGATGGGGGCCCTGCAGTCGGAGACCGGCGTGCTGAGCACCGAGCAGGTCGAGGCGTTCTGGCGCGACGGGGTATTGACCGTGCCAGATGCGGTCACCCCGGCCCAACTGCAGGCGTTGCGGGCTGACTTCGAAGGGTGGGTGGCCGAGAGTCGGAACCACGAAGCTCCGTACGGAGAGGCGGTGGATGGTCGAGCCCGCTTCGACGTCCAAACCGGGCATTCGGCCGATCGCCCGGCGCTGCGTCGCGTCCAGGCTCCGACGGAGGTGTCGGCGGCCTACTACGAGGTGATGGCGGCCAGCTCCATGGTCGACATGGTGGCCGACCTCCTAGGCCCAGACGTGAAGCTCCACCACAGCAAGGTCAACTCCAAGCTCCCGGGGGCGTCCACCGAGGTGAAGTGGCATCAGGACTTCCCCTTCACGCCGCACTCCAACACCGATCTGGTGACCGCCCTACTCATGGTGGACGAGGTGACCTCCGAGAACGGACCGCTGGAGGTGGTGCCCGGGTCGCACCGTGGTCCGATTCACTCGCTCTGGCACGACGGGGTCTTCACGGGGGCGGTCGACGGCGCTGTGGCCTCTGAGATGCAGCAGAACGCGGTCGCGTGCGTCGGTACTGCAGGATCGGTCTGCCTGATGCACACGAAGTTGGCCCACGGCTCGGCTCCAAACTTCTCGGACCGATCCCGCACCCTGTTCATCTGCGTCTACTCGGCGGGAGATGCCGCCCCGTGTAGTCCGAACCCCGCACCCACCGTTCATGAGGGGCTGTTCGTCCGGGGATCGGACCCGGCCCGAATCCGTTCGGTTCCCTTCGAGGTGGAGACGCCGGAGGTTTCCCCCGGAGCCTCGTTCTTCACCCAGCAGGAGGCCCGGACGTGAGGGGCGAGCGTCGCCGTGGCGGTCGGGAGGCGCGCGCGGCGGCACGGGCGGCCGGGGCGGCCGAGCCCGTCATCCAGCCCCGTCGCCGCATCCCCACCTACGACCTGCTCGACGATGCCGCGCTGGACCGCCTGGAGGCCCACGCCGACTGGATCCTCGACGAGATCGGCATCGAGATCCGTGGTGACGAGGAAGCCGTCGAACTCTTCCGGGTGGCCGGTGCACGGGTCGAGGGCGAACGGGTTCGGTTCGATCCGGGGCTGGCTCGGAGTCTGTGTGCCACGGCGCCCGCCGAGTTCGCCATGCACGGCCGCGACGACCGCCACACGGTCACCGTGGGCGGCGACCACGTGGTGTTCTCGCCGGCCTACGGATCTCCGTTCGTGTCCGACCTGGACGGCGGCCGCCGCTACGCAACCCTGGAGGACTTCGAGAACCTGGTGAAGCTGACCTATGCCTCGCCGTGGCTGCAGCACTCGGGCGGCACGGTCTGCGAGCCGGTGGACGTGCCGGTCAACAAGCGTCATCTGGACATGGTGTACGCCCATCTGCGTTGGTCGACCAAGCCGTTCATGGGTGGGGTGACCTCGCCCGAGCGGGCCGAGGACTCGATCGCCATGGCCCGCATCGCCTTCGGCGCCGAACGGCTCGAGGAGCACTGCGTCATCCAGGGGAACATCAACGTCAACTCGCCGCTGGTGTTCGACGACGTGATGACCGGTGCGTTGAAGGCCTACGCCCGGGCCAACCAGGGCAACGTGATCTCACCGTTCATCATCGGCGGCGCCATGGGGCCGGTGACCCAGCCGGCGCTCATTGCCCAGGCCCACGCCGAGACCATGGTGGGCATCGGCCTGGCGCAGTTGGTGCGACCGGGATCGCCGGTCGTCTACGGCAGCTTCCTGACCACCATGGACCTCAAGAGCGGTGCTCCCACCTTCGGCACGCCGGAGGCCGTGTTGGCCACCTATGCCATGGGCCAGTTGTCGCGCCGCCTGGGACTGCCGCTCCGGTGCGGCGGCCACTACACGGCGTCGAAGGTGGCCGACGCCCAGGCCATGCTCGAGTCGGCCGACGCCATGGGGGCGTCGATCTTCGCCGGGGCCAACTTCGTGCATCAGGCCGCCGGTTGGTTGGAGGGTGGGCTGGTCACCGGCTACGAGAAGTTCGTGATGGATGCCGAGCACCTCGGGATGCTCACCCGACGCATGCAGGGGCTGGTGGTCGACGATGACTCGCTGGCCGCCGACGGCTACCGCGAGGCCGGACCGGGAGTCGCCCACCTGGGCACGGCCCACACGCTGGCCCACTTCGAGCACGCCAACTTCGACTCGATGCTGGTCGACACCAACTCGTTCGAGCAGTGGACCGAGGACGGCGGGCGGGACATGGGGCAACGGGCCAACGAGCTGTGGAAGCGGATGTTGGCCGACTACGAGCCGCCCGACATCGACGCGGCCGTCGACGCTGAACTCCGGGCTTTCATGGCCGAGCGCAAGGGCGCCGTGGCTGATGCCTGGTACTGAGATCGAATCCGGGGCACCGGCCCCAAGAAACAGGAGAGACAAGACATGACCGAGGAACTTTCCCGCACGTCAGCGTTGGCTGGCCGACACACCGCCCTGGGCTCCGGCCTGGAGGACTGGAACGGCATGGGCACCGCGTGGGAGTACTCCAGCGACGCCTGTGACGAGCACGACGCCGTGCGAGAGGCGGCCGGCCTGTTCGACATGTCGCCGTTGAAGAAGGTGCACGTCAGGGGTGCCGACGCGGCCTCCGTGGTCGACCACGTGGCCACCCGCGACCTGTCGACCGTCGCTCCCGGACAGTCGGCCTACGGCGCCGTCCTGACCGAGGCGGGCACGGTGGCCGACGACGCCATCGTGGCCAACATGGGTGGCGACCACTGGCTGTTCGTCCACGGATCGGGCGCCAGCATGGAGCTGCTGGGCGAGTCGGGCGCCGGGCGCGACGTGTCCATCGAGCTCGACGACGACCTCCACGACCTCTCGCTGCAGGGTCCGGCAGCTCTCGGCCTGCTGGATGCCCACTCGACGGCTGATCTGGCTGGCCTGGGGTACTTCCACCAGGTCGACACCGAGCTGTTCGGACATGCGTGCACCATCTCGCGCACCGGCTATTCGGGTGAGCGGGGCTACGAGGTGTTCGTGGGCGCCGACGCGGTGGGTGACGTCTGGGACCAGATCCTCGGACACGGTGCCGCCCTCGGTGTGATGCCGTGCTCGTTCACCGCCCTGGACAAGGTGCGGATCGAAGCGGCCCTGTTGTTCTACGGCTACGACATGAACGACGAGCACACCCCGTGGGAGGCCGGTCTGGGCTGGTCGTTGTCGCGGTCCGGAGGCTTCCGGGGGGCCGATGCCGCGGCGGCGTCCCGAGGTGCCGAGCGCCACGTGGTGGCCGGCATCTCGGTGGCCCATGACGACATGGTGGTCGGCGAGGAGTTGCTGATCCTCGACGGTGCCGAGGTGGGTGTGGTGAACAGCCCCGCGTGGTCGCATCGCCTGCAGAAGTCGTTGGCGTTGGTCCACCTGACACCGTCGGCGGCCGCTCCGGGGACGACGCTGGAGGTGGTCGGTGACGGCGTCACCCATGCGGCGACCGTGGAGGCCATCCCGTTCTTCGATCCCACCAAGTCCCGCACCCACGCCTGACGGGGAGCGAGCGGCCGCCTGTGCTGACGTGGGACGATGTCGTCCATGAAGTTCCCCATGGCGGCCCTTCGAAGGTTGGTCAAGGTCCGACTGTTCGCGCAGCGGTCGGCTGACGATCCGCATCAGGAGCGTCGTGTTCCTGAGGCTCAACCGCTCTCGGAGGTTCTCAGGAAGATGCGCGATGAGGAGCGGTGGTGACGGAGCCTGCTGACTGCGGATCCCTCGAGGAGACGCTGGATGTCCTGCTGGACGATGAGCTGGTGGCTTCGATTCTGCGATCGCGACAGGAAGCCGCCCGGGGAGAACGCCTCCGCCTTCGCGACGACCTCTGACGGGCGCACTGCGGGCAGAACACGGACCGTCTTATTCATCGCATATCGTCAATGAACGATGAAAGCGATGGATCCGGCCCGGGCCGAGGAGTACGCACGGTGGTTCGCCTGTCTGGCTGACGGCACGCGGATCCGGGTGCTGCATGCGGTGGCGGCGGCTGAGCGGCCCTTGACCGTGGGTGAGGTGGTGGACGCCGTGGGTCGCAGCCAGTCCACGGTGTCACGGCACCTGCGCCTGCTGGCCGACGAGGGCTACGTGTTCCTGGAGGCCGACGGGGTGCGAACCCTGGTCACGGTGAACGAGGCG
>JAAZXY010000046.1 GCA_014239855.1 Acidimicrobiales bacterium | reverse complement strand
TCATGAAGGCCAGCCCGGTCCGGCCCGGCGACCACATCGAGTTCCTGGCCGAGGTCGACCTGCTGGGTGCGCTCTCAGCGTGCCCCGGTGGTGACTGCGGAGACGAGCATTCGTCGGATGTGGCGGCCTGCCACCCGCTGCTCGTCGAGATCTACGAGGCCCCGACCATGGTCGGCTGGGAAGCAGCGTCAGCATCGGGCTACCACTGGCCTGAATCTGCGGGCTGATCGGCCCGGCTGATAGACCCGGCCACCTGCCGCCGGACGTTCAGTCCCGGACGAAGGCGCCGACCGTTTCGACGTGGGAGGTGCCGGGGAACAGGTCCACGACCACCAGTCGCTCGAGGCGGAGTCCCGCCCGAACCAGCAGGGCCGCGTCGCGGGCGAACGATGAGTGATCGCAGCCGACCAGCACGAACAGGTCCGGCTGGCACGTCATCAGGACCCGGGCGCCGTCACGATCCAGCCCGGCTCGGGCCGGGTCGGCCACCACCACCTCGGCCGGGGTGGGCTTCCACTGCTCCGCGGCCGACGGGGCTACCCGGACGGTTCCGTCCTTGATGCGGGCTGCGAGGTTGACCCGGGCGTCGGCCAGTGAGGCCTTGCCGCGCTCGACAGCGGTGACGGTCCGGCCGACCCCGACCGTGTCGGCGAAGATCCCCACCCCGGCGTAGGCATCGACCATGGGGCCACCGGGGGTCGGCGCCAGATCGGCGACCATGGCGCCCACCACGTCGACCAGGGCGTCCACTCCGGCGGGGCGGTTCTGGAAGAACGATCGGGCCGAGATCCGCCAACGGCGTCCGCCCGCCTCCTCGTGGATCCATGCCCGCAGGCCGCCGTCCAGTTCATCGGTCGACACGACCAGTACGTCCTCGGGCACGTCGACCTCTTCGGGATCGCCTCCGTCCACGATCACGATCCGGTCGCCGGTGCGGGCGCCCACCCGGATGGTCACCTCGGCCGCCTCGTCGAATCGGCCGTCCAGCAGGAGCTCCTCGACCGCCGGGTCGACCGCCGTGCACGACCGGGGCACGATGACCTCGTGTGACCCGGCAGCCCGGTAGCCGGCCCGTCCACCCACGACAGCGGCCCGCACGGTGGTGCGTCCGTGGTCGTCGATCAGCGGTCGGATCTCCGGCGTGGGAAACGGCACGTCGGCCCGGGCCAACTGGTCGGCGACCATCCCGGCCTTCATCGAGGCCTGGTGGGCGGGATCCACGTGGAGGAGGTCGCAGCCCCCGCAACCTTCGGTCCGGTGGCGGCACGCGACGTCGATCCGGTGGGGTGACGGTTCGACGACCCGCAGGATGCGGGCCCGGGACCAACGCTTGTCCTCCTGGGTGATGGTCGCCTCGACCATCTCGCCGGGCAGGGCGCCCTCGACGAACACCACCCGACCGTCGTCGGCCCGGGCGATGCCTGCCCCGTCGCGCGCCGTGTCGGTGACCTGGAGTTCCACGCTGCGACGGTAACCGTCGGAGTTGTCCCGGCAGTCCCTTTCAGGGGGGGACTACGGTCGTCGGTGGCGGGCCGACCGGCTCGACGTACACGAGCACGGGGGAATGAACATGCAGGAATCGACGTGGTTGGAGATCTCTGGTCAGAGGGGGCGAGCCGCTTCGGCGTTCCTCATCCCATTCACGGTGGTGCACAGCACGGTGCTGGTGGTCATCGCCTTTGCCGGGGATGCCCTGACCGATTCGAGCGTGCAGTTGGCCGTGGCAGGGGTCGTCATCATCGGGACCATCTGGGTAGCCCTGAGCTTCGACGGTGAGCTCGCGAACTTTGCGGCGTTGCGAGACGACATGCCCGAGGACGTGGCTTCCTCGAGCTACGGGGCGCTCTTCACCAAGGCTCCCATCGGCATGTTCCGGGTGATCGGCGTGGTGTTCCCGGCGGTGATGGTGGTCCTCGAGCTGATGGCCATCTACTAGGCCGGCCTGAAGAAGTCGGGAGACCTGCCGGTGGTGGGGGCCGACCGGGTCGGTCCGGAGGACTGGCGGGCCGCGCTCGCCGCCGTCCCCGTCGGTTCCACGCCGCTGGTACGCCTCACCCGTCTGGTCCCCGAGGGGGCCGGCGAGGTCTGGCTGAAGTTGGAGTCGGGCAATCCGACGGGCAGTTACAAGGACCGGTTGGCGCTGGCCATCATCGGGGGAGCACTGGAGCGGGGTGACGTGGCTCCCGGCGACCGGCTCGTCGAGTACACCGGTGGGAGCACCGGCACGGCGTTGGCCCATGTGGCGGCCAAGGTCGGGTTGCACTTCACCGCGGTCAGTTCCGATGCGTTCGCCCCGGTCAAGCTCCGGTCCATGGCCGCCTACGGCGCCGAGGTCATCATCGAGCCGTCCCACGGGGAGGGCATCACGCCGGAGCTGATCGCCCGGGTGCGCGATCGTGCCTACGCTCTGGCCACCGAACCGGGGTCCTGGTACGCGGACCAGTTCGGTAATGCCGACATCCGTCCCGGTTATGCCCCGATGGGCACCGAGATCGCCGAGGCACTGGACGGCCGGCTGGACGTGCTGTGTGCCGGAGTGGGGACGGGTGGTGCACTCATGGGGGCGGTCGACGGCCTGGAGTCGGAGGGCTGTCGGCCCGATGTGGTGGCCCTCGAGCCGACCGAGTCGCCTCTGCTGACCACCGGCACCGGGGGGTCGCACCGGGTCGAGGGGATCGCCGTGGGGTTCGTCCCACCGTTCCTGGACCGGGACCGGGTCCCCGAGGTCCGGACCGTCGACCAGTCCGACGCTCTGGCCATGTGCCGGCGTCTGGCCGCCGAGGAGGGCCTGCTGTGTGGACCCTCCACCGGGCTGAACGTCGTGGCGGCCATCCGGCTGGCCGTCGAGCGTGGCGAGGGGTCGGTGGTGGCCACCTTCGGGGTGGACGCCGGCGCCAAGTATCTCGATGGTGACCTGTTCGCCTGAGCGGTCCGCGGCGATCGGGGGGGGTGTCCTAGAGTCGTCGACGGCGGGTCACAGGGGCCCGGCGGGAGCTATGAGGAGTTCGCCATGAGACCAGAAACCCACAACGGAATCCTGAGCATGAGGTCGAGGACCGCGGACTCGTTGGTTCTGCCGTTCGTGCTGTCCCACACCGGCCTGATGATCGTGCTGGGCTTCGGAGGATCAGGCCTGGCCGATTCAGGTGTGCAGTTGTCCCTGGCCACGTTCACGGTGCTGGGGTCGCTGTGGACCCTCATGGCATTCGACGCCGTTCTGGCCGACGTGGCAGCGGGCGCCAAGGACCTCGATGACGAGGTGGCGGGCAGCCACATGGGAGCGAACTACCAGAAGGCGCCGTGGGGCTTCCTTCGGGTGTTCAACGCCGTGGTGGTCACGCTGATCGTGGTCGCCGAGCTGATGGCGATCTACTAGGAGGTGCCCCAGAGGAGGGCTGCTGGGACGTGACCCTCCGGGCCACCAGGCCCGAGCTGGCCGCCGCCACGGCGGCCAACAGGATCGGCAACCGGTAGGTGTCGGCCATCTCGAACAGGAGGCCGGCGCCCACCGGGCCGACCAGCCCGGCGACGCCCCACGCGGTGAACATCCTCCCGTAGGCCGACGGATAGCCGTCCACGCCGAACCGGTCGTGGATCACCGCCGGGTACACGGCGATCACCGCCCCGTAGGCGGCCGCCACCACCGCCACCATGACCAGGGCGACCGTGCCGTCGCCACCGGTGGTCGCCAGGCCGCCGACCACCAGCATTCCGGCGGTCGCCGAGGGCAGGGCGACCACCAGCCGGTGCCGGGCGATCGGCTTCGTCCGGGCCATCCACACGCCGCCGGCCGCGCTGGCCAGACCGGCCACCACCACGGTGGCCCCGCCCCGGCCGCCTGCCTCCTCCACGATGGCCGCCGCGTGTCCCAGCACCATGAGTCCCGCCAGCACGGCCAGGCCGTAAGCGACCCACAGCCCGGTAACGGCCCGCCACCCGGCCGACCCGGCGCTCTGATCGGAGCGCTGACCGGCACGCTGACCGGCGCTCTGATCGGTGGCCCCGGCGCTCCGTTCGGAACCCACGAGCAGCATGGCTACCGCTCCCGCCACGGCCACCACGAGGGCCAGCAGCCGGAGGCCGTGGCCCGGCCCGTGCTCGACGATGGGCCCGTCCAGCAGGAGTGCCGCCAGGGCCGCCCCGAGGGCGTAGGCCGCGGTGGTCAGCCCGAGGGCCATCCCCGTCGAGTCCGGGTTGGCCTCGGCGGACCGTTGGAGGGCGAAGGCGTACCCCAGACCGTTGGCGGCGCCGAACGCCACGCCGTAGCCGGCCATCAGAATCCACCACGTCGGCGCCCAGGCGGCGACCAGCAGGCCGACCGCCGCACCTCCGGAGGCCAGTCCGACGACCATCCACCCCGGAGCACGGCGGAACAACCGGTGACCGACCAGGACCGCCACGGTGATGGCCACCAGGGCCACCGAGTACACGGTGCTGACCATGCCCCGACCGACGCCAAGTCGGCCCTCCAGGGGTTCGAGGAACAGGCTCCAGGCATGGACGGTTCCCATGGCGGCGCTCAACAGCACACAGCCGACCAGGTCCCGTCGACCCCCCTGACCGGCTTCCAGCACGCTCCGACGCTAACGGCCCGGCGATTCT
Organism: Acidimicrobiales bacterium; assembly: GCA_014239855.1. Lineage (GTDB taxonomy): Bacteria > Actinomycetota > Acidimicrobiia > Acidimicrobiales > MedAcidi-G1 > UBA9410. The sequence goes on along the minus strand of JAAZXY010000046.1, from coordinate 7,820 downwards.
GGCGCCGTCCGCTCTGGCAGCGCCGGTGTCTGCGTGATGGGATGGTCGGGTGCCGTCGATGGTCGATGGCACGGTGGAGGGAGATCGAGAACATGCCGCACTATCTGATCCAGGGTTCGTACACGGCAGAGGGCGCCAAGGGGCTGCTCGCCGAGGGCGGCACCGCTCGGGCCGAGGAGGCATCGAACCTCATCGGCGCTCTGGGGGGCACGGTCGAGAGCCTGTACTTCCTCTGGGGCAGCGACGACATCATCGCCATCTGCGAGATGCCCGACGACGCATCGGCCGCCGCGGCCAGCCTCGCCGTGTCGACCAGCGACAAGGTCCGGGTCCGGATGACGCCGCTGATCGCTCCGGCCGCCATCGACGCCGCCGGCCAGAAGGCATCGGCCGCCACCTACCGTCCACCCGGGGGCTGATGCCTGCCACTGGCCCCGGCGGTCGGTGAGTTCGACCGACGGGGCGGGCGTGGTGGGTCAGGATGGAGCCGTGATCCGGTTCGCCGCCAACCTCGGATTCCTGTGGGCCGACCGGCCCCTGCCCGACGCGATCATGGCGGCGGGTACCGCCGGCTTCGACGCCGTGGAGTGCCACATGCCCTATGGCGAGGACCAGGTTGCCGTGCGGGCCGCTCTGGGGGCGACGGGCCTGCCCATGCTGGGGCTGAACACCGACCACTCCGGCCCGGAGTTCGGTCTCGGGGCGGTGCCCGGTCGCGGGGCCGAGGCCAGCGAGCACGTGGACCGGGCCATCAACTACGCATTGTCCATCGGCTGTCCGACCGTCCATGTCATGGCCGGCCGGACCGATGGGGGGCCGGCCGCCGAGACGGCCTACCGGGCAACCCTGGCCTATGCCGCACATCGGGCGGCCGAGCACGACCTGACCGTGCTGGTCGAGCCCATCACCCACACGGCGATCGACGGCTACCACCTCCGGACGGTCGCCCAGGCCATCGACACGCTCGACGCCCTGGCCGCCGCCGGGGTGCCGGACCGGATCCGGGTCATCGTGGACGTGTTCCACGTGGCCGACGTCGGCGACGACCTGCTGGACGCGGTCGACCGGCTCGGGGACCGGTTGGGACACGTACAGATCGCCGCCTATCCCGACCGGGGCGAACCCGACCGGGGCGACGTCGACATGGCCGTGCTCCTGCCCGCCATCATGGAGGCGGGCTACCGGGGCCACTTCGGAGCCGAGTACCGGCCTCGGGGTGACCTGGCCGCCGGGTTGTCCTGGCTGGAGCCGTGGCACCGTGCCCGGACAGTTCACGACGGGGGAGACGGAGCATGACCAGGATCGCCGTGGTGACCGGTGGGGGCCGTGGTATCGGCCGTGCCGCGGCCGAGGCGTTGTCGACCGACGGCTGGTCGGTCGTCATCTGTGGGCGGTCCGCCGACGTACTCGACGAGACCGTGGGATCGCTGTCTGGCGATGGCCTGGCCGTGGTGGCCGACGTGGCCATCGTCGATGACGTGGAGCGGCTCTTCTCGGCCGCTGTCGAACGGTTCGGCCGGGTCGACCTGCTGTTCAACAACGCCGGGATCGCCGCCCCGCCGGTGCCCATCGACGAACTGCCCGTCGAGGCGTGGGACCGGCTCATGGCGGTGAACCTCCGGGGATCGTTCCTGTGCGCCCGGGCCGCCTTCGGACAGATGCGGCGCCAGGACCCGTCGGGCGGACGCATCATCAACAACGGATCGGTGTCGGCCACCACGCCCCGGCCGTTCTCTTCGCCCTACACGGCGTCCAAGCACGCCATCACCGGCTTGACGAAGTCACTGGCCCTCGATGGGCGCGACCTCGGCATCACCTGCGGGCAGATCGACATCGGCAATGCGGCATCCGAGATGGTCGAGAAGATGGCCGGCAGGGCTCGCCAACCAGACGGTTCGATCCGCGCCGAGGCCACCATGGACCTGGCCGACGTGGGGGCGGCGGTCGTGCACATGGCGAGCCTGCCGCCCGACGCCAACGTGCTGTCGATGACCGTGATGGCCAACCGGATGCCCTTCGTGGGCCGCGGCTGACCCGGGGCGTTCTCAGGCCCTGCCGGTGGGCGACCGCCCGTTGTCACACCCGGATGGGATGGTCTGTCGGAAGGTCGCAGACGGAGAGCGGGGTGGGCCATGACATCAGGTCAAGAGACGGCAGGCGAAGAGATCGGGCAGGAGTTCGCCGAGGAGGCGATGGGCCATCTCCGGTCGCTGACCGGAGATCCGGCGTCGGGCTTTCGTGAGCAGCAACTCGAAGCCATCCATCAGGCGGTCGAGCGACGGGAGCGGGTGTTCCTGGTCCAGCGGACGGGGTGGGGCAAGAGCGCCGTCTACTTCATCGCCACTCGCATGTTGCGCGATCGGGGCGCCGGACCGACTCTGCTGGTGTCGCCCCTTCTGGCGCTCATGCGCAACCAGATCGACGCCGCAGCCCGGATGGGCATTCGTGCCGTGAGCATCAACAGTGGCAACGAGGCCGACTGGGGCCGGATCCAAGGTGAACTGGACGCCGACCGGGTCGATGTCCTGCTCGTGGCTCCGGAACGCCTGGCCAACGAGGCGTTCCGGCGCGACGTGCTTCCCCAACTCGGGCGCCGGGTGGGACTCCTGGTGGTCGACGAGGCGCACTGCATCTCTGACTGGGGTCATGATTTCCGGCCCGACTACCGGCGAATCGTGCGAGCCACCGACCTGATGCCGACCGGGGTGCCGATCGTGGCCTGCACCGCGACGGCCAACGACCGGGTGGTCCACGATGTCGATGAGCAACTTCGCACCGATGCGACGATTCGGGGGCCATTGCGCCGGCAGGGTCTGGCCCTGCACGTTCTCGATCTTCCCCGTCGGGAGGATCGACTGGCGTGGCTGGCCGAGGCGATCCCGGGTCTGGGCGGATCGGGGATCGTCTACACGTTGACGGTCCGGGACGCCGAGTTGGTGGCTGACTGGCTCCGTGCCCGAGGCATCGACGCGGTCGCCTATCACGCACGTCTGGAACTGGGCCAGAAGGAGGCGGTGGAGAGACGGCTCCTCGACAACGACGTGGATGTCGTGGTGGCCACCGTGGCCCTGGGGATGGGCTTCGACAAGCCCGACCTGCATTTCGTCATCCACTATCAGGCACCGTCGTCGGTCATCGCCTACTACCAGCAGGTCGGCCGTGCGGGACGGCAGATCGAACGCTCCGTGGGGGTCCTGCTGCGGGGGGCCGAGGACGCACAGATCCAGGACTCGTTCATCCGGACGGCGTTTCCCGATCCGGATCTGACGTCAGCGATCGTCGCCGACCTGGAGGAAAACCCATCCGGCTTTCGGAAACGGGACCTGGAACAGCGTCACAACGTGCGGCCCATGCGGTTGAGCCACCTTCTCACCACCCTCCACGTGGAGGGTGCTGTGGAGAAGGACGGGCCGTACTGGCGACGGTCACTCTCCCCGTGGTCCTACGACCGACAACGAGCCGAGGAGGTCACCGCCCGTCGTCGTCTCGAACAGGAGGAGATGCTCGGGTACGCCGCGGCGCAAGGGTGTCGAATGGCCTTCCTGTGTCGGAGTCTCGACGACGTCGACATCGAACCCTGTGGGATCTGTGACCGTTGCACCGAAGCTTCGTTGACACTCCAGCTGCCCGATGATCTGGCCGTTGCGGCGGTCTCGCATCTTCGACGTGGCGACGCCGTGATCGGGAACCGAAGGCAGTGGCCGACCGGTTCCCGGATCGAGTCGACACTCCGCATTGAGGAGGGACGGGCGCTGAGCCTCTGGGGCGACGGCGGCTGGGGTGATCGCGTGTCAAGAGACCGGGCCGCTGGACGCTTCGGTGACGACCTCGTGTCGGCGGCTGTCGAACTGATCAATGGCCGTTGGGGTCCGGATCCTCGCCCGACGTGGGTGACCGTCGTTCCGTCGATCCGCTATTCCGGTACGACCGAGGACTTCGCAACCCGACTGGCCGACTCGCTCGGTCTACGGTTCATGAACGTGGTGGAACGGATCGAGGCTCGGGAGCCGCAACGGACCATGGAGAACAGCCACCAGCAGTGGGCCAACGTCGACGGAGCGTTCCGGATCGACGGTGAGGTCGACCAGGGGCCGGTTCTACTGGTTGATGACGTGGTCGACTCACGGTGGACGATCACGGTTGCCGGCGCCCAGTTGCGTGCCGCTGGTTCGGGCCCCGTGTTCCCGTTCGTGCTCTCGAGTGCCACACCGGGGGGTTCATGACCCGCTCTCCGGACTCCCTCGCCACGGTTCTGCTGGTCAGTCGACTCGCCGGGGACGGGCACCGGACCTTCAAGGCCTCCGAGTACTGGAGTCTTCCCGGAGATCCGGGGAGTCTTCTCGGACGGTCGGCGGCTGACCTCGTCGGCGACGGGTTCCACGCCGACCTCGCTGAGCGGATCGTCGGGCTGTTGGGCCGGGCGGTGGCGTTGGCCTTTGAGTTGGATCGTTACGAGGAGGGCGGGATCCGGACAGTCACCCCACATGACGAGGGCTATCCGTCACGCCTGAGGGAGCGACTCGGTGATCGGGCGCCGGCGGTTCTGCACCTGGCTGGTGATCCGGCACTGCTGGCCGGGCCTTCGGTCGGAATCGTCGGAAGCCGTGGTGTGTCCGAGGAGGGTGCCGAGGTGGCGTCTTCGGTCGCCCGCCGAGCGGTTGACGGGGGATATGCGGTTCTCTCGGGGGCTGCCCGCGGCGTGGACCAACTCGCCATGAACGCCGGCTGGGAATCAGGCGGCCGGGTCGTCGGCGTACTTGCTGATTCCCTCATCCGGTCCCTCCGTCAGTCCGAGGTCCGGCGAGCGGTCCTGGACGGCTCCACGGCGATGGTCACGCCGTATGGGCCAGAGTCGCCGTTCAGCGTCGGCAACGCCATGGGGCGCAACAAGATCGTCTACGCGCTCTCGTCGGTCACCGTCGTGGTGGCATCGGACGTGGACTCCGGTGGAACCTGGGCCGGGGCCATCGAGGCCCTCCGAACCGGTGCCGGTCGCGTTGCCGTCTGGCGTGGAACCGGTGAAGGGCCGGGCAATGCGGCGATTCAGGAGCGGGGAGCCCGTGGCCTCACCTCGCTGGACGACCTCGACGTCGTGCTGGCTGAACCGGACGCCGTGGTCCCGCTGGAGCCGGCCTCGCCTTCGGTCCAGGAATCTCTCTTCGCCGACTGAGCCCACCACACGGCATCGACCACGTTGAAGCCTTTGAGGATCGTCTTGAGGTCGCCGACGGCCATGTGGGAGCGCCACGTGATGAACCAGTGGTCGAGGTGGCCTGTGCGCCGAGGTGCCTGATCCGGAGCCGGGACGGCGGGGCCCGCCGATCTAGCCTGCGCGGCTATGGGAAACGTGCTCACCGAGGATCAGGTTGACAGTTACCACCGTGATGGCTGGCTGTCGCCGTTCGACCTGCTCTCGGCGCACGACGTGGCCGAGGCCCGCTCGGCCCTGGAGGCTCGAGAGTCGGCAGTGGAGGCATCAGCCCCGGCCCGGGAAGGCGGAGGAGTCGGGCGGCCTGTCGACCGGTCCGGCGCCCACATGTTGCTTCCGTGGGTCGACGATCTCATGCGTCATCCGCGCCTGCTGGATGCCGTCGAGGACCTCATCGGTCCGGACCTGTTGTGCTGGAACTCGATCTTCTGGATCAAGGAGGCGGGGAGCGCCAGCTACGTGGGCTGGCATCAGGACTACGAGTACTGGGGCCTGGACGACGACCGTCTGGTCAGCGTGTGGATCGCCCTGTCGCCGGCCACCGAGGAGGCGGGCTGCATGTCGGTGATCCCCGGCAGCCACCGGCAGGCCATCGGTCACCGTGAGACCTACGCGGCCGACAACCTGTTGAGTCGTGGTCAGGAACTCGATCTGGACCCGACCGAGCACGATCCGGTGGCCATGCCGCTGCAACCCGGACAGGTGTCGTTCCATAACGTCCGCACCGCCCACGGATCGGGCCCCAACACGACCGACGACCGCCGTATCGGCCTGTCGATGCACTACATGCCGACCTCGACCAGACAGACCAAGGTCGACTGGGACGCGGCCGCCCTCGTGCGAGGCGTGGACGACTACGGACACTTCGCCCACTGCCCCCGGCCGGCCGTCGACATGGATCCGGCGACCCTCCCGTTCTTCGAGAAGGCCGCCGTCGCCATGAGGGACATCATCTATGGCGGGGCACGGACCGTGGAGCAGTCGATCTGAGGCGGGTTTCATGATCCGTGCCGGATGAGGGAGCCTGACCGAGTGGGACCGCATGAGTGAATCGCTGGCGTACGAGATATCGGAACTGTGGCGCTATCCGGTCAAGTCGATGGCTGGCGAGCAGGTCGAGTCGATCGCTCTCGATGTCGACGGGGTGGTCGGAGATCGTCGCTGGGCGGTCCGCGATCTGGGGACCGGCAAGGTCGCGAGCGCCAAGAAGCCCCGCCCGTTCGGTGGTCTGCTGCACTGGACGGCGTCCACGGCTGACGACGGGTCGGTCATGGTCGAGTCTCCCGATCGTGACTCCTGGGTCGCCGGCGACCCGGCACTCGATGACGCCTTGTCGGCGGCGCTCGAGCGTCCGGTGGCCATGGCCACCGTCGAGATCGGCCGGGAGGAGTCCTACGACAGTGAGTGGCCGGAGATCCCCGGCACGGCCCTGTCCGACGTCGAGATGGAACTCCCGGTGGCCATGATGACCGAGCGGGCCTCGTTCGTGGACCTGGCTGCGGTCCACCTGGTGGTCGAAGATTCCGTGGCACACCTGTCCGGCCTGATGGGCGCCGATGTGTCGATTCGGCGGTTCAGGCCCACCGCGCTCCTCAGGTCGAGTGGCGAGACCGCCCCCGGTTTCGCCGACCTCGCCTGGGTGGACCGGACGGCCACCCTCGGAGATGTCGGGCTCCACGTGTCGGGCCCGGCGCCCCGATGCGTGATGACGACCATTCCGCAGGGCGATCTGGGTGCACAGCGCGAGGTGCTCCAGACCCTCGCTGAGCACGCCCGCCACGACACCGGCATGGGGGTCTTCGCCTGTCTCGGTACGTATGCGGAGGTGACCGCTCCGGGCACGGTTCGTCTGGGCGACCGCTTCACCCTGACCGGCTGACCGGAACCCGTCACGGCGGCGTCGTACCGTCGTGCATCGTCCGAACCTCGAATGCATCCTGGAGTCCGGGCGGGGCCATATCGGTCCTCCTGGCCTCGACCCTGGTGGTCGTTCTGCTGGCCCTGTTCCTGATCGGGGACGCCACCGTCGATGAGGCCCGGGTCGGGCCCGAACCGGTGGTCGGAGGTTCGACCAGCGATGAGGACCCGAGCGATTCGGGGTCGGTGTCCCGGGACCCGGGTCGTGAGCAGGAGCAGCCTGGGGACGGGTCCGTGGTGGGCAAGCCGATCTTCAGCCTGGAGCAGCCCCACGCCATCATGGCGGGCCGTGTCGCCGATCGGTTCCGGGAGAGCTCGGTATGGAGCTGGCCCGGTCTCCTCGATCCCGACGATGACGAACGGGACTGCATCGCCACGGGCATCGAGGATCAACCGTCGATCCTGCTGGCTGATCACGAGGACAACCACTGGGACCCGGACCTCGAGCCGCTGGCCATCCTCGAACTACTCGAGGCCTGCACCAGCTGGGTCGCGGTGCGAGATCACGAGTTCGGTCCGGACTCGAGCAGCTGGCTTGTGCCCGGGATGGCCGACGTGGTCAGGACCCGGGTGTGCCGGGAGTTCACCCACCGGGTGGTGGCCCACTCGGGCTGGGAGGGTGACGAGGTCGGGCTGGCGTGTGGTGTCGAGGTCGACCGCTTCTGGACGCTGAGCCTGATCTCGATGCGGTTTC
>JAAZXY010000045.1 GCA_014239855.1 Acidimicrobiales bacterium | reverse complement strand
GCCTCTCCCTGTTCATCATGGAGTACATCGACAAGGCCGACCTGGTGAGCAACGAGTCGCGTCGCATGATCTACAACGGCCTCGGTTGGACGGTTGGTCCGATCCTCGGCATGTGGCTCTACTCGTCGGTCGACGAGCGGTTGCCCTTCGTGGTGGCCATGGTCATGGCGGGGTTCACACTGGTCTTCTTCTGGGTGCTCCGACTGGGTGCCAACCCGGTCCTCACCCAGCCGAAAACCCGGGCTCCGTCCCCGCTGAAGAACATTCCCCGATTCTTCAGACAGCGATACCTCCGGATCGCCTACGTCATCACCCTCGTGCGAAGCATGTTCTGGGTGACCTTCTTCGTCTACGGCCCCATGTACGTCGTCGAGGCCGGGCTGTCCCGGGTGTGGGTCGGAGTGATGATCTCCGCCGCGTCGGCCATGCTGATGTTCAGCCCCCTGGTCGAACGTGCGGCTGTCCGGTTCTCGGCCCGGCGGGTGCTGGTGGCCGGCTTTCTGGTCACCGGGTCGGGCATGGCCGTCCTGGCGGCCATCGGCGAGGCCCGGCCCGTCGGCCTGTTCGTCTGGTTGATCACGGTGACCGGGGCGGTGGCCCTCGACGTGTTGGGAAACATCCCCTTCATGCGGACGGTCAAGCCCCGGGAGAGGATCCCCATGACCACGGTGTTCTCGACCTGGCGGGAGGTCTCGTCGCTGGGCGCTCCGATGGTCGCCGGCCTGGTGCTGCTGGTGGCACCGTTCGGCATCTACTACCTGGTGGTCGCCGTGCTCTGCCTCGTCACCGCCGTCTACTCACGCAGCCTGCCCCGCCGGATCTGAACGCCCACCGCACCGATGATCGGGTGGCCCCATGCCAGGACCAGTGCCTGAGTAGTCGCAGTTCCCGGGAAGCGGGTCAGGTCGCCCAGTTGTGTGTCACAGCGTGGTCCTACTCTCGTCAGTGCGAGCCGGGGGAGGCTCGATGACCATCCGGGGGCGGACATGGCGAAGAAAAGGAAGAAGACAGGGAGGCCGGGGGGTGCCGGGCGCAGCGGCGGCCGAGTCGTGCCGAAGCCCCCGTGGGAGACAACCTGGAAGCAGGCCTCGAAGGTCTCGTCCAATATCTGGTGGGAGAATCCTCTTCCGAGTCTGTCCCCGGCCGAGGAGGCGGAGCCCATGGTTCGGCCCGGGCACGGGGAGGTTTTTCGGGTCCTCGATTCACTGGCTTCGGCCGACGACGGACTGGGATCATTGGCGGCCCTGGCGTCGGTTCTGGATGCCACCGACGGGGTCTGCGACGTCTCGGCGGAACTTCGGGCCGTCGCCGAACGAACGGTTGACCGGTCCGAGGCGGCCCTCTTCACCGGCTACGTCAGCCCGGAGTCGGCATCGAAGGCCGACGCCAGCGCTATGGCCGGAAGGATGCTCAGGGCCCATCGGGAGCGGGATCTGGAGTCGATGGTCGAGGTTGCGAACCTCAACCCGCGGCTGTTCTCCGAACGGCCCTACGTGGGTGTCCTCACCCTCGCCCCAGTTCTCAGTTATGAGATCAGAAGGGATTCGGGTCAGATCCCTGTGTCCGAGCAGGTCTCCGAGTTCTTTGATCAGGCACCTATCCCGGTCGCTGGAGCCGAACATCTATTGACCCTCGTACTTGGTGCGACCGCCGGACACCGGATCACGCTGTTCGACGATGAGGGTGTGATGGCTGTCGAGGGCGTGGAGATGCTCGTCGGTCTCCGCGGCCAGATGTTGGACAATCGCCCGCTTGTCGACCGGTTCTTGGAATGGGCCTTAGGGCTTGCCGCCGAGATGCAAAGGATGAAGGTCTCCCGGTCGCTGGATCAGTGTGGAGCGACGTTTACCGAGCGGTTCGCCCCGATGGCCTGCACGTTGTCTGCGTTGGTATCCGAGGATCCGGCGACCCGCCGCTTCCGGCACGTGGACGTCCCTCTCGGGTCGGCCTATGGCGACTGGCGTCGGTGGTTGGAGTTGGTGTCGCCCAAGGGGTTTGTCCATCGGACGCTGGGTGCGTTCACTCCCGATGATCTGGTTACGGCAGCTGAAGCGGTCCAGTTCAAGGGCGAGATCGTCCGTCTGGTGAATGCCATCGGTGCTGCGGGGTCCCGTTCGGGTGCACCTGAGGAACTTCGGATGTGGTCGATCGCGCGTCGACAGGAGTGGCTCGTTGACATGTCGAGACTCCTGGTCGGGGATCTCGAGGTCGTGAAGATTCTCGACAAGTTTGGTCGCGATCTTCCCACTGCCGTTCCCCTTGGTCCGGGTGGTCCGTCGGTGGTGGCCCAGGAGATTGTCCTCTGGCTGGCTGTCGACGCCGAGTTCCGCGAGTACGAAGCCGATGGCGAGACGATTTCGGGCTTGGACCCTGAGGGCTTTTCGGGCTTGGACCCCGAGGGTCGTGCGGCCTTTCATGTTGTCGTCGGTGAACGGTTGGCGGCTCGCCTAGAGCATGCGCTGGCCGATGGAGACCTGGCCATCGACGAGCTCCGAGGGCTGGAGGGATGGGTTGGGCTGGCTGCCGAGATGGCCGCAGCTGGTATTCGGCGTCCGGGACCCGATTTCGATCCGTTCGTCGTCGGCGACGACCTTGGGCGGTGGATCGCCCAACTGGGTGGTTGGCTCAAGGTCCGCGGTTGGAAGAAGCCCAAGGAACGCCCCGAGATCGAGGAGATTCCGGAGCTCGAGCCGCTGGTGGTTCCTTCATCGGTCGACACGGGAATCGGTTCAGAGGTCGAGGAGGCTGAGGACCTGGAACCCGGGTCCCCGGTCGTCATCGTCTACGTCGGTGGCAACGAGCGACAGGCACGGATCCAGCAGAACGTGGACGACCATGTCAGGGCCCGGTACGGCAACCTGGTGACGGTCGAATGGGTCCACATCGACTGGGGCCCCAACTGGACCAAGGATGCAGACCGGATCGACGGGCTGATGACCGCCGGCGCTGATGCCGTCGTTCTTCTTCCCCTCGTTCGTACCGGGATGGGCGAGCGGGTCCGCAGGTCCAGCGGGGAACACGGGGTGCCGTGGATTCCCTGTACCGGTCGGGGCCAGACGTCGGCCAAACGGGCTATCGACGAGGCCGTTCAAGTGGTCTGTCGGGGTCGCCTCGCAGCCTGACGCCTCGGCCCGGGTGTCAGTTCGTGAGGATGTCGAAGACGGTGGCAAAGCGGCCGCTGCCGTCCATCCGGTAGAACTCGGTGTAACCACATGTCTCGCAGGCCAGGAAGCCGAACTTCTGGTTCTGGAGGTTCAGGAACCGACTGAAGCCCGATCCCGTTGTGCGGACCTCGCCGGTCTCACACGTGGACCCACCGCACTTGGCGCAGGTGAAGGTCTGTCCCGGGGACTGGTCGCTCATTCGTTGCTCCTGTCGTCAGATGCTGCCGGGGAGGTGGTTCAGGACGAGGTGGCTCAGGCCAGGGCGTCGCGTTGGGCGATGAGGGTCTCCAACGGACCCAGGTCAAACGGGGCGCCGGTCATGATCACGAGGTGGTCGACCCCCACGTCCAGGTACCGGCCCACGTCGTGGACGTCGTCGGGAGCGATGCACACCGTGTGTTCGATCTCGGCCGGATCCCGACCGACCTTGGAACACCAGTCGTCCAGGATGGCCGTCAACTCGGCCACGTTCTCCGGAGGGCCGAAACAGTTCCAGGCGTCGGCGTACTCGGCCACCAGCCGAAGCGTGACCTTGCGACCCGACCCCCCGATCATCAGCGGGAGGCGGCCCACGGGCGGCGGGTTCAGCTTGCCCAGTCGACTCTTCATACGGGGGAGGTCGGCCTCCAACTGGCGGAGGCGACTGCCGACGGTCCCGAACTCGTAGCCGTACTCGTCGTAGTCCCGCTCGAACCACCCGGCACCCACCGCCAGATACATGCGGCCACCCGTGAGGTGGTCCAGCGTGCGGGCCATGTCGGCCAGCAACTCGGGGTTCCGGTACGAGTTGCCGGTCACCATCGTGCCGAGCATGGCGTTGGACGTGTCGGCGGCCATGGCCGACAGGAGCGTCCATCCTTCGAAGTGTTCGGCGTCCGGGTCCCCATACAACGGGTAGAAGTGGTCCCAGATCCAGATCGAGTCGGCGCCCATGGCGTCGGCCCGTCGCCAGGCGTCGCGCAGGGCTTCGACCGTGGTGGCCTGGGGATGGAGTTGGACGCCGACCTTCAGTTTCTTGGTGCTCATACAAGGCATCATGTCCCAGCCAGCCAGTTGATGACGAGGTGAGTCCATGCACCAGACGACGAGGATTCGACGAGGTCCGTTGGCCGTGGTGGAGGCCGGCGACCCGTCGGCCCCCGCCCTGGTGCTGCTGCACGGCATCGGGTCCTCGGGCGACGCCTTCCTCGATCAGATGCCCGCCCTGGCCGACCGGTGGCGGATGCTGGCCCCTGACGCTCCGGGCTATGGAGAATCCGATGAGCCGGCCGAGGGGCCCGGCATCGACGGATTCGCCGACGCGGTGGCCGGGCTGCTGGACGACGCCGGGATCGACCGGGCAGTGGTGCTCGGTGTTTCGTGGGGTGGGGTGATCGCCACCCGGTTCGCCCTACGCCATCCGGACCGGCTGAGGGCCCTCGTGCTGGCCGACACCAGCCGCGGCTCTGGCCACTCCGCGGAGACGGCGGAGATGATGCGGGACCGGGCCCGCCAGTACGCGGCCGACCCTGAGGGGTTCGTGCGTGATCGGGCGCCCCTCCTGGTGGCCGACACCACGTCGTCGGACGTGGTGGACCGGGTGGTGTCCATCATGGCCACGGCCTGCCGGATGCCCGGGTACGGGTACGCCGCGGCATCCCTCGCCGAGACCGACCACACCCCTGACCTGGGTCGGATCGACGTTCCGACGTTGGTCGTGGTGGGCGAGCACGACCGGATCTGTCCGCCGTCGGATTCCCGGCGCCTTGCCGACCGGATCCCCGGCGCGGTGTACGCCGAGGTCCCGGACACCGGGCACCTACCCAATCAGGAGCGGCCCGATGCCTTCAACCAGATCGTCGGCGACTGGTTGGACGCCCTTCCCCACTGACCGGCCCGACCGGGCCTCAGTCGAGACCTGTTTCAGTCGAGGCTGGTCCACTCCTCGGCGCCGTAGCGGGCGATGTGGTCGAGCACGGCGTCGACGTCCTCGGGCCGCACCTCGGGGTTCATGAACAGCAGGCGGAAGGCGTTGATGCCGTGGACCGGCTGGTAGCCGACCAGGGCCGTCCCCTCGGCCTGCATCCGGGCCTTGATGCGGGGGGCCAGTCGGTGGAGGCGGTCCCGGACGTCGTCGGTGAGGTCGCCGGGAACCAGCGGTCGTAGGTCAGGTGGCACCCACAGGAAGACCACGTTGGTGAACCCGGTGTCCACCAGCGGAACGAACGCCCCGTCCGATGCGCTGATCACCATGCGGCTGAAGTCGGCCATGGCCACCGCGTGGTCGATGCGGGCTGCGAAGCCGGCATCCCCACGGGCCTTCCATGTCAGCCACAGCTTCACGGCGTCCACCCGGCGGCCGCACTGGTAGGTCCGGTCCCCCGAGTCCCATTCGCCGAACTGCTTGTCGGTCTGGAACAGGTAGTCGGCCCCCGACGAGAAGCAGGCGGCCAGTCGTTCCGGTTCACGCAACAACAGGGCCGTGCACTGCTGGGTCATGCCCATCATCTTGTGGAGGTTCCACACCATGGAGTCGGCCCGGTGCGAACCGGCCAGACGGTGGCGATGGTCGGGGGAGAAGAGCGCCGAGGCGCCGTAGCAGCCGTCGATGTGGAACCACGTGCCGTGTTCGGCGCAGGCATCGGCGATCTCGTCCAGGGGGTCGAAGGCACACGTCACGGTGGTGCCGGCGGTGGCGATGACGGCCAACGGGGTGCGGTCCGCCGCCACGGCATCGTCCATGGCCCGGCGTAGGGCCTCGGGATCCATGGCGCCGTCGTGGTCGGTGGCCACCTCGACCACGGCATCGGTTCCGAGGCCCAGCAGGGCGGCCGCCTTTCCGGCTCCGTAGTGGCCTGCCTCGGACACGAAGATCGACAGTGGGGCGGGACCGGCCCCCGCCGTGACCAGGTCGGGCTGGAGCCGGTGACGGGCCAACTGCAGGGCGTACAGCAGGGCGATGGATCCGCCCGGACAGAACAGGCCGGGCGGCAGTTCGACGGGTCCCTGATCAGGACCGGCCGTGGGGAAGCCGGCCACGTCGGCCAGTTTGGTCAGCAGGGCGCTCTCCAACAGGTGGAACACCGGAGCGATCTCGTAGGTGGAGTTGGCGGTGTTGAGCGCGGCGGCGAGCCAGTCGCCGACCACGGCCACCGGGTCGACCCCGGCGAAGTTCTGGTTCAGGAACCTCGGGTGGGTGGTCTGGACCGAATGGTGGAGCACCGTCCGGGCGGCGGCCACCACGGCGTCGGCGTCATGGGGCGGGGCGTCGGCTCCCAGTGCCAGCCCGACCGACGATGCGAAGGCGGCCACCAGTTCGTCGGGCGAAGCGAAACGCACCACCGGGTCGGCGCCCCGGGGAGGATCCACGACGTGATCCAGCGCCAGGGCGGCCACCCTTCGGGTCAGGTCGGTAACCGGCGAGCCGGTGGCGTCGGACATGGAGTGCATCGTCGCAGATCTTCGGGGACGGCATGCCTCCCGAGCAGGTTCCGTGGGAACATCCGACGGTGACCCGGACCTACCTGAAGCAGGCGACCCGTCCGCTCAATGAGGCAGATCCCGAGGTGGGTCGTCGGGTGGCCGAACTCCTGGCCGCGCTGGAAGCCGGTGGGACCGACGAGGCCGCCCGATTGGCCGCCGAGTTCGACGGCTGGACCGGGCCGGTCGAGGTCACGCTCGACGAGATCGTCGCCGCCACCCGGTCTCTGCCCACCACGGTGGTCGACGACATCGCCTTCGCCCACCGACACATCAGCGACTTTGCCCGTGCCCAGCGGGACTCCATGGCCGAGTTTGCGGTGGAACTCTCGCCGGGGCTGGTGGCCGGCCAGCGCCTGGTGCCCGTCGAGGTGGCCGGTTGCTACGTGCCGGCCGGCCGGTTCGCCCACGTGGCCTCGGCACTCATGAGCGTCACCACCGCTGCGGTGGCTGGTGTCGGTCACGTGGTGGTGGCCTCGCCGGCCCGTCCCGACCGGGGCGGCGTGCATCCGGCCATCCTCCACGCCGCGCATCTGGCCGGTGCTGACCGCATCCTCGGCCTCGGCGGTGTGCAGGGCATCGGGGCCCTGGCCTACGGGCTGTTCAGCGGCCGACCGGCCGACGTGATCGTCGGCCCCGGCAACTCGCTGGTCGCCGAGGCCAAGCGACAGTTGTTCGGTCGGGTCGGAATCGACGTGGTGGCCGGACCCACCGAGTCAATGGTCGTCGCCGACCACACCGCCGATCCGACCACCGTGGCCACCGACCTGATCGGCCAGGCCGAACACGGCCCCGACTCGCCGGTGTGGCTGGTCACCACGTCAGCCGACCTGGCTTCCGAGGTGCTCCGCCTCGCCGAGGTCCACGCGGCCGACCTGCCCGACCCGGCTCGGGCCTCGGCCATGGCGGCGTGGCGCGACCACGGCGAGGTGATCCTCGTAGCGGATCGGGATGAGGCCGCCGAGGTGTGTGACGAGTACGCCCCCGAACACCTGCAGGTCATGGTCGAGGACCCGGACTGGTGGCGGGGGCGGCTTCGCAACTACGGCTCGTTGTTCCTGGGCGAACGCACCAACGTGACGTTCGGCGACAAGTCCAGCGGACCCAATCACATCCTCCCCACCGGTCGGGCCGCCCGGTACAGCGGTGGCCTCAACGTCCACCGGTTCATCAAGCAGCTGACGTGGCAGGAGATGACGCCGGAGGCTGCGGCGGCCCATGGTCCGGTGGCGGCCCGCATCAGCCGGCTGGAGGGAATGGAGGGCCACGCCCGGTCGGCTGACCTGCGTTCGGCTGATCTCCGGACGGAGGGCGATACGCCGGCTGATCCCCATATCGGTCTCCCACGGGTCGATCTGGACTTCACCGGGCAGCCACCGATTCCCGAAGCGGGCATCCGGCGGGCCAACGAGTTGATGGTGTCAGGTCGGTTGTTCCGGTACGGCGAGACCGGCGCCCGGGACTCCGACGTGGCCGGCCTGGAGGCCGAGTTCGCCGGCATGGTGGGTCGCCGTTACTGCGTGGCCTTCAACAGTTGCGGGGCCTCGATGGCCGCCGCCCTCATGGCCATCGGCATTGAGCGTGACGAACCGGTCCTCATGAACGCCTTCACCCTGGCGCCGGTACCCGGCGCGATCGTGCACGCCGGCGGTGCACCGGTGTTCGTGGGCGTCACCCCCGACTACCGGATCGACCTGGACGACCTGGCGGCCGCCGCCGAACGGTCCGGGGCCCGGGTGCTGTTGCTCTCGCACATGCGTGGCCATGTCCCCGACATGGACCGGCTCGGCGAGGTGGTCGACGGCCTCGGCCTGACGGTGGTCGAGGACTGCGCCCACACCATGGGTGCGTCGTGGCGGGGGCGACCCACCGGCACGTTCGGCACGGTCGGGTGCTTCTCCACCCAGACGTTCAAGCACGTGAACTCCGGCGAGGGCGGCCTGCTGGTCACCGATGACGAGGACGTGGCGGCGCGGGCCGTGCTGCTGAGCGGCTCGTACATGCTCTACGCCCAGCATGGGGCGGCGCCCGAGGTGGAGGTGCTGGAGCGCCATCGCCTGACCACGCCGAACCTGTCCATGCGGATGTCGGCCCTGGCCGCTGCGGTGGTTCGACCGCAACTGGCCGAACTGCCGGAGCGGGTCGCCACGTGGAACGCCCGCCATGACCTGCTGGCCGAGCTGCTGGACGCCGATCCGAGGATCCGGATACCCGGTCGTCCCGAAGGCGAGGAGGCGGCGCCGTCGTCCATCCAGTTCTCGGTGACCGGCCCCGATGGCGATCCGTCGGACACGGACCGGATGGCGGCATGGCTGGAGGTCGCCGCCTCCCACGGGGTGCACGTCAAGTGGTTCGGTCGCCACGAGCCGGTGGGGTTCACCAGCCGGTACGACCACTGGCGGTACGCCGACGAACAGGTCCTGCACGCCACTTCGACCGTGCTGGCCGGGTTGTGCGACCTGCGGATTCCGTTGTCGATGACCGACGCCGACTGTCGTGACGTGGCCACCGTCATCCGGGGCGCACTCGACGCCACCGACGGGTCGCCGGAGCAGGAGTCGGAGAACGCGTAGGAACGGGTCAGGCGTCGCCGAGCGTCTCGAGCATGGCGGCCATGCGGTCCCGCACCGCCTCGATGGCCTTCATGGGCCGCAGCATCACCTTGAACTCGGTGATCATCCCGTCGTCGTCACAGGTGATGATGTCGACGCCGTTCACCGCGATCCCGCCCATCATGGTCTCGAACTCGAGGACGGCGAGGTTCCCGTCCAGTACCCGCCGGGTGTACCGGAAGCCCGAGCCACCGCCCGTCGGATCACCACCGGATTCCTGACCGGCCGCGTCGGCAGGCCCATCGCCCGGGAAGACCTGGGAGGCGGCCTGCAGGTACAGCTTGGTCAGGTCGCGTCCGTGCTGAGGGCGGAACAGGACCGGCGACCAGAACACGCAGTCCTCGTGGAGCAGGTCGTCCAGGTCGGCCTCGCCGCGCAGGACGGCGTGCCAACCCTCGATGGTGGTTTCGATCATGGGGATGGGCTCGCTTTCGGTGGCGGATCGGGCCGGATCTCGTCGAACGTATCCATGTCGCGTAGTGCGGGGAAGAGGCGCCACCACAGGGCCACCACGACCAGCGTGGCCGCCCCACCGAACACCACGGCACCGACCAGTCCCATGAACGCCGCGGTCAGGCCCGACTCGGCGGCCCCCAGTTCGTTGGACGCTCCGATGAACACGTTCTCCACGGCCAGCACCCGGCCCCGCATGTCCTCCGGGGTGGCCAGAGGCACCAGCGTCAGGCGGATGAACATCGACACGGCGTCGGCCGCCGACAGCAACACGATGGCGGTGAACGCCATGGCGAAGCTGCGGGTCAGGCCCAGGCCGATGGTGCCCACCCCGAACAGGGCGACCACGAAGAGCAGGATCCGACCCAGCCGGTGCTGTAGCGGCCGCACCGAGAGGGTCACGGCCACCACCCCGGCCCCGATGCCCACACCGGCCCGGAGCCAGCCGAGACCCACGGCGCCCACTCCGAGGCGTTCCTCGGCGATGGCCGGGAGCAGGGCGACGGCGCCGCCGAAGAGCACGGCGAACAGGTCCAGGCCCATGGCGCCGAACAGGATGGGGCTGCGTCGGATGAACCGCAGGCCCTCGAAGGCATCGTGGATTGCCTGTCGTCCCCCCGTGCTGGCCAGACGGCGCACCCCCGACGAAGGGACGAAGGCCACGATGCCCACCACGGCGACCAGGGCGATGGCCGACAACAGGTAGGGGAGCGACTCGTCGGCCACGAAGGCGAAGCCGAAGGCGATCGGACCGACGATCAGGCCGCCCTGGTAGCCCACGGTCTTGAGGGCCACCACCCGAGCCACCACCTCCGGTGGGCTGAGGTCAATGGGCAGCGCCCGGCCGGCCGGCGAGGCGAAGGCCCGGCACAGGCCGAAGAACAGGACGATGGCGAAGATGGGTGTGACCGAGGTGGGGTCGGTCCGGGCGTAGGCGAACAGGAGCAGTGACGCCACCACCTCCCCGCAGATGGCCACTGCGAACACGATCCGGCGGTCGAACCGGTCGGCGGCTGCTCCGGCGAACGGGGCCAGCAGGGCCACCGGGAGGAACTCGGCCAGGCCCAGCAGACCGAGGTGGAGCTCGCTACCCGTCAGGTCGTAGACCTGCTTGCCGATGATGGTGATCTGGCCGACCACCGCGAACGCCCCGAGGAAGAACGTGAAGATCAGTGCCTTGACCCGGAACGGGATCCGGACCACCTCAGGTGCCGTCATCGTGAGAGCGTGTCAGCCCTCTGCCGGTGATCTAGCAGCGGGTCGGTCAGCCGGCAGTTTCCCGCCGGGCTGTTCCGACGACCAGTAGGGCTCCCACGACCAGCACCGCGCCGATGGCCATCGAACCCGAGAACGCCTCGCCGAGTACCAGCAGGCCGAGGGTGGCCGCCACCACCGGTTCCACGAGGCTCAACGTGGTCGTCTCGGCCACCGGCACCCGGGTCAGCCCTCGCCCGTAGAGAACGTAGGCCAGTGCGGTGGCCAGCAGGCCGAGGTGGAGCACGGCCCCGATCCCCGTCGCCGAGGCGACCCAGCCGAGGTCGACGACGGTCAGCGCAGGAGCCAGCAGGAGCCCGGCCCCGGTGAGAGCCACACCCATGACCGCCGTCGGCGGGTGGACGGCCACCACCTCCTTGGTGGCGTGGGCGAACACGGCATAACCGAGACCGGCACCCAGGGACAGCAGTGGCCCGAGGGCGCCGCCGTCGACACCGCCGGACGGATCGACCACCAGGACCACGCCGACGATGGCCGTGGCGGTGGCCGTCGTCCACCGCAGGCCGGGTCTGTCCCGTCCCCGCAGGGGCTCCAGCAGGCCGGCGAACACCGGTGCGCTGGCCATGGTCACGATCGTCCCGACGGCCACCCCGGAGCGGGCGGTCCCACCGAAGAAGCAGGGTTGGTAGACGGCCATGGCCAGGGCGGCCACCACCATCGGTCGCACGGGCAGCGGGCGGGTGATTCGAGACGACGCCCGCCGGGTCCGGGCGGCCAGGGCCAGGAGCACCGGACCGCCGACCAGCATCCGGAGGATGCCGATGGCCGTCGGATCCACGTCGTCGGGGCCCAACGCCTGGGCCGTCCCGGTGGTGCCGGTGAGCATCATGGCCCCGGCGATGTACAGCGGGCCGAGAAGGTGGCCGAACCGGTGTGGGCGGGTCACTGCTCGTCGTAGCGACTGGCGAACGACGGGGTGCGGCCGGGCTGCGGGGGGATGCCCGGTTCGTCGGGGTACTGCCGGGTCGCGGGCACCACCGGTCGGGGCGGTTCGGCAGCCAACCACAGGCGCAGCAGGTGTCGGCGATGCTCGGCCGAATCGGTGAACGCCGTGCGTGCGTGGAACACCGTGTAGTTGTTGGCCACCACGGCCTCGCCGGCCGCCATGGTGAAGTCCAGCACCAGGTCGGCCCGGTTGGTGGTGGCGTGCAAGAGGTCGAGAGCCTCGTGGTCGGCGGCGGTCAGCTCGATCGACGGGTCTTCGTCGGCGGCGATCTGCACGTACTCGGGTACGTACCGGCCACTCACCAGTCCTTCGCACGCACTGAAGACCGGCAGGCGGTGCGGGGTGATGGGCTCGTCGTCGGGGCCCTCCTCGCCGAAACGGTGGTACCGGTAGCCGTTGGCCAGCCGGGCCAACAGGTCGGGCCGGGCGCCGCGGATCTCGTCGAACACGGCCAGTGAGCTCACGAACCGGCTGATCCCGCCATCCAGTGCCGGGCGGATGCACAGGAAGGACAGCAGGTCCCCCGGATCGCTGTGGGGCGCCAGCTCGGAACGGTTGCGGTAGGCCCGGGCGTGGGGATCGACGTCGGTCACGTTCACCACGTGGCCCAGGCGTTCACCCATGACGCTCTGGGAGACGGCCCTCCCGAGCCGCAGCCCGATGCCCCAGAACATCAGGGCCAGCTCGTCCACCGTGCGTCGCTCGACCGGGAAACCCCGCAGGAGGGCCAGACCCCGTCCGTGGAGCACCTCGTGGCGAAGCTCGGTCATCAGGGGTTCAAGGGCTCCGAGCGGCAGGTCGTCAGGGGCGGCGTCCACCGGGTCGATACCACGGGCGGCGAGTTGGACGGCCGCTGTCTCGAGGTCGGCCAGGTCGCCCTCGGGCAGGTCGATGGCGATGGCGTCGGTCCCTCCGAGGTCGACGCCGCGCCAGAGGTTGGCCCCCGGAACGGGGATTTCCAGGAGGTCCACCTCACGCAACCTCTGCGGGTGC
>JAAZXY010000044.1 GCA_014239855.1 Acidimicrobiales bacterium | reverse complement strand
TGTAGACGAACAGGTCCGAGGCGACGCTCTGGTCGAGCGTCTCGAGGAAGGTCGACTTGATGGAGTCGCTGACCACGGCGGCCAGGCTGACCAGGGCCAGGCCGATGGTCAGCGCCGCCGCGGTGGCCGCGGTACGGCGGGGCGACCGGCGGGCGTTGTCGGTGGCCAGGCGGCCGGGCACCCGGTACACCTTGCGGATCGGCCAACCCAGGATGGTGGCCACCGGTCGGGTGATCACCGGGCTGAGCAGGTACACGCCCATGAAGGTGGCCAACGCCCCTCCGCCGACAGCCGTCAGGATGGCCTTGGTGGACATCTCGACGGTCATGCCGAGGGCCAGGGCGCCGATCCCGACGGCGGTCACCGCCGAGCCGACCTGGAGTCGGCGTCGAAGTCCCGTCGGGGTGAGGCGGACGTCATCGCGCAGGGCGGCCACCGGTGGGATCTTTCGAACCCGTCGTGACGGGGCGATGGCCGAGGCGAGCGTCACGCCGACGCCGATCACCGCGGCCACGATGATGGTGCGGGGCCGGATCGGGATGGCGCCCGGCAGTTCGCCGAAGCCGGTCACCGTCATGACCCAACGCAGGAGCGAAGCCAGCAGGTAGCCGCCGACCAGGCCGAGCACGGTGGCCACGACTCCCACCACCACCGCTTCGAGACGGACCGAGCGGCTGACCTGGCGACCCGTCGCCCCCAGGGCCCGCAGCAGGGCCAGTTCGCGGACCCGTTGGCCGATCACGATCGAGAACGTGTTGTTGATGATGAAGGCGCTGACCAGCACGGCGATGATGGCGAAGGCCAACAGCACCGACGAGATGATCGAGATGAACTGGTCGAAGTCGCTCTTGTCCTCGGCGATCTTCGTGGCCGCCGTCACGACCTCCAACTCGGCTTCGGCGAACGCCGCCAGGTGGTCCCGTTGGTCTTCGGGCACGGCGGCCAGGAAGGTCTGGAACTCCGCGGTGGCCACGTCCAGGCGGGCCTGGATCTCGGCCATCACCGTCGCCTCGTCGGCCCCGTCGGCCAGGGCGATGGAGATCTCCGAGTAGACGCCCTCCAGCCCGGTCAGTTCCTGGGCGGTGGCCAGTTCGAACGCGCTGATGTTGGCGCCGACCGTCTTGTTCTCGTCGGGGTCGCCGAAGTTGGCCGTACCGACCAGCACGAATTGGCGGTTCCCTCCGAGGGCACTCACGGTGTACGTCTCGCCGATGGTGAAGTCGTGGGCGTCGGCCGTGCGGTTGTCGAGGACGAACTCGCCAACGGTGTCGGGATCGTGCAACGACCCCGTGCGGGTCGGCTTTCGACCATCGGTGATGAACATCTGGTCGAGGCCCTCGGTGGAGTAGCCGTCGACTCCCGTCATGTTGACGCCCAACTGTGGCGCGCCGGAGTTCGGTACGGCCTCCAGTTCGCCGTCGTCACCGGTGAACAGTGGGGTCACGTTCCAGCCCACGATGGTCGGCGAGATGGCGCTGATCCCGGTCACGTCGGCTACCAGGGGAAGGACGTCCTCGGGCACCGGCAGCCGGTTGATCCGTTCGCCGTCCTCGTCGATCGAGGTGCGGATCACCAGGTCCATGTCGCCGGTGATGTCGGCGGCCAACTCGTCGAAGGTGTCGCGCAACTTGTCGGTCAGGAAGAACGACGTCGACAGGAACGCCACGCCCAGCACCACGGCCAGCGTGGTCAGGGCGAACCGCAGCTTGCGGCGACTGATGTTGCGAAGGGTGAGGCGGAGCACCGGTTCAGCCGCCGATGGCCTTGATGCGGTCCAGGATCCGGTCGGCGTCGGGGTCGGTCATCTCGTCGACGATCTGCCCGTCGGCCAGGAACAGGACACGGTCGGCCCGGGCCGCTGCGTTGGCGTCATGGGTGACCACCACCAGCGTCTGGCCGAGGTCGTCGACCGCCCCGCGCAGGAAGTCCAGGACCTCGCCGCCGGTGATGGAGTCGAGGTTTCCCGTGGGCTCGTCGGCGAACACGATCTCGGGTCGGCTCATCAACGCCCGGGCCACGGCCACCCGCTGCTGCTGACCACCGGACAGCTCGTCGGGTCGATGATGGAGTCGGTCCTGGAGCCCGACCGTCTCGACGATGTCGACCATCCATTCGGCGTCGGGCTTCCGGCCGGCCAGGTCCAGCGGGAGGGTCAGGTTCTCCTCAGCAGTGAGCGTGGGAATGAGGTTGAACGCCTGGAAGACGAAGCCGATCTTGTCGCGGCGCAGCAAGGTCAGGTCGCGCTCGGACAGGCTGCCCAACTCCTCGTCGCCGATGTGGACGGTGCCCGACGTGAGGTCGTCGAGCCCGGCCGAACAGTGCATGAGCGTCGACTTGCCCGAGCCCGAGGGACCCATGATGGCCGTGAACCGACCCTTCTCGAACTCGACGTCCACGCCGTCCAGCGCCCGGACCTCGGTGTCTCCGTCGCCGTAGACCTTGGTGCCGCCGATCATCCGGGCCGCGGCCGTTCCCGTGAAGGTGGTGTCCATGGGCGCACCCTATGGCGGGTCCGGAGGTGCTCCGTAGGCGGCCGTGTGAGGGTCCGGTACTGGTCGAAGTCCGGGATTCATGGTGGGATGCGCCGGTGCAGATCCGACCGGCCACCATTGACGACCTCGACCGCCTGCTGGCGCTGAACAACGCTGCGGTGCCGGCCGTCAACGAACTCTCGGCCGACGAGATGGCGTGGTTCATCGACGTGGCGTGGTGCCTCCTGGTCGCCGTGCCCGGGCCCGACCCGGCGGGCGAGCCGGCTGCCCTGCTGGTCGGCCTGGACGGGCCGGGGGTGCCGTACGCCAGCCACAACTACGCGTGGTTCTCCGAGCGGTACGAGCGGTTCCTGTACGTCGACCGCGTGGTGGTCGACCCGTCGGGGTTCCGCATGGGAATCGGACGCGCCTTCTACGAGGCATTCATGGCGACCGCCGATGGCCATGGCCATCTCTGCGCCGAGGTCAACACGGTGCCCCGCAACGAACGGTCGCTGGCCTTCCACGATGCGATGGGGTTCGCCGACGTGGGGGAACAGTCCGACGGGGCCACCGGCAAGACCGTTCGGATGTACGCCCGAGAGCTCTGACCGGGGCTTATTCGCTGACGACGGTGGTTCCGGCCGGACGTCGGCCGACGGATCCGCACGACCAGCAGGGGTCCACCGGGTCGCCGCGCCAGGCGACCTCGCAACTCGGACAGACCAGTCCGACCCAGTTGGCCGGCTCGGTGGCGACACCATGTCGGGGGGCCGGTCGCCGATGGAGGGCCCCGTTCCGCAACGGGTGATCCAGTGTGGGGTCATGGGACGGGTCACGGGTCGTGTCACGGGACGGGTCCAGGATCCGGGGGTCCGGAGTCCGTGGCGTCGGCCGGGGTGCCATGCGCGGCACCGTAGCGAAGGCCCGCGCGTCGCTGGGTGACCCTGTTGCCGACCGCCGTAGCCTGCACGTCGGCGCTGCGCCCATCCGAGAGGTGTCGCTCCGAGACCCCGTAGGCCGAGGAGGCCCCATGTCCGACCTGATCCCCGAAGCCGACGGTTCCAGCGAGCGGCGGACCGAGTTCCCCGCTGCCCCGACGATGGTCATTGACCCGGCGAAGACCTACACCGCCGAGATGGTCACCTCCATGGGTTCGATGACCATCCACCTGGATGCCATCGCCGCTCCCCAGACGGTCAACAACTTCGTGTATCTGGCCCGCTGGCACTACTACGACGGGCTGGTCTTCCACCGGGTCATCCGGGGCTTCATGATCCAGGGCGGTTGCCCTGAGGGGTCGGGCCGTGGTGGTCCCGGCTACCGCTTCGCCGACGAGCTGCCCAAGCCCGGCCGCTACGAGATCGGTTCGCTGGCCATGGCCAACGCCGGTCCGAACACCAACGGCAGCCAATTCTTCGTGGTCACCGGCGCCAGCGGCGTCGGCCTGCCCCCGGCCTACGCGCTGTTCGGCAAGGTCATCAAGGGCGTCGAGGTGGCCGAGGCCATCCAGGAGACCCCGACGGCCCCCGGCGACCGTCCGCTGACCGACGTGGTCATCGAGTCGGTCACCATCACCGAATCAGACTGATGGGCATCCAGCGGGTCGCCGTGGTCGGTGGCGGCCAGATGGGCGGCGGCGTGGCCGAACTGACGGCCAAGGCCGGACTGCCCACGGTGGTCAAGGAGATCTCTCCGGAGGCCGCCGAGCGGAGCCGGGCGGGCATCCAGAAGTCGCTCGATCGGGGTCTGGAGCGGGGAAAGCTCGACGAGGCCGCCCACGCCGCGGCGCTGGGCAACCTCTCGTTCACCACGGACTTCGCTGATCTGGCCGACTGTGACCTGGTGGTCGAGGCGGTGGTCGAGTCCTTCGACCTCAAGGCCGAGATCTTCCGGGCACTCGACGAGGTGGTCGTCTCGCCGGATGCCGTGCTGGCCACCAACACGTCGTCCATCCCGATCATCGACATCGCCATGGCCACCGGTCGTCCCGAGCAGGTGATCGGCCTCCACTTCTTCAACCCGGCGCCGGTCATGAAGCTGGTCGAGGTCATACCGTCGGTCCGGACCGATGATGCGGTCACCACGGCGGTCACCGCTTTCGCCACCGACGTGTTGGACAAGGTGGTGGTGGCGGCCAAGGACCGGGCGGGGTTCGTGGTCAACATGCTGCTCGTGCCGTACCTGAATGCGGCGATGCGCATGTACGCCGACGGGCACGCCACGGCGGCCGACATCGACAACGGGATGAAGTTGGGTGCCGCGCATCCGATGGGGCCGTTGGAGCTCAGCGACATGATCGGGCTGGACACCATGATGCTGGTGGCCGAGACCCTGTTCGCCGAGTACGGCGACGACTTCTACCTGCCGCCGCCGCTGCTGCGTCGCATGGTGGCCGCTGGCCATCTGGGTCGCAAGACCGGCCGCGGTTTCTACGACTACTCCTGAGCCACTCCTGAGCCACTCCTGAGTTGGGGCGCCGGCCCCGGGTCAGTCGGGGGTCGGGTCAGTAGGGGGTCCGGTCAGTAGGGGGCAAGTCAGTCGAGGTTGCCGCCCGACGGTGACGGGCCCGATCCCGATCCGCCATCCCGTACCGCTCGTCCGGACGATCCGTCGCCGCTGGGCGTGTCCTCGATACCCATGGCCAACCATGCGGCGATGAGGCCGGCGCCGGCGGCGGCCAGGTGCAGCAGCAGGAATCGGGTTCCGCTCAGGGAGTCGGCCATGAGGGCGGTCAACACGGTGATACCGACCGCGGCTCCGATCTGTTGGAGCATGTTCATCGAACCGCCGGCGATCCCGATGTCGGAATCTCCGGCTGCCGACGTCACCGAGTTGGCCACCGTGGGTCGGATGTAGCCGCTTCCCGCACCGGCCAGCATCGCCCCGCTCAGGAACATCAGGAGCCAACGCTGTTGGGCGCCGACCCCGGCCAGGACCATGGCCAACGCGAAGACCAGCATTCCGGTGACGGCCACCCGGCGGGCCCCGTGCTTCGGATCGTGGTGGCCGCCCAGACGGGCGCAGAAGGCGAACGACAGGGGACGGGGCAGCATCACCAGGCCGATGATCGTGGGGCGGAACCCCCAACGGCGCTCCAGGAGGAACGGCGCCATGACCATCGCGCCCATGTAGCCGGACTGCAGCACCGCCTGGGCCGTCATGGGGCGGGTGAAGGCCCGCCGTCGCAGCAGCGCCGGTGGGAGAAGTGGGGCGTCGGACCGGTTCTCGACAGCCACGAACAATCCGAGGGCAATGGGTGCGGTCGCGGCGGCGGTCAGGACTATCGGGTTGGTCCAGCCCCAGCTGATGCCCCGGTTGATGGCCAGCAGGAGCCCGCTGACCCCGACCCCCAGGGTGATGGCGCCCGGGATGTCGAAGCGGATGCCGGAGCGGCGAGGGGTCTCCGGAGCGACGAGCAGGGCGGCGATCAGGGCCAGACCCACGGTGAGTCCCTGCACCACGAACAGGACCCGCCAGCCCAGCCATTCGATGAGCGGGCCGCCGGTGACCACGCCGACCGCGGGCGACAGTGCGACCACGGCCGCCCAGATGCCCAGCGCCCGGGTCCGGTCGCGCTGCGGGAAGACCGAGAGGATCATGGCCATGGCCGACGGTCCCGAGGCGGCCTTGGCGGCCTGGGCGAGGGTCCGGAGCACGATCAGCGAGGTGATGCCCCAGGCCAGCGAGGTGGCCAGGGCCAGCACCGTGCCCAGCATGAAGCTGACCAGGTAGGTGCGACGGTGGCCGTAGAGGTCGCCGATCTTGCCGATGATCGGGGTGACCACCGCGAAGGCCAGCATCGGAGCGGCGATCACCCAGGTGATGATGTCGTCGGTGGTGCCCAGGTCCCTGGCGATGCGGGGGAGCGAGGCCGACAGCACGGTGACCGGGTAGCTGCCCGCCGCGGTGCCGAACAGGGCGGTGATGAGGACGAGGCGCCGGTAGTCGGGTCGGCGCCGGATCCGCTCACGTGTGCTGGAGAGCCATCCGCCGGAAGGCAGAGGGTCTTCAGGATCGCCGGAATCGACCGGATCGGCAGGTTCGTCCATTCGGATCGACCATAGGGGCGCGCCCTCCCGGGGTCCCCAGCGGCCCTCGGCGTGAGCGAGTGGCTACGGTCACCAGCCGTGACGGACATGGATCGGGCTGCGTCATTGCGCCAGCCGATGGTCGGCCTGGTGGTGAACCCGCGGTCGGGTACCGACGTACGCCGGGCGGTGGCCGCCGCGGGGTCGGTGACCGTCGAGGACAAGGCCAACGTGGTGCGGCGCGTCGTGCTGGGGGCCCGGGAGGCGGGCGTCGACCGGTTCGTGGTGCACACCGACACCCACCGGATCGTGCAGCGGGCCACCGAGACCATGAAGGGACTC
Source organism: Acidimicrobiales bacterium (assembly GCA_014239855.1). Classification (GTDB taxonomy): domain Bacteria; phylum Actinomycetota; class Acidimicrobiia; order Acidimicrobiales; family MedAcidi-G1; genus UBA9410. The sequence continues at coordinate 7,594 of JAAZXY010000044.1, read as the reverse complement.
GACCTCCACTGGCTGGACCACCAGATGACGTTCACCGAGGAGGACACGGTGTCCGCGGTGGCCGCCATGCGGGACCTCGGCTGTGGGGTGGTCGTGGTGTTGGGCGGCGACGGGACGAACCGGGCGGCGGCCCGGGCGTGGCCCGATCTGGTGGTTGTGCCGTTGTCCACGGGGACGAACAACGCCTTCCCGGTGCTGGCCGAGGCCACGGTGGCGGGGGCGGCCGCGGGCCATGTGGCCACCGGGCGGGTGCCGGTCGACGAGGTCACACGGCGGGCAATGGTGGTGCGGGTGCGACCCGACGGGGCTGCGGAGCCTGACGATCTGGCGTTGGTCGACGCGGTGGCCGTGGACGACCCGTACCTCGGGTCGTTCGAGCTGTTCGAACCGGCGAACCTGCGGACCGCGGTGCTGTCCCGGGCTGATCCGGCAGCTGTCGGTTTTGCCGGAGTGGGGGGCCTGATCGAACCGGTGGGACTGGACGAGGACGCGGGGTTGCTCATCCGTTTTGGCCCGGCCGAAGATTGCGACCGGGTGGTACGGGGTCCGACCGCTCCGGGGCACTACGCCGATCTGGGGCTCGCCGAGGTGCGACGTCTGGCGCCCGGCGAGGAGGTGGCGGTCGACGGGCCGTTGTTGCTGGCCTTCGACGGGGAGCGAAAGCGCCGGCTGGTGGCCGGCGAACGGGTCCACCTGTCGGTGGTGCGCGATGGTCCGTGGGTGGTGGACGTGGCCGACGTGATGGCCCGGGTGGCCGCCGACGGCGTGTACCTGTCCCCGGGGAGGGATTGATCTCCGGGCCGGCTCAGCCGGCCAGCAGGCCGGCCACCTGGCCGAGGTTCTCCACGACGGGAAAGTCGACGCCGGCCAGTTCCTCGGGGTCCGGTTCCTCGAATACCCAGGTGGTGGTGTGGGGCACGTGGATGGCCCGTCCGCCGATGGCCAGGACGGGCAGCACGTCGGACTTCACCGAGTTGCCGACCATGGTGAACTCGGCGGGGTGGATGTCGTGGCACTCCAGCACATCGCGGTAGGTGCCGGGGTCCTTCTCGGGGACGACCTCGGTCCGCCAGAACCGGTCGGCCAGGCCGCTGCGCTCGATCTTGCCCAGTTGGTCGCCCAGGTCGCCCTTGGTGATGAGTAGCAGGCGGTGCGTGGATCCCAATGTGTCGAGGGCTTCGGGAACCCCGTCGAGCAGTTCTATGGGGTGGGCCAACATCTCGTGACCCCAGCCGATGATGCCGGCCAGTGATCGGGCGTCGATGGTGCCGTCGGAGATCTCGACGGCGGTGAGCACCATCGACAGGGCGAAGCCCTTGATGCCGTAGCCGTGGCGGGCGATATTGGCCCGCTCGGTGGCCAGCAGGGCGGCATCGGTTGCCTCGCCGTCTGACCACGGGGCCATCAGGTCGCGGAAGCGTTGCTCAACTTCGTGGAACCGTTCCTCGTTCTCCCACAGGGTGTCGTCGGCATCGACGCCGAGTACGGGCAGCATCCGGCGAGCCTAGGGGAGGGGTCTGCGGCCTCCGGCTGGCCGGGTGTCCCCGTCGGGGAGCAGGCCCGGAAGTACCTTTGGGCCCCATGCGGGATCTGTGTATGCGTTCGGCCTGTCTCGGCCCGGCTGACGTCCTGGTGGTGATGGACGTCTCTGATCTGACCTTCACCATTCACGATCTCGACGAGGTGGATGGACCGGGAGCCGTGGTGCTGTGCGCCACCCATATTGATCGTCTCCGGGCGCCGGTGGGTTGGGATCTGGTCGATACCCGGGGTGCCGGGTCGGTGGTTCCTCTGCCTGAGCGGCCCATGACGACCGATGAGGCGGCCGACGTGGCCGACGAGGTCCTGCGTCCGGTGGCCGACGTCGAGCCCATCCGGCCGGTCCCGGAGCCGGCCAGCCAGCCGACGGCGCGACCGGATGCGTCGGTGCACCCTCTGAATGCGGCTCGTGAGGCGGCCCGCACCCGACGGGATGCTTCTGCTGACGAGCCGGTCGCCGAGTTGATTCCCGACACCGAGGAGACGCCGCTGCTGGCTCGCGCCTTTCTGGGCGTGGACCGGCATCCGGCGGCCACGCCCGGTGGTCCGGCCGGAGCCTCCGACGAGGACCTCCTCATGGAGGAGGACCCCTTCGCTGGACACCAGTGGGACCAGAGCGACGAGCGGGACGTCGAGGCGTCGCCGATGACCTCCCCGGCACCGGAGCCCGGCCCCCAGATGGCGGGCCAGCTCACGTTCGGTGGCGACCCGGTTGCCTGACCTGGTTGCCTGACCCGGTCGCTAATCTCGGCCGGCTGATCCCTTCGCCGCAATCCGGGGCTTCTCCGATTCGGGGCTGACAGTTACCGCTGGGTAGTTTCGCGCCCGGCTCCGGGACCGCCCGAGGAGCCACATGAGCCGGGAGTGACCATGGCCGAGGTGACCGAAGCAGAGATTCGGGAAATGACGCGCCAGCTGGTGGCCGACGTCCCGCCGGGCGAGGTCGACCAGTTCGAGTTCCGGGGTTCGCAGTTCGATCGCGGCCTGGCCCTGGTGCAGTTTCCCGAGGGCCTTGGTGGTCTGGGCCTGTCCAGCCGCCGGCTCCAGACGGTGGTCGACGGCGAGTTGCGGGCTGCCGGGGTGACCTACCACGACCTCAACATCAACCCGATCGGTATCGGGATGGGTGCGCCGGTGGTGCTCACCTATGCCTCCGACGAACAGAAGCAGCGCCTCCTCCGGCCGATGTACACCGGCGAAGAGGTCTGGTGCCAGATGTTCAGTGAGCCGGGTGCGGGCTCGGACGTGGCCGGTCTGTCCAGCCGGGCGATTCGTGACGGGGACGAGTGGATCGTCAACGGTCAGAAGGTGTGGACGACCCTGGCCCACGTGTCGCGCTGGGGGATGTTGGTGGCCCGGACCGACCCGGACCAGCCCAAGCACAAGGGGTTGACGTACTTCCTGCTGGACATGGAGTCCGAGGGCGTCGACGTGCGGCCGTTGCACCAGATCACCGGCGAGGCGGAGTTCAACGAGATCTTCCTGACCGACGTGCGGATTCCTCATGACCGGGTGTTCGGCGAGGTGGGCAACGGCTGGGCCGCTGCGGTGACCACGCTGATGAACGAGCGGGTGGCCCTCGGTGGGGGCGTGCCCAAGAAGGGTTCCGGTCCGATCGGCGACCTGGTGAAGTTGTGGGGCGAGAAGAAGGATTCGCTGGATCCGGTGGCCCATGACGTGATGCGGGACCGGGTGACCGACCTGTGGAGCCAGGCCGAGGCGCTGCGCCTGACGAACTGGCGGGCCCGCGAGGCGTCCAAGTCGGGCAACCCGGGGCCGGAGGGTTCGGTCACCAAGATGATGTCGGCCGAGATGAACCAGCGGATCTACGAGACGTGCATGGACCTGATGGGGCCCGACGCGTTGCTGTACGAGACCGGCTACGAACGCAAGCGCCCCGATGGCCTGCGGCTCACCGGCGGGGCGGGAACGAAGTACTCGTTCCTGCGGGCGCGGGCCAACACCATCGAGGGTGGGACGTCCGAGGTCATGAGGAACATCCTGGGCGAGCGGATCCTGGGCCTGCCCGGTGACGTGCGGGTCGACAAGGAGATCGCCTGGGCCGACGTGCCCCGCAACTGAGCTCCTCCTGAAGAGCGTTCCTCAGGCGCTGGCCCGTGGAGCGCTGGCCCGTGGAGCGCTGGCCCGGTCAGAGCCGTCAGGGCGAGGGCCCGTCCCGGTTGCCACCGATCGGGTACTCCTGACCCATTGATGAGCGGAGGACCCATCGGCCGGTCGCTGGCCCGTCGGTCGAGTCGCTCTCCCGCGGGTTGGCCATGTCAGCGGCCCGTTCGATGGTCCATCTGCCGTCGTGTACGCAGTGGTGATGGGTCGAGCAGAGCAGGACGAGGTTGTCGAGGCTGGTGGGGCCGCCGTCGGCCCAGTGCTTCACATGGTGGGCGTCGCACCACGAGTCCGGTTGGTTGCATCCGGGGAACGTGCAGCCTCCATCGCGGACCATCAGGGCCTTGCGGATGGCTGGCGGGATGTTGCGGGTATGACGGCCGATGTCGAGCACGGCACCCTTGGCGCCGAGTACGACGGGGATGATGCCGGCGTCACAGGCCAGGCGCCGGACCGCTGCTGGTGACAGGGGTAACCCGTCGGAGGTCTCGCACCGGCCGGAGGAGGCGAGCCGGTTGCCGGATGGGTCAGAAGTCGAGTTCTCGGCGAGTTGGAGGCGGGCCAGGTCGACGCTGACCAGCAGGTCCACCTGGGGCCGGGACTCACGGGACTCACGGGACTCACCGGTCCCACGGGGTGCATTCGAACCACCGCCTCGGCGGATCAGTTCGGCAATGGCATCGGCGTTGCGTTGCCCAATTGTCCGGCGCATCTCCGGGGTGTCGGGGCCGCCCAGCGATCCATGAAGGTTCCCGGTCGGGTCGCCTGCCGGTTGAGCGGTTCGTCCGTCCTCGGTGCGCCACAGCATTTCGGCGAAGGTGTGAACCGCTCTGGTGACCATGGCTCCGGTGTCCGGTGCGAAGTCGGCCTGGAGCCGGATCATCCCGTCATCGCGGGTGAACCAGTGGGCGCTGCGGTTCTTGTGTTGGCGGGCCGCCAGACGTCGACCGTCGGCGTCGCCGTTCTCGACCAGCTCCCACTGCGCCACCGTGGCCTTGAACTCGTCAACCGACTGGTTGCACGCTGCGTCGATCAGTGAACCGTCGTGAGCGGCGGCCTCACGGTTCAGCCACGACACCCCACCGGCCAGCACCGACGCGTGACCCGTGGTGATCCGGCCCTCAGCGAGCGCATCGGCTGCTGCCGGCACGGCGGTCAACGTGTCGGCCAGCCGCACCGCCCTGGATGCATCCATCCCGGACATTCCCGTCTCACGGACCAGCTCGGCGGAACGTTCCCGGGAACGCCTCGACCCACCAGCCGAGGCACCGGCCAACACACGCGACCGGGCGGCGGCGACCATGCCGTCCACGACGGTGAACGACCGCAGACAGTCCGCCCGATCGAGAGGCGTCAGGTCGGCGACGTCGAGGCCAGCCAGCAGCGCCTCGACTGACTGCACCAACGCACGGGCAGCCGATCCACCGGTTGACCCGGCGGTCGATCCGTCGGGCATTTTGCCGATCTGGAGGGTGGCCGTCGCTTCCATGGACCCATCATGACGATGGGGTGTGACAGGCCTCCCGGAAAGCGGGTCTCTCAGCCTCGGCGCCAGGCGGTGCCGCGTGGCGTGTCCTCGAGGACCACCCCGCGGGCCGTCAACTCGTCGCGGATCCGATCTGCCTCTCCGAAGTTCTTCTTCGCCTTGGCGTCCAGACGACGATCCACCAGCGCGTCGATCTCGGCATCGTCGTCCGAGGCGTCACCGCCGGGCGCCGCGGACTCGCCGAGCACCAGTCCGAGAACGCCGGCCAGCTCCAGCGCAGCAGCCGACAACGCGGCGGCGACCGCATCATCCTCGGCGTCCAGCGCCCGATTGGCATCCCGGACGGCATCGAAGATCACGGCCATGGCCTGCGGCGCACCGAGGTCGTCGTCCATGGCCGCCCTGAAGCGGGCCACCACGTCGGCGTCCGGACCGGCCTCGGGCAGCTCCGCGGCGGCCATCCGGATGGCGAACTTGTCGAGCCGGGCCAGTGCGGCGGCCGACTGGTCGAGCGTGGTCGACCCGATCTCCATGGTGCGCCGGTAGTGGGTCTGGAGCACCAGCAGACGCAGGGCCCGTGGGTCCCACGTGTCGAGGAGGCCGGCCAGCGTGGTGAAGTTGCCCAGCGACTTGGACATCTTCTCGCCGTCGACCTGGACCATCCCGTTGTGGATCCAGTGGCGGGCGAAGGACCGGCCGCAGCCCAGTGCCTCGGCCCGCTCGTTCTCGTGATGGGGGAAGACGAGGTCGTCGCCGCCGCCGTGGATGTCGAAGCCGTCGCCCAGCAGGTGCAGCGACATGGCCACGCACTCGATGTGCCATCCGGGACGGCCCGGGCCCCACGGCGAATCCCACGTCGGCTCGCCGGGCTTGGCGGCCTTCCAGAGGGCGAAGTCCAGCGGGTCGGCCTTGTCGTCGTCGACGTCCACCCGGGCCCCGGCACCCTCGCGCAGGTCGTCGACCGAGCGGCCCACCAGCGCGCCGTATTCCTCGAGACGGTCAACGTCGAAGTAGACGCCCGAATCGGTCGTGTAGGCCATCTCCCGCTCGACCAGTTCGCCGATCACCTCGACCATGCGGTCCACGTATTCGGTGGCCCGGGGGCGAAGGTCGGGGTGGGCGACGTTGAGGCGGTCCATCTGCTCGATGAACGTGGCCTCGTAGCGGCTGGCCACCTCGGGTTCGGTCGACCCTTCCTCAGCTGCCCGGTTGATGATCTTGTCGTCGATGTCGGTGATGTTGGACACCGCGGTGACGTCGAGCCCCGTCCAGCGCAGGTAGCGGACCAGCAGGTCGAAGGCCAGCGTGCTTCGGGCGTGTCCGAGGTGGGGGACGTCGTAGACGGTGGGCCCGCACCAGTAGACGGACGCCTTCCCCTCTTCGCGGGGGACGAAGTCGACCTTGTCGCCGGTCAGGCTGTCAGTGAATCGCAGCACCGGATCAGGATACGGCCCGGCCGCCACCGGCCCGCCGTGGCCATCTGATGTTCGCCGGGGCGAACCGGGGATCACCCGGCGGTCAGGTCGTGCGTGACCAGGATTCGGGGAGGGTGGAATCGAGACGGATGCCCAGGAGGGCCGCCGCGGTGGCCAGACCCGAGGCGGCGGTCGGGTCGTCGCCGGAACCCGAGAGGATCCCTCCGGCCAGCAGGTCGAGGGCATCGCGGGCGGCGACCGTGTCGAGGTCGTCGTCGAGCGCAGCCCGCACGGCGGCCAGCGTGGGCGCCGGGTTCGGGCCCTTGGGACGACGGGCCGCGGTGACCAGTCGGTCGAGGCGGGTGATGGCGTCGTCGATGTCGTAGTCGAACCACTCGAAGCCGGCCCGGTAGTGGTGGGCCATGAGGGCCAGGCGGATGGCCCGGGGGTCGTGCATGTGGCGCAGGTTGCGGACGAAGACGAGGTTGCCCAGGGACTTGGACATCTTCGTGCCCTCGTAGGCCACCATCCCGACGTGCATCCAGTGGCGGGCGAACGGTTGGCCGGTGGCCGCCTCGCTCTGGGCCGCCTCGCACTCGTGGTGGGGGAAGGTCAGGTCGTTGCCGCCGCCGTGGAGGTCGATGGTCTCGCCCAGGTCGGCCATGGCCATGGCCGAGCACTCGATGTGCCAGCCCGGTCGTCCCGGTCCGAACGGCGAGTCCCATGACGGTTCACCGTCGGCGCTGGCCTGCCAGAGCACGAAGTCCAGTGGATTGCGAAGGCGGGGGTCGTCCGGGTTGCCACCCCGCTCGGCGGAGAAGGTCAGCATCGTGGCCTCGTCGTAGCCGGTCATCGAACCGAAGGCGTCCCACGTCGACACGTCGAAGAAGGTGGTGCCCTCGACGGTGTAGGTGTGGCCGTTGGCCTCGAGGCGCCCGATGAGGGTGAGCATGGCGTCGATCGACCCGTCGTCGGCCAGATGGTTGAGCGAGCCACCGGCGCCCGGCTTCTCGAACAGCACCAGCTTCAG
>JAAZXY010000043.1 GCA_014239855.1 Acidimicrobiales bacterium | reverse complement strand
CGGCACGTCGATGCCCGCCAGGTCATGCCAGTACGACTGTTGGGCACCAGTGCCGGCTCCCCGGAGGCTGGCCGCCAGCCCGTCGGGATCGTTGGTCAGGCGCTGAGCCCTTGCGGCGGCCAACGAGTCTGCGCCGAGTCGTTCCTGGCTGGCGACGAGGATCCCAAGTTCCGGGCCATTGCCATGCGCATGGCCGCCGGGCTGCTGCGCTCGGCCATCGAGGTGGTTCCCGAGGCCGGCCACGCCGCCCATCTCGAAAATCCCGACCACGTGGTGGCCGCCATCCGGGAACTCCTCGACCAGGTCGACGGTCGATGAACCCCGGCATTGAGGAGATTTCTCTGCCGGACGTCGCCAGCATCCAGATCCGCCGGATGAGCCTGCCTCTCCGCTCCCCCGTCGTGACCGCCCATGGCGCCATCGCCACACGGGACGTCATCGTCCTGAGGTTGGTCGACGCTGAGGCAAATATCGGCCATGGCGAGGCTGCCCCGCTGGCCGGCTTCACCTCCGAGACGGTCGACGAGGCCGAGCAGGCACTCCACCACTGGGCCGACGACCCGGAGAATCCGCTTCCCCCGACGGCCCGGGCGGCCGTCGACGGTGCCCTGCTGGACCTCGCTGCACAGGCCGCCGGACGGCCCCTCCATGACCTGCTGGCCCCCGGTAGCCCCGGCGTGGTGCCCGTTTCGGCGCTGGTGGGCGGCATCACACCGGCCGAAGCCGCAGGGGCGGCCCGGGCGGCGATCGACAGCGGCCACCGGACGGTCAAGGTGAAGGTGGCCGCCGGCCCGTTCGAGGCCGACCTGGCCAGGCTCATCGCCGTCCGGGAGGTCATTGGCGACGCCCGTCTCCGGATCGACGCCAACGGCGGCTGGACGGCCGACGAGGCCCCGGGTCACCTGGCCCGTCTGGCCGACCTCGACATCGAGTTCGTGGAGGAGCCGGTGGCCGGGCTCGATGCCCTGGCCGGCGTCCGGGCCACATCACCCGTCCCGGTGGCCGTGGATGAATCCATCAGCACCCCCGTGGACCTGGACCGGGCCATTGCCATGGGCAGCGCCGACGTCGTGATACTCAAGCCATCCGCTCTGGGCGGCCCGCTGATCACCGCCGCGGCGGCCGGGACAGCCACCGATGCCGGCCTGACGGTCGTGGTGACGTCACTGCTCGAGGGGTCCGTCGGCATCCGAGCGGCAGCCCACCTGGCATCGGCCATCAGGGCACTCGACCCGGCACCGGGGCTGGCCACGGCCAGCCTTCTGGTCGGCGACAGCGGACCACCGCTACTGGCCGTCGACGGCGCCCTTCACCTCAGCTGAGCCAACCACCGTCGGGCCACCGTCGGGTCACCGGCGGCCCAGAAATACCCGGAGTCGGATCAGCCCAACGCACCCCGAACGGCATCCTTCAGGGAATCCCCCTCTGATTCCCCACCGAGGGCCGCCTCCGATTCACGGGCCGCGGCGGCGTACACGCCCTTGGACATGAGCGACCGCTCGGCAGCCCGACGGTGCCAGTAGACGTCGGCCCGGGCCCGCTGCGCCCCCTCGTGGGCGGGCTCGGCGGCCACGGCCATCTCCACCAGATGGCAGGCCAGTCGCAGGTCCGCGGTCTCCACCAGCTCAAGAGCCCGATCCACCAGCGCCTCGACCGAGCCGGCGAGAGCCACCACTTCGGCAGCCACCGCGGCTTCCGGAGCAGGCTTGAGGTTGGCCGCGTTGCCATCCCACCAACCACCGAACTGGCGGTACACGTTTCGCACCACGAACTCCGGCTCGTCGTACTGCGGAGCCAGCCACGGCCGATCGGCCAGATGGTCGGGCACCCGCACCGTGTGGATGATCTCGTCGATGGTGGCGCCCTCGTTCATGAGGTCCAACGTCCGCCCGGCCAGGTGCTCGAGCGCCTCGGCGATGTCTCCCAGCACGATCTCCACCCGCCGGCGCCCCACGATGGGCAGGCCGTGGGCCGGATACACCCGCTCCACACCGACGGCCAGCATGTCCCTCATGGCGGCCGCCCACTCGATGGGATACCGCTGGACCTTCTGCGGGTTGCCGGCGTTGGGGAACACCCAGGACGTGAAGTCGCCCGTCCATGCCGTCCGACGTTCGGCGTCCCAACCCCAGGCGTGGTCGTCGGTCTCGCCGCGGGCGTGCCGCAACTCGAAGGTGCGGTCGCCCACCGTGAACGACATCCGGTCCCGGAACGTCTCGTCGGGCTCGGCCACGTCGTCGGTCAGGAAGCGGGGACCATCGCCTCCGATGCCCAGGTTCTGGCCGTTTCGGATTCCCCCGAACTGGCGGCGGTTGATGGCCAGGTTCCAACCGTTGGTGGTGCGGTACCGCTCGAAGCGGGCAGGTACCGCCTCATGGGCCAGGAACCGCGGCCGGGGATCTCCCCGATCCTCGGCGTCGGCCACGAACGCCCCACTGCCCCCCACATGGTCGACGTGCCCATGGGTGTAGACGAGGCTGTGAACCGGTCGGTCCGTCCACTCCCGGATGGCTGCGACCACGGTCTGCCCGGACTGCGTGCCGCTGGCGTCCCAGCACACCAGCCCCTCGCCGGCGTCGACCACCCAACAATGGGAAAACGACTCGACCACGGCCACGTCGTCCTCGATCACCGAGAGCTCGTGGGTCACCCGGTTGTGGGGGCTCTCGGGCATCCCCGAGTCGATGACCCGGTTGGCCAACTCCACCGGATGCATGTTCGGTCGGTCACTCATGGGATCTCCCCGTTCTCATATCTGGGATGGGTCGGACAGATCGGTCAGGGACTCGATGACCAGCCGCTCGGCCCGGTCGGTGTCCTCGAACAGGCAGAAGTGCCCGCCGTCGATCAACTGAAGGTCGACGCCCAGCGTCTCGGCCTGCGCCCGGAACCACGCCGGGTCGAGGTCGGTCCGGGTGCCGGCCATGACCGCCGCAGGCACCCGCCCGTCGGCGGCCACCCGGCGCAGGGCGTCGAAGGCCTGCACCGGTCCGTGCCGGTCGGGCGAGCCGAAGATCAGGGCCTCGGTCTCTGGTCGGCAGGCCAACTCGACGGTGCCATCTGGCCGGTCCCGGAAGCCCCAGCGGATGTAACCGGCGAGGGCCTCGGGCGCCAGTTGGTTCAGGGGTGGCCGGGAGCCGTAGGAGGCCGACACGGCCGCCCGGTCATCCCAGACATCCCGGCGTCGACGGGCGCCGACGGCCAGCGGGTGCTCCCCACCGTCCGGTCCACCCTGGAAGCCGAAGTGCTGAAGTTCACGGGCCTGCACCTCGATGGCTATGGCCTCGCACAGGACGAGGGCGTCGACCCGTTCGGGCGCTGCGGCAGCCGTCTCGATGCCCACGCCGCCACCGAACGAGACCCCGACCACCGCGAACCGGTCGAAGCCCAGGTGATCGGCCACCGCCAGGACGTCCAGCGCCATGGCGTCGTTGCCCAGCAGGGCGGGGTCGACCACGTCGTCGCTGGATCCGTGGCCTCGGAGGTCTATACCCACCACCCGGTACCGGGAGGTCAGACGCCGAGCCAGCGGGTCGTACACCCCGGCACAGAAGCCGTTGGGATGCAGGAGGACTACCGGAGGGCCATCGCCACCCCAGTCCAGCCATGCCGTGGTGATTCCCTCGCGCCGGATGCTCCCGGTAATGGGGCCCATCAGCGGGTCCTACGATCACACCGTCCGGTCATGGGCGGCAGTCTGACCGCATCGACTCCGGACCGACCAGACGAGGACGCCAGAGCCGTGGACCGACACCACCCGACCGGGTTCGCCACATGGGCCTCGATGTGGGGGCTCCTGATCCTGGCCACGGCGGCCTGCGCCTCGCCCGAAACGGTGACGCCGGCGGATACGACACCGGTCGGCGAAACGCCACAGCGTCTGGTCCCCCGGGTGGTGGCCACCCACCCGCACGACCCGACAGCGTTCACGCAGGGACTCGAGTTGGTCGACGGCCGGATCCTCGAGAGCACCGGCCGCTACGGAGAGTCCGAGATCCGCGAGGTCGACCGGGCCACCGGACGGGTACTGCGGTCCGCGGCGTTGGACGCCACGTGGTTCGGCGAGGGACTCACGGCACTCGGCGACGGGAGGGCCGTCCAGCTCACCTGGAAAGCCGGTCGTGCCGTGGTGTGGGACCTTCCCACCCTCACCGAGGTGGACGTCCTGACCTACGGCGGTCAGGGCTGGGGACTGTGCCGTCTCCCCGACACCGACGTTGACCTCGGCCAGGATCAGGAGGCCGGCTCACTGGTCATGTCCGATGGCTCGGACCGCCTGACGTTCCGGGATCTCGAACTCACCCGCACCGGTGATGTCGAGGTGCGACTGGACGGCATGCCGGTGACACGCCTCAACGAGTTGGAATGCGTGGACGGCACGGTGTGGGCCAACGTCTGGCAGACCGACACCATTGTGGCCATCGACCCGTCGACCGGGACGGTGACCGCGGTGGTCGACGCATCGGGACTGTTGGCCGACCGGTCCTCGCTGGGCGACGACGACGTGCTCAACGGGATCGCCCACGACCCGGAGACCGGCCGTTTCCTGTTGACGGGAAAGCGATGGCCGGTGTTGTTCGAGGTGGTCTTCGAACCAGCGCCGGATCAGAGGAACGGCTGATCAGGTGAAGCGCGCCTCGATCTCGTCATCGCTCCAGAATCCCGGAAGCGGGCGATCGGGGGACGTCGCTGCGTAGTGGCGGAGCCGCTCGGTAGCGGCCCCATCGAACAACTCCAGCACGTCGAACACGCCGTGGCCACCGGCAGCCCGAAGGGCGCGGTCTCCCTCGGCTCCGGCCCGCGGCAGACGAGGGGTCAACACCAGCAGCCGGGGTCGACCGTGTGGCCCATCGGCGGCGTGCCCGCTGGACAGGACGTGGGCCCGCCCGAGGGTCCGCCACAACACGTCGGCACGCCGCATGCCGGCACGGGCGTTGGTGAACGCACCGGCCACGTCGACGTACCACTGCCGGCCCAGCTGCCCGTCGGTCACCAGGAACGGGAACTGCAGGCCCAGATCCCGGCGGGCCGCCGGGGACTTGACGATCTCGAATCCGGCGTCGAGAAGGGCGGCCTCGGCGATGTCGGCCACCTTCTTGCCCGATGCCGTCGCCCGGTCGAGTGCCTGGTCGGGTCCGAGCGCCCCAACGTCGGCGAACAGGCCCTCCTGGGATGCCATGGCCCCGGACAGGTCGGATCGACGCCATGCGGCGATCGGCTCCTCGGCCAGTCGACGTTCTTCATCGGCCAGCCGTTGCTTGGCCAGGGTCACGTACTCGGGGTCCAGGTCGAAGCCCACGCCACGACGGCCGGAGCGGGCGGCCGCCACCAGGGTGCTGCCCGATCCGAGGAACGGGTCCAGGACCAGGTCGTCCCGGTAGGTGTAGAGGTCGATGAGCCGGCGGGGCAGCTCGACGGGGAACGGTGCCGGGTGGCCGACCCTGGTGGCCTGCTCGGCGTCGATGCGCCACACGTCGAGGGTGGCTTCCATGAACTCGTCGGTGGTGATGGTGCTCTCCGACGGAAGCCCGTTCCGGGTCCGCTGGGCAGCCGGCACGGCCCGATCGAAGCGACCCTTGCTGGCCACGATGACCCGCTCGGTCATGTCGCGCAGCACCGGGTTGGCGGCCCGTCGGAACGAACCCCAGGCCACCGAGCCCGTCGCTCCTTCGGCCTTCTGCCACACCACCTCGCCACGCAGAAGCAGGCCCAACTCGTCCTGCAGGATCCCGATGACGTCGGCCGACAGGCTGCGGTACGGCTTGCGCCCCAGGTTGGCCACGTTGACGGCGATCCGGCCGCCCGGTTCGAGCACCCGCACGCACTCGGCGAACACGTCGCGCAGCATCCCCAGGTACTCCAGATAGGAGGTGGGCACGCCGTCGCGTTCCATCTCCACCTCATAGTCCTTGCCCACGAAGTAGGGCGGAGAGGTGACCACCAGGGCGACCGATGCGTCGGGGATCTGGTGCATGTCGCGGGCGTCGCCGTTCAGGCAGCCGTCACCCAGGTCGGGGGCCCGGACCACCACGTCGTCGTCGGAGACGGTCGGCGGGGTGAAGCGGTCGTAGAACGCCGAAGCATCGTGGTTCTCACGACGACCCACGCCGAAGCTCGTCGTGGAGGTCCCCGTCGAGGCTCCGGTCGGATTCGAGTCCGGAGTCTCGTTCGTGGTCGCGCCGCGCTGTCCAGTCATCAGGTGTGCCTTCCCCGTCTCGCCGGTTCCATCCACCCGTGAACCGGTCCGACCCGGTGACGGGTCGGTCGCCCATGGTACGCGACCCGCGCGCGCGGGCCAATAGGGCGGCACAATGACGTCTGATCGCGGTCGGAACCATCGACGCCACCCCACCCCTCGGGAGGCGTCGTGCATCCATCCCAGTTCCAGACCGGCCCGGTCGCCGGTTGCCCAGCCCGCCCCGGGCTCATCGCCCTGCTCGATCCACTGCTTCGGGACTCCCGACTTACCGGCACGTTCCTGGTGGGCGTGGTCCTGCGCCGGGGGCGTCTCCGTCGGGTGGTCCGTGCCTTCGAGGCGCCAACCGATGCCACCCCACTCGACCGGGTACCTCTCTGTTGGCGCGCCACGGGCCTTCTGGTGGACGTGTCGACCCGCCGGTCCGACGAGGAGCACCCCCGCCGGGGACGCCTCGTCCATCTCGTCGATCGGCACGGCGATGCACTCACCCGACTGATCGTCGAGGGCGGACACCCACGGACCGCCACCTCCGGCAACGGGCCGGTGGACGAGATCTGCCGGATCCTCCTGGGTCTCAACCGCCCGACGGCGGAAACGGACCGTCCATGACCCGGCCGAACCGGATCCGGGCATCGACGCCCATCGAGGCCCAGTCGTATATCGATCCGCCGATCGCTCCCTCGCCGGACAGCGCCTCCACGAAAGGTTCGAGGTCGTCGACCGACGCCAACGGCTCACCGGGATCCACGACCGCCGTCCCGTCGGCCGCGCCGATACCGCCGATGGCGTGCACGACCGCTCCCGGATCTCCGAGGTCGGCTCGTAGTCGCCGGATGTTGTCGGTCGTATAGAAGGCCGGGTCGGCGTGCTCCTCGGTGCGGAACGACCAGTAGCCCATGGGCAGCCAGACGTCGTACCGGTCAGCCAACTCGGCCCACGGGAACCCCGGCCAGAACGCCAGGTTGATCTCGTCGGTGATGACCGGCGGCATGACGATGGCTCCCAACGGATCGTCACCCACGGTGCGTCGGAGTCGGTCCGACAGGTCGACCAACCGGTCCGACCGTTCGATGGCCCCCAGGCCGTCCCGGTTCCATTCGATGTCCACGGAGATCCCGGCGAACCGTCGTCCGAACACCGTGAAGCGGTCGAGAGCCAGGAGACGCTGCAGGTCCTCGTCATCGGCCGTCCACTTGGGCAGGTACCAGGCCACGACCGCCACGTCGGCCGAGGCGCCGGCCAGCAGGAAGCCGGCCAGCAGCCACGGATCGGAGGTGAGGCCCACGGCACGACGGTCCGACCTGGAGGCCTGGAGGAACAGGGTGCGGACTCCGGTTTCGGCCATGGCGGTCAGATCGCCGGGCCGCACCGTCAGGGCACCCGGGGCGTAGGCCGGATCGAAGTCGTAGGCGTCGGCCCATGTTCCGGTGCCGCGATAGGGATCAACGGTGCGCGGCGGTGCGGGATCGACCACCAACCGGGCGGCCACGACGGCCAGCGGTCGGCCGGTCACCCAGTGGTCGACCCCACCGCCATCCCGCCCGGTCACCACGACCAGTGCCGCCAGGAGCAGGCCGGCGCCGAGGAGGAGTCCAACCCGTCGGAACGTCCCGTCGACCACGTGGTCACGGTAGTCAGCGCCCGGCCCCTCGCCCGGGCGGCCCACCACTAGCGTCCGCACCCGTGGACGAGGCCGACGACCAACCGCAGCCGGAACCGCATCCCGAACCACACCCGGACGCCGATCTTCGGCCCGATGCGGTGGCCCGTCGACGTGTCGTCATCGGCATCGGCTTCGGCGCCGCCCTCCTCGCCCTCGGTCGGCGGCTTCCCGGCCGGCCGGATGCCGGAACGGCCACCGAGCCAGCCACCGGTTCGGCCACCATCCCAGCGGTTCCCCGCTCGACCACCAGCCGACCGCCGGATCCGACGACGACGGCCGGCCAGCCCGACGAGGCGACGACGACTGTTGACACCCATCGGTACGACCTGGTGGTGGCCGGCGGCCGGGTCATCGACCCGGAGACCGGGTTCGACGCCGTGGCCCACGTGGGCATCGACGGCGACACCGTGGTCACGGTCGCCACCACACCGCTGATCGGCCGTTCGACGCTGAACGCCACCGGCCTGGTGGTCGCCCCCGGTTTCATCGACATCCTCTCCTACCCCGTCAACGGGTACGGAGAATGGAACAAGATCGCCGACGGGGTCACCTCCAACCTGTGCATGCACGGCATCGACGACCCGATGGACCGCTTCCTCTCCAGGGCCGCCGACCTCCGGCCACCGGTGAACTACGGGGGTGCGACCGACCAGTCCACCCACCGGATCTCCATGGAGGTGGGCATCGACTACGCCACCGACCGCCAGATAGACGAACTGGTCCGACGGGCCGACGTCGACCTTCGGGCCGGAGCCCTCGGGATCCACCAGCAGCCCGAATACAACATCGGTGTCACCCTCGACGAGATGCTGCGCCACGGCGACCTCGCCGCCTCCCATGGGGTACCGCTCTGCCTCCACCTCCGGCACTCGGAGAACCTCGAACCGGGCACTCAGGAGGAGGCGATCGCCGAGGCCGTCACCGTGGCCCGGCGCACCGGATGCGCCGTCCACGTCGAACATGTCAACTCCACCGGCGGGACGGGACGGATGGCCGAGGCCATCGCCCAGATGGAGGCGGCCCGGGACGAGGGCCTGTACCTGACGGCCTGCACCTATCCGTACACCTACTGGGCCACCTATGCG
The DNA here is from genome assembly GCA_014239855.1 of Acidimicrobiales bacterium. Taxonomy (GTDB): domain Bacteria; phylum Actinomycetota; class Acidimicrobiia; order Acidimicrobiales; family MedAcidi-G1; genus UBA9410. The sequence continues at coordinate 6,451 of JAAZXY010000043.1, read as the reverse complement.
AACAGCGCCCGGTTCCGGGACTTCCGGGAGAAGTACGGCATCACGGTGGCCGACCTCCAGGTGGCCGGCACCTCCGAGCGCCTCGATGAGGCCGGATGGCAGCGGGCGAGGACCGACAACCTGCTCACCGCGGCGTTCGCCATGTCCGACGACGACATCGAACGCCCGTTGGCCACCCCCTGGATCATGGTGGGGTCCGACGCCATCCTCGAGCGGCCCCACAACAACCATCCCCGGGCGTCCGGCTGCTTCAGTCGGGTGCTGGGCCACTACGTACGCGACCGGGGCGTGCTGTCGCTGCCCGAGGCGTTGGCCAAGATGACCATCCTCCCGGCCCGCCTTCTGGAGGGGTCCAGCCCCGACATGGCCCGGAGGGGACGCCTCTCGGCCGGAGCGGCGGCCGACGTGACGGTCTTCGACCCGGCCACCATTGCCGACCGGTCCACCATCGAGAGGACATGGCTGCCGTCGGTCGGCGTCCACCACGTGGTGGTCAACGGACAGGTCGTGCGAGAAGGCGGCACCACCGACCAGTCGATACGTCCCGGCGTGCCCCTCCTGAGCCGGGTCGACGCCCGGTGAACGACCCCGTCCACCCCCTGTTCCGTTCGGAACGCCGGTTTGCCTGGCGACTCCAGGTCATCGTCGTGGTGGGCCTCGTGGCACTGCTCGTCACCGACCTCTTCGGTGGCGGCGACCCGGAGCCATCGGCCCAGACCGAGACGCCGGTCGAGACACCGGCCCAGACACCAGCCCAGACACCGGCCCCGACACCGGCCCCGACGACCGTGGCCGGCTCCGAGCCGACGACCACGGTCCCGACCAGCACCACCGCCGCCCCGCGCTCGTTCACCCTGGTGGCCACCGGGGACATCATCAGCCACGGTGCAGTGGCCGAGCGGGCCGCCGCGGCGGCCGACCGTGACGGCAGGGACGACCACTGGGACTTCACCCCCCTGTTCGCCCGGATCCGCCCGATCCTCGCCGGCTCCGACCTGGCCCTCTGCCATCTCGAGAGCCCGTTGTCCATGGACGATCAGGACCACAGCTTCCGGGGCACGTTCCGTGTGCCGTCCTCGCTGGCCGATGCCATCGCCGACGCCGGTTACGACGGGTGTTCCCTGGCCTCCAACCATGCGTTGGATTCAGGACCGTCCAGCGTCACGGCGACGCTCCATCACCTGCGCCGTGTCGGACTGGCCACCGCCGGCATGGCCGACACCGAGGACGCCGCCGGACCGGCATGGTTCACCCCCGGAGGCCTCAGGGTGGCCCACTTCTCGGTCACCGACCTCATCAACGGCCGGGACCTGCCCGTGGATCCGCCGTGGATGGTCCCCCACCTCGACGTGGACCGGGTGATCGCCGATGCAGCAGCGGCCCGATCCGAGGGCGCCGACTTCGTGGTGGTGAGCGTGCACTGGGGCGAGGAGTACCGGGCCGACCCGACCGATCGACAACGCTCGGCCGCCGAACGCCTGCTGGCCGCCCCGGAGGTCGACCTGGTGCTCGGTCACCATGCCCACGTCGTCCAGCCGGTGGTCCGGCGGGGCGGCGACGCGGTGGCCTTCGGGTTGGGCAACCTGCTAACCAACCAGCCCGGTGACGACGCCAACCCGTGCCGGTCGTGTCCACCGGAAACCCAGGACGGCCTGATCGCCTGGTTCCAGGTCACCGAGACGGTCGACGGCGCCCGAATCACCGACGCGGGCTACGTCCCGACCTGGGTGGATCGGGGCACCACCCACGAAATCGTCCCCATCGGCATCGACGAGCCCGACCAGGTCGAACCCTCGGTGCTCGCCGATTCCGCCGCCAGGACGGCCGCCGTGGTGGAACCGGCCCTCCGTCGTCTGGCCTTCACCAACGGCTGAACGCGCTTCACCGACAGGACCCGCTCCAGTAGGATGGGCTGGTCCATTCAGGATCCTGTCCCGTCCAGGGACATCTACCGACGACCTCGTGTCCGCTGCGGCCGGCCCGGGCTCGACCAAGGGAGAACCCCGATGACCACGTCCACCCGTGTCCACAACTTCTGCGCGGGCCCGTGCACCCTTCCGGTGTCGGTCCTCGAAGAGGTCCGTGACGAACTCCTCGACTTCGACGGCACCGGCATGTCGATCATCGAGGCCAGCCACCGTGCGGCGGCCTACGACGCCGTCCACATGAACGCCCTGGCCGACTTCCGTTCGCTGGCATCAGTGCCCGACGAGTTCGCCATCCTGTTCCTGCAGGGCGGTGCCTCCCTGCAGTTCGCCCAGGTCCCGATGAACCTGCTGGCCGACGGCGAGACGGCCGGCTACGTGAACTCCGGGGCCTGGGGCAAGAAGGCCATCGGCGACGCCCGCAAGGTCGCTCCGGTCTACGAGGCGTGGACCGACGCCGACGGCGCCTTCGACCGCATGCCGGGCACCGACGAGGTCGAGGTCCGTGAGAACAGCCGCTACCTCCACCTGACCAGCAACGAGACCATCGGCGGCATCCGGTTCCCCGAACTGCCGTCGGCCGACGTGCCACTGGTGACCGACATGAGCTCGGACTTCCTGAGCCGGCCCATCGACTGGGACGTCCACGACCTCGTGTACGGCGGCGCCCAGAAGAACCTCGGCCCAGCCGGCCTGGCCGTCGTGATCGTCCGCAAGGACCGGTTGTCGAGCCACGGTCGGAACCTGGCCTCCTACCTCGACTACGCCACCCATGAGTCCAACGACTCCATGGCCAACACGCCCCCCATGTTCGCCATCTACGTCATGGGCAAGGTGCTCCGCTGGATGCAGGCCGAGGGTGGCCTGGCCGCCTTTGAGCAGCGGGCCGCCGAACGGGCATCGATCCTGTACGGGGCCATCGACGGCAGCGACGGGTGGTACACCTGCCCGGTCGACGAGGCCAGCCGATCGCACATGAACATCGTGTTCCGGCTCCCCGACGAGGACCTCGAGAAGCAGTTCGTGGCCGAGGCTGCCGACGCCGGCATGGTGAACCTGAAGGGCCACCGCAGCGTCGGCGGCATCCGGGCCAGCGTCTACAACGCCCTGCCCGTGGACAGCGTCCGGGTGCTGGTCGACTTCATGGACGGGTTCCGTTTCGCTCACTCCTGAGCGAATCCCGCTTCCATCCCCGGTCCCCCGGTCACTCCGGGAGGCTGGACAGGATCCGAACCGTCCCGGAAGCGCCGTCCACCTCGACGGGCGTGCCGTCGACAATGGCGGTCGTCGCCCCGGTGACGGCCACCACGCAGGGCAGGCCCAGTTCGCGCGACACGATCACCGCGTGGCTCATCTGACCACCGACGTCGACCACCACCGCCTCCACGGGAACGAACAACGGCGTCCACGACGGGTCGGTCAACGGCGCCACCAGCACGTCACCCGGTCCGAGGTCGCCGGGATCCGACGGGTCGACCACCACCCGGGCCCGCCCACGAGCCACACCGGGTGACCCACCCGTCCCGGTGAGGACGGTTCCCGGTGAGAGCACCTCAGCGGTCGGAGCATCTGCCCGCCGCTTCCAGGTGTCGGTCGGCGGCAGCCGGCCACTGAAGGAGAACGGCGGTTCGAGTGCTTCAAGTTGATCGCGGATGGCTCGGCGTTCGGACACCAGGTCGACGAACGCCCCGGGCTCGGCCCGGTAGGCGGCCGCCTCGTCGAGGGTCACGAAGAACAGGTCATCGGGCGCCACCCCGGGATGCCGTTCGGCCAGGCGTCGGCCCAGTTCCCGGAGGCGGAGCCGGCCCTCGTGGATGGCCTCCACCAGGATCGTCTTGCACCGCTCCCGACCCCGGGTGCGGACCACCGTGCAACGGAGTCCCCGGTCGAACAGCCATCGCTCGTGGGGACGGACCCGCCGCCGGGCCGCCGCCACCGCCTCCTCGCGGTCGGTCGTCCGTCGGGCACCACGAACCCGCGGGGAATGGTCGTCGTCGGCATGACGCATGCGGTCGATGAGGGCCAGCGGCAGCCCCGGTCTGGTCCCCCACACGTCACAACCCATCTCCCACTCGTTGGGACCACGGGCCCCGTGCCGGGCGAGGAAGGCGTCGAAGGCGGCCACGAAGTCCACCGCGCCGGGATCACCACGAAGCCGGCCCTCGAGACCATCGAGTCCACCCTCGAAATGGGCGGCCACCCCGGGGGCATCCCTCACGAGGCGTCCGAGATCCCACAGGGCATCGGACGGCACCGCCGAGTCCACGTCACCCAGGCCGCCCAGCAGCGCCATCAGGTCCTCGCCGTGACGTCCCGCGGTCCGACGAAGGGTGTCGAGACCGATGCCGGTGCCGCTGGTGATCGAAAGGTGGAGGGCGAAGATCCGGCTGACCATCGGCAGCATCTGGATCGTGTCGTCGAACAACTCGTCATCGGAGGCCCGGTCCACCGGAGTGAGCCCGGCCCGCCAGGTGGTGATCTCGGCCGCCGCATCGTCCAACGCGGGGAGGTCCCGGCTGGCCAGCACCCGCCAGCCGTACCGGAGACCGCGCACGGTGGCCAGCCAGTTCCGGTCACGTCGATCCCCCACGTGCTCGGGAGCCAGCCCCTCCGCACCCAGAAACGGTGCGTCGGCATCGGCGAGGGACATGCCGGGCGTCCGTAGGGCCACCACCCGGGTGACCGAGAGGTTCAGGTACGTGAAGCCACCGAACACCCCCATGAAGACGTCGGCATCCTCGTCGCACTCCGCGTCGGTGAGCATGCCGGTGGACCGCAGGAAGTCACGCGTCGGATCTCCGGCCAGCGCACTGGCCATGGCCGAGGTCAGCGGGAAGACGGGCTGCGGGTAGACCTCGCCGGCGTTGCCACGGGTGTAGACCGGGAATCGACGACTCGGCGTCCCGTTGACGTAGGGCCCCAGTCCGAAATCGGTCAGCTCCGGTGTCGTCCGGGCAGGATCTCGCGGCACCACGTCAGGCGTCGAGGTACCGCACGTAGGCATCGAGAACGGGCAGAACCTCGTCCCGTCCGGCGGACGGCACCCGCAGCACCGTCTCGGCGACTCCGAGCGATGCGTAGTGCTCCAACTTCCCCGATTCCGGCTTCGTGCCAATGGGGATGACCGACAGGTCCGCCGGGTCCCGGCCCACCTCGTCACAGGCCAGTCGAAGCGACTCCATGCCGGCTTCCAGACCCGAACCGCCAATGGGAAGCCAACCGTCAGCCCAGGCGGCCACCTCGGCGAGGAGGCGTGGCCCTCCCCCGCCGCCGATCAGCACCGGGGGACCGGGCCGCTGCACGGGCACCGGCCACGACCAGCAGGGGTCGAAGTCGACGAACTCACCGTGGAACTCCGCTTCGTCATCCGTCCACAGGGCCCGCATGGCAGTCACGTGTTCACGTACCCGGGCCCGTCGGGTGGCGAAGTCGACCCCGTGGTCAGCCATCTCCTCCCGGTTCCACCCGAAACCGACGCCGCACACCACCCGTCCGGCCGACAGGGCGTCGACGCTGGCCACCGCCTTGGCCAGGTTGATCGGGTGGTGCTGGGCGACCAACGCCACCCCGGCACCCAGTCGGATCCGCCCGGTGACCGCGGCCGCGGCGGCCAGCGAGATCCACGGGTCGGGCGATCGTCCGTACTCGTCGGCCAGGTCGGCATCACCGGTCGGGGCCGGGGTGGCCCGGCTGGTCGGAATGTGGGTGTGCTCAGGCACCCACAGCGACGAAAACCCCCGCTCCTCCGCGGCCACCGCAAGGTCGCGGACATCCATCGACCGATCGGTCAGGTGGATGGTGATGCCCAGTTCCATCTTCTCGGTCCTGTTGTCCAGTCAGCCCGCCGCCCGCCCGGTCAGGCGGTGAGCGGCGGTCCGTCGTAGCGGTCAATGGTGGTGAACGCCTCGACCTCGACACGCGAGAGCCTGGTGAGCGGGCGGACCGGCACCCCGAGGGGGACCATGGCGGCCACCGCGTGGTGTTCGGGAAGGCCCAGGAGGCTCCCAACCTCGTCCTCGGCGGGAACCACCGCCGTGGTCACCACGCCGGCCAGTCCCTCGGTCCGGGCCGCCAGCAGGATGTTCCAGACCAGCGGGTACACCGACGCTCCGGTGACCACGCCCACCCGGTCGAGGTCCTTGTCCATGGACGCCACGACCGAGAGGTCGACGGTGACCACGAGGACCACGGGCACCTCGCCCAGGCGCTCGAAGAGATCGCGCGCGCCCATGGGGGTCGAGCTCTCGGCCGACCCTTCGGCCAACAGCGCGTCGTCGACATCGACCGTCGACTGGACGACCGAGTTGAAGGGCGTTTCTCCGGCGGCACCCTGCGCGGCGTAGAGACGCATGGTCGGACCGCAGAGTTCGCCCAACTGTTGCCGTACGGCACGATCCCGTACGACCACCACGTGGGCGCCCTGCCGGTTGCCTCCCGACGGAGCGAAGCGCGCGGCGTCCAGGATCCGGTGCAGTTGGTCGTCGGTGACCGGATCATCGGTGAAGTCCCGGCACGAGAACGTGGTT
>JAAZXY010000042.1:12071-15602 GCA_014239855.1 Acidimicrobiales bacterium | reverse complement strand
TCTACGTCCGCCGCAAGGACGTGGTCCGGCGGCTCGGCAAGAAGGGCATCGTGGCTGGCGGGGTCATCCCCGGCTACAAGGACCACATCGACGACATGTCGGCCGACGAGTACGTCGACCGGGTGCGGGCCGGCGAGCTCTACGACCCGACGCTCAGCTTCCAGATCGAGAACGGGTTCGAGGCTGTCTGCGCCATCCCCGACTACATGGACGATCCGGCGGTGGGAAACAACGCCGTGCTCATCGTCTGGCGAAACCCCGACCTGACCGATTGACCCGTTCGACGCCGGCCGAGGGCCCTTGGTGGGCCGGACTGGTTGTCCGGCGGGGGTCAGTCGTCGGAGAGTGAGGCGGGGATGGACAGGCGGCTCATGCGGCCGCCGTCCACGGTGACCACCTGACCGGTCACGAAGCCGGCGTCCGGGTCGGCCAGCCAGAGCACGGTGGCCGCCACGTCGGCCGCGTCGCCGATCCGGCCCACCGGGTGCAGCGCAGCCAGGTCGGCCACCGCCTGTTCCCGGTTCGGGTGCTTGTCCACGTAGCCCCGATTCAGTTCGGTGTCGATCCAGCCGGGGGCCACGGCGTTGCAGCGGATGCCCGCCGGTCCGAGCTCGACGGCCAGGGCGCGGGTGAGGCCGTGCACGCCGGCCTTGGACGCCGCGTACGAGGAATGGAGGGTGTTGGCCCCCAGGCCTTCGATGGACCCGATGTTCACGATGGCCGGATCGTCGCGTCCGTCCATGAGGGGCACCAGGTGCTTGGCCATGAGGAACGGGCCCCGCAGGTTGACGGCCATGGTGAGGTCCCAGTCGGCCACCGTCTCATCGGCGATCGAGCGGGTGTCCATGATCCCGGCGTTGTTGACCAGCACGTCGACGCCACCGTGGCCGGCGGCCACCGACTGGGCGAACTCCAGGACCGAGATCTCGTCGGTGACGTCTAGGGGCACCCACTCGCGGTGGCCGGCCACGTCGAGACCAGCCCCCACGGGACCGGGGTCGGTCAGGTCGCCGATGACGACCGTTGCGCCTTCGGCGGCGAAACGGTCGACAATGGCCCGTCCGATGCCGCGGGCTCCGCCGGTCACCACGACGATGCGGCCCGCTGCCCGGCCTGATCCGGTGGTCGCCGACCCGGGGGCCACTTCTTCGGAGGGCTGTTCGCCGCTCATGACGCGGTGTACCCGCCGTCGACGCTGATGTTGGCGCCGTTGACGTGGCGGGACCGGTCATCGGCCAGGAAGGCCACCACGTGGGCGATCTCGTGGCCACCGGGGATCCGCCCCTCGGGAATACCGGGGATGTTCATGGATCGCACCTCCTCGGTGCTGTCGTCACGCTCCGAGTACAGCATGTTGGTGTCGACGGCGCCCGGGCAGACCGCGTTGATCCGGATCCCCTCGTGGGCGTGGTCCAACGCCATGGCCCGGGTGAGGTTGGTGACCGCCCCCTTGGACGCGCAGTAGGCGGCCAGGCCGGGACCGCCGACCAGCCCGTTGGTGGAGCTGATGTTGACGATCGCTCCGCCGCCGGCGGCACGTAACGCCGGAAGGGCGGCCCGGCTGCACCGGAAGAGACCGTCCACGTTGGTGGACATGACCCGGTGCCACTCCTCGTCGGTGGTGCCCTCGGCGTCGGCCCTGGTGATGACCCCCGCCGCGTTGACCAGCACATCGAGCCGTCCGTGGGCGTCCACCGCCGCGGTCACCGCGGCGTCGCCATAGGTCGGTTCGGCCACGTCGCCCAGTGCGGTCGACGCTGAACCCCCGGCGGCCACGATCTCGGCCACCACCTCGTCGGCCCGCGCGGCGTGGCGGCCGCCGACCACCACGGTGAAGCCGTCAGCGGCCAGCCGCAGGGCACACGCCCGGCCGATGCCCGACGTGGCGCCGGTGACCAGAGCGACTCGCTGTCCATCCGGCGGAGCGCTCGGGGAACCGGCGGACGGGTCAGTTGATGGATCGTTCATGGGGCTCCTTCCCGGTCCGGAAACCGGATCACATCTCGCGGCCGGACTGCAGGCGCAGCCGACGGGCGTACAGGTCGACGCCCCACCCGAGGACCGGGTCGGGCACGTTTCGGTTGGGTCGACCCCTCCCCAACATGGCGTCCAGCAGGTCGGAGCCTTCGCCGCACATCATCTCGGCGATCAGTTTTCCGCAGATGGCGCCCCGGCTCAGTCCGGTGCCATTGTGGACGCCGGCCGCCGCGATCCCGGCGGCAAGTGTCCCGAAGACCGGTTCGCCGTTGCGGGCCATGCTCAACGGCCCGCCCCACGTGTACTCGAACCCCACGTCGGTGAGACCGGGGAACCGGGCCTCGAAGGCCCTCCGGTGGGATCGTCCGGCCCGTTGGCGGCGTCGCCCTCCGGCCAACGAATGGCGGCTGTAGGAGTAGACGTTCCGCACGAGGATGCGGCAGTCGGCCAGGCGCCGCACCGTGGTGCCCGACGGGGCGGCCGGGATGACCCCCCAGGTGCGGTGGCCGCCGATCGAGGCCGACTCGTCGTCGGTCAACGGCCGGGTCATGGACCCCCACGTGACGACCGGGATGAGGTGCTTGCGGTAGAAGCCGAAGCCCGCCAGGAACCCGTTGGTGGCCAGCAGCAGCTCGGGGGTTCGCACACTGCCTCCGTCGGTCCACAACTCGTGGGGTGGTCCGGCATCCAGCCAGGTCACCGGGGTCTCCTCGTGGACGGTGACGTTTGCCGGGAGGTTGGCGGCCAGGCCGCGGCACAGGGCGGCGGGCTGCATGAGGGCGGTGCCCGGGGTGTGAAGGCCCCGGTGGTAGTGGTCGATGCCCAGGCGGTCGACCATGGCGTCGGCGTCCAGAAGTTCGTAGGGCTCGTCGATCCGGTCGAGGGTGGCGGCGAAGTGCTCCAGATCCCTGGCGCCGCGGTTGGTGCAGGCGGCGTGGGTCTTGCCGGTCCACGACCAGTCGCAGTCGATCCCGTGGGTGGTCACCGCCTCCTCCAGATACGCCAGCCCGGCCCGGTTGAGGGCGATCTGCTGCTTCTCGAACTCCGCGGAGTCGGCAAAGCCCTCGGATCGGATGTTGTGGGCGTGGTCGATGCCGAATCCAGATGACCGTCCTGCGGCGCTGTTGCCGATGCGTCCGGCCTCCAGCAGGAGGATCCGGGCGTCGGGGCGCAACTCGCCGAGCCGTCGGGCGGCGGCCAGACCGGTGAATCCGGCACCCACCACGACCACGTCGGCCTCGGTCGGGCCGAGCAGGGGCGCGGCGGGCGGCACCTCGGTGAGGGTCTCGAACCAGCCGTTGTCACGGAGGCTGTTGGGCAGGAGGGTGACGGCGCCCATTGGACTACGACAGATCCATCCAGATGGTCTTCAGTTCGGTGTACTGCTGGTGGGCGGCGACCGACTTGTCCCGTCCACCGAAGCCCGACTGCTTGAAGCCGCCGAACGGGGTGGTGATGTCGCCTTCGCCGTAGCAGTTGACGGCCACCGTGCCCGCCCTGATGGCCCGGGCCGCCAGGTGGGCGGTCCGCAGGTCGGTGGTGTGGATGGTGCCG
>JAAZXY010000042.1:10280-12061 GCA_014239855.1 Acidimicrobiales bacterium | reverse complement strand
GATGGCCCGGGCCGCCAGGTGGGCGGTCCGCAGGTCGGTGGTGTGGATGGTGCCGGCCAGGCCGTAGTCGGTGTCGTTGGCCAGGCGGATGGCCTCCTCCGGGGTGTCGAAGGAGGTCACGGCCAGCACCGGTCCGAAGACCTCTTCGCGGGCCAGGCGGCTGTCGGGGTCGACATCGGTGAACACGGTGGGCTCCACGAACCAGCCGCCGCTCTCCTCGCGGACCCGGTTGCCGCCCACCGCGCACGTCGAGCCGGCCTCGTGGGCATCGGCGATGTGGCCCATCACCTTGTCCAGGTGGGATTCCTCGATCATGGCGCCCACGGTCGTCTCGGTCACCAGGGGGTCGCCGACCACCCAGTCGTGGCTGCGTTCGGTGATGCGTTCCAGCAGCTCATCGGCCACCGAGCGTTGCACGATGAGCCGGGAGTTGGCGCTGCAGTTCTGCCCGCCGTTCCAGAAGATGCCCTCGCAGATACCGGTCGCCGCGGCGTCCAGGTCGTCGGCGTCGGCCATGACGATGACCGGACTCTTGCCGCCGCACTCCAGCAGGACCTCCTTGAGGTTGGAGTCCGCCGAGTAGCGAAGGAAGTGGCGGCCCACCTCGGTGGAGCCGGTGAAGGCCACGCAGTCCACGTCGGGGTGCAGGCCGATGGCCGCTCCGGCCGTCTCGCCGAACCCGGGGACCACGTTGAACACGCCGTCCGGGATGCCCGCCTCGATGGCCAGTTCGGCGATGCGGATGGTGGACATGGAGGTCTGCTCGGCCGGCTTGACGACGCAGGTGTTGCCGGCGGCCAGGATCGGACCGATCTTCCAGCCGGCCATCATGAGCGGGTAGTTCCACGGCAGCACGGCTCCCACCACGCCGATGGGTTCGCGGACCACCATCGAGACGATGCCGGGGCCCGACGGTGAGAGCTGGTCGTAGAGCTTGTCGGCCGCCTCGGCGTGCCACCGCAGGGTGGCCACCAGGTCGGGGACGTCGAGGCCCGAGCAGTCGCTGATCGGCTTGCCGGCCTCCAGGGTCTCGATGATGGCCAACTCGTCGGTGTGGGCCTCGACGAGCGAGGCGAAACGCAGGATCAGGCGCTTGCGGTCGGCGGGGGCCAGGCGGCCCCACGGCCCGTCCTCGAAGGCGGTGCGGGCCGCCGCGACGGCCCGGTCGACGTCTTCGGTGTCGCACTCCGACACCTGGGCCAACTCGACACCGGTGGCCGGGTTGAGGGTGGCGAAGGTCTTGCCGGAGGCCGACTCCACGCTGCGGCCGCCGATGACGGCCCGGGTGGGTGGGTCGATCGAGGCGGCCAGTGCGGTCGGATCGGCGAGGTCGAGTGCCATCAGTTGGTGCTCCCGTTCTGGGTGGTGGTCGTTCGTGTGCGGGTACCGGCCCGACCTGCACCGGCCCGACCTGCACCGGCCCGACCCACGCCGGCCCGGTCGGTCATCTGGACGAGCCAGTCCCTCTCGTCCTCCCATTCACGGAAGACCAGGCGGTCCCGGTCGACGCGGTTGACGGGCAGGGTCGAGAGTGCGGCCTGGAGGGCGACGCGCCCCCGGCGGGTCATGGGCATGACCGGGCGGCGGCACGGGCCGATGGAGCGTCCCACCATGTTGGCGGCCGTCTTCACCGCCGAGTTGTACTCGGCCTCGTGGGGGTTGTCCCAGAACCAGAGGTTGGCCGGGAGCATCCGGCGCCACAGTTCCATGGCCTCGGCATGACGCCCGGCCGTGATGTGGTCGTAGAGGGCCACGCACTCATGCGGCATGACGTTGGCCGC
>JAAZXY010000042.1:0-10272 GCA_014239855.1 Acidimicrobiales bacterium | reverse complement strand
CCCGGCCGTGATGTGGTCGTAGAGGGCCACGCACTCATGCGGCATGACGTTGGCCGCCCCCCAGATCCATCCGGCGCTGCCGGCCATGAGGGCGAAGGGGGCCAAGGGGTCGGCCCCGGCCAGGATGTGGCCGCCGATGCCGACCAGTTGCTGCAGCCGGATGAGATCGCCGGTGGAGTCCTTGATGTAGTCGATGTTCTCCATGGCGATGAGCCGGCGGTACAGGTCCGGCGTGATGTCGAAGCCGGACTGGACCGGGATGTTGTAGAGGACGATGGGGGCGTCGATGGCCCGGGCCAGCTTCTCGTAGTGGTACAGGACGCCGCGTTCGAATGGCCCCTCGAAGTAGGGAGGGAGGACCATCACGGCGCTGGCCCCCAGGTCGATGGCGGCCCGGGAGTTCTCGATGGCGTCGACGGTGGTGATGGCCGACGTCTGGCAGATCACCGGGATGCGGCCCGCCACCTGGTCGATGCCGATGCGGAAGATGCGTTCCTTCTCGTCGGCCGACAGGAAGGCGAACTCGCCCGTGCCGGCGGCCAGCACCAGACCGTGCACGCCGGCTTCCACGAGGCTCTCGACGTGGTCGCGCAGGCGGCCCTCGTCGACCGACTCGCCGCTGTCGTCGAACGGGGAGCTCATGGCGGCGCAGACGCCGTGGAGCAGGGGCGGGGGGGCTGAAGTGGTCATGAGGGGATCCTTTTCGGCTGGTTCTCAGGAAACCAGGTCGGGGAGTTCGGCGTCACGGCGGGCCACGTACTCGTCGAGTTCGGCGCACACGTCGTCGGGGAGTCTGGGCTCCTCGTACTCCTCGAGGAGTTGGCGGCACCTGGCGGCGGCCCGATCCTCGGCGCTGAGGGCACCGTCGGCCAGCCACTGTTCGTAGTTGTCGCTGTTCATCATCTCGGGCATCGAGAAGGCGGTCTGGAAGTTGGCCAACGTGTGGGCGGTACCCAGGTGGTGTCCGCCCGGCGGGACCTCGCGCATGGTGGCCAGCACCTCGTCGAGGTCGTCGAACGACACGCCGCCCCCGAGTCGACACATGAGCTCCAGTTGTTCGCTGTCCAGGACCCACTTGGCGTAGCTCTGGCACATGGCGCTCTCCAGGTATCCGGTGGTCGAGAGCACGAAGTTGGTGCCGGCCATGAGCACGCCGTACATGTTGCGGGCCGCTTCGTAGCCGGCCTGGGCGTCGACCATCTTCGAGCTGGTGCACGAGCCACTGCACCGTGAGGGCAGCCGGTAGTGGCGGGCCATCTGGGCGGTCAGCAGGTTCATGTGGCAGATCTCGGGCGTGCCGGCCTGCGGAGCGCCGGTCTTCATCGAGACGGTGGACAGCCACTGGCCGTACAGGGCGGGTGCGCCGGCCCGCACCAACTGGGAGAAGGCCACTCCGGTCAGGGCCTCGATGTTGACCTGGATGACCGCACCGACCGTCGAGGCCGGGGTGGACGCCCCACCCAGCACGAAGGGGCTGAACAGGGTGGCCTGGTTGGCTGCCGCGAACACCCGGACGCTGTCCAGCATGGTCTTGTCCCACACCAGCGGCGTGTTGCCGTTGGCCAGGCAGGTCATGACGGTGGTGTTCCGCACGTAGTCCTGACCGAAGACGATGCCCGCCATGTGGAGGCTGTCCTCGGCCCGCTCCATCGACGTCACAGAGCCCATGAACGGCTTGGACGAGTACTTCAGCAGGCTCTCGGTCATGTAGAGGTGTCGCTTGGGGACGGGCACGTCCATGGGTTCACAGACCACGCCACCGGACATGTGCAGGGCGGGGGAGAGGTGGTTGAGCTTGGTGAAGTTGCGGAAGTCCTCGATGCTGCCCGGGCGTCGTACCCCGTCCAGACCGAGGACGTAGGGGGCGCCGTAGGAGGGGGTGAAGATGGTCTTCCCATCGCCGACGGTCACCGTGTGGGCGGGGTCTCGGGCCACCATGGTGTACGAGGACGGTGCGGTCCCGATCAGCGACATGAGGAGTTCGCGGTCGATGCGGACCCGGACGCCGTCGACCGATGCGCCGGCGGCCTTCCACATGGCGATGGCGTCGTCGCAGCGGAACTCGACGCCGACCTCCTCGATGACGTCCATGGAGGCGTCGTGGATGGTCTGGACCTGTTCCTCGCTCAGCAGGTCGACCCAGGGGATCTTCCGTTCCAGTTCGGGGAGCCAGGTCTGGACCCTGGCGCGGCGCTTGGCGGCCCGGGCGTCGCGGCCGCGGCGGACCCGGCCCAACTCGGGCTCGCTGCTGGCCGGTGGCATCAGGGCCGTGTCGTCGGTTGGAGTGGGGGTCACGGCGGGATGCTTCCCATGATCGACCTCGAATGCAAGGGGAAAGGGTTGATTTTTCCCTATCGGTCATTCGTTGTCCGGTGGGTGGTGACGCTGCGAGACTCCGGGCCGTGACCGACGACGGCAGTGCGAAGTATCCGAGCCCCGGGCCGGGGGCCCTGACACACCTGCGGGTGGCCGACTTCAGCCGGGTGCTGGCCGGCCCCATGGCCACCATGGTTTTGGCCGATCTGGGCGCCGATGTGGTCAAGGTCGAACAGCCCGGGGTGGGCGACGAGACCCGGACGTGGGGCCCGCCGTGGTGGGGTGACGGCGACCAGGCGACCAGCACCTACTACCTGGGCCTGAACCGCAACAAGCGGAGCATCGCCCTTGACCTACGGGACCCCGCCGACCTGGCGGTGGCCCGGCGGATCGCCCTGGGAGCCGACGTGGTGGTCGACAACTTCCGGGTCGGCACCATGGCCCGGTTCGGCCTGGACCGGGACGCGCTGGCCGGTGAGCATCCGGGCGTCATCACCTGCTCGGTCACCGGGTTCGGCAGCGAGGGCGAGGGTGCCACGCTGGCCGGCTACGACTTCCTGGTGCAGGCCATGAGCGGGGTGATGGCCATCACCGGTGAGGCCGACGGCGAGCCCACCAAAATCGGGTCGGCCATGGTCGACAACCTGACCGGGCTCTATGCGGCCATTGCCATCCTGGCCGCCGTCGAGCAGCGCCGGGAGAGCGGCGAGGGCCAGCACGTCGAGGTGTCGCTCATGTCGGCCGCCCTGGCCGGCCTGCTCAACGTGGGTTCGGGTCACGTGGTGGCCGACACTGATCCGGGGCGTCAGGGCAACCGCCACCCGTCGATCGTCCCCTACCAGCCGTACCGCACCGCCGACGGGGTGCTGGCCATCGCGGCGGCCAGCCCGGCCCTGTGGGAGAAGCTCTGTGCAGCCCTCGGCCGTGACGACTGGCGGACCGACGAGCGGTTCGCCGACAACGGGTCTCGCATGACCCACGCCGACGACCTGGAGGCCGAGATCGAATCGGTACTGGCCGCCGACACGACCGCCGGTTGGCTGGTCGTGCTGCGGGCCGCCGGCATCCCGGCTGGACCGATCAACACGGTTCGTCAGGCGTTCATCGACGCCGAGGCCCTCGGCCTGGACCCTGTTGCCGTCCTCGATGACGGGGCGTCGACCGGCGGCCGGACCGAGGCGTTCCGGTCGGTTCGGTCACCCATCCGGATGTCGGCCACCCCGCCGACGGTGCGCCGTCGCCCCCCGTCCAATGACGAGCACGGCGCCGAGATCCGCGCCGGACTGGAAGAGGCGGACGGTCGGGCCTAGGGCTCGATGATGTTGTAGAAGCGGGGGAAGTCGGTCACGCAGGCTAACAGGGCCCGCAGTCGGTCCAGGTCGCCCTCGGCGGTGATGGCGTCCTCGTCGAGCAGGCTGGCCACCGTGGCGTCCGAGCTGAACAGTCGGTTCAGTTGGCTGCGGTCACCGCGCACCACCACGTCGGCAGATGCGTGCGTGCTGCCCGGAAGTGAATGCAACGTGCCGTTGGACAGTTCGAGGCGCACGGTCTCGCCGGCGTCGCCGAGGTGCCAGTCGATGGCCAGTGGGCCGATAGCCGCGGCGGGCACGCCGTCGAGCGAGGCGGCCAGGAGGTCGAAGGCCTGCTGGAGATCCATGCCGGTCACCAACTCGGGCCGGGGGCGGCTGACCGATTCCACGGCGATGGATCCGTTGCGGAGCTCCTGGGCACCGCTCAGGTAGATGTCGCGCCACGGTCCGGCCTCGGCCCGCCAGGCCAGCTGCTCGAAGGCGTCGGCCTGCAGCAGGCGGGCCTCCTCACACGTCGGGTCGGCGAACACGGCGTGGCGCAGCACCTCGGCCGTCCACCGGTGGTCGCCGGCCTCATACGACTCCCGGGCCCGGGCCAGCAGCTGGTCCATCCCGCCCATGAAGTCGACGTAACGCCTTCCGGCCTCCACGGGCTCGTAGGGGTCGAGGCTGGACGGGTGCCCGTCGTAGAAGCCGATGTACCGCTGGTAGACGGCCCGCACGTTGTGGCTGACCGTGCCGTAGTAGCCGTGGCAGTGGTAGTCGGCCCACAGGCCGGGCGGCAGGTCGATGTTGGCCGAGATCTCGTTGGGCGAGTAGCCGAGGTTGATGAGCCGCATGGACTGGTCGTGCAGCCAGCGGTAGAGGTCGCGCTGGCGGGTCAGGTAGCCGTTGACGGCCTCGGCGCCCCAGTGGGGCCAGCCGTGGCTGGCGAACACCACGTCGGACACGTCGCCCCAGCGGTCCATGGCCTCGTCGATGTAGCGGCTCCACATCAGGGTGTCGCGCACCAGCGCACCGCGCAGGGTGAGCACGTTGTGCATGGTGCCGGTGCAGTTCTCGGCCATGCACAGGGCCCGGTGGTCCGGGAAGTAGAAGTGCATCTCGGCCGGCGCCTCGGATTCGGGCGTGAGCTGGAACTCGATCCGGACGCCGTCCAGCACCAGTTCCTGGCCGGTCTCGGTGATCTCGATGGTGGGCGGTACGAGCGACGACGACCCGGTGGGTACGCCCTTGCCGAGCCCCTGGTCGACGTGCCCGTGCTCGTTCCAGCCGAGGAGCATCCCGTACTGGTACATGGCCCGGCGCCCCATGGCCGGCCCGGCCAGCAGGTTCTCCGACACGGCCTCGCGGACGAATCCCTCGGGGGCGACAATGGGCACCTCGCCGGAGTCGATCCGCTCCTGGCTGACCACGCCGAGGATCCCACCGAAGTGGTCCATGTGGGAATGCGTGTAGATGATGGCGGTGACCGGGCGTTCTCCGAGTTGCTCGGTGACCAGTTCGAAGGCGGCCCGGGCCGTCTCGGTGGTGGTCAAAGGGTCGATGACCACCCATCCCTCGTCACCCCGGATGAAGGTGACGGTCGAGGTGTCGAATCCGCGCACCTGGTAGAAGCCGTCGATGACCTCGTAGAGGCCGTGCTGGGCGTTGAACCCGGCCTGACGCCACAGCGAGGGGTTGACGGTCTCAGGGCACGGGCCGTGCACGAAGTCCGACTGCGACAGGTCCCAGGTGACGGGTAGCCAAGCGTTGGGGGTGATCTTCTCGATGACCGGTTCGGCCCGGGTGGCGATGAAGCCCCGGGCCACGTCGGCGGCATCGGTCCCGTCGTCGGGTGGCAGGGTGGCGGCGAAGGCCTCCATGTCGGCCCGGGTTCGGGCCGCCGCCGGCTTGTGGGCGCGTGGGTCGTCGGTCATCGGGATCTCAATTCCTGTGGCGGACGGGCGGTACGGCGGTCGATGGGGGAGGGATCAGGGGCCGGCGAACACCGGGCCGGTGTGGGACATCATGGGCACGTCGCCCGGACCGTCCTGGTAGCGGTTCAGCTCGAAGCGGGCCACCACGAAGTGGTGCACCTCGTCGGGTCCGTCGGCCAGGCGCAGCGTGCGCTGCTGGGTGTACATGCCGGCCAGCGGGGTCCACTGGGAGACGCCGGTGGCGCCGTGGATCTGGATGGCGGCGTCGATGATCTCGCAGACCTTCTCGGGCACCATGGCCTTCACGGCGCTGATCCAGACCCGGGCCTCGGCGTTGCCCATGGTGTCCATGGCCTTGGCGGCCCGGAGCACCATGAGTCGCATGGCCTCGATCTCGATGCGGGCCCGGGAGATGACCTCCATGTTCTTGCCCAGGTGCGAGATGGTCTTGCCGAAGGCCTCGCGGTGGAGTCCCCGTCGACACATCAACTCGATGGCCCGCTCGGCGGCACCGATGGAGCGCATGCAGTGGTGGATGCGGCCCGGGCCGAGGCGCAACTGGGAGATCTCGAAGCCCCGTCCCTCGCCGAGCAGCAGGTTGGCGGCCGGCACCCGAGCGTCCTTGAAGGTGATGTGCATGTGGCCGTGGGGGGCATCGTCGTCGCCGAACACCTGCATGGGGTGGTCGATGGTGACCCCGGGGGTGTCGATGGGGACGAGGATCTGCGACTGACGTCGGTGCGGGGGCCCGTCGGGGCTGGTCTGCACCATGGTGATCATCACCTTGCAGCGGGGGTCGCCGGCGCCCGAGATGTAGTACTTGGTGCCGTTGATGACCCACTCGTCGCCGTCCAGCACGGCCTGGCAGGCGATGTTCTTGGCGTCCGAGGAGGCCAGGTCGGGCTCGGTCATGGCGTAGGCCGAACGGATCTCACCGTTCAGGAGTGGCTCCAGCCACTGCTTCTTCTGCTCGGGGGTACCGACCCGTTCGATGACCTCCATGTTCCCGGTGTCGGGGGCCGAGCAGTTCATGGCCTGGGAGGCCAGCGGGTTCTTGCCCAGTTCGGAGGCGATGTAGGCGTAGTCCAGGTTGGACAACCCCTCGCCGGTTTCGGCGTCGGGAAGGAAGAAGTTCCACAGGCCGGCCTCGCGGGCCTTGACCTTGAGGGCCTCGAGGATGTCGATCTGGCCGGGGTGGTGGCCCCAGTGTTCGGTCCGTTCGGTGCCCAGGCGGTGGAACTCCAGGGTGACCGGCTCGACCTCGTCGGCGATGAACGCCTTGACCTGCTCGTACAGGGGCCGGGCCCCGTCCGACATGCGGAGGTCGAGGGACGGATCGCTGGGATCCTCGATGTGGAGGCCGGGGCCGATTGCCATGGTGTTTCTCCAGTGGGGACGTGGTGGGTCGGGCGAACGGATCGAACCTATTCCCGCTGGCCTCCGAGGCCCCCAGCGGGCAGGATGCGCGCCATGGGGGATCAGGTGGCCGACGAGGTGCTGGCGTTGTTCGCGGCCCGCGGCCATGAGACCTACAGCGAACGGGTGACCATGGAGGAGCACGCCCGCCAGGCCGCCGCGCTGGCCCGTGAAGAGGGCGCCGACGATGCGATGGTGCTGGCCGCCCTGCTGCACGACATGGGCCACTTCCTGGACGAACCGGATTCGGCGTTCGGGGTGACCGACCACGGCACGACCGGTGGGGCATGGGTGGCCGAACGCTTCGTGGATGCGGTGAGCGAGCCGGTTCGCCTGCACGTGGCGGCCAAGCGGTACCGGTGCTTCAAGGATCCGGCATACGAGGCCCGACTCAGCCCGGCCTCGGTGGGGACCCTGCGGCTTCAGGGAGGGCCGATGTCGGCCGACGAGGCGGCGGCCTTCGAGGCCGAACCGTTCGCTGCTCAGGCGCTGGCCGTTCGGGACTGGGATGACGGCGGCAAGCGGGCCGGCACCGGGTTCGAGGGGCTTGAGGGGCTGGAGGTTCCTCCGGTCGACCACTGGCGGTGGCTGCTCGATGCGCCAGAGCTGCGGCGGCCTGAGTTGCGGCAGTGAGCCTGCTCGGCGTTTCGGTCGGCCCTTCCGATGACCGGATTCCCGGCGGGGTCGTCACCGTCGAGATGGACGACGGGCCGGCACGGTTCCACGCCCTGTGGCTGAGGGACAACGCCCGTGACGACGCCTCTCGTCATGGCGACAACGACCAGCGCCTGTTCGACGTGACCGAGTTGGCCGACGAGGTCACGGTGACGGCGGCCGAGGTGGTCGATGGCCGTCTGGTCGTGGGGTTCGGCCCCGATGGCGCGACCAGCACCTATGACGAAGCCTGGTTGGAGGCGAACCGTTACGACCGACCGGTGGTCGCATCGACGGGGCCAGCGGTTGCCTGGACGGCTGCCGGCCTTTCGGTCCAGCGGCTGTCGTGGCCCGATCGGCGGGACGCCGAGGCGTGGCAGGCCACCAGCCGGGCGTTGGTCCGCGACGGGGTGGCCATCGTGGACGGACTGGCCGTGGGCGCCGAGGACGGGGCCGACCCGAGGGCCGACGCGGAGGAAACGGGTGCCGGCATCGTGGACGTGGCCAACCTGTGGGGGCCGGTACGCGAGACGAACTACGGCGAGGTGTTCCACGTGCGGGCCGAGGCCAACCCGACCAACCTGGCCTTCACGCCGAGGGCGCTCAACGTGCACACCGACAACCCGTACCGGCGGCCGGTACCGGGATACCAGTTGCTGCACTGCCTGGTGGCCAGCGACGTGGGTGGGGTGACGGTGCTGGTCGACGGCTTCCGGGCCGCCGAGTTGCTGCGGGAAGAGGAACCGGGGGCCTTCGACCTGTTGTCGACCCGGAGCGTGCCGTTCCGCTGGTCCGGCGACGGCTTCGACCTCCGGAATCGGGGCCCGCTGATCGAGGTGGAGGAGGGCGGTCCCGGGGCGGGGACCATCCGGGCCGTCCGGTACAACAACCGGTCCGGGGCACCGTTCGACGTCGCTTTCGACGAGATGGCGGCCTTCTACGAGGCCTTCCGGACCTTCGCCCGGCTGTTGCATCGTGAGGAACTGGAGTACCGGTTCACCCTGGCCCCCGGGGAGTGCATGGTGTTCGACAACGAACGGGTTCTCCACGGGCGTCACGGCGAGGCCGATCCTGAGCGGTACCTGCAGGGCTGCTATCTGGACCGGGACTGGATCCACGGCAGGCATCTGGCTGAAACCTAGGCTTCCGTGTAACACGAGATACGTGGAGCACGGGATACCAGAGGAACAAGAACCATGGCGAACCTGACGCTGGCCGTGGATGACGACCTGCTCCACCGGGCCCGGGTGCGGGCAGCCCAGGAGGGAACCTCGGTCAACGCCGTGGTCCGCGAACTCCTGATCGCCTACTCGGCCGCCGACCGGGTGGATGCGGCCCGTCGACGGCTCGTCGCCCTGTCGGTCTCCTCGGCGGCCGGTTCCGGTGGCCAACCCATCTCCGGGGGGAACTCCGGCACGGGCGGTGACGTCGTCACGAGAGGGAGTGGCTGATGGCGGGTCGGACCTTCGTGGACGCTTCGATCCTGGTCAGGCTGTTCGATGATGACGAGCCGGAACGTCAGGCCGCGGCCCGGGCGTTGATCGGGGCGGCTGACGGACCAGCCCTCGTCGTGTCGGGTCCGGTGCTGGCCGAGTTCATGGATGCGGTCACCACCCGGATGGCACGCCCCCTCTCGGCGGTGGTGGCCCGGCGGGCGCTGGCCGAGCTGGCTGAACTCACCGTGGTGCCCCTCGATGCCTCGCTCGTGTCGGCCGCCGCCGACACTGCTGCTGAGATGCACCTGACCATCCGTGACGCACTGGCCGTCGAGGCAGCGGTGGTCGGCGGGTGCGACCGGATGGCCACCGAGGCCATGGCCCATGGGAGCCTCGCCCGTGGGGTCCGGATCGAGGATCCCGCCGGGACGAACGGGGAACCACTGGTATCACGGGTATGACGACGCTTGATGATCTGACGGAGGCCGGCCTGGTCCGCCATGACGTGGACGCCCACGGCACGCGTATCCACGTGGCCGAGATGGGCGCCGATGCAGGAGCCAGCCCCCTGGTCCTGTTCGTCCACGGCTTCCCCGAATCGTGGTACTCGTGGCGCCACCAGTTGCCGGCGGTGGCTGCGGCGGGTTTTCGGGCGGCGGCCATGGACGTCCGGGGCTACGGCTCGTCCGAGGCGCCCGACGCCATCGACGCCTACCGGATGGTCGAACTGGTCGGCGACTGTCTGGGTGTCGTCGAGGCCCTCGGCGAGGAACAGGCGGTGATCGTCGGTCATGACTGGGGATCGCCCATCGCCAGTACCGCGGCGCTCCTGCGGCCCGACGTGTTCCGGGCCGTGGCGCTCCTGAGCGTGGCCTACACCCCGCCCAACGCCGTCAGGCCGACCGACGTCTTCCGGATGATGGGCGGCGACGACACCTTCTACATCGAGTACTTCCAGGAGCCGGGTGTGGCCGAGGCCGAGATCGGGGCCGATCCGGCGCGCTGGCTGGAGGGGATGATCTTCAGTGCCTCCGGGGACGCACCGCCGCGGGTTCCGGGGGAACCGACGGGGTTCGCCGTGGCGCCGGGAGGGCACCTGGATGACCGGTTCCATTACCCGAACGGACCGCTGGCGTGGCAGGACGCCGACGACCTCGCCTTCTACGTCGACGAGTTCGCCCGTGCCGGGTTCTCCGGTGGTCTCAACCGGTACCGCTGCGT
>JAAZXY010000041.1 GCA_014239855.1 Acidimicrobiales bacterium | reverse complement strand
GCCCTCGGGCCGCCACCGCCGGCGATCACCGCCACCTGTGGAAACGCCGGCGAAGGCACCCGGCACCTCCGACTCGCTGGCGCACAGTGTGTGGAGATCGCCGTGCCGGCCCGGGCCACCGGACGCTTCGAACTGTCGTTGTACGCAGCGTTCGTGGCCACGTTGCCTGCCGATGCCGTCCTGACCCTCCGTTCGTTCGATACGGCGATCCGTGGCGGGGTGCGGGTCGACAACACGGTCATTGTCGATGTCGTCCGGTCGCTCACCGGGCCGATGGAGATCGGACTGTGGGTGGATCCCGACGGATCGGGGCCGCTGCCGTCTGCACACCGCCAGGCGTTGGCCATCGGCCCGCCGACCACCACCACGACGACCACGACGGTGGCGCCGACCACCACCACGATCAGCCCGTCGGCCGTGCTGGCCGTGGCCCCGTCCTGGATGGACGTCGGCTCGACGGAGGCCATCCCGACGTCGTTGACCTGTCTGGACGCCACCGACCTGGGCTTCACCCTGGCCGGCGCCCCCTGTTCGGTGGTGGCGGTGCCGGACGCGCTGCGCCGCGGCATCGTGATCGGTATCGCCCCGCCGGTGACCCTGGACCCTCTGCCCAACACCTGGAGCGACATCCACTTCCCAACCCGTGATCTGCGGGTCGCGGAACGTGAGGTCGGCATCAACCTGCCGAGCAACACCGATTGCGGTCCCGCCGTGCGCACCTTCGAGTTGCGACGTTGGTGGGACCTGGACCAGGTCGACACGCCGACCCTGGCCGGGATCCGCTTCATCATGCAGGGGTACCAGAGCCGTCAGCCCTTGACCTGCACTCCGCCGCCCCCGCCGCCCGAGAGCCTGCCCGACTGGGCGACGCGGGTCCGTGCCTCGGTGGACGGCGTGGCCTGTGGGGCGCCGGGCGTCGACGGTCGGTACGCGTTCGTCGCCCACTACCGCCTGGGCGACGTGGACTGCGGCGGCCTGGTCGTGGACCGGGTGACGACCACCGCGACGGTGACCCTGCGACCACCCACGTCGTTCAGCGGGCAGACGATCAGCGTGGTCAGCACCTCGGACTGGCTCGTCCCCTCGATCTCCGGGAACGTCATCACCCTGGCCCTCACGCCGCATACAGGCATCGGCGACCGGGCGGCCCGCTTCCACGTGCGGGCCACGGCCACCGACGGCACGGTCACCGACCTGCCGCAGGTCCCGGTGGTGCAGCGGATGCCGCTCTCGGCGGCCACCGTGGGTGGCGTCACCTGTGAGACGCTCGACCATGCGGGTGACGTGCTGGTTGACGGCCTGGCCTGCAGCAGGCCCCGGATCGACAAGTTGACCCTCTCGCCGGTATTCACGCTGTCCACCCCACGCACCGCGGCGGAGTCCGATGCCATGTGGACCGTCTGGGGTGCGCTGGATACCGGGGGCTTCCAGGCCAACCCGGACTGGGCCACCCTGACCGAGCTGGACGCCTCGACCGTCCGGCTCGATCTGTCGCCGTTCGTCGGGACCGAGCGGGAAGTGCTGCTCACCCTGTCCCGGGGCTTCGGGACCCTCGACCTCCGACGGGTGATCATGGTGCAGGACCCGATCGGCGAGGTCGTCACCGGAACGCAGTACGCCGGAGCGTTGCCCCAGGTGGTGTTCGGCAGGCTCGCAGTCACCGGCGCCCTGGACCTCGGGCCCCTCCAGGGGTCGATGGTGGTCAGCGGCTCGTTCGACAGCACCGGCAACTTCGCGCTGAGCGCCAGTGGCTCGGTGGCCATCGACCCACTGGCCTCGGCCAGCATCTCGGGTTCGGTCACCATCAACAGCGACGACACCTGGTCGATGGGGGTGTCGTTCAGCGGTCAGGTGCTCTCCCTGGCCACCGTGCAGTTCGCCGGCGAGTTCTACGACCGGGGCGCTGGCTTCCGGTACGACCTGACCGGGGCCGCCGGGCTGTCCATCCCCGGCGTGACGGCCAGTGGCAACTTCTCGCTGTCCAACGTGCCCGGGCGAGCGGGCCTCACGGCGACCGTTGCGCTGACCGCCGGTCCGGCCAACGTCGCCCGGATCAGCGCCAACGGCACGCTGGCCATCAGCGGGTCGTGGTGGTATGGACGGCTCTCAGGAAGCCTCGACACCCTTGTGGTGGATGCCAGTGGGTGGTTGGAGATCGGCAACCTGCGGGACGAGGCTCGATATCGCCACCTCAGCGGTGGAGGCACCTGCAGGGTTCAGATGATCGGCGTGGCCACGTTCTGCGAGACGAACTCGGTGCGGGTCGACTTCGCCGCCTCGGCGTCGCTGCTCGGCCTCAGCTTCGGCGTCGACGGCTTCGTCGACGGCAGCGGTTTCCGACTCACTGCCCGGACGCCCGCCGGTGGCGGTCGCCATGTGATCCGGGGCTCTACCTGGGCGCCATTCTGTGACGCGTGGTGGGACATCCGGTTCGACGCCAACCTGACGATCCAGAGCGCAAACCCGAACGTGTCCCTCTCGGGATCGGGCGACGTGCACGCCGGATGGTGCACGATCCGTATCGATCTCGGCATCACGGCCTCGGCCACCTTCAACCCGACCCGCCTGCGGGCCACCTTCCGGGTTGCCGACATCCCCATCACCATCGACATCCGATTGTGATGGGGTGGCCGGAGGTGGCCCGTCGGGGCCTCGCCGGCCTTCTCACGGCGGTGGTCATCATCACCGCCTGCGGATCGTCTGAACCGGGGAGCAGGGCCGAGGTCACGATGGACCGGGTGCCGTCGGTCGCGTGGGAGGCCTGTGGCCCCATCGAGTGCGCCCTGCTGTCCGTTCCCGTAGATCATGGAGATCCGGAGGGGGCGACCCTGGACCTGATCGTCCGACGTCGGCCGGCGACCGTCGACCGACTCGGCGTGCTGGTCGTGCACGTGGGTGGCCCGGGGGCCACGGCCCGACCCGCCGTCGAACACGCCGACGTCCTCCTGGGTGGGGCCGCCGACCGGTTCGACGTGGTCGGCCTCGACTCCCGGGGCACCCAGGCCTCGTGGGGTCCGACCTCGGGGACCGAGCCGTTCGACTGCCTGGTCGACGTGGCGGCGTTGCTGGACGGGGCGACCCGCTGCGACGGACCGGAGGACGGCACGGTGCTGGCCGGCCGGTTCTCCACGTTGGACACCATCGACGACCTCGACCTGCTGCGTCGGGCCCTCGGTGAGGACCGCATCGCCCTGCTGGGATGGTCCTACGGGGGCACGGTGGTCGCCGGACACGCCGACCGGTATCCGGACCGGGTGGTCGCCGTGGTGGCCGACGCCCCGGCCCACCCGGGGGTGCCGTGGTCCGAGCAGTTGGCGGCCCGGTTCCGCACCATGCACGACCGCTACGGGGATGCACTCGGCGACCGGGACCTCCGGGCGACCACGTCGGGGGACGGGGCGTGGCTGGAGCCGGCGATCCTGGACGCCGCGGTCGAGGTGTCGCTGTACGACCCGGCCCGGTGGCCGGTCCTGCGCGCCGCCGTCGACGGGCGGGACCGCGACGCCATCCTGGTGCTGGCCAACCAGCGACTGGGCCGCCAGAAGGGGGGCCACGACGACGGGGGCATGGAGGCCCAGATCGCCGTGCGGTGCAGCGACCTGACCGGCGCCGAGGTCCGCCGGGTCCTGGACCTGCGGCCCGACGAGCGTTCAGCGGGCATCGGCACCGCGGTGGAGTCCATCTGCGGGTCACTGGGCGAGCCGCCCCGGCCGCTGTCCTCGGTCGCCTGGTTCGCAGAGCCACCGGGCGATCAGATTCCCGGTCTGGTCATCGGGGCAATCGGTGATCCGGCCAGTCCGTTCGACATGGTCGAGCGCCTGGCGGTGGACACCGGTTGGAGGCTCCACGCGGTCGATGGCTCCCGGCACACGTCGGTGGGGTCTGATCCCGGGGCAACTACGGCGGCCGTCGCACACCTGGTGGAGGCTTTTGCCCATCAGGTCGGTTCCTGAAGCCGGTTTTCTCAAATGGCTAGCGTGATCGGCGTGTTCGCTGTCGGCCGTCGAGCCCTCTCGCCCGGGCTGGTGCTGGTGCCGGTAGTGGTAGGAGCGTTACTCGCATCGGGGTGTGGCGGTGCGAGCTCCGACGACACCTCGACGCCCGACCGGATGGCGACGACCAGTACTCCGGTGGTCGCCACAACCGACGGCGACCGTGACGTACCCGAGGACCGCGACTCCGAGGTGGTGTCGACTACCACCGGGTCGACCGTCGAGGTCGACACACCCGCCGAGTCGGGGCCGTGTGCCGAACCGGCACCGTCGGACCTCGGTACCGGCATGGTGTGTGCCGATTCGGGCTTCCGGCTGCTGGACGGTTTCGCCTTCCCCAACTGGGCCGGCAACGTCTACGACGGCGACGGCTTCGGGGCCGACGAACTGGTCAGCCTGTACGGCGCCGAGAACGTCTGTGCCGAGTTTGACGGCGAGCAGTGCGTGCTCTACGGGGGAGCCGCCCAACGCCTGGCCGAGTTGGACGCACTGGTGCAGTCCGGCCGGTGCGAGGGCATGGCGGTGCTGGGCGCCCGCTTCCACGTCGGGCTGGCCGACCGGACCGTGTTCCGCTCCGATGCCACGATCACCGCGCAGCTCCCACCCACCGCGCCGCAGTTGATCGGGGTCATCAACCATTGGTGGGCCACCCAGTTCAGCCAGGAGACCATCGCCACGACCGCCGCGTTCCGTGAGCTGGGTCCCGCGGCGCTCCTCCGTCGTCTGATCGTCGACCTGGGTTCGGGGGCCGCGTTCACCCTCGGCATCTACTCCGAGGTCTCCGGCCACGCCCTCCTTCCGGTGGCGGTGACCGTGCGTGACGACGGGATCCACGAGATCCACGTGTACGACGGAAACGTCGTCGGGAAGCTGCGTGTCCTCGAGATCGACGAGGAGGCGGATTCCTGGCGGTATGCCCATGCCGCGGTGACGGCCGATGTCCCCGGAGAGGAGTGGTCTGGCGGTCGCGGGACCATCGATCTGACGCCCATGGCCTCGCGGGAGGGCGTGCTCACGTGCGACAGTTGCGGCGGAGAGGTGGTTCGGGGAGCAGCACCGATCCGGGTGACCATGCTCCCGGTCAAGGGGAGCGCCATTCGCCTGGCCATCACCGGACCCGACGGCGACGTCGTGGAGGTGGCGGCCGACGGAATTGAGATGGGGATCGTGGGGGCGATCGTCCAGATCCACCGGGACGGGCCCGCTCGGGGAGTGACGGTGCTCCTTCCAGCCGGGACGGGTGATCTGGTGATCGACGCCGAGGTGACTGAGGCGGCTGACGACCCCGGGGTTGCAGGGGAGCCTGATGTCGGGGCGCCGGGTGCGCTGGTGTCGGTGGTGAGGTCCGATGCCAGCGCCGTCCAGGTGGAGGTGTCGGCAGTTGCGACCGATTCGGACGGGGAGGTGACCGCGGGGGTCAGGATCACCGCCGACGGTCAGACCGACGCCATGACCGTCGAGGTGGGCGATGACGCCGAGGCACGGGCCTCGATGGCGTCCGAGCGTCAGACGATGACCGTCGAACTCAAGGCCGAGCAGGTGCTCGAAATGGAGCGGCCCGACACCTGGACCGACACCGAGGCCACCGTTGAGGTGGTGGTGACCGAGGCAGACGAGGTCGTGTTCACCGAGACCTTTGTGGAGGACGCGGACCAGGTGACCGTCACCGAGATGGCGGCCGATGACGCCGGCCGGATGGTCGTGGAGGTGGCCACCCGCGAGGTCGAAGACGTGACGGCAGCCGTCGTGCTCACGGCCATGGTCGACGTGAAGGAGTCGGTGAAGGTCGAAGTCGACGATCCGATGTCCGACGGCTCGAAGCCGGATGACGACATCGCCTCGACGAGTGGGACGACGGTGGCACCGGCGGTGGATCCGGTCCTCGTGGCGCCGGTCGCGGTGAAGGAGGTCGTGGCACGGGCCGCCAAGGACGAGGTCGGCCTGGCGTGGGAGCTGGCCGAGGGAGCGGTCGACCATTACGCGGTGGAGGTCCGTCAGCCCGACGGTTCCTGGAAGGTCGTGCAGATGGTGGACGAGAAGACCGCCGGGGCCTCGTTCGGGGGGATTCCCGCGGGGACGTGGGATGTACGGGTGGTGACGATCTTCCGGGATGGTTCGTCGGCGGCGTCCGAACTGTCGGTGCTCTCGGTGGACGGGAAGGACGACCGGTTGGTCGCGACCACGACCGTCGCGTCCACGTCCACGTCCACGTCCACGTCGACGGCGCCGGTGTCGACGACGACCGATCCGCCGGACAAGCCGTCCGATGATGGCAAGGGTGATGACGGCAAGGGTGCCGACGAGAAGGGGGACGGCAAGCCGGTGACCACGACGACGGCGCCGGTGTCGACGACCACTGATCCGCCGGACAAGGCCCCTGATGATGGGAAGGGCGATGACGGGAAGGGTGGCGACGGGAAGGGTGATGACGGCAAGCCGGTGACCACGACGACGACGGCGCCGGTGTCGACGACCACTGATCCGCCGGACAAGCCGTCCGATGACGGGAAGGGCGATGACGGCAAGCCGACCCCCACCGCTCCGCCGCCTGCACCGACCACGACCGCCGCTCCGCCGCCACCGACCCCGACCGTGCCGCCGCCTGCACCGACGACGACTGCCGCTCCGCCGCCACCGACGACGACTGCCGCTCCGCCGCCACCGACGACTACCAAGGCACCCCCACCGACCACGACGAAGGCCGTGCCGACCACGACCAAGGCTCCACCGACCACGACGAAGGCCGCGCCGACCACGACGAAGGCCCCGGCCGACGACGGCAAATCGGACGACGGTAAGTCCGACGACGGTGACGGCAAGGATGACGACGGGAAGTAGCTCCGGCGCCCCGTAGGTCAGCCGGCCCGGACCACCGCCGCGGCCACGATGAGGTCCCAGACGGCCAGGCCGACCGACTTGAAGAGTGTGATCTCGTCGTCGGACGTCCTTCCGACTGCCCCGAGGCAGAGTTCCGCAAGATCGCCGACCACCGCATCGAACGACCAGGTACCGGCTTGGGCGGGCACCATCAGGTCACCGGCCTCGTGGGCCGCCGCGTGGCGGTCGTCCACGAAGACCGAAGACCGGGCCAGAAGCGCGGAATCTACCTCCCGGCGGGCCATCGAGTAGCTGCCGACCAGCCCCACGTGGGTACCGGGGTGGACGGCGTCGGTGGGCACCACCGGCTCGGGCGACGAGGTGCACCCACAGACCACGGCACACCCGGCGGCCTCCTCAGGGGTGCCGGCCATCAGCGCCCGATCACCGACCAGATCCTGGATCCGTGCATCCGCCACGAACCGGTCGGCCGAGTCTGCGGTTCGGCCCGACACCACGATCCGGTCGATACCGGGTCGCACCACGAGCATCGCTTCGATGTGGCCCCGGGCCTGGACCCCGGTGCCGAAGATGCCCAGCGTCATCGCATCGGGGCGGGCCAGGAGGTCAGCAGCCAGCGCCGAGGCCGCCGGGGTCCGCAGGGTGGTCAGGGCCGAGCCGTCCAGGGTGGCCGTCGGCACCCCGGTCTCGCGGTCGCAGTAGAGGTAGAAGCCGTGGATGAGGGGCAGGCCCCGGTCACGGTTGCCCGACACCACGTTGACGATCTTCACGCCGATCCCGGCCGGCGACACCGCGGGCATCATCAGGAAGTCGTCGCCCGGGCCGAGGGGCACATGGGCCCGGGGGTGGAGGTCACCCAGCTCCCGGCTGCCGGCCCGCAGCGCCTCGATGCAGGACCCCATGTCGACCACCGACCGGATGGCCTCGGCGTCGAAGTGCGGGAGTCCGGTCACCGGGTGTTCCTCATCGGAACAGGAACCCCAGGCCCACCTCATCGTGAGGGTCGAGGGTGAACGTGGTGGTGGCGTGGCGGTGGGCGGAGCCCTCCACGCTCGGGACCACACCGGTCGAGGTGACCTCCTCCACGCGGGCCTCGAAGACGCCGCCGGCGACGCCCTCGTTGCGGAACGGGTCGCCCACGCCCACCGTGCCGTCGTCGTGCAGGAGGGCGAGACGGGCGCAGGTGCCCGAGCCGCAGGGTGACCGGTCGACCTGCCCGTCGGCGAAGATCGTCACGTTCCGCTGGTGGAGCGGATGCCCGGTCACGTCCTCGTGGAGAATGGTGCCGTACAGCCCGGACAGCCGGTCGTCGGTCGGGTGGGCCACCGAGGGGTGGTCGGCCAGGGCGGCCTTGACCTCGCGGCCGAGGGAGATGAGCCGGTCCACGTCGTCGGGTCGGCACGACACGGCCAGGTCGTCGACGGCCACCGAGGCGTAGAACGCCCCACCGAACGAGACGTGCGCGCTGACCGGACCCAGCGAGGTCTCGACGGCCAGGCCGCGGGCCGTCACGAACGCCTCCACGTTGGTGAACCGCACCGACGCAACCCGGCCGGCCACCATCCGGGCCACGGTGTGCAGGCGTCCCGAAGGCACGTCGACCACCACCGCCACCTCACCGTCGGTCGGAGCGGCGATCCGACCGGTGTCGATGGCCCAGGTCGTCATGGCGATCGTGCCGTGGCCACATGCCGTGGAGAAGCCGTCCTTGTGGAAGAACACCACGCCCAGGTCACCATCGGGATCATCCGCCGGGACGACCATCCCGCCGTACATGTCGGCGTGGCCCCGTGGCTCGTGGACCAGGAACCGGCGGTGGTCGTCGAGGTTGGCCATGGCCCACGATCGGCGGTCGAGCACCGTGGCGCCCTCCATGGGACCCAGGTCGACGATGCGGAACGGCTCGCCGGCCGTGTGGTAGTCGTCGGCGACGATCACCTCGTCGGGGGCCAGCACCATGGTCGCGAACCGTAACGCGGGAGATGGCGGTCATCGGCGGCGGACCGATGGGCCGCCGCGGCTACCAGGTGGCGGCCGGGTCGAGGTCGAGCACCTCGCGCATCCTCGACAGCAGCGGCCCGAAGGCATCGCTGCGGGTGGTTCGCCCCGCGGGTGACCGGGTACTCAACGGCAGGTCGGTGTCGAAGCGGGAGCGGACCCGGTCGATCCATTCGGGCATTCGTGTGTCGAACGGAGCGGCGGTCACCCCGGCCGCCACCGCCTCGACCTCTCCGGCCACCGGGTCGAACAGGCCCACGGCGACCGGGAGGAGGTCGGCCAGCGCCGCCCGGAGTCGTTCGCCGGCATCGGGTGCCGGCAGCAGCACGTCGAGCAGGCCGTCGGCGTGGCGACGATGGAACCACTCCTCACGTTCGGCCCGTGCGGCCGCGCCGGCCAGTGCCGGCAGGCTCGAGTCGGCGACCAGTTCCCAGCGGAGCTGTTCGGCGGTGTCGTAGAGCCAGTGTCGGACCAGCGCATGGGCCCAGTCGTCGGTCCTGATCTCGGTCAGGTTGGCCGACCTCCAGCGGAGGGGGTCGGGGTCGAAGGCCAGCGCGTCGAGTTGTCGATCGTCGACGGGCTCGTCGGAATCGCCACCACCGAGCACGATGGCGTAGAGCGCGGCGGCATGTCCCAACTCGTCCTGCCCGATGGAGCTGAAGGCCAGGTCCTCCTCGAGGAACGGGGCGATGCCGATCCATTCGGTGTGCTGCTGGCCCATGAGGTGTTCGTCGTCGGCGAAGGCCAGGACGAACTCGCGGACGCCGCCAGTGAGCGCGGTCATCGGGTGGGCCCGGTCATGATCCGGCCTCTTCCTCGCGGGGCGCCCGTTCCTCGCGAAGGCGGCGCCTTCGTTCGGCGATGCGTTCGCCGTCGTTGTGGCGGTGCGGTTTGTCGGCATTGGGCGCCACGAACTCGGTGTCTCCCACCACCAGATGGGCCCGATCGACCAGCCACAGCCGGTCACCCTCGGCCCGGCGCAGGTAGGTCTCGCGGGCCAACACGAGGGCCAGGTCGTCGTCGGGCGCGTTCAGCGACCCGGCGTGGCGGTATTCGTCCCGTCCGTCCTTCTTGAGGAACACCTCGTAGCGCTTCATGGCGTCGGCGGGCCTAGGCCCGCATCACCTCCACGACCTCGGTACAGGATCGGCACACGTGTACCGCCCGGCAGCGGCTGGGGCCGAACATCGACTCCTCGGCGGTGTCGCCGCCGCACCGTGGGCACGGCACGGGACCGGCGCCGATGCGGACGGCCACCGTGAACTCCTCGGCCATGGTCCGTCGGGCGGTTCCGGTCAGCCGTTCCACCGTCCACGTCGGTCCGGTCAGCCAGCGGACGTAAACCCGGGGGCTGGTCGTCCCGTCGATGGCGGTCACCGCGGCGTGGACGTCATCGGCGATCATGGACAGCGCGGGGCAGCCTGAGAACGTGGGCACCAGGCCGACGACCACATCACCCGCTTCTCCGGGTCCGTCGGGTCGTATGTCGATTGATTCCAGGAGCCCCAGGTCGACAATCGAGATGCCCGGGTACTCGGGGTCATCCACTGTGGCCACCGCGGCCCGTACGGCCTCCACGCTCGGGAGGGCGGTCATGCCGGGGCTCCTGCGGACCGCTCGGGTGCGGTGTCCATGGCCTCTCGAACCCAGTGGGTGTCGGCCCAGTTGGCGGCCGCCTCGCCGATGCGGCGGGCCGAGTCGGGTCCGCCCATGGCCAGGGTCCGCTTCAGCGGTTCCCAGTCGATGGGCCCGGCCGTCCACGTGTCGGCCTCGGCGTCATGCACGAGTCCCGGATCGGGAATGGTGAACCCGTACGAGATGAGCAGCGGTGCGAACTTCTGGACCCAACGGGCCCGCAGCACCTCGTTGCGTTCCGACTTGATGTGCCACCGCAGCAGCACGTCGTCGGGCTTGGAATCCGGTCCGAACAGTTGCAGGGCCGGCCACCACCAGTTGTCCAGCGACTGCTGGAACATGGCCCGCTGAAAATCGGTGCCCTCGGCAATGAGCATCATGCGCTCCTCGCCCATCCGCATGTGGAACCCCTCCTCGGAGATGATCCGCTTCAGGATCCGCCGGTAGGGGCCGTAGGAGCAGTTCTTGAACACCGCCTGCTGGCTGGCCAGAGCCGCGGCGTCGACCAGGAACGAGATGGCGACCTGATCGCCCCATGTGGCCGCCCGGTAGTGGAAGACGTTGTGGAACTTCGACTGGCCGGCGAACAGGTCCTCCAGCATCTCCCGGCGGGTCTTGAGACCCATGTCGGCGGCCACCATGTAGAGGAGGTGGCCGTGGCCGATCTCGTCCTGGGTCTTGGCCAGAACGGCCATCTTGTGACGCAGCCCGGGGGTACGGGGGATCCAGTCCCGCTCGGTGAGGCCGCCCATCAACTCGGAGTTGGCGTGCATCTCGATGAAGGCGAACACAGCGTTTCGGTACGCGTCGGGCATCTCGTCGTCGACCTCGACGATGCCGCCGTCGTCCAGGAAGGATTCGAAGTCGTCCATCGACGACCAGGAACGGCCCATCAGCCGGCCCCTGCTTCCGGGGCACCGTCGGCAACCCTGTCGGGAGCGCCGTTCACGCCGGGACGGTTCGCCACCATGGTCAACACGTCATAGGCGGCCACCACCTCGTCGGCCTGGTTGACCACCTGGGCGTCCCACGCCACCTCGCCGTATCCGGCACCGGCCCGCAGGGTCTTGCGCTTGGCGGTCAGCCAGACGGTGAGGGTGTCGCCCGGGTAGGTGGGCTTGGCGAAGCGGCACCGGTCGATGCCGTAGTTGGCCAGTACCGGACCCGGGTCGGGCCAGACGAACAGGCCGGCGGCCAGCGACAGCACCAGGTAGCCGTGGGCCACCCGACCACCGAAGATCGGGCTGGCCGCCGCGGCCTCGTCGTCCATGTGGGCGTAGAAGTGGTCACCGGTGCTGTGGGCGAAGTCCTCGATGTCGTCCAGGGTGACCGTGCGGCTCCCGGTGCGTATGGCCGTGCCCAGGTCCAGGTCGTCGAAGTGGAGCTTGAACGGGTGACCCCGGTCGACGTGGCGTGATGCGCCGGGCATCCACTGACCGGTCACCGCGGTGAGCACGTCGGGTGAGCCCTGGACGGCCGTGGTCTGCATGTGGTGGCGGATGCCCCGCAGGCCACCCATCTCCTCGCCGCCGCCGGCCCGTCCGGGCCCGCCGTGCACGAGGGTGGGAAGGGGCGAGCCGTGACCGGTGGAGGTGGCGGCTGTCGAGGCGTCCAGCACGTGGACCCGTCCATGGTGCGCGGCGATGCCGATGGTGAGCGCCGCGGCCTCGTCCACGTCGGGGGTGACCACCGAGGCCACCAGGCTGCCGGCACCCAGGGCGGCCAGGCCGATGGCGTCGTCGGGCCCGTCGTAGCCGATGAGCGTGCAGACCGGTCCGAACGCCTCGGTGGCGTGGATGGCCCGGGCGGTGGGGTCGGTGGCCCGGAGCACGGTGGGGGCCAGAAAGGCGCCGACCGTCGGATCCACGTCGTGGAAGGTGCAGGTGTCGACGACCACGTCGGTGGCCGATCGGAGGCTCATCACCGCACCGCGTACCTCTTCGCGTTGGGTGGTCCCGACGAGGGCCCCCATCTGGGTGGCCTCGTCTGCGGGGTCGCCGACCTGCACGTCGGCCAGCGCGGTGGCCAGGGCATCGGCCACGGCATCAAGATGCGCGGCGGGGACGAGCGCCCGTCGGATGGCCGTGCACTTCTGTCCGGCCTTGACGGTCATCTCCCGGACCACCTCGGCGACGAACAGGTCGAACTCGGTCGTGCCGGGCCCCGCGGCGGTGCCCAGGATCGCCGCGTTGAGCGAGTCGGCTTCGGCGTTGAACCGGACCGATCGGGCCACCAGCGTGGGGTGGGCCCGGAGGATGGCCGCCGTGTCGGCCGAGCCGGTGAACGCCACGTGGTCCTGACCGTCGAGGTGGTCGAGCAGGCCGCTGACGCTGCCGCACACCAGTTGGAGTGCGCCGTCGGGCACCAGGCCGGAGTCCACGACGAGGCGAACCATGGCCTCGGTAAGGAACGCCGTGGGGGTGGCCGGCTTGATGATGGCCGGGACGCCGGCCAGCCATGCCGGGGCGAGTTTCTCCAGTGCCCCCCAGATGGGGAAGTTGAAGGCGTTGATCTGCACGGCCATGCCGAGGCGGGAGGTAGCCACGTGGGCGGCCAGGAATGAACCGTCCCTGGCCAGGGCCTCGGGCTCACCGTCGAGCAACACGGTCCCGTCGGGTAGTTCACGGCGCCCCTTGGAGGCGTAGCCCAGCAGCACCCCGGCCCCGCCTTCGATGTCGACCCACGAGTCGGCCCGGGTGGCGCCGGTGGCCGTGGACAGGGCGTACAGCGATTCCTTCTCGGCCAACAGGAGCTGGCCCACGGACTTGAGGAGGGCCGCCCGTTCGTGGAAGGTCATCGACCGCAGGGTGGGGCTACCGACGTCACGGGCGTAGGAGGCTGCGGCGCCGAAGTCGATTCCCCCGCTGGACACCGAGGCCACCGGTACACCGGTGACCGCGTGGTGGGTCACCGTGCCTTCGGGGGAGGGGCCGTCGGCGGTCGGGGTGTGCCAGGACCCGCAGATGTGGCTCTCGAGGATTCGCATCACGGCAATCTAATCAAACCTTTGACTAGTTTGCAAGGAGGAGGGGCTTGGTGGGCCACCTTCCTGTGGGCGACCATGACGGGGCATGTCGACCGATCACTCCCGACCCCCGGCCGCCCTGGTGATGTTCCCCGGGTTGACCGATCAGGTGATCGCCCCGACTGCCCGGGCCCGACTCGAGTTGGCGGTCGACCTCGTCGCCCCGACGGCCTTCGCCTCACCCGGCGACCTCACGGGCAGCGTGTGCAGCACGGTCGCGGTGCTGATCACCGGATGGGGCTGTCCCCGGCTGGACGGCCCGGTGCTCGACGCGTTGCCGGCCCTGCGGATGGTGGCCCACGCCGCGGGCACCGTCCGTCCCATCGTCAGCGAGGCCCTCTGGGACCGGGGCGTGGTGGTCACCTCGGCCGCCGCGGCCAACGCCGTGCCGGTCGCCGAGTTCACCTTCGCCGCCATCGTGATGATCCTCAAGGACGTGTTCGCCGTGCGGGACCGCCATCGGACCGTCCGTGGTCGTGAACCGGTGGTGGACCACACCCGGATGGGCACCCTCGGCCGGACGATCGGCATCGTCGGCGCGTCGATGATCGGACGTCTGGTGATCGAGCGTCTCCGGACGTTGGATGTCGACGTGGTGGTGGCCGACCCCTATCTCGACGACGAGGAGGCGGCCGAGCTCGGCGTGCGGCGGGTCGGACTCGACGACCTGTTGGCCGTATCCGACGTGGTGTCCCTCCATGCCCCGCTGCTCGACGACACCCGCCACATGATCGGCGCCGGTGAGCTGGCCCGGATGCGTGACGGGGCATGGCTGCTCAACACGGCCCGCGGGGGCCTGGTGGACACCGACGCCCTCACCGCCGAGGTGGTGTCCGGACGGCTTCGGACGTTCGTCGATACCCCCGACCCCGAACCCCTGCCGGTCGACTCCCCCCTCTACGACCTCGAGGGTGCGGTCCTGACCCCGCACATCGCCGGGTCCCTGGGCACCGAGGTGTCTCGAATGGGCGACCTGGCCGTCACCGAGGTGGAACGGTTCGTGGCCGGTCAGCCTCCACGGCATCCGGTGGTCCGGGCCGACATGGACCGCATCGCATGATCCGCTCCGGTCTCTGCTCCATCACCTTCCGGGCGCTGGAGGCTGCCGAAGTGGTCGACCTCGCGGCGGCCGCC
Source organism: Acidimicrobiales bacterium (assembly GCA_014239855.1). Classification (GTDB taxonomy): domain Bacteria; phylum Actinomycetota; class Acidimicrobiia; order Acidimicrobiales; family MedAcidi-G1; genus UBA9410. Next base: position 2,126 of record JAAZXY010000041.1, on the reverse strand, counting down.
GGTCTGGACGGCATCGAGTGGGGAGCCGACGTCCACGTGCCCGCCGGCGACCTGATGGTGGCCGGCGGTGTCGCCGACCGGTGCCGGGACGCCGGACTGGCCTGCCCGTCGTACGGCACCTACGTCATGGCCGGCCGGACGCCGATCGACGAGGTGGCCCGGGTGGCCGACACGGCGGTGGCCCTCGGTGCGACCAATCTCCGGATCTGGACACCGTTCGGGTTGACTCCCGACGCGCCGGTCGACGAACGGGCCGAGGTGGTGGCCGGCGTGGCCGCGGCCTCCGAGGTGGCCGCTGAGCGGGGCCTGACCGCCTCGCTGGAGTTCCACCCCGGGACGCTCACCGAGACCGCGGCTTCCGCTCTGGACGTGCTGGCCGACGTCGACCACCCCGACCTGTTCACCTACTGGCAGCCCGACCCGGCGCTCGATGACCAGCAGGCGGTCACCGAACTCCGCCGGGTGACCGACCGGCTCTCGCACCTGCACGTGTTCTCGTGGGGCACCGGCTTCGCCGACCGCCATCCGTTGGCCGTCGGAGCCGACCTGTGGCAGCCCGCGCTCTCCGCTGTGCCGACCGTGAACCCGTGGACCGCGGTGGGCAACGACAGGTGGGCGTTCCTGGAATACGTGGTCGACGACGACCCGGCGAACCTGGCTGCCGACGCCGGCACCCTCCGGACCTGGATCGAGGCGCCGGCCGTGGTGGGCGAGGATGCCGACCATGACTGATTCCCGGGCCAACCCGATGGCCGGCAACCCGTTCGCCACGAAGGCTGACGCCCAGCAGGCCGTACGCGACCTCGTCGATCCGGTGGTCCGGCACCTGTCGCCGGGCGGTGCCCGAGCCCGGTTGGGCAGCGGTGCCGCGCTCTTCGAACAGCGGGTGGCCGAGCTGGAGGGATGGGCCCGCCCCCTCTACGGCATCGTGCCGCTGGTGGCCGGTGGAGGCGGGTTCGCCCACTGGGACCGCTGGCGCGAGGGCCTGGTCTCCGGGACCGATCCCGACGGCGACGAGTACTGGGGGCCGTGCGCCGGTGACACCGACCAGCGGATGGTCGAGATGGCGGCCGTCGGCTTCGCCCTGGCTTTCACCCCTGAGCACCTCTGGGAGCCCCTCGACGATCCGGCCCGACAGCGGGTGCTGGCGTGGCTGGACGGCATCGACGAGTTCGAGCCGGGTGCCAACAACTGGCAGTTCTTCCGACTCCTCGTGCACATGGGACGCGAGCGGATCGGTGCGCCCGGCGACCCGGCCGCCGCTCTCCGATCCATCGAACGGATCGAGGACTACCACCTGGTCGACGGGTGGTACCAGGACGGTTCGCTGGGCAACGTCGACTGGTACCTGCCCTTCGCCTTCCACACCTACGGCCTGGTGCTCCACGCCTCGGGCCTCGGTGACCGCGAAGCGGCCGACCGCTACCGAGACCGCGCTCAGGCGTTCGGCCCGTCGTTCGACCACTGGTTCGGACCGGACGGCGCGGGTATTGCCTACGGACGGTCCATGACCTACCGGTTTGCCCAGTCCAGCCTCTGGGGGGCGTACGCCCTGGCCGACGTGGAGTCCGTCCCGTGGGGCGAGGCCCGTGGGCACTGGGCCCGGCACCTCCGGTGGTGGGCCGATCGACCCGTGTCGGACCGTGACGGCGTGTTGTCGATCGGCTACGGCTACGACAACCGCCGCCTCGCCGAGGGGTACAACTCGGCCGGTTCGCCGTACTGGGCCATGAAGGCCTTCGCCGCGCTGGCCGCCCCTGACGACCATCCGTTCTGGACCACGGCCGAGTCACCGCAGACGCCTCTGGACCGGCCGGTGGCCCAACCGGCGGCCGGTTGGATCCTGGACCGGGATAATGCCCACGCCGTGGCCCTCTCGGGGAAGCGGTCGCCGAGCGTCCGGTTCCTGGAACAGACGTCGGCCAAGTACGAGAAGTTCGCCTACTCGTCCCGCTACGGGTTCGCCGGGGAGGTCGAGTTCCACTACGGCGCCCCGATGACCGATTCCACGCTGGTTCTTTCCGACGGGTCCGACGGTGCTGATCGCCGCAGCCGCTCCCGGGTGGAGGAGGGCCTGATCGAGGAGGGCCAGTTCGATGAGGTCGGGGCTGACCCGGATGACGGCC
>JAAZXY010000040.1 GCA_014239855.1 Acidimicrobiales bacterium | reverse complement strand
GAAGAAGGCAACGAGGTGGATCGGGCACTGCTGGAGCCGCCCGAGCCCGCCGAGGCGCCGCGGAGGTTCTCGTCGATCTCGGGAACCACCGCACCGGCACCCACCTCGTACAGGTAGTCCGAAGTGGTCAGCCCCTCGATGGCCTCGCCGTCGATGGACCCGTTGATGTCGATGGTCACCTGGTCGCCGTCGTCGGCCGACCGGTCGGCGTCGACCAGGGTGGCGTGCTGTCGCCGGATGGCATCGAGCTGCTCGGTCACGTCGTCGTCAGAGGCCTCGATGGCCTGGATCTCCACTCGCAGCGAGCCATGGCCGGCCACCGTGGCCCGGGGGCGCACCGGCACCACGGCATCGAAGGTCAGCGGACCGTCCTCGGTGCCGCCGGTGATCTCGATCTCGGGCTGGTCGATGGCGTCGACCTCGTTCTCGGCGAGCGCCCGGCCGTAGTAGTCGGGAAGCGCCTGCTGGAGGGCCTCCTGACGGCCGGCGGCCACGCCGATACGGGCCTCCAGGAGCTTCCGGGGCGCCTTGCCGGGCCGGAAACCCGGGAGCCGGACCTCCTTGGCAATGCGCTTGAAAGCGGCTTCGACGGCGACGTCGAACTCGGTCTCGTCGACGGCGACGGTCAGCTTGACACGGTCTCCGTCGAGTACTTCCAGGGTGGTTTCAAGGGTGGTGTCCACAGTGGCCGGAGTGTACCTGCGGCCCTCCGACGGCCACCCGGCGCCTTCCCCGTCTCCGGGGCCGAAAACGGCCTGTCGAAGACTCAGGCCAGTCGGGCGACGATGAGGGCCAGATCGTCCTCGGTGGTGCGCGGATTCACGATGCAGAACCGCAGTGCCGGAGTGCCGTCGACCACGGTCGGGAGGACCAGCGCCGTTCCGTCGTCCATCAACTCCCGGGACCAGGCGTCGTAATCGTCCTGGGTCCAGCCCACCCGGCGGAAGGCCAGCACCGAGAGGCCGGCCGGCATCACCAGTTCAAGGTGGGGGGCCTCGGCGATCATCGCTTCGCCGGCCCGGGTCACCTCCAGCGTACGTTCAACCGCCTCGGCGTAGGCCCGGGTGCCGTGCACGGCCAGCGAGAACCAGAACGGGAGCCCCCGGGCCCGACGGGACAGGAAGTGCCCGTAGTCGGTCGGGTTCCAGTCGCCGCTCTCGTTGATCGGGTCCAGGTAGCCGGCGTGCTGGGTGTGGGCGATCCGGGCGATCTCCGGGTTTCGATAGAGCAGCGCGCAGCAGTCGAACGGTGCGAACAACCACTTGTGGGGGTCGACGATGACCGAGTCGCACCGGTCGATGCCGACGAACTGGTCTCGGACCGACGGGGCGACGAGGGCCGCCGCGCCGTAGGCCCCATCGACGTGGAACCAGCAACCGTGTTCGGCGGCCGCGTCGGCCACCTCGTCGAGAGCGTCGACCACGCCGAGGTTGGTCGTGCCCGACGTGGCGACCACCGCGAACACCTCGGTTCCGTCGGGACGACTTCCAATGGCCGCCCGGACGCCGTCCCCCCGGAGTCGTCGGTCGTCGTCGGTCCCCGACAGGAGGAGGTCGACGTCGAGCACCCGGGCCGCCGAATCGATCGAGGAATGTGCCCCTTCCGACGCCACGACCGCCCAGCGGGTCGGTGGCTCCAGGCCCGCGTCAGCACGCGTCCGACGTGCGTGATCACGGGCGGCGATCAGGGCTGAGAGGTTTCCCATCGTCCCGCCCGAGGCGAAGCAGCCCCCTGCCCCGTCGGGCAGGCCGACCAGGTCGGCCACCCAGCGGAGCGCCTGGTTCTCGGCATAGACGGCGCCGGCCGCGTCCAGCCACGACGTGGCACAGAGACCGGAGGCTCCGACCACCAGGTCGAACAGCATCGAGGCGTCGGTCGGGGCTCCGGGCACGAAGGCCAGGAAGCGCGGATGGTCCACCGACATGCAGGCCGGGGCGAGGTGTTCGGTGAAGGCCTCCAGAGCGGCTTCGCCACCCAGTCCATCCTCGGTGATGGTCTGCCCGACCGCCTCAAAGAGCTCTTCAGGGGTGCGGGGGCCATCCAGTGGCGGCTCCATCTTCACCCGGTTCAGGGCGTAGCGGAAGATCGACCAGGCCAACTCGTCGGTCGAATCATCGAAATCGTGCATGCCCATGGTGTGGCCGGCTCTCCTTCAGCAACCGGGTCAGCGACCGGCTCTCATCGAATGGTGAACGGGTTGGCCATCGGTTCGGTGGACGTGTTGATCCACACCGTCTTGGTGGTCGTGAACTCGTGGATGGCGTCCATGCCGGCTTCACGTCCCGACCCGCTGTCGCCGAAGCCGCCGAACGGGGCGATGGGCGAAACGGCCCGGTAGGTGTTGACCCAGACGATGCCCGAACGGATGGCCCTGGACACCCGGTGCACCCGCGACACGTCACGGGTGAAGACCCCCGCGCCGAGGCCGAACTCGGTGTCGTTGGCCATGGTCACCGCTTCGTCCTCCGTGTCGAACCGGAGAACCGACATGACCGGGCCGAACAGTTCCACCCGGGTGCTTCGCACGTCCTGATCAGGACAGCCCAGCACGGTTGGTTGGTAGTACCAGCCGTCGTCCAGCCCCTCGGGCCGGCGCCCACCGGTGTGCAACGTCGCTCCCTGGGCGGTCGACTCGGCCACCACGTCCTCGATGCGGTCCCGCTGGGCCACGGTGGCCAGCGGCCCCATCTGGGTGTCGTCGGCCAACGGGTCGCCGATACGGATCTGCTCGGCCCGCCGCACCACCTCGGCCACGAACTCGTCGTGGATGCCCGACTGCACGAACACCCGGGAGCCGGCCACGCAACTCTGTCCCGATGCTCCGAAGTTGCCGGCGATGGCCCCGTTGACCGCCCCCTCGAAGTCAGCGTCGTCGAAGACCAGGATGGGTGACTTGCCACCCAGCTCCAGTGTCACCGGGGCAAGGTTGTGCACGGTGTTGGCCACCACGTGGCGGGCCGTCTCGACACCGCCGGTGAACGCCACCTTGTCGACCATCGGGTGGCTGGTCAACGCACGCCCACAGGGCTCACCGAAACCGGTGATGAGGTTCACGACGCCGGGCGGAAAGCCCACCTCGTCGATCACCCGGGCGAAGGCCAGCAGCGGGGCCGGAGCGACTTCAGAGGCCTTGATGACCACCGTGTTTCCCGCGGCCAGGGCAGGGCCGACCTTGGTGGCCGTCAGGAACATCTCGGCGTTCCACGGGACGATGGCCGCCACCACGCCCACCGGTTCCCTCGTCGTGAACACGTGCAGGTCGGGCTTGTCGATGGGAAGCGTGTCGCCCTGGATCTTGTCGGCCAGCCCGGCGAAGTACCGGTAGTAGTCGGCCACGTAGGCCGACTGGGCACGGGTCTCGGCCGCCAGCTTTCCGCTGTCGGTGGTCTCGATGCTTCCCAGGTCATGGGCGGCCTCGGCCACCAGGTCGGCCAGGCGGTACAACAGGCGCCCCCGCTGGGTGGCCGTCAGGGCCGGCCAGTCGCCCTCGGTCAGGGCACGCTTCGCGGCGCGTACGGCACGGTCGACGTCGGCTTCGGTGGCGCCGGGAGCCGTGGCCCACACCTCCCCGGTGGCCGGATTGGTCGATTCGAACCGGTTGCCGTCCGAGGCCTCACAGAACTCACCGTCGATGTAGAGCTGGTATTCGTTCACTGGGCACTCCCCCGCAGGGCGGTCAGGGTCGGTCGGGTGGATCGAGGAACTCGAGCATGGCATCCGAGCACACGTCGGGTGACTCGACCGGCACCAGGTGCCCGAGGCCGGAAAGTACCCGAGATCGGCCGTCAGCGACGGCTGACGCAATGGCCCGGCTCATGGCCGGGGTCGAACCGGTGTCCAGTTCGCCGGTAAGGCCGAGGGTGGGCGAGGTGATGCGGGCCGCGGCGGCCGGCATCTCCGGATCACCGTCGACGAACACCCGGTAGGCCTTCAGGTAGCCGTCCAGGGCCGTTGACCGGATCCGCTCATCCACGGCCTCGGCTCGTTCCGGGTGGGCGGCCCGCCAGTCGGTGGTGAACCACCGGTCGATGGCCAGGTCGGCCACCGGGCCCATGCCCCGGGCCGCGGTCAGGGCGAGACGACTCCTCGGTCCCTCCAGATCATCGGCGGACCGGTCGAACACCGCGTTCATGGCCACCAGACGACCGACGGCGTTCGGGTGACGGGCCCCCACGGCCAACACGACTGTGCCGCCCAACGACAGCCCCGCGAGGTGCGGTGATCTCCCTTCCGGATCGCCGGCAGCGACCAGTGTCAGGACATCGAGGCACTGCTCCACAAAGTCGTCGATTGACCGGGGTCCCGGCGGGTCGTCCGAGCGCCCATGACCGAAAAGGTCGTAGCGGGCGACCTCGCGGTGGACGGCCAGTGCATCGACCACGTGATCCCACATGTGGAGGTCGAGTCCCACCCCGTGGACGAGAACCAGCGGTGGACGGGTCGCCCCCTGCGGGCCGGTGGGCCCCTCCAGAGAGAGGTGGGTGCACCCGACGGCAGAGCTCACTCCCCGGTCAACCCCATCTCCTCCATGTCGGAGTAGCGGTTGCCGATGCGGTGGTGCGGTCGGCCGCCCGTCGACGCACCGATGGCCACCAGGATCTCGTCCGGGGCCGGCGCATCGGCCACCCACATTTCGAGGGTCAGGTAATGGGACCGCCACCCAGCATCGACCTTGTGCATCATCGGGATGGACAGGACCGATCCCGGGCCGCCGCGCGTGTTGGTGAACGAGAGGTAGGCCGTGCCCCCCACCGCGTCCCGGAACACGTTGCCGAAACGAAGCGTGTGGATGAGCGCCGAAGCGTGCTCGACCTCGCCGGAGGTCCCGACCATGGCCGCCTTGCCGTAGGCCTCGACCGCATCGGGCCCGCCACACATCTCGACCAGCCGGGGCACGAGGGCCGCACCGAGTTCCGGGGCGGCGGCCAGGATTCCCGGCCGGAGGTCCTCCACGAAGCCCTGACCGGCCCACGGGTTGACGATCACGGCGGCCACGCCGTGCATGACCAGCGGCGGGTCAGCCGGACGGCCACCCTCGATGCGGATCTCCTCGGTCTGGGCGACCAGCTTTCGTATCTCCAGCCCCATCGGGGCTGAGCTCATCGGGGGCTCCCGGGCTTGATGTACGCCGTACGGGTCCGGGTGAAGAACTCGTGGGCGGTGTCGCCCTGTTCACGCGCCGCGTGGCCCGAGGAATTCTTGTCGCCACCGAACGGGGCGTGGATCTCCGAACCGGTGGTCGGTCCGTTGACCTTGACGATGCCGGCCCGCATCTCGTTGATGGCCCGGTCCATCTTCCAGAGATCGTTGGTGAATACCGATGCCGACAGGCCGAACTCGGTGTCGTTGGCCAGGGCGAACGCCTCGTCCTCATCGTCGACCCGCAGCACCGTGCTGACCGGACCGAACACCTCCTCACGGGTGATGGTCAGGTCGGTTCCGCCCACGAACAGGGTCGGCGCCTGGAAGCACGGCCCGTCGGGCACGCCCTCGGTCACGGCGACCGTCTCGGCGCCCTCGGCCCTGGCCTGCTCGATGGCCTCGACGACCTCGGCTCGGGCTCCGCGCGACACCAGCGGGCCGATGGCCGTGGCCGGGTCCTGGCCGTCCCCCACCTTCAGGTCGCTGACCGCGGCGGCCATCCGATCGACCAACTCGTCGTGGATGTCGCCCACGGCGATGATCCGTCGGGTGGCCGTGCACTTCTGTCCGGTCGCCCCCATGGCGCCGCCGACCACCGCGGCCACCGCCATGTCGAGATCGGCATCGGGAAACACGATGCACGGGTTGTGCCCACCCAGTTCCAACTGGACCCGACCGTTACGGGCCGTCACCACGTCACGGATGCCGTGGCCGACCCCGACCGAACCGGTGAAGGTGACGCCGTCGACGCGCTCGTCGGCCACCAGGGCCCCTCCCATGGAGCCCGGACCGAGCACGAGGTTCAGGACGCCCGGCGGCACACCGGCATCGTGGAACACCGCGGCGATAGCCACCGCGGTGAGCGGGGTGTTGCTGGCCGGCTTCCACACGACCGGGTTGCCGGTCGCCAGAGCGGGGGCGATCTTCCAGACGGGAATCAGGATCGGGAAGTTCCATGGGGTGATGACACCGACCACGCCCAGCGGCGACCGCACGGTTCGGATGGTCTCCCCCGGTGTACCGCTGGGAAAGATGCGCTCGGTCGACGTCTTGGCCAGGCCGGCCTGATAGCGGCAGGTCTCGGCGGACAGCACCGCTTCGCCCCGGGCCTCGGGAAGGGTCTTGCCCTCCTCCAGAGTTGCCACCAGGGCCAGGTCGTCGGCCCGAGCGTCGAACAGCACGGCGGCCTGTTCCAGAATCCGGGCCCGGGCACCGAAGCCGAGAGCCGTCCATGCCGCCTGGGCATCGACCGCCGCGGAGACCGCGTCCGCCGCCGTCGAGGCATCGCCGAGGGGATACTCGCCCACCGGTTCATCGGGACGGGCCGGGTTGTCACTGGTCGCCGTGCCGCCCGGAGCATGGGTGCTCCAGTCGCCGCCGATCAGGTGTGCGCCGGTCGGAACCGCGCTGAGGGAAGTGTCGCTGCTGTTCATGGCGGGCAGCGTACAGATACCGCCCGGAGCGATGAGGCGGAGGTGCCGGACCAGCGGCCGGTAGGTTCTTCAGGTCCGCTCCGGCGGTCCCGCGGGTGTAGTTCAACGGCTAGAACCTCAGCTTTCCAAGCTGATGATGAGGGTTCGATTCCCTCCACCCGCTCGATTGCCCACCCGGGGCGGCCTCGTCCAGGCCGAGTCAGTCGCCCATCGAGCGGCGCTTCTTGTCGGCCACGATGTTGGCCATCATCCGGGCCGACGTGGCCGCCGACTCGACGTCACCGAGGGCCAGGTCGTCGATCGAACCGACGAGCTCGCTGCGAAGGTTCACGCCCTTCTCGAACAGGTAGGACGCTGCCGGCTGCTCGTGGCGGGCGTTCCGAAGCTCGGACCGCTGCAGGTAGTAGTGCGAGATCATGTGGAACACCTCACCCTTCCCGTAGTCGAAGACCACGGCGACGGCGTCCTCCCCGTGCTTCCGGCCGAGCTCGGCCGACCGGATGAGCACGCGGACCCGCTCTGCGTCCAGTACCCGGATGGGGTGCGACGAACCCTCCAGCCACCATTGCGGGTCATCGCCGGTGTCCAACACGCCCTGGAGGTACGGACTGTCGGTCTCGAGCACGTCGATCCGGACGACGTCGTCACCGGTGGCCTCGCCGTTGTAGGCGATGTGACCGGGGAAGGCAGGCTCGACGACATTGCCCAGCGCCCAGTCCGTGGTGAACAGGGTGCCGCCGGCGGCCACGAAGTCGCGGACACGGACGATCTCGGCGGGCATCATGTTGCCTGGACAGTTGACGATGAGGATCTGGTCGGGACGCAGGGTCACGTGCTGGAGAGAGCCCTCCTGCACGATCTGGAACGGCACCTCGAGGGCGCCCAGGACCTGCTCGACATGGTCGTAGCACCCGGCCACCACCACGATGTCGGAAGCCTCGACGGCCGCCAGAGCCTCGGCTGCCAGCGGCGCCTCAGCGTCCATGCGGTTGCGGGCGATGTCGGCCCCGGCCATGTAGGCGCGGGTCCGACTGTCCGGATCGACCTGACCGGCGTCATTGATGTTCATCACGATTCGTTCCTCCTCTTGTTTCGGTTCTCTCTCGGGTATCTCGTCTGACCTTCTTCGTCGACCCGTCGGCCGATCAGACCGCACACATCACTGTCGAGCACGGTCGTGACGCCCCCGCCTCGGCGAACGCCGCCACCGTCAGGAGGTGGAGGTCGACCAGCTCGGCCTCGGTGATCCCGTGCAGGTAGCCGCCGGCCAGCACGAACGCCGCGGGTACGCCCCGCTCCGCCAGAGCGTCCGCAATCCGGCGCTCCCGCTCGACCAACGTGCCGACGGCGATCCCGGGATGCGGATCCATCCCCGCGTTGACCAGTACCAGGCCGGCGTCATCCGGGATCCGACCCAGCATCAGGTCGAGTTCGTGGAGGTACCCCTCGTCATCGGAGGGGCCAACCACGACCAGTTGATCGTCGCCAGTGGGCCGGTAGGAATCGAAGCTGCTGGTACTGAGGTCGAGGTGCAGGATCTGGCGGTCGTGGCCGATGATCTCGGCCGTGCCCCCACCGCAGTGGGCGTCGACGTCGAGGATCACGATGCGACCATCGACGAGCTCGGCGGCATGGCGCGCCGCGACGACCAGACCGTTGACGGTGCAGAAGCCCTCACCACCTCCCGGCCGTGCGTGATGGAGACCCGATGAGAGGCTCCCGGACACGCCGTCGACCATGGCCGCCTCGACGGCAGCCACCACCCCTGCGGTGGAGTGCCGGGCCATGGTCCAGATTCCGGGATCCCAGTCGAACCCGTTGCCCTCAGCCAGGCACCTCGGCTCACCCACACGTAGCGCGTCCAGATAGTCCCGATCGTGGATGGCCGCGATCCCCGCCTCGGCAGCGGCGAGGAACGCCGACGGGTCCACGATGACGGCACCGGGCACCCGCCCGTCGCGAACGGCCTCGGCTATCTGGCCCGACTTACGCGTGGTCGGAAAGTCGTGGGCCGATGCCACGTACCCCTCGTCGTAGAAGACCTTCATGACCGTGCCTCGTGCTCCCGGCCGGCCCGGAACACCTGTTGCCCCAACAAGTCCTCCCAGTCCACGTCGAGCACGCGGCCGAAGGCTGGGCCCTTGGCCTGGCGGATCCGACTGATGATCCACGAGGTGGCCACGGGGTTGAAGGCCAACCAGGCTCGGGCACGGTCGCTGGCTGCCTGGACGGCCTCCCGGTCCATGGACCGGTGTTCGCCGAACCACCGCACGGCATCCGCCGCGTAGGCGATCGCTGCGATGGGGCGGGCCGCCCGGATGGCCTCGAGGGCCTCCTCGACGCCCCTGCCCAGCTCGAGCATGGCCGCGTAGGCCAACGACGGGGCCCGGTTGACGCCCATGTGGCAGTGGACCAGGACCCGGGCGGTGGGATCGGCCAGGCCCATGGTGATGGCGTCGACGCCGGCATCGAACCAGGCCGCCTCCTGGATCCCCCCGTCATCGTGGGTTCCCAACCAGACGTAGGTCACCTCAGGGGCGACGGCAGCCACCCGGTCGGCGTCACTCCACTCGCTGCGAACGTCGACGATGTGGGTGATGCCCACGTCGAACCACTCGCCCAGGACCCGCTGGAATCCCTCGGGGTCGCTAGGGAGGTCACCGCAGACGTACAGGCGGTCGTCGACCTCGCACGGTCGGCGCCACCAGACGGCGGGATCCATCGGGTCGACGTGGGTGCCGGGATCATCTCCGGCGGGATTGGCATATTCCTTTTCTGTCATGCCTACAAGATAGGAGTCGGGTGTGACAGCCTCCCGAGATCCTTGGAATGGTGGGGATCAACCTCCCAGAGCACCTCGGACCAGGGCCTCCAGGCCGACCGCGTCGACGACCGGCTCGCCGGCGTGTCGGCTCCCGTGGAGCAGCGAGCGCCAGTCGTCGGGAATCGCCGACGCTCCCCAGCGGGCGCCCAGCAGGCCCCCGGCGATGGCCGCCACCGTGTCGGTGTCGTGGCCGATCCGCACCGCGGCCTCCAGCGCGTCGACCAGATGCCTCGACGGTTCCTCGTCGGGCACCGGCGTGTGGACGATGGCCGAGAGGGCCGCCTGGAAGGCGGTCACCACCCAACCGTTCGGGTTGAAGATCGCCGGGGGGCCATCGACCGCCGCGTCGATCAAGACCCGCCAGCGGTCACGTCGCTCGGCGACCACCAGATCCAGGCCGTCCCGCATGCAGGCGACGAAGTCGAACGGCACGTCCGGTTCAGCTTCGACCACGGCTCGCCGGATGGCCTCGGACCACAGCACACAGGCGGCCACCGAGTTGGCATGGGCATGGGTGAGCACCGTCACGTCGGCCGCCAGGGTGGCCACCATTACCCGGTCGCCGGGCCCGGCCAGAGCCACTGGAGCGGTCCGCATGAGGCCGCCGTTGCCGATGCTGTTCCCGGCACCTTCCTGATACGCCGCGGCCACCGCTGGCAGTTCCGTCGGGTCGTCCGTGGAGTACAGAACGGCCGAGGTCTGGTTTCCGATGTCGGCCGGCCCAGAAGCCGCCCATGCCAGGAAGTTCGCCCCGATCGCCTCGATGTCCACCGGGTCTCCATCTGTGGGGCCACCCCGCTCAGCCAGCACGTCGAGGATCCCGAGGGCCATCTGGGTGTCGTCGGTCCACTCCCCCGGCGCCCAACCGAATACCCCTCCCCCCACCATGCCGATCGCCGCGTCGGGACCGGGGTTGGTGAACTCGTATCCGGCACCCAGGGCATCCCCGCACGCCGAACCGAGCACGGCGCCCACTGCCCTGTCAACCAGCCTGTCGACCAGCCCGTCATCAGGTCCCTCGGTCACGGGATCGTTCGTCGGGCCGGTCATCGGCCGGCCTCCCAGCCGACGACCATCGCCACCTGATCGGGGGCCTGCGGCGAGGACCGGTCTCCGGCATCGAGGTCACCGAGTCGGAGGTCATCAAGCATGGACAGGACCTCGCCGCCGTGGCCGTAGCCGTGGCGGGCCAGCCAGCAGCCCACGACCGTGCCGGTGCGGCCCAGGCCACCCCAACAGTGGACATAGGCGTTTCCTCCGGCGGCCAACGCCTCGTCCAGCACGTCGAGAATCCCGACCAACTCTTCTTCACCCCCGTACGGCACGCCCATGTCCGGAATGGGACAGGCCAACACCTCGGCCCGACCGTCGACAGCCCGGTGGTAGCGGGTCAGGTGGATGTCGGTGCCGTGCGGGAACACGGAGGGATCGTCCTGGGTCAGGTTCACGAACGTGTCGATCCCGGCGTTCAGCAACTGCTCCAGCACCTCCGGCACGTGCTCACGGTCGCCCCGTCCCGCCTTGCCCGGGTAGGCACCGGCCGCCAGCCGACCCTCCACCACCCAGTAGGACCGTCGGGTCGGCCCGACCAGACCGACCGCCAGGTCGTCCGCCAAACCCAACCGGCCCGACTCGTCCGCAAAGTCCTCGTCCACCATGTCGTGATTCTCGCCCATTGTTTCTCCCAGCATTTTCTCACCACCGCCACCGGCTCTCGGGGACGGCCTCTCTCTTCTCCCCCTTCAGGGGAGAGAGAGGCCGCCCCGGGAGTCACCGTGCTGACCTATTCTCCGAACCGTGCTGATCGCCCAGATATCGGACTGCCACATCCGGGACCACGACAGTGCCTTCGGCCGGCTCGTCGACACCACCGAGACGCTCGGTCGTGTGGTCTCCCACCTGTTGGCCCTCGAGCCCGCTCCCGACGTGATCCTGGCCACCGGCGATCTGACCGATGACGGCACACCTGCCCAGTACGCCACCCTCCGTGACACCCTGGCTCCCATCGCCGAACGGATCGTCCCGCTGCCCGGCAACCACGACGAGGGTCCGGCCTTCCGTCTGGCCTTCGCCGACCTGCTCCCCGCCGACCCCTCGGCGAACCTGGCCGACGACCACTGCAGCTACGTGGTGGACCGGTACCCCGTACGCCTCGTCGGGCTCGACACCAGCCTTCCCGGCCGACACGACGGCTGCTTCGACCCCGTCCGTGAGGAATGGTTGGAGGAGGCGTTGTCGGCCGATGACCGACCCACCCTGGTGTTCACCCACTTCCCGCCGTTCGAGACGGGCCTGGTGTTCATGGACCAGGCCGGGGTGTCCGACGCCGACCGCCTCCGAGCCACCATCGAACGCCACCCGCACGTCCGCCTTCTGGTGACCGGCCACCTCCACCGGCCCATCCAGACGACCATCGGCACGACCCTCGTCTCGACCTGCCCATCGACCGGCAACCAACTGAACCTCGACCTGCATCCCGACCGGGCCGCGGCCATCGACGAGCCGCCGGCCTTTCAACTCCACCGATGGGACGGCGAACGCTTCGTCACCCACACCGGCACGGTGCGCGATCCAGCAGTGGTCCGAACCGTCGACCTCGGGAACTACGCGGCGGAGGTCCGTCGTCGGCACGAGGCCGGAGAACCGTTCACGAAGTAGCCGTTCATGAAGTGGCAGGCGGGGATCCGCCCTGCCGATCCAGGAACCGGTAGACGTCGAGAAGGTCGATGCCCGGAAACGGCGAGAACTCCCTGGACGACGACGGGAGGGCGGTCAGCACGAAGCTGCGTTCCGATGCTGATGGCCAGGCCACCCCGTCCCAACGCCGCAGCAGATCGGGTTCGGCCTGATCGTCCTCACCGGTGGCGTTGACCCGCCGCAGCGTGTCTCCACCCCGGAAGAACCCGGCGTCCGCGGCCCGACATCCGAGGGTCACCGCGTACGGGGTGCGCTCGGTGGCGTTCTCCACGTACGTCACGCACCAGAAATCACCGGCGTCGACGGATGTGTGCTGGTAGTGGAGGAGGTCCGACCCGTCCCATGCCTGTCGGGCCCCCCACTGTCGACCGAGGCGGGCCCCCTCGAGCCCCCCGTCGGGATCGGCGGGAAAGCGAAGGCCGTCGTTCTCGTAGGCCTTGGTGATCGTGCCCTCCGGATCGGTCCGGATGAAGTGCACCGACATACCGAGATGCCGGGTGGCCAGGTTGGTGAACCGGTGAGCGGCCATCTCGTAGGAGACGTAGTAGCGCTCCTTGAGGTCCTCGATCGACAGGTCCTGGCCGTCCTTGGCCCCGGTCAGGAATCCCACCGCCGCCTGTTCAGGGACCAGCGTGGCGGCCGCGTAGTAGTTGGACTCGATCCGCTGCCGAAGATAGCCCTCGAAGTCGGTGGTCTCGGCGTGCTCGAGGGCGAAGTGGCCGAGGGTCTGGAGCACCACCGAACGGGCGGCACGCACGCTCAGGTCGTCGCGCTGAGGGATGTAGATGACCCGGCGCCGGGTATCGGTCACCGACCGGGCGGTACGCGGCATTCCCTTGACCCGTTCCACGGTGAAGCCATGGTGGGCAGCCAGGTCGACCATGTCCTTCTCGGTGGGTGGCCCCTCGCCTCCGTAACCGGCGGCGGCCAGATCCTCGGCGGCTCGCTGTTCGATCTCCTCGAAGTAGTTGTCGCGGGCCCGCATCTCGGTTCGCAACGCGATGTTGGCCATCCGGGCCCGGTCCCCCGCCTCGAGATTGGCCAGACCTGACCGACTCACCTCCACGTCGGGCAGCGCCCGGTACAGGCCGACCAATGTCTCCAGGACGTCGTCGTCGAGCCGGGCACCCGCCCGGAGCTCCGGCAACTCGAGCGTGGTCCGCCACGGGCCGCTCTGGTAGCGGTCCAACTCCAACTCCAGCGCGGCGCGGCGGCTCGGTGGCGTCGGGTCCAGCAGGTCGACCGTGGTGCACCCGAGGGCATCGGCCAACTCTCCGAGCACTCCGAGCTTGGGTTCGATCCGGCCGTTCTCGACCTGGGAGAGGTAGGAGGCCGGGCGCCCGATGCGCTCGCCCAGCACGGCCAGCGTGAGGTCGGCTTCCCGGCGGAGGTGGCGGAGCCGGTGGCCGAGCACCGCCGGATCGAAAGCCTGGGTACCCACAACTGACTCCCCTCTGACCGGCTCCCGGTCGGCTTCTGGCCGGACGTTCTGTCCAATGAGTCCGGCTTTCGGAACCGAACCACCCGAACTCTCTCACTTTTTCGGCCTGATGGACAGCCTGAGGGATCTTCCCCACGCTCCGGGGCCACTCAAGCCCGGAAGATCGCCAATACTCATGGCACCGAGACGTACCAGCAGCGGCACGAGCCCGGAAGGGAGCTTCCATGACCAGCCTGGACGGCATCGAGATCAGCGAGCACGAACTCCGTGACGAGATCTTCACGCCGGAAGCCACCGCCTTCGTAGCCGACCTCGTCCGGACGTTCCGGGACCGACGCATCGAGCTGCTCAGGAGCCGGCGCATCCGTCAGGAGAAGTTCGACACCGGTCTGCGACCCGACTTCCTCCCCGAGACCGCCGAGATCCGCTCCGGCACGTGGACGGTTTCGCCGCCTCCCAAGGACCTGCTCGACCGTCGCGTCGAGATCACCGGTCCGCCCGAGCGCAAGATGATGATCAACGCCCTGAACTCCGGTGCCCGGGTGTTCATGGCCGACTTCGAGGATTCCAGCTCCCCGACCTGGGACAACATGCTCAACGGTCAGGTCAACGTGCGTGACGCCATCCGCCGTGACCTCACCCTTCGCCGCGACGGCAAGAGCTACGCCATCAACGATGAGATCGCCACGCTGGTCATCCGGCCCCGCGGTTGGCACCTTCCCGAGCGCCACGTACAGGTCGACGGTCGCCCGGCAGCGGCCAGCCTCGTCGACTTCGGCCTCGTCTTCTTCCACAACGTCCGCGAGGCCCTGGACCGGGGAACGGCCCCGTACTTCTACCTTCCCAAGCTCGAGAACCACCACGAGGCCCGGCTCTGGAACGACGTGTTCTGCCACGCACAGGATGCCCTCGGCGTGCCCCGCGGTTCGGTCAAGGCCACCGTGCTCATCGAGACGATCACCGCGGCCTTCGAGATGGACGAGATCCTCTACGAGCTGCGCGAGCACTCGGCGGGCCTGAACGCCGGCCGCTGGGACTACATCTTCTCGGTGGCCAAGAAGTTCAACGCCGATCCGGCGTTCGTCCTGCCCGACCGGGCCGACGTGACCATGACGACGCCCTTCATGAGGGCCTACACCGAGCTGATGGTGGCCACCTGCCACAAGCGGGGCGCCCACGCCATCGGTGGCATGGCGGCCTTCATCCCCAACCGACGCGACCCCGAGGTCACCGCCCAGGCCCTCACCAAGGTGAAGGAAGACAAGCGGCGCGAGGCCAACGACGGCTGCGACGGCACGTGGGTGGCCCACCCCGATCTGGTCACGGTGGCCGAAGTCGAGTTCAACGCCATCCTCGGCCAGGGCCTCAACCAGGTGGATCGCCAGCGCCCCGACGTGCGGGTCACCGCCGACGACCTGCTCTCGGTCGATGAGACCGGCGGCCAGATCACCCGGGCCGGCCTCGAGACCAACGTGTACGTCGGCCTCCGCTACCTCGCCTCGTGGCTGTCGGGAAGCGGTGCGGCGGCCATCCACAACCTGATGGAGGACGCGGCCACCGCCGAGATCAGCCGGGCACAGATCTGGCAGTGGATCCGCCACGCCCGCACCCTGGAGGACGGCACCACGGTGACCACCGACCTGGTCCGTTCCACGATTGACGCCCAGATGGCCGTCATCGCCGACGATCTCGGCAGCGAGGCATTCGCCGCGCTGCCGTTCGACGAGGCCCGATCGGTCTTCGAGCAGGTCTCCCTGTCCTCGGAGTTCATCGAGTTCCTCACCCTGCCCGCCTACGAACTCCTCGACTGACGGACGCTCACTGACGGACAGGCGCCTCCGGGCACCCTCTTACCCAAATCCCCCGATCGGATCCCGGCGTCCGCCGAAGGTCCACCACGAAAGCGAGACAGCGATGCGAAACACCTTCGACGATCAGGTTGCAGCCCTCGAGAAAGACTGGGCCGAGAACCCGCGATGGAAGGACACCGTCCGTGACTACTCGGCGGCCGATGTCGTCCGTCTGCGCGGCTCGTTCCTTCCCGAGTGCTCGATCGCCCGCCACGGTGCCGAGGTGCTGTGGGAGAAGATGCACGACACGGACTACGTCCATGCACTGGGTGCCATGACCGGTGGCCAGGCCATCCAGTACGTCAAGGGCGGCCTTCCGGCGCTGTACCTCTCGGGCTGGCAGGTGGCCGGCGACGCCAACCTCGCCGGTCAGGTGTACCCGGACCAGAGCCTCTACCCGGTCAACTCGGTTCCGGCCGTCGTCGAGCGCCTCAACAACGCCCTGCGTCGTGCCGACCAGATCGAATGGTCCGAGAACAAGGGCGAGATGCTGCGGGACTGGATGGTCCCGATCGTGGCCGACGCCGAGGCCGGCTTCGGTGGCGCCCTGAACGTCTACGAGCTCATGAAGCGGATGCTGCGGGCCGGTGCGGCCGGCGTGCACTTCGAGGACCAGCTGGCCTCGGAGAAGAAGTGCGGCCACATGGGCGGCAAGGTGCTGATCCCGACCCAGCAGCACGTGCGGACCCTGACCGCGGCCCGTCTGGCCGCCGACGTCCTCGGTGTCCCGTCGATCCTCATCGCCCGGACCGACGCCCTGGCCGCCAACCTCATCACCAGCGACGTCGACGACCGGGACAAGCCGTTCCTGAACGGTGAGCGGACCGCCGAGGGCTTCTTCGGGACCGAGCCGGGAATGGCCACGCCCATCTCCCGCGCGTTGGCCTACGCCCCGTACTCCGATCTGATCTGGTGCGAGACCGGCACGCCGGACCTCGACCAGGCCAAGGAGTTCGCCGATGCCGTGCACGCCCAGTTCCCCGGGAAGATGCTGGCCTACAACTGCTCGCCTTCCTTCAACTGGAAGTCGGCGCTCGACGACGAGACGATCGCCAAGTTCCAGAGCGAGCTCGGGAAGATGGGCTACAAGTTCCAGTTCATCACCCTGGCCGGCTGGCACGCACTGAACTCCTCGGCCTTTGAGTTGGCCCGCGGTTACACGGAATCAGACATGACGGCCTACGTGCAGTTGCAGCAAGCCGAGTTCGGGATGGAGGGCGACGGCTACACGGCGACCCGACACCAGCGCGAGGTTGGGGCGGGCTACTTCGACGACGTGGCGACCGTCATCTCTGGCGGCACAGCTTCGACGCTGGCCTTGGAGGGCTCCACCGAGGAGCAGCAATTCTAGGATCGCGGTAGTCCCGCAAATCAACGGACAACTTCTGGTTGCTCCGAGGATTTTTCTGCTTTTCGTGACGATCGTGTGCCGTCGCCCCCGACCGGTCCCCTAGCGTCACCCCGTGCTCTGGTCCCTTCGCCGGTCATTCCGGCCTC
>JAAZXY010000003.1 GCA_014239855.1 Acidimicrobiales bacterium | reverse complement strand
AAGGATGATGCACAGGACCAACACGCCCCGGGTCCCGGCCGGGTGGGAGGCGTCCGACGGGGTGCGTGTGCTGGGTGGGGGACCCGATGGTTCGGTGGTGGTGGTCGACCGTTCGATGGGTAGCCAGCGACTCCTGGCCGAGCTTCGTCGGCGCGGCGTGGACGATCTGCTCCTGGTGGTCTTTCGGGAACCGGTCCCGGCCGGCCAGGCTGATGCGTTGACCGGCCGGTTCGGCCCGCACCTCCGATGGGGTCCGACGGGCTCGGTGAGCGCCCTCCAACCCGTCGACGGGCAGCGCGTGCAGGTGGGCGGCACGACCTGGGTGGTCCACCGGCGCTCGGGGAGGCTCTTGGTTCGGCGGGTGGATCGGCGGGTCGGTGTACCGTCGGCCGGGTGATCGTCGAGTTGGGCCCCGACCACCGGTACGACTGCACCCACCGGTCACTCGTCATGGGAATCCTGAACCGGACCCCGGATTCGTTCTGGGATCGCGGCCGGTTCTGGGACTTCGACGACTTCCTCCGACTGGCCGAGGCCCACGTGGCCGACGGTGCCGACTTCCTCGACGTCGGGGGCTCCAAGGCGGGTCCCGGCCCCGAGGTCACCGAGGCCGAGGAGATGGATCGTGTGGTCCCGGCCGTTGCCGCCCTGAGCGCCCGATTCGACCTGCCGATCGCCGTGGACACGTTCCGGGGGAGCGTGGCCGACGCGGCCATGGAGGCCGGAGCGTCGGTGGGCAACGACATCAGCGGCTTCGCCGACCCGACGTTCCTGCCGGCGTGTGCCCGACACGGAGCGGCCGTGGTGGCCACCCATGTGCGGATCGGTCCGAGGATCCCCGACCCGACGCCGAGCTACGTCGACGTGGTGGCCGAGGTCCGGGAGTTCCTGGCCGAACGGGTCCGCTGGGCCAAGGACGCCCGCATTCCCGATGAGCGGATCATCGTGGACGCCGGCCTGGACCTGGGTAAGACGCCGGAGATGTCGACCGAACTGCTGCGACGGTCTGACGACCTGGCGAGGCTGGGACACCCCATCCTGCTGTCGGCATCCAACAAGGGTTTCCTGGGCGAGGTCACCGACAGCGGTCTGGAGGATCGGGTCGAGGCATCGTGGGCGGCCCACGCGCTGGGCATCGCCGGTGGCTGCCGGATCCTCCGGGCTCATGACGTGCGGGGCGCACGCCGGGTGGCCGATGTGATGGCCGAGGTGATGGCATGAGCGTTCCGACCATCGTGCTCATCACCGGCGACGATGACGCCCTGGTGACCGAAGCCGTCCGGGCCGCGGTCGACGCGGCGCTCGACGGCGAGGATCGTTCCCTGGCCCTGGAGGAACTCACCGAAGAGGAGTACCGCACCGAGAGCGGCTTCGAGGTGGCCCGTCTGGTGGACGCCGCCCAGACTCCGCCGTTCCTGACCGGTCGCCGGGTGGTGGTCGGTCGCCACCTGGGTCGGTTCAGCGACAAGGAGTCGGTGGCTCCGCTCGTCGGCTACCTGGCCGACCCGCTGGACTCGACGGCCCTCATCGTGGTCTGGGAGAAGGGGGTGGCCCCGGCCCAACAACGCCTCAACCCGATCCCCAAGTCGTTGGCCGAGGCCATCAAGGCGGCCGGAGGTCAGGTGCACAAGACCGCGGTCGGGCGTGGCCGCGAGGCCGACCAGTGGTTGGACGACCGCATCGCGGCCGGCCCCGTCGATCTGGATCGCCCGGCCCGGGCGCTGGTGGCCCGTCGGCTGGGTGAGGATCGTGCCGCGGTGGTGCCCCTGCTGGAGACCCTCGCCGCGGTGTTCGGTCCGGGAGCCGAGGTGTCGGCGGCCGACGTGGAACCGTTCCTCGGGGCGGGCGGCGACGTCGCCCCATGGGACCTGACCGACGCCATCGACAACGGCGACGTTCCCAAGGCTCTGGACTGCCTGTCCCGGATGCTGGCGGCCGGCGGGCGGCATCCGTTGGCCGTGACCGCGGCGTTGCACGGCCACTACGGGCGGTTGCTCCGGCTCGACGGATCGGGAATCCGGGATCAGGCCGGTGCGGCCGACGCACTCGGGGTCAAGGGCTTTCCGGCCAAGAAGGCGCTGGCCACCAGTCGAAAGTTGGGCGGCGAGCGGATCGCCCGGGCCATGAGACTGCTGGCCGGAGCGGACCTGGACCTGCGGGGACGCTCAGCGTGGCCCCAGGAACTGGTGGTGGAGGTACTGGTGGCCCGACTGGCGAGCCTGTCCCGACCCTGAGCCCTGAGCCCTGAGCCCTGATCCCGCTCGGCGGAGAGGCGGGCCGGCGAGGGTCAGCTGGAGAGCGAGTTGAGGCGCTTCTGCAGCCGGGCCTTGCGACGAGACGCGGTGTTGGCGTGCAGCACGCCATGGGCCACGGCCTTGTCGATCCGCTTCATGGCCTCGGCGGCAGCCTCGGCGGCGTTCTCGCCGGACTCGGCGGCCTCCTCGGCCTTGCGGATGCGGGTCTTGAGCTCGGTACGCACGGCGCGGTTGCGCTGGCGGGCCTTCTCGCTCTGACGGTTCCGCTTGATCTGGCTCTTGATGTTCGCCACGGGCGTGGTCCTTCGGTGTTCTCGATCGGGGGTCCGTCGGTTGACGGGGCCGGGCCGGGGACGCAGCCCTCGGGCCGACACGGAACATGATTCTACCGGTGACGTCGGTCGATCGGTCCGTTCCGTCGCGTGACGCCTGCCCACGGGCGCCTGCCCGCGGACGAATGTCACCAGAGAGGACCGGAGAGGCAGGCCCGGTCGCCGGTACCGTCATCGGCGGAATGGATCTCTCGCGGCTGCGCAACACGTCGATCATCGCCCACATCGATCACGGCAAGTCCACCCTCGCCGATCGCATGTTGGAGCTGTGCGGTGCCGTCGACCCCCGTGAGATGCGGGCCCAGTACCTCGACTCGATGGACCTGGAGCGCGAACGGGGCATCACCATCAAGTTGCAGAGCGTCCGCCTGGACTGGGGCGACGCGGTCATCAACCTGATCGACACCCCGGGACACGTCGACTTCGGCTACGAGGTGAGCCGGTCGTTGGCGGCGTGCGAGGGCGTGATCCTGGTGGTCGACGCCGCTCAGGGGATCGAGGCCCAGACGCTGGCCAACTGCTACCTGGCGCTCGAGAACGACCTGGAGATCGTGGCCGCCCTCAACAAGATCGACCTTCCGGCCGCCGAGCCGGACCGGTACGCCGAGGAGATCGAGCAGGTGCTGGGCATCCCCGCCGAGGAGATCCTACACATCAGCGCCAAGACCGGTCAGGGTGTCGCCGAACTGCTCGACGCGGTGGTTGACCGAACGCCGGCGCCGGTCGGTGATCCGGACGCACCGCTCCAGGCCCTGGTCTTCGACAGCCACTTCGACCAGTACCGGGGCGTGGTTTCGTCCATCCGGGTGGTCAACGGACGTCTCCCGGCCGACACGTCGCTGCGCTTCATGCAGGCCAACGCCGTCCACGTGGCCGACGAGATCGGTGTCCGACGACCCGACCTGACCCCGGTGACCGAACTGGGTCCGGGCGAGGTGGGCTACCTGCTGGCCGGGATCAAGGACGTCGGCGAGGCCCGATCAGGTGAGACGGTCACCACCAGTCGGAACGGATCCGACGAGGCCCTCGAGGGCTACCGCGAACCCCAGCCCATGGTGTTCAGCGGCCTGTACCCGATCGACGGCGACGAGTTCAACGACCTACGGGACGCCCTCGAGAAGCTGCGCCTCAACGACTCCAGCTTCACCTACGAGCCCGAGACCTCCGGGGCCCTCGGGTTCGGTTTCCGGTGCGGCTTCCTCGGCCTGCTCCACATGGAGATCGTGCGCGAACGGCTGGAACGGGAGTTCGGCTTGAGCCTCATCACCACGGCCCCCTCGGTGGAATACCGGGTGATCCGTACCAACGGCGATGTGGAAGAGATCGACAATCCGTGCGACCTGCCGCCGGCCGGCGAGATCGCCGACATCGAGGAACCGTTCCTGCTGGCCCACGTCATCACGCCGACCGCCTTCACCGGGGCCCTCATGGAGCTCTGTCAGGAGCGTCGTGGCGAGCTGGATGGCATCACCTACCTGTCGCCCGAACGGGTCGAGATCAAGTACCACCTGCCGTTGGCCGAGGTGGTCATCGACTTCTTCGACCAGATGAAGAGTCGCACCCAGGGTTACGCCAGCCTCGACTACGAGCCGGAGGGCTACCGGAAGTCCGACCTGGTCAAGGTCGACATCCTCCTGCACGGCGAACCGGTCGACGCCTTCTCGGCGGTCGTGCACCGGGACAACGCCGACGTCTACGGCCGGAAGATGACGTCCAAGCTCAAGGAACTCATTCCGCGCCAGCAGTTCGAGGTGCCCATCCAGGCGGCCATCGGCGGTCGGATCATCGCCCGTCAGACCGTGCGGGCCTTCCGCAAGGACGTTACGGCCAAGCTCTACGGCGGCGACATCACCAGGAAGCGCAAGTTGCTGGAGAAGCAGAAGGAGGGCAAGAAGAAGATGAAGTCCATCGGACGCGTCGACGTGCCCCAGGAAGCCTTCATCTCGGCCCTCAAGCTCGACGAGTGACCCGTTCTCCTGCCCCGACCTGGGAGGGACCCCCACGGTCCACCGCGAACCCCGCCGGTAGCATCTGACCCGTGTTGGAGGACCGGAAGGCGGCAATCCTGAGCGCGGTGGTCGAGGAGTACATCGACACCGCGCAGCCCGTCGGCTCGGCGCGCATCGCCGGCTCCGGTGACGTCGGGGTCTCGGCGGCCACCGTCCGCAACGAGTTGGCCAACCTCGAGGAGCAGGGTTACCTCGTGCAGCCCCACACATCGGCGGGCCGGGTGCCCACCGAGAAGGCCTACCGCTTCTTCGTCGACCGCATGGACGGACCCGGCCCCCTGGATGCTGCGGACCGTGAGCAGGTCCAGGCGTTCTTCCGCCGCTCGCACCGGGAGATGGAACAGATGCTGGCCGACACCAGCAGCCTGCTGTCGGACCTCACCGGAAGTGCAGCGGTCGTGTTGGCCCCCGATCGCGACCACCAGGAGGTCCGGTCGGTCCAGGTGGTCGGCCTGACCCGTGATCTGGCCCTGCTGGTGCTGGTCATGGCCAACGGAACGGTGGAGAAGCACACCCTCGAACTGACGGGACCCTCGGAGGATCCGTCGGAGGCCACGTTGGCCATCGCGGCCGCCCACCTGTCGGCGGCCCTCATCGGACACAGCCTGTCGGCCGTGCCCGGCACGCCGGTGACCGGCGACGACAAGGTCGACGCCGTGCTGGCGGTGGTCAGCGGAATACTGGAGGCACGGACCGAGGCGGGTGAGCGGGCCTTCGTGGGTGGCACGTCCCGGGTGGCATCGGCGTTCGGCGAGGTCGAGCGGGTCCGTCAGGTGCTGGACGTCCTGGAACGGCAGTTCATCGTGGTGACCATGATCCGCGACGTCATCGATCGGGGCATGAGCGTGGCCATCGGCACCGAGACCGGGATCGAGCCCCTCGCCGACTGCTCGCTGGTCGTGGCGCCCTACGAGATCGACGGCGAGACCGCCGGCTCGATCGGTGTGCTGGGCCCGACCCGCATGGACTATTCACAGGCCCTGGCCACGGTGGCCGTCGTCGGGCGGCGTCTCGGCGATCGCCTGACCGAAGGCTGAGCGGAGAACACGGGACATGACCGAACGCGATCCGTACGACGTCCTGGGTGTGTCCCGGGACGCCTCGGGCGACGAGATCAAGAAGGCCTATCGACGGCTGGCCCGTGAACACCATCCCGACGCCAACCACGGCGGTGACGCCGGGGCGGCCGAGGCGGAGTTCAAGGCGGTGGCTGCCGCCTACGAGGTGCTGTCCGATCCCGAGCGTCGCGACCGGTTCGACCGCTTCGGCCACACCGGTTCGGCCGGACCGGGTGACCCGTTCGCCGGTTTCGGTGACATCTTCGAATCCTTTTTCGGTGGCTCCGGCTCGCCGTTCGGTGGCGGCGGCTTCGGCGGGGGAGGGCGGCGTCGTGCTGGTCCGACGCCCGGCGAGGACCTCGAGACCGTTCTGGAGGTCGACTTCGAGGAAGCGGTGTTCGGCACCGAGGCCGAGGTCTCGGTCCGGACCGCCGTGGTCTGCGAGGACTGCGAGGCCACGGGCGCCGCTCCGGGCTCGGGCCCCGAGACGTGCAGCGGATGCAATGGCGCCGGACAGGTCCAGAGGGTTCGACAGTCGGTGTTGGGCCAGATGGTGACCAGCGCGGCATGCCCGACGTGTTCGGGTCGCGGGCAGGTCATCCCCGATCCGTGTGGGGCCTGCGGTGGTGAGGGCCGAAGCGTCGAGGAGCGGTCGTTCGCCGTCCAGGTAAGGGCGGGTGTCGACGAGGGAACCACCCTGCGGCTGACCGGCCGTGGCGCAGTGGGACCCCGTGGCGGCCCGGCTGGCGATCTGTACGTACGGGTGCGGGTGCGATCACACCCGGTGTTCGAGCGCCACGGCGTCGATCTGCTCCACCGGCTCCACCTGCCGATGACCCAGGCCGCCCTCGGGGTGGTGCTCGACTACGAGACCCTCGACGGGGTCGAGGAACTGGTCGTTCCCAGCGGAACGTCGACCGGTGAGGTCTTCCGGTTCCGGGGCCGGGGCGTACCCCATCTGCAGGGCCGTGGTCGCGGTGACCTGGTGGTGGAGTTGCACGTGGACACGCCGACCGACCTCAGCGAGGAGGCCGAGGGTCTGCTGCGGGCCCTGGCCGACGAGCGCGGCGAGGTGGTGGCCGACGCCGACGAGGGCCTGATCTCCAGGATCCGTTCGGCGTTCCGGTAGGTCCGGGGCTACCGGTGGACGAGACCCCCGACGGCCGCGGTGGCCCCCATGTGTTCGTGGCTGATCCGTCGATGCCGGTGCTGGGCGACGACGACCGCCACCACCTGGCCCGGGTGCTGCGACTGCGCGACGGCGACCCGATCACCATGGGGGACGGCGCGGGCCGTTGGAGCCCGGCGGTATTCCGCTCCGACGCCGAGCCCGAACCGACCGCTGACGTGGTCGAGGTGCCGGAGGCCGGGTCGCCGGTGGCCGTGGGTTTCGCCCTCATCAAGGGCGGACGGCCCGAGCTGGTGGTCCAGAAGTTGACCGAACTCGGGGTGGACCGGATTCTCCCGCTCACCGCCGAGCGGTCGGTGGTGCGGTGGGACGCCGCCAAGGCGGGTGCCCAGGTGGAGCGATTCCGACGGGTGGCCCGCGAGGCCGCCATGCAGTCACGACGCGTGTGGTTGCCCGAAATCGAAGAGGTCTCGGCGGCCCGGCACCTAGCAGCGTCCGATGGGTTGGCGGTGGCTGAGCCCGGTGGTGATCCGCTGGACGGGTCGATCCGGACGCTGCTGGTCGGACCGGAGGGCGGTTGGACCGCCGACGAACTGGTCGGCCACCGGACGGTGGGCCTGGGACGAACGGTGCTACGGGCCGAGACGGCGGCCATCGCGGCCGGGGCGCTGCTCACCGCACTACGGGACGGCCGGATCTGACCGGGCATTGCAAACCACTGAGCGCGGTCGCTACCGTCACCACCCGTGGCCGACCCCTACTCCCGTTCCAACGCCTCCGGGGCGAACCCGTCGGTGTCCGACGACGACTACAGCATCCGCCTCGGTGAACGCATCCGGGTGATCCGACGCCAGAAGCGGCTTTCCCTTCAGGACGTGGAGGCCCGCTCCGAGTCCGAGTTTAAGGCGTCGGTACTGGGTGCCTATGAGCGAGGTGAGCGGGCCGTCTCGGTGCCCCGTCTCCACCGTCTGGCCGAGTTCTACGACGTACCCGTCGACCAACTGCTCCCGGCGGCGTTGGGTGAGGTCCAGGTCGAATCGGCGGGCGACGAACCGCCGGCGTGGGTTCCCGGCCAGAAGGTGGTCATCGACCTGATCGCCATGGTCGACGCCTCGGGCCCCGAGGTGGAGCTCATCCGGCGCTATCTCGGCATCATCCAGGTCAAGCGTCAGGACTTCAACGGAAGGGTCCTGACCATCCGCGGGGACGACCTGCAGGCGTTGGCCGCCATCCTCGGCACCGGGGTCGACGACGCCGCACCCCGCCTCGCCGAAATGGGCCTCCTGCGGCCCGCCGTCACCCCCTGACCAGCGGCACCCGACCGGTAGCCTCATCGAACCATGAGTGTGTTCTCGCGCGTCCTGCGCAGCGGTGAAGGTCGCAAGGTAAAGGCCCTCGAGGCCATTGTTCCGGACATCAACGCGCTCGGTGATGCCACCGCCGCGCTCTCCGACGATGCGCTCCGGGCCCGCACGGCTGAGTTCCGCCAGCGGTACGACAACGGTGAGAGCCTGGACGATCTCCTGGTGGAGGCGTTCGCCGTGGTGCGCGAAGCCTCGTGGCGGGTCATCGGACAGCGGCACTACGACGTCCAGATGATGGGCGGGATGGCCCTGCACCTCGGCTGGGTGGCCGAGATGCGAACGGGTGAGGGCAAGACGCTGGTCAGCACGCTGCCCGCCTACCTCAACGGCCTTTCCGGTCGGGGCGTGCACCTGTGCACCGTCAACGACTACCTGGCCAGCCGCGATGCCGAATGGATGGGCCAGATCCACCGTTGGCTGGGGCTGTCGGTGGGCCTCGTGGTGCCCGGCGTGCGGGACCGGGTCGACAAGCGTGAGGCCTACGAGGCCGACATCACCTACGGCACCAACAACGAACTGGGCTTCGACTATCTGCGCGACAACATGGCCATGGCCGGCGCCGAGAAGGCCCAGCGTGGGCATGCGTTCTGCATCGTGGACGAGGTCGACTCGATCCTCATCGACGAGGCCCGTACGCCGCTCATCATCAGTGGTCGGCTCGCCGAGGCCGCCGCGCTCTACCAGCGGTTCGCCGCGGTGGTCCAGGGCCTGAACGCCCAACACCACTACGAGGTCGACGAGGAGAAGGGGATCATCGCCCCCACCGAGGACGGGGTGCACGCCGTCGAGGCGGCCCTCGGCGTCGAGAACCTCTACGACCAGGTGTCGTCCAACCTGGTCCACCAGTTCCATTCGGCCCTCAAGGCCAAGGAGCTCTACAAGCGCGACAAGGACTACATCGTCGTGGACGGTGAGGTCCGGATCGTCGACGAGTTCACCGGTCGGGTGCTCGAGGGACGACGCTGGTCCGACGGCATCCACCAGGCCGTAGAGGCCAAGGAGGGGGTGTCGATCAAGGAGGAGAACCAGACGCTCGCCACGATCACCCTCCAGAACTACTTCCGCCTGTACGACAAGTTGGCCGGGATGACCGGAACGGCTGAGACCGAGGCGGCCGAGTTGGCCGGCATCTACGGCCTCCAGGTGGTGCCCATCCCCACCAACCGTCCGCTGGCCCGCCTGGACCAGAGCGACCTGATCTTCAAGTCCGAAGCGGGCAAGTTCAACGCCGTGGTGGACGACATCGTGGAGCGCCGCGACGGTGGTCAGCCGGTGTTGGTCGGCACGGTCAGCGTCGAGAACTCCGAGCGGTTGTCGCGTGAGCTCGAGAAGCGGGGCGTGGACCACGAGGTGCTCAACGCCAAGCAGCACTTCCGTGAGGCCGACGTGGTCGCCCAGGCTGGGCGCCCCGGTGCGGTCACGGTGGCCACCAACATGGCCGGGCGTGGCGTGGACATCGTGCTCGGCGGCAATCCGGAGAACCTGGCGGAGCGCGAGACGAAGGCGGCCGGACTGGAGATGACCAGCCGGAAGGGCGAGGCGAAGTACGCGGAACTCCTGGCCCGCCACGAGCCGGAGTGCAAGGCCCTCGGTGAGCAGGTCCGGGCCAACGGTGGCCTGTACGTGCTGGGTACCGAGCGCCACGAATCGCGCCGTATCGACAACCAGTTGCGCGGCCGGAGCGGCCGGCAGGGCGACCCGGGTGAGAGCCGCTTCTACCTCTCGCTGGAGGACGACCTGATGCGCCTGTTCGCCTCGGACACCATGCGGGGCGTCATGGACCGGGCCCTTCCCGAGGACGAAGCCATCGAGTCCAAGATGGTCACCAAGGCCATCGAGCGGGCCCAGACGACCGTCGAGCAGAAGAACGCCGAGGTTCGCAAGAACGTCCTGAAGTACGACGAGGTGATGAACGAGCAGCGCAACGTCATCTACCGCCGGCGTGACCAACTGCTGGTCAACCGGTCGGCGGACGACCCGTCGCTTGACGACCCGACACCCGACGGCCCGTCACCTGAAGATCGTGACGACGAGGCTGCGGACCGGGTCGGTGAGGATTCGTCTGCGGAGGGTGACCTTCGCGACGAGGTTCTCGAGGCGCTGGGGACCGTGGTTGACGGAGCCATCGATGCCTTCTGCGGCTCGGGCCTGCCCGAAGAGTGGGACGTCGACGGCCTGCGGGTCGAGTTGGACAGCTACTGGCCTCTGGGCGACGGCGCAGAGGCCATGGGCACGGCCCGATCCACCGACGAGCTCTACGAACTCCTGACCGCCGACGGCCTGGCCGTGTTCGAGGGCCGCGAAACCGAGTTGGGCGTCGACACCATGCGGGAGGTGGAGCGCCAGGTGATGCTGCGCATCATCGACCAGCGGTGGCGCGAGCACCTCTACGAGATGGACCACCTGCGCGAGGGCATCCACCTGCGGGCGCTCGGCCAACGCGACCCGGCCACCGAATGGAAGCGCGAGGGCTTCGAGCTGTTCAGTCAGCTGGACGGGCTGATCGCCCGGGACTTCCTGCGCTACGTGATGCGGATCCGGGTGACGGCGGCGTCTGAGACGGGTGAGCCCGAGGAGATGACGACCAGTGGGCCCGAGGGGCCGGTGACCGGTGCCGCGGCGGTGGCTGCCGCCGCGGGTGCCCCGGCCCGGGTCGAGGAGTCCACGCCCGTACCCCAGGCCACCAAGGTCAACAGCGAGTGGGAGAACACGTCCCGGAACGCCCCGTGCCCGTGCGGTTCGGGGCGCAAGTACAAGCAGTGTCACGGAGCCTGACGTGCAGAACTTCGCCCCCGATCTGGCCGCCCTCAGGACCCGTCTCGACGAGGCCAGCGGCTACCTGCGGATCGCCGAGCAGGCTGAACGGCGAGCCGAGCTGGAAGTCGAGATGGCCGACCCCGAGCTCTGGAACGACCAGGACCGCGGTCGACGTGTCCAGAAGGACCTGGCCGCCGTCATCGAGGACCTCGACCTCCACGCCGCCCTGACCGGCGACATCGAGGATGCCGAGACGCTGGTCGAAATGGCCGACGAGGAGGCCGACGACAGCCTGGAGGGGGAGATCGCCGAGGCCGTGTCCGCCCTGTCCACCCGGTTCGGCGACCTCGAACTGCGTTCGTTGTTCAGCGGGCAGTACGACGAGGGCGACGCCGTCTGCCAGGTGCAGTCCGGCGCGGGCGGGACCGATGCCCAGGACTGGGCCGAGACCCTGCTGCGCATGTACACCCGGTGGGCCGACCGACGGGGCTTCGCCCTGCAGGTCGAGTCGATCTCGGAAGGCACCGAGGCCGGCATCAGCTCGGTCGAGTTCGTGGTCCGTGGCCGTTACGCCTTCGGGCTCCTGCAGTCCGAACGGGGTGTCCACCGGCTGGTGCGGATCTCGCCGTTCAACAAGGAGGCCAAGCGGCAGACGGCGTTCGCCTCGCTGCAGGTCGTTCCCTTCTTCGACGAGATCGTCGACGAGGTCGACATCGACGAGACCGACCTTCGCATCGACACCTACCGGTCGTCGGGTGCCGGTGGCCAGCACGTCAACGTGACCGACTCGGCGGTTCGCATCACCCACCTGCCGACCGGCGTCGTGACGTCGTGCCAGAACGAACGCAGCCAGCACCAGAACAAGGACAAGGCCATGCAGATGCTGGCCGCCCGGCTGCTCGACCTGGAGCGCCAGAAGCGTGACGCCGAGTTGGCCCAGATCGGCGGCGAGAAGCTGATCGTCGACTTCGGCAGCCAGATCCGCTCCTACGTGCTGCAGCCGTACCAGATGGTCAAGGACCTCCGCACCGAGCACGAGGTTGGCGATGTGGCCAGCGTGCTGGACGGGGACCTGGACGGCTTCATGGAGTCATACCTCCGGTGGTCCCGGACCAACGCCACCAGCTGACTGACCCGATCGGCGAGGGTGCCTCTGGTACCGTGCGCGCCGTGCCGATCCGAACGATCCGACCTGCCGCGCCCCGGCCGGAGGACGGTCGATGATCCGCCTCGAGGGCGTCTCGAAGGTCTTCAAGGGTGACGTGGTGGCCCTGAAGAACGCCACCGCCGAGATCCAGCGGGGCGAGTTCGTGTTCCTCGTGGGACCGTCGGGCTCCGGCAAGTCGACCTTCATCCGGTTGCTGAACCGTGAAGAGGTGGCCGACGAGGGCCGGATCATGGTGGCCGGCAAGGACCTCGGCGAGATGAGCACCTGGCGGGTGCCGTACCTGCGCCGCCAGATCGGGTACATCTTCCAGGACTACAAGCTGCTGCCCAAGAAGACGGTGTACGAGAACGTGGCCTTCGGGTTGGAGGTGATCGGGCGTCCCCGTCAGGTCATCCGTACCCAGGTGCCGGCCATCCTCGAACTGGTGGGCCTCAGCCGCAAGTCCGAGCGGCTGCCCGACGAGTTGTCCGGTGGCGAGCAGCAGCGGGTGTCCATCGCCCGGGCCTTCGTGAACCGGCCGTTGATCCTGCTGGCCGACGAGCCGACGGGAAACCTCGATCCGGCCACCTCGGTGGGGATCATGCGCCTGCTGGACCGGATCAACCGCAGCGGCACCACGGTCGTCATGGCCACCCATGACCGGGGCATCGTCGACACGATGCGTCGACGGGTCATCGAGTTGGACCGTGGCGTGATCCGGCGTGACGAGTCACAGGGCGTGTACGAGTGAGCGCCGCCGGACGGGCGGCAGCGTTGACGGGTCGGGTCGGCTGACGTGCTGTCGCGACTCTGGTACTACATCCGCGAGACGTTCGTCAGCCTGTGGCGGAACCTCAGCCTGACCATGGCGGCCATCCTCACGGTGGCCATCTCGCTGTCCCTGGTCGGGGCTTCGCTGCTCATCCGGGAGGGGGCCGACCGGGCCACCGCCCAGTTCCAGGAGGGCGTGGAGTTCATCGTCTTCATGCGGGCCGACGCCTCGGCCGATCAGGACGGCGCCATCCGCAAGGTGTTGGACGACAGCCCGGCCATCTCGGGCTACACCTACATCGACAAGGAAGCGGCGTACGTCGAGTTCCAGGAACTGTTCGCCGACAAGCCCGAGTTGGTGGAGAGCGTGACGGCCGAGGTCATGCCGCCGTCCTACCGGATCGTGCCGGCCAACCCGGATGCCGGGAATGTGGCCGAGATGGCCCGCCAGTTCGGCGAACAACCCGGGGTGAAGGAGGTGGCCACGGCCACCGACGCCATCCGCCAGATCGAGGACTTCTCCAACCGGGTCAGCCAGGCCCTGCTGGTGGCCGCCGTGGTGCTGGTCGGAGTCTCGGCCCTGCTCATCCTGAACACGGTGTTCACCGCCATTGGCGCCCGCCGGCAGGAGATCGAGGTGATGAAGCTGGTCGGTGCGACCAACTGGTTCATCCGGATCCCGTTCATGCTGGAGGGCACCATCCACGGGCTGATCGGCGCCGCGCTGGCCGTGCCGGCCCTGTTCGTGGTCGACGACCAGGTGCTGGCCTACTTCCAGGAGTCCGACGCCGTGCCGTTGTTCCGGGGCTTCGCCGTGCCCGACGGGTTCGTCTGGGACACCAGCATCTGGTTGCTGGTCATCGGCGGTGCGGTAGGCATGATCGGCTCCGCGGTGGCCGTCACCCGCTACCTGGACGTCTGATCCGTGACGGTGCAGCCGCCGGGACCGGGCTGGGTCCGGGTGGCCGATGTGGTTCCGGCGCCCGGCAGCATTGTCGAGTCGACGATCGACCGGAACGGCCGCACCGACGATCTGGTGGTGTGGGCCACCGCCTCAGGGGTGCCGTGCGTGTCCGACGCCCGCTGTCCGCACCAGTGGTCCCACCTGGCCCACGAGGGGGCGGTGGACGGTGAGGAACTGGTCTGCCTGACCCACTTCTGGCGCTTCGGGGTGGACGGCGAGGGTTGGAAGCAGAACGTGAACGGTCGCCGGGACCGCAAGGGCGACCTCGAGGTGCTGCCGTGCATGGAGCACGACGGGGGCATCTGGGTGCAGACCGACGACTGACCCGTCGATGGGGGTCCGACGGTGCCGATTTCGCCGGCCCGGGGCTCCCGTGGAAGGCTGACGACCCACGATCAGCCGACAGCGGGAGAGATGACATGGGCGTCGACGGCGACCTTCTCAAGCAGTACACCATGGCCACCTGGGGCTACAAGCAGGGTGAGTCGGTGTCGCTGATGATCCATCTGGGCGTCCGCCTGGGTCTCTACGAGGCGCTGGATGGTGCCGGCCCGGTGACCCCGGGCGACCTGGCGGCCGCCACCGGGCTGCACGAACGTTGGCTGCGGGAGTGGCTGCGATCCCAGGCGGCGGCCGGGCTCATGGTGAGCGAAGAGGGCGAGACGTTCGAGCTGCAGACCGAGGCCGCCATGGTGCTGGCCCGCAAGGGAACCCCGACCTACGCCGGCGGCGTGTTCAGCCATCTCCGGAGCCCGAAGGTGGCCGACGGGCTGGCCGAGGCGTTCCGCACCGGGCTGGGCCTGACGTACGACGGCCAGGGTGAGGGGTCCGAGCAGCACGTGGAAGCAATGCTGGCGCCCATGGCCCGGGCCCTGCTGGTGCCCAAGGTGATTCCGGCGCTGGATGGCGTGGCCGACCGGCTGGTGGCCGGCGCCAAGGTGGTGGACGTGGGTTGCGGCACCGGTCTGGCCCTCGAGCTGATGGCCGCCGAATGGCCCGACTGCACGTTCGAGGGCTACGACGTGTCCGAGCGGGCCGTGTCGGTGGCCCGGGAGCGGTTCGAGGGTGTCGACAACGTGACCATCCATCTGGCCGGCGGCGAGGACGTTCCGCCCACGGCCGACGTCGACCTGATGATGACGTTGGACTGCCTGCACGACATGCCCCGACCCGACCTGGCCATGGGGGCCATCCGGTCGGCCATCGCGCCGGAGGGCACATGGTTGGTCAAGGAGATCAAGTCGTCGCCCGAGTGGTCCAGGAACCTCCGGAACCCGATGCTGGCCATGATGTACTCGACGTCGGTGGCGTCGTGCATGTCGTCAGCCATGTCGTCCGAGGACGGACTGGGCCTCGGAACGCTCGGCATGAACCCGGCGGTGCTCGAGTCGATGACGACCGAGGCCGGCTTCACCCGGTTCCTCATGCACGACCTCGACGACCCCACCAACCTCTACTACGAGGTCCGACCCTGAGTCTTGCGATGGTCCGCAGCGGCCCTCCCGACCGTCGGGGCCGTATCGCCTGACACTCCTTGGGGGGGGTCGGGGCTATCTGAGGGAGAAGAAGGTCCGGTCGTCCCGGTCGGGTGAGGCGTCGAGGAACATCACGAGTTCGTCGGCATCCGAGGAGTCGACGATGAAGCAGACCTGGCCGGCGACCCGGCCACCGGTGAGAATCGACTCCAGTTGCCAGAGGAGGTCGTCGTCGGCACAGTGGCCCCGGTAGTAGGGGTACAGGCGCCTGGATGGCCCGACGGCCCTCAGGTCGTCGAGGGCCTCCATGGCGAAACCACCGCCCGGTCCGAGGAATGACATCTCCAGGTCGACAGCGACGACGAGGGCGGCGGAGGGCTTTGATGGCCGACCCTGCACGGTGTCGCGGAGGATGCTCGCCGATCTGGAGACCTCGAGGGACCATCCGCCATCGATGACCACGTCCCGCCCAATGGGAAACGGCCTCCGGTCCGACCCTTCGGGTGCGACGGCCGGAGTTGTCGTAGCGATCGTGGTCGCCTGAGCCACCGTCGCCCTGGGCCGTGGCGGCTCCGGTGGGTCCTCGGAACACCCAACCCCCAGGACCAGGATCGCCAGAATCGGCCATGCCCGCATGCCTCGAAGATAGATGCCCCCGTCGTGTCCACCAGGCCGAGGCCGAAGTCACCTCGGTCCAACGGAGGGGGCCCATCTGTCAGCGGGTGCGACCGTCAGCCGCTGGCTCGGATCTGGGCGCCGGTGTCGGTACCGATCACGATGACGAGATCGGCGCCCAGGGCGCGATCCTTGCCTGCGCTGGTGACGAAGTTCGTGTCGTCGGGCATCTGTTCGACGCTGAACGCTGACGGCACGAACGCCAGGGCGGCCAGGGCATCGCCGAGGTGGCCGGGTCGGAAGTAGATCGTGGAATCCTCGACCCGTCGTGCGTTGCCCGGCGACGAGACCGGATAGCCGACCCCCCGGAGGAGCCTGGTGATCTGCCCGGCCGCACCGCTCTCGCCGGAACCGTTGGCCACGAAGACCTGCACCTCGCCGTAGGGGAGGCGGTCCGGTTCAAGGTCGTCCACCGCTTCGCCGGCCCGGTCGACGACCACCGGCGGCCCGACGGGCACCAGGCAGCCGTCGGAATCGCCGAAGCCGACACCGTGACGACAGGGATACTCGTAACGGCGAATCTGGGAGCTCCGGAGCTGCATGTCGTCGACCGTGGTGGGTCGCATGTCGGGCACGTCGATCTTGCCGATGGACGCCAAGGCCACCTGGATGGCCAGACGGGACGGCTGCGGGCCCGCGGCCTCGG
Source organism: Acidimicrobiales bacterium (assembly GCA_014239855.1). GTDB lineage: Bacteria > Actinomycetota > Acidimicrobiia > Acidimicrobiales > MedAcidi-G1 > UBA9410. The sequence continues at coordinate 97,339 of JAAZXY010000003.1, read as the reverse complement.
CAGCCCGGGCCACCCACCGGACGAGGCTGCATGCCTCGACAACCGTCCGGTGGACGTCATCGGTCGGATCCTCGACGATCGGCACGGCGCCACCCTCGGCCGCCGCCCACGCCGAGACGCACAACTCGTCGAAGGGTCGACGTTCCGCGCCATCCAGCCGTTGCGCTCCGGTGGCAGATCCGTCGACCACCAGGGCGCCGTCGTAGTACCCGCCGGCCACCGTTCCGCCGAACTCGGCCACCCGGGACGCCACCGCATCCAGACCCTGACCGTCCAGCCCCGACTGGATGAACTGGGGACGGGGCATCTCCTGGTCGACCATCTCCAGCACCAGCCACGGCAACGAGGTCATGTCCAGTAGCGGAACGACCACGTCCACGCCGTCGGCCACCATGGCGGCCACTGCGGTGTCGAGGCCCACCTGACACGTCGTGGTTCCCTCACAGCCCACCTGGTAGGTGGTTGCCGTCAGGCCCACCTTGGCGAGGGGGCCGAGCACCGCGGCCACCAGGTCGTCGGACCGTTGTGGGGCATCAGGCACGACCACCCCGATGGTCGCTCCGTCGAGCATCCCGAGGTCCAGCGCGGCCCGCATGGCCAGGCCCAGGCCCGTCCGGTCGCCGACCTCCAGGGAGTGGAGAAGCCCACGGCCACCGATCAGGTCGTGATCGGAGATGCCCCGGACCGCCAGGTGGGAGACCCGGTTTCGGCTGGTGAGGCAACTGGCCGCCGTTCCGGGGATCGGCGTGGTGGCCAGCACCACGGCGGCCTCGTGGACCTCGACGGCCTCCAGGCAGGCGGCCTCGCGGAGCGTGTCGATGTCGAGGTCGCCACCGCCCAGCGCGGAGACCTCGATGGTCCGTAGGTCCAACGACCGACCGTGGATCCCGCCGCAGTCCCTATTCACGATGTCGACGAACGTGGCCATCATGGCCCCGGGGTCACCGACCGGTACGCCGAAGCCCACCTTGACCAACTCGTCGAGGCGGGTGTCGATCTGGGCGATCACGATGGACTCGGCGGTGATCGACGACTCGACCGCCGTGGGGGCTTCATCCGGGTCGTCCGAAGCCGACCGACAGAAGGCATCCAGACCGGAGAACCGCCCGGATCGGTCGACGGCCTCCTGGAAGGCCTTGAAGATCGGACCTCGGGGGTCCACGTAGATGCCGTCGGTGACCACTCCGTCGGGCAGGAGTTCCACGGTCACCCGGGCCTCTTCCTCGACAGGCTTGTCGCTGCCTTCCTTGTCCCTGTCACCACCCTCGTCGTCACCGTCGTCGACCCACTCCGTCACGGTCGACGTCGGCGCTGCCGAGGTCGTCGACTCAGTGGGCTGCTCCGAAGACTCGAAATCCTCGGTGGTGGGCTCGGGTGCTCTCGAGGTCGTGACCATCTCGGCCGGGGAGGTGGCGGTGGTCGGAGTGGGTGCGGTGCTCGTGACGGCGGTGCAGGCGGGGAGGGCCAGGAGCAGGCCGGCGGCGAGCGCGAGGGGGATGAGGAAGCGGCGGGGCATCAAAGGGTGCATGGGGTGGCGGGGTGCCTGTGGAGGCACCGTTGGACAGTATGCGGGTCGCGGCCCCGGACCGTCGCACCTCCACGGCATTCACCCTCCCCGGGTGCCCGGGGGGCGGTGCGCCGGTCGCGTAGCGTCCACACCGTGCCGGACGCTGACGACCCGAACGAGACTCCGGCACCGGTATCCGATCCCGCCTCTGATTCGGCCTCTGATTCGGCCTCGGATCCCGCCTCCGCGACGCAATCCGTCCCGGAACGGAGCAGTGCGGAGGCCGGCACAGAGGTCTCCGAGGAACTCCGCGGCCGCCGTTCGGCCTTCTTCCGTGAGCGGTCGGATGCCACCTCTCCGACGCACGGGATGCCGACGCCTTCCGGCGGACGCTGGACCGATGCCGAGGCCGACCAGCAGATCCGGGCCTTCCTCGTCCGGCTGGCCGGTGACCGCCAACTCGTGCATCGTGACGACCCGGTCGAGTTGCTCAGGGAGAACGACCTGCTCCTGCTGTTCGGACCGGAGGAGGAGACGGCGTTCGCCGATCTCGCCCTGCGGTTCCCCGACGAGACGGTCACCCGGTGGGCCACCCTGCTCAGCGGAGGGGACCGTTCCGAGGCGTTCGGTCCCCGGTCGAGGTCTGAACGACGTGACGAGGCCAGCCTCGTCCACGAATTCCAGGTCGGCCTGCGAAAGCGGGCCATGGGTGGCGTCCTGCTGCTGGCCGTCCTGGTCCTGATCGGCTTCGGGGCCCGATCCCTTCTGGTCGACGGCCCCGAAGACCGCTCCGACCGATCCCTGCGTTTCTCCGGTGCGACGGTGATCGACACCGATGGAGGGTCGATCGGGCGGATCGAGGGTGGCCCGCCGGTCGCTGAACCGACCCTGATCGCGGTGGCTGACCGGGTGGTGGCCGTCCTCCGGGGAGACGGCCCGCCGGAGAACCGGATCCGTCTCGACGTCCCTACGGCGGACCTTCCGGTCTGGCCGGGTGCGTTGTTGGCCACCGTGTTCGAACACCGGGGTGGCCAGGTGGCCCTGGTGGGGCCGGAGGACTGGTGGGCCGGTGCCTGCATCCGGGTCACCGTGGCCACCGAATCGCTACGGCCACTCGACGTCGTCGTGCACGAGTTCGAGGAGGGAGCGTGCCCCGACGGCCTGGGGGGACGGGAGGCCCGGGTGACGTGCGTGGGTCGGGGCGTCCTGATGCTGGGGGTCGACATTCCCCAGGGCGAGGTGGAGCTCAACGAGGGCGGGCTGGGCTGGGCCGAGACCATCCGGTTCGGTATCGAGACGGTGCCGGGGCCGGCCTCGAAGTGGGAGATTCTGGCCGTCAGGGGAGCGATCGCCGTTTCCGATCCATCGGGCACGGACGGAATCGCCGTACCGGCCTTCGGTGGGGCGCCGGGCGATGTGGTGTCCGTCGAGATCGGCGGGGCCACGGGGGAGTGCACCCTTGCCTGAGCGTGCACCCGTGCCTGGGAGTCCACGGGACCGGACCCCTGGACGCTTCGCCGGGCGGGTGAACCGGTGGGGCACCTGAGGAGGGGCACGGTCCCCGGTACGGTGTCGTCATGTGCGGCCGTGTGGTGACCGCGTCGGGGCCCGAGGAACTCAGCGAGTACCTCGGGGCCGACGCCATCGTCGACGTGTTGGACGGCCCCGACCACAACGTCGCTCCGTCCCGCCATCTTCCGCTGGCCTGGACATCGATCGGGGACGGGCAAGGGGACGGCCGCCGACTTCTCGGTACGGCCCGCTGGGGACTCGTTCCGAGTTGGGCCAAGGACCCGGCCATCGGCGATCGCATGTTCAACGCGCGTGCCGAGACGGTGGCCGACAAGCCGTCGTTCCGGGCCGCCTTTCGCCGACGGCGTTGCCTGGTGGCCGTCGACGGCTTCTACGAGTGGGGTCCCGGTCCGACGACGCCCACGGGCCGACCCTCCAGGCAGCCGTGGTTCATCCACCGGGCCGACGGGCATCCCCTGGTCCTGGCCGGCCTGTGGGAGCGTCGGGTCGATGAGCCTCGGACGTGCAGCATCATCACCGTGCCGGCCAACGGCGACCTCTCCCCGGTGCACCATCGGATGCCGGCCGTCCTGGAGCCGGACGAGTGGGACGCTTGGCTGGATGCCGACGACCCGAACCGGTCGGAACTCGAGTCGCTTCTGGCTCCGGCCGCCGACGGCACGCTGTCGCGTCACCCGGTCGACCGTCGGGTGAACAACGCCCGCAACAAGGGCGCCGAACTCATGGACCTGGTCGAGCCGGCGCCGGCCGACGCCCCGTCCCCGGCCCCTGATCAGGGGGCGCTCTGGTGAGGACCACCCCGTCGCTGGAACGCACCGCCCAGTCCCTCGAACGCACCGGCGAGACAGTGGTCACCACCGTGGTGTCGCTGCGGCGACGACTCGACATCCGGATGCTCCGGTGGCAGGCCCGCCTGGATTCCAAGGCGGGGGACCGGCTCATCCCGTGGGTCACCGCGTTCGTCCTGACGGTCGTCCTGTCGCTCCTGGCGCTGGCCCGCTACCGGGACCTCGGCATCGGTTCCGACATCGGCCACTACCTCCAGGCGTCCCATCTCATGGACCGTGGGTTCGAACCCGTGGTGACCAACCTCGGCCACGACCTGTTCGCCGACCAGGCGGCGTGGATCTTCCTGCCCATCGCGTGGGTCCTGCGGGTGCTGCCGGCGGCCGGCACGCTGCTGGTGCTCCAGTCGGCGGCGTTGGCCCTCGCCGTGGTGCCCATCTGGCGGATCGCCCGGGGGCCGGCCAACCTGCGGATCGGCGCCGCGTCGGCCCTGATGGCGGCCTACGCCCTCCACCCGTCGGTGCATGACCTGAACCTGGCCGGCTTCCATCCGGAGGCTCTGGCCATCCCGGCACTCATGGCGGCCTATCTGGTGGCCCGGTCGGACCGCTGGTGGTGGTTGGCCGCGTTGGCCCTGGTGGTGGTGTCCACCCGGTCTGACCTGGGTCTGGCCGTGGCCGCTCTCGGGCTCGTCCTGGTCGGCGAGGACAACCGGACCCGCGGTTGGTCGCTGGCCACCTTCGGTCTGGCCTGGTTCCTCGTCATGTCGTTCGTGGTCCAGCCGCTGCTGGGTGAGGGCCACTACCCGCACCTCGGCGCCTTCGCCCACTACGGCGACAGCGTGCTGGGCGTGCTTTTCGGCATGCTCTCGGATCCCGGTGGCCTGCTGAGCGACCTGTTCGCCCGTGACGGCTTCGACAAGGTGCTGCTCCTGTTGGCGCCTGCCCTGTTCCTTCCGTTGGTCCGGCCCCGGTACCTGTTGCCGATCCTGCCGTTGGTCGTCTTCTACCTGGTGGCCGACGTGGCCGATGCCGGCTACGGGAACCCCCAGCAGGACGTCGCCGCGCTGGCCTTCGTCTTCATCGCGGCGACCTACGCCCTGATGCGGATCGGCACCGAGGGGGTCAGTCGGATCCACGTGGATCGCCGGGTCCTCATGGTGCTGGTGCTGACCGCCATGGTGTTCTTCGTCCGGGACGCCGCATCCTCGCCCTACGAGGATCCGTGGGAATGGGGACGACGGAGCCCGACGGACGTGGCCCGGGTCTCGACCTCGGTACTCATTGGCGACGACGCCCGGGTGATGGTGCCGCGTGAGGTGTACCCGCTGGTGGCTGACCGCCAGGACGCCCACATCCTCCTGCCCACCAACGACTTCCTGCCCGATCTGGACTGGTCGGACCGCATAGACGCCGTGGTGGTCGACGTGGATTCTCTGGGCTGGCTGGCCACCGAGATCCGGATGTTCGAGTCCCGGCTCATCGCCATGGACTACCGAAAGCGGTTCGACCGTGACGGCGTGCGTCTGTGGGTACGCCGGCCGGGGGCCTAGACCACGGCGCCATGTCCATCGGCCCGGAGGGCGGCCCGGAGTTGTTCGGCCACCGCATCGAGGTCGCTCGGCGCCACGTCGGGATCCGCCTCGGCGAAATTCAGGTGGCCCATGTGGTCGATCGGTACGACATGGAGGTGGGTGTGGGGCACCTCGAACCCGGCGATCATCAGGCCGATCCGGGCGGGGGAGAAGGCGACCATCTGGGCCCGGCCGATGGTGTGGGCCACCACGGTGCAGTGGGCGGCGGTCTCCGCCGGGAGGTCCGTCCAGCGGTCGACCTCGGCAATGGGGATGACCAGCACGTGACCGGTGTTCAGAGGCCGGATGTCGATCATGGCCACGCAGGTGTCGTCCCGCCAGATGATCCTTCCGGGGATCTCGCCGTGGATGATGCGGGTGAAGATCGTGGGCATGGGGCCTCCGGTTCGTGTGGTGGTCGCAACGCCGGCCCGGTCGGCCGGCGCTTCTGAGGGTCGTCGCGGATCGTAGGCTGGGTCCGATGGGACCGGAGACTTCGAAGACGCCCCCGACCTCGCGGACCGGGTGGGCGGGAGTCTGGACGCTGCCCAACCTGATCACCGTGGTGCGCCTCGGGTGCATCCCGTGGTTCCTGTGGCTCCTCGTCTCCCAGGAGAACCGCACGGCCGCCGCCCTCCTGCTGGGGGCGCTGGGGGCCACGGACTGGGTGGACGGCTGGATCGCCCGCCGCTTCAATCAGATCTCCGACGTCGGCAAGTTGCTGGACCCCACGGCCGACCGGATCCTGTTGGTGGTGGCCCTGGTGGCCATTGCCGGCGACGGCTCGATTCCGATGTGGTTCGCGGTGGCCATCCTGGTCCGGGAGGTCCTCATCGGCTTCGCCGCCCTGGCTCTGCTGGTGGTCGGGGTTCGACGCATCGACGTGACGTGGTGGGGCAAGACGGGCACCTTCGCCCTGTTGTGGGCCGTTCCGTGCTTCCTGGCCGGCCAGTCGACGATCCCCGCGGCGTTGGTCTTCGAGACTGCGGCCTGGATCTTCGGCATTCCGGGACTGGTGATCTCGTGGATCGCAGCCTGGGGCTACGTCCCGGTGGCCCGGTCAGCCATCAGGGAACGGCGGGCCCGTACCTGAGCGGAGCGGCCGGCGACGGGTAGGTTCACCCCATGAACGTTCCCGCCGATCTCCGCTATTCGACCGACCACGAGTGGGTCCGTGACGTGGGCGACGGCCGCGTCCGGATCGGCATCACCGACTATGCCCAGGATGCGCTGGGTGACGTGGTGTTCGTGGAGACCCCCGAGGTGGGCGCCCGTGTGGAATCGGGCAGCGTGTTCGGTGAGGTGGAGTCGACCAAGTCGGTCTCGGAGTTGTTCGCTCCGGTCACCGGCGAGGTGACGGCGGTGAACGAGGAGTTGGAGTCCGCTCCCGAGAAGGTCAACGAAGACCCGTACGGAGAAGGCTGGATCTGCGAGATCCAGACCGAGTCCGAGGGTGAGCTCATGGACGCCACGGCGTACCAGGCGCTGATCGAGGACTGATCATGGTCGGAGATCCGATGGGAACGCACGACGAACCGACCGATGCCTTCGACCCGGTCGCCGACGTTCCCCATCGTGATGACCGAGGCCTGTTCCCCACGGAATGCGGGCTGTTCGTGGTCGAGTCCGGGCCCAAGGCCGGCTCGCGCTACGGGCTGGAGGCTCCACTGACCTCGGTCGGTCGGCACGGCGAGGCCGACATCCTGCTGGACGACGTCACGGTGTCGCGACGCCACGTGGAGGTGGAACGCATCGCCGACCGCTACCTGGCCCGTGACGTGGGATCCCTGAACGGGACCTGGCTGAACGGTGAGCGGATCGACTCCGCCGAGTTGAGCGACGGCGATGAACTCCAGATCGGTCGGTTCAAGCTGGTCTTCTTCCACGGCACGGCGGGTTGACCGAGCCGGGGGGCGGTCGGGCGATGTATCCGACCCGTCGGGAATTCCACGGCTGGCAGGTTCGATGAACATCGGTGAGGTGATCACCGTCCTGGAGGCCGAGTTCCCCGACGTGACCGTCTCCAAGCTTCGGTTCCTGGAGGCCGAGGGTCTGGTTCGACCGGCCCGGTCGGCCAGCGGCTACCGACGCTACGAGGACGACGACGTGGCTCGAATCACCCGGGCTCTCCGGCTCCAGAGGGACCGTCACCTACCACTGAAGGTGATCGCCGGGATGCTCGACGACGCCGAGCCGATCGACACCGATGGTTCCGGCGACGTTCCGGCGTTCCGCGAACGGGTGGGGCGCCGGGGCCGGACCGCCGAGGGTGGCGCACTGGCTGGATCGGTGAGCGTCTCCCGGGCCGAGTTGGCCGTCATGGTGGGACTCGATGAGGACACGGTGGCCGAACTGGAACGTCTGGGTCTCGTCCGGGGCCGCGACGCGGGATCCAGCACGGTGTACGACGACGAGTCGGTGCTGGTCGGGCGGGTCGCCGCGTGCTTCGTGGGACACGGTTTCGACGTGCGGCACCTCCGGATGTACCTGGTGGCCGCCCAGCGGGAAGCCGGCCTGCTGGAACAGGTGGTGGGCCCGGTGTCGGGGAGCGGTGACGGCGCGCACGGTCGGTCGCTGGCCGAGGCCCGACAGTTGGTGGATGAGTTGACCGATGCCGGTTCGGCCCTGCACGAGTTGCTGGTCCGACGCGAACTCGGCACGGTGGGCCGGTGAACGCCCCGCGACTGCATCGGACGGCCGACGAGATCAGTGGACGGATCGACGAGATGGCCGAGGAGCTGGCTGACTGGGTGGACGTCGACACGGTGGTGGTCGGGGTTCTGAAGGGCTGCCTCCCGTTCATGGCCGACCTGGTACGGCGATTCCCGGTACCCGTGGAGATCGACTTCCTGGCCCTCAGCCCGTTCGTTCCCGACAGCGGTCGGGTGCGTCTCACCCGGGACCTGTCGATCGACGTGACGGGTCGATCCGTGCTCCTGGTGGAGGGGGTGGTCGACACGGGATTCCGCCTCGACTACCTCCGGCGTCACCTGGCGTCCCATGGGGCGGACGAGGTGAAGGTCTGCACCCTCTTCGATCGCGCCGATCGGCGGGTTCTGCCCATGGACCTGGACCACGTGGGATTCGACACCGGGGCGTCGTTCCTCGTCGGGTTCGGACTGGACCACCGGGGGGAGTTCCGTAATCTCCCGGCGGTGGTCGAGGTGGATCTGGCCGAGTTGGACCGGGGTGGATCCGAGATGGTGGCGGTGGTGAGGAACACGGGTCGGGCCAGAGCGCACCACTAGGGTTTCGGGGTGCAGTTCCGCCCGCTGACCGCCCCGACCAACCCGTCTGACGGGAGCCGGCGGTGATCGCCATGGAGGTGCTGGGCGTCCAGGAGGTCCTGCCGTCGGATACTCCGGTGGTCCTGCTACGCGAAGTCGACGGTGAGCGGATGCTGCCCATCTTCATCGGACTGCCCGAGGCCAAGGCGATCGGTCTGGCCATGGCCGGGCAGGATCCGCCACGACCCATGACCCATGATCTGATGGCCACCCTGTTGGAGACCTTCTCGGTCTCGGTCGAACAGGTGGTGGTGACCGAGCTGCGCGAGCGGACCTTCTTCGCCGAGGTGACGTTGCGGGGGCCGGTGGGCATCGAGGTGGTGTCGGCCCGACCGTCGGATGCCATTGCCCTGGCTGTTCGCACCGGCGCCCCGGTGTTCGCCGCCGAGGAGGTGGTGGACGAGGTGGGCTTCGTTCCGCCGCCCACCGATGAAGAGAGGGATCCGGCTGATGCGCCGGCCGCTGAGGCGCAGGTGGAGGAGTTCCGGGCCTTCCTGGATTCGGTTGATCCCGAGGACTTCGAATCCTGAGCTGAAGTACCTGTCGCTGGCGCACTGTTGCGCGCTCAGCGCGCGAGGATTGCCACGCTGCGTGCGAAATCCTTGATTCGCTGGCCTCGTCTGCCTACGCTGTCACGAGTCACAGGGCTGTAGTTCCACCGATGGAACGCCGAGCCCGATTCGAGGGAGACGTCCCATGGCCACCAATTCTGCTGAGATCCCGTCAGGGACCGGACCGGAGTCCACCGAGCCCGAGGGCTATCCGGGTAAGCGGGCCGCCGAGATCGCCGGCATCACCTACCGGCAGCTGGACTACTGGGCCCGGACCGAGCTGGTCCGGCCGTCCATGGCCCGGGCCACCGGAAGCGGTAGTCGACGCCTCTACTCCTACCGCGACCTTCTGGAGCTGCGGGCCGTCAAGTCGCTGCTCGACGCCGGCATCCGCCTGGAGCTGGTCCGTGAGGTGTTCGCCTACCTCACGACGCAACTCGACGAGGACGTGACCCGGGTGAACCTGGTCATCAGCGGAACCTCGGTCATGGTCCGCACCGGCGAGGAGGAGATCGTCGACCTGCTGCGCCACGGTCAGGGCGTGCTCAACATCCTCCCGCTGTCGGGCGTCAAGGAACAGGTCGACGCCCGGATCGTCGAGCTCTATCCCGAGGGTCGCAAGGCGGCCGACACCGTCCCCGCTCGTCGAGCAGTCGGTCAGTAGTACCGGTCATCAGCGGAACGGAACGCAACGACCACATGGGCGAAGTGCGGAGACTGCGGATCGAGGAACCGGCCGTCGATCCGATCTTCGCCCACGAGTCCGAACAACAGGTGGCCGACCTGCTGGACTTCTACGAGATCGCCTGGGAGTACGAGCCCCGCACCTTCGTGCTGGAGACGGCAACCGACGGCAACCCCCGAACGGCGTTCACCCCCGACTTCTACCTGCCCGACCACGACCTCTACCTGGAGGTCACCACGCTCCGTCAGTCGCTGGTGACCCGTAAGAACCGCAAGGTGCGACTGCTGCGGGAACGCCATCCGGGGATCCACATCCGGATCCTCTACCGGCGAGACCTCGAGCGCCTGCTCGTCACCCACGCCGCCTGATCCGGTGACGGGGGATTCGCTGTCGACCTCGTCGCTGGACGGGGTGCACCGGGCCCTCGGGGCGAAGATGGTTCCCTTCGGGGGCTGGGACATGCCGATCAGCTACCCGACGGGCACGCTGGCCGAGCACGCGGCATGCCGCACGGCCACCGCACTGTTCGACGTCAGCCACCTGGGCAGCCTGACCCTTCGGGGCGCTGATGCCCATGGCCTGCTTCAGGGTGCCCTGACCAACGACCTGGACCGGATCGCCCCCGGACGAGCCCAGTACACCCACCTTCTGGACGCTGACGACGCCTCGGTGGTCGACGACATCATCATCTGGTGGATGGGTGCGGACGACTTCGTGGTCCTCCCCAACGCGTCCAACAACGCGGAGGTCGTCGATGCCCTGCCGGGGTGTGTCGACGTCCGGCCCGGCCGGGCACTGTTGGCCGTCCAGGGTCCGACGGCCCGCGACGTCCTGGCCGCCGTCTCCCCGGAGTCGGCTGCCGTCGGGCGATTCCGGGTGGCCCGGGCCGAGTGGAGCGGTACGACCATCGAGGTGGCGGGCACCGGCTACACCGGCGAGGACGGTGTCGAACTGTCCGTCCCGGCCGACCGGGCCGGCGACCTCTGGGCGGCGTTGACGGCCGCCGGTGCCGAACCGGCCGGTCTGGGAGCACGCGACACGTTGCGCCTGGAAGCGGGCCTTCCCCTGCACGGCCATGAGCTCGGCCCGGGTATCACCCCGCTGGATGCCGGACTGGGCTGGGTCGTGGGCTGGGACAAGCCGGACTTCCGGGGGCGGGGAGCGTTGGAGGCGCAGCGGACGGCCGGGCTGACGCGACGGCTGCGAGGCCTGGCCATCGACGGCCGCCGACCACCCCGAGAAGGCCAGCCGGTGCTGCTCGACGGAGAGCCGGTGGCCGAGCTGACCAGCGGGAACTTCTCGCCCACGCTGGGCCACGGCATTGCCCTGGCCTTCCTGCCGGTGGACGTCCAGGAGTCCGTGGAGGGCGGGGCTCCGCTGGTCGTCGACCAGCGGGGGACCGAAGTGCCCGCCCGTCTGGTGGACCTGCCGTTCGTGGGCCGTCGTTCCTGACGCGGGTCTCGAGAACCGGCCGTCGGGCCGAGAAGTTGGCGGTCAGTCCAGAAGGTCGGGTTGTTCCCTCAGGATCTGGGCGAACAACGGCTGGGCGCTGAACCAACTGGCGAAGTTGCCCGCTACCTGTCGGTGGGTCAGCTCGGCGGTCTCGTCATCCATGATGACCGGCGTGCCGGCCGCCTCGGCCAGCAACTGGGCCTGGCAGGAGCGTTCCATGGTCACGAACCGCCAGGTGGCCGCCTCCACGGACTGGCCGACCGTCAACAGTCCGTGGTTCCTGAGGATGGCCGCGCTGCGGTCGCCGAGGGCGTAGGCGATGCGCTTGCCCTCCTCGGGGTCGTTGACGACGCCGGTGTAGTCGTCGAACACCACGTGGTCACCGTGGAAGATGCAGGCGTCCTGGGTGATGGGGTCCAGCGGACGTCCGAGGGACGCCCAGGCCTTGCCGTACAACGAATGGGAGTGGGCCGCGGCCATCACGTCGGGGCGGGCCATGTGGAGGCCCGAGTGGATGGCGAACGCGGCCTGGTTGACGGCGAACTCGCCGTGCATGATCTCGCCGGTGTGGCTGACCAGCAGCAGGTCCGAGACCCGGATGTGGCTGAACGGCATGCCGAACGGGTTGACCCAGAAGCAGTCGGTGTGCTCGGGATCCCGGACGGTGATGTGGCCGGCCACCCCCTCGCTGAACCCGTACTTGCCGAAGATCCGGAAGGCGGCGGCCAGGCGTTCCTTGTGGTGCTGCCGCTCGGCCTCCACGTCGTCGAACGTCGGGATGTCGTAGGGAATGGGCTTCTCAGACTGGAAGGCCGGGTTGTTCCGTAGGTCGGGCTGGGTCATGTCGGGATCCTCTCAGTGGGGGAGTACATCGGTGGTCCGTTGGCGGAGCCAGTGGTCGGCCAGGACGAGCAACGCCATGGCCTCGACCATGGGGACGGCCCGGGGCAGCACGCACGGATCGTGGCGTCCCCTCGCCTCCAACGACACCGCCTCATTGTCGACGGTGACGGTGTCCTGGGCCGAGGCGATGGTGGCCGTGGGCTTGAAGGCCACCCGGAACACCACGTCGCCCCCGGTCGTGATGCCACCCTGGACGCCACCGGACCGGTTGGTGGCCGTCACCGGTCCATCGGGTCCGGGAACGAAGGCGTCGTTGTGCTGGCGGCCCGTCATGGACACCGCGTCGAAACCGGCTCCCACGTCGAACCCCTTGGATGCCGGAAGCGAGAGCATCCCCTTGGCCAGATCGGCTTCCAGGCGATCGAAGACCGGCGCACCCAGCCCGGCGGGCACACCCCGGGCCACGCACGTCACGATCCCACCCAGCGAGTCGCCGTCGTGGCGCGCCGCGTCGATGGCCGCGGTCATGGCGGCCGCCGCGGTCGGGTCCGGACAACGGGTGGCGTCGGCCTCGACCGCTTCGAGGGTCACCGAGCCGGGATCCACGTCGGCCATCACGTCGTGGACCCGGGACACCCAGCCCAGGACGTCGATGCCGGCCACCTCGGCCAGCAGACGCCGGGCAATGGCGCCGGCGGCCACCCGGCCGATGGTCTCGCGGGCACTGGAGCGTCCACCGCCCCGCCAGTCGCGGTGTCCGTACTTGGCGTCGTAGGTGAAGTCGGCGTGCGATGGCCGGTAGAGGTCCTTGAGGTGGTCGTAGGCCCCGGAGCGGGCATCGTCGTTGCGGACCAGGAGGCCGATGGGCGCACCGGTGGTCCGGCCCTCGAACACCCCGGACAGGATCTCCACCTGATCGGCCTCGCCACGCTGGGTGGTGAGACGGCTCTGGCCGGGGCGACGGCGATCCAGGTCGTGCTGAAGGTCATCGACGGTCAGGGGCAGGCGGGGCGGGCAGCCGTCGACCACCACGCCGATGCCGGCGCCATGGCTCTCGCCCCACGTGCTGATGCGGAACTGGGTTCCGAAGGTGTTTCCCACGGGGATCGAGCATAGGGGCGCGCCCGGTGGTGGCCCGTGCCCATTCCGCGACCCGTTCCCGGGGGCGTATCCCGGCCCGTTCACGGGTCGGAAGGGTCGGCTGGCTACCATCGCCGCCCGTGGGTGACATCGACGGACAACTCAACCTGGCCACCGCGTGGGAAGCCATCGCCGACGAGATAGGTGACCAGCCGGCCCATTCGGCGGCTGGCGTTCGCAGCTCGTGGAGCGAGTTCGACGACCGGGCGGCCCGTCTGGCCGCCACCCTGACGGCCCATGGGCTGGGTCCCGACAGCAAGGTGGCCCTGTTCCTCTACAACGGGAGCGAGTACCCGGAGGCCCAGTACGCCACGTTCAAGATCCGGGGGGCGCCGGCCAACGTCAACTACCGCTACACCGGCGACGAGCTGGCCTACATCCTCGACAACGCCGACGCCGAGGCGATCTTCTTCGACCACACGCTGGCTGACCGGGTGGATGCCGTCCGTCAGCGGTGCCCGCAACTGAAGCTGCTCGTCCACGTCGGCGGGGATCCGGGGGACGTGGCCGACTGGGCCGTCTCCTACGAGGACGCGCTGGCCTCTGACCCGATGCCCCGGATCGATCGATCGGGTAGTGATCTTTGGTTCCTCTACACCGGTGGGACCACCGGTATGCCCAAGGCCGTGATGTGGAACCACGCCAACCTGTTGGGGACCATGGAGGCCACCTTCCGGCCGTTCAAGGAATCCGTGCCGACCACACCGGCCGAGGCGGCCGCCATCGCCCGACGGGTGGCCGACGCCGGACGCGAGATTCGGCAACTCTGTGCCGCCCCGCTGATGCACGGCACCTCGGGAATCCCCGGCCTGGCCACCCTCAGCCACGGCGGGATGCTGTCCACGCTGGCCAACCGGAACTTCGACGCCGACGAGTTGTGGCGGACCGTGGAGGCCGACCGGATCACCATGATCACCATGGTGGGCGACGCTTTCGGGCGACCGATGATCGAGTCCCTCGATCGGGCGGCGGCCGAGGGCCGTACGCCGGACCTCTCGTCGCTGCGGTTGCTGTTGTCGTCCGGCGTGATGTTCAGCGCCCCCATCAAGGACGCCCTGCTGGACCACCACCCGTGCACCATTGTCGACACGTTGGGTTCCAGCGAGGGCACCGGCATGGCCAGCCAGGTGACCTCGGGGAAGGCTCGAGCGGCCGGACGACGCGAAACCACGGCCCGGTTCGCGCTGGGCGAACACACACGGGTGTTCACCGAGGACGGCCGGGAGGTCGAGCGGGGCACGGGTGAACGGGGGCTGATCGCCCTGGGCTGGCCCCTTCCCGTCGGCTATTTCAAGGATCCCGAGAAGACCGAGTCGGCCTTCCCGATGGTGGCCGGCCGTCGCTGGTCGATCCCCGGGGACTGGGCCACCGTGGAGGCCGATGGCACCATCACCCTGCTGGGTCGTGGGTCGGCGTGCATCAACACCGGTGGCGAGAAGGTCTTCCCCGAAGAGGTCGAGGAGGCGCTCAAGGAGCTGGCCGCGGTGACCGACTGCAACGTGGTGGGTGTCGAGGACGAGCGGTGGGGTCAGGCCGTGACCGCGGTGGTCGAGTTGACGGCTCCCGGGGCCGCCGACGAGGACTCGCTGCGAGCCGAACTCCGGGCCGGTCTGGCCGGCTTCAAGGTGCCCAAGCGGATCGTGTTCGTGGACCGCCTGCAACGCAGCCCCAACGGCAAGTCGGACTACCGGTGGGCCAGGGAGTTCGTGGTCGGGGCGCTCAGTCGAGGGCGTCCTCGGTGATGGCGCGGGCCTCGGTGGGGTTACGACGCCCGGCGATCTCTGCGTGGCGGTTGGTGATGTTCTCGACGTGACGGTCGTCGGTGAACACCCAGAAGGTCCCGTCCAGGATGGCGTCATGCACCAGGTCGGCCACCGCATCGGGCTTGAGGGCCTCGGACGCGATCATCTCCAGGAAGGCCTCACGGGTCGCCCGGTCCTCATCGGTGTCCAGGTCGGGCAGGGTGTCGGTGAGGTGTTCGGGACGGTTACGCGCCGAGTCGAAGATCCCGGTGTCCACGAACCCCGGACACAGTGCGGTGGCGCCGACCTTTGATCCGCTGGACGTCAACTCGTTGTAGAGCGTCTCGGCGATGACCGACGCGGCGTGCTTGGTGGCCGAGTAGATGCCCAGGCCGGGGTAGGCGGTGTGGCCGGCCACCGAGGCGGTGACCACCACGTGGCCCTCGTCGCGTTCGATGAGTCCCGGCAGGAACGCACTGATGCCGTGGGCGACGCCCATCAGGTTCACGCCCAGGATCCACTGCCAGTCGGCCAGGCTCTGCTCGTGGAGTGCCCCGGAACCGGCCACACCGGCGTTCAGGCAGATCACGTGGGCGGCCCCGAAGGCCTCCTCGGTGGCCGCGGCCAGAGCGTGGACCGAGTCGGCGTCCGACACGTCGCAACGCACGCCCAGAACCTCGGCGCCGCCCTCACGTAGTCCGGCCACCGCGGCATCCAGCGCCGGTTCCTCGATGTCGCCCAGCACGACCTTCATGCCGGCTGCCGCGAAGCGGTGGGCGAAGGCCAGGCCCATGCCTGATGCGCCTCCGGTGATGACGGCGACCCGTCCCTGCAGTTCGTCCATGATGTCGGTCCTCTCGGGCTTCGTTCGTCGGGTGAGTTGGTCTGGTGCTCCAGGGCGCCCTGGAGTCTCAGAGGGCGAGCAGCGCCTGTTCGACCAGTTCCGGCATGGCGGGATGGATCCAGAGTTGGTCGTGGGCCATCTGGTCGACCGTCTGGCCGGCCACCATGCCCTGAATGAGTTGCTGGACCAGCGTCGGGGCCTGTGGGCCCACGATGTGGGCGCCCAGGAGCAGGCGGGTCTCCGGGTCGGCCATGACCTTGGCAAATCCGGTGGTGTCCTCCATGGCCCATCCGTAGGCGGTCGCCGCGTAGTCGCGGGTGGCCACCAGGTAGGGGCGACCGGCGTCGATCAGGTCCTGCTCGGTGGGGCCGATGGACCCCACCTGGGGGTGGCCGAACACCGCGTGGGGCACGAAGCGCCGGTCGATCGTCCGGGGGTCGTCGGGCTGCACGAGGTTGTGGGCCACCAGGCGGGCCTCGGCGTTGGCCGTGTGCTTGAGTTGCACCGGGTTGGTGACGTCGCCCAGGGCCCAGACGCCGTCGGCCGACGTCCGGAGTTGGTCGTCGGTGGTCACGTACCCCTGCTCGTCGACGTCGATACCGCCCAGGGCCACGTCGGCCAGGTCGCCGTTGGGAATCCGGCCGGTGGCCACCAGCAGTTGGTCGGCCTCCAGGGTCGTCCCGTCCGACAGGTCGAGACGAAAGGTGCCGCCACCCGCGTCCGTCGCCTCATGGGAGACGCAGGACACGGTGGTCTCCAAGAGCACGCTCATCCGGTCGCCGTAGACCTCGGTCAGGCGGCGCCGGACATCGGTGTCGGCACCTCGCAGGAGCAGGTCGCCCCGATGGACAATGGTCACCCGGCTGCCCAGACCCTCGAACACGTGGGCCATCTCCACGGCGATGAACCCGCCGCCCAGGATCACCAGATGCTCGGGAAGGGAATCGATCCGCATGATGTCGTCCGAGGTTCGGAAGGGCACGCCGCTCAGGCCGTCGACCGGAGGCACGGACGTCCGGGCGCCCATGGCCAGGACGATCCGATCAGCGGTGACCTCGGTGTCGTCGATGGACACGGTCCGCGGGCCGGTGAAGCGGGCGGCGTGCCGGTACACGGTGACGTTGTCCAGCGACTCCCGGTAGGCCAGCCCGCCGTCGGCAATGGGGTCGATTCGTCCGAATATGCGATCCCGGATGGCCGGCCAGTCGGCCCTGCCCGCAGTGGTCCGCAGCCCGAGGTGGTCGCCATGTCGGGCGGCCAGCGAGACATCGGCGGCGTACACGAGCATCTTCGACGGGATGCAGCCCCGGTTCATGCAGGTGCCGCCGAACGCCCACGGCTCGGCAATGGCGATGTCCCAGTCGTCGTGCTCGGGACCGATCACCGAGTTGCCGGAGCCGCCGCCGAGGATCAGGAGGTCGTGATGGGGCATGGGTGGGATCTCCGGTGGCCGCTACGGGTCGGTGGGTCGGTGGGTGGCGGGTCAGCCGGCCAGCAGGTCGCCGAGGCGGCGCAGGGTCTGGTTGCCGGCTCCCAGTGACGTGGTGAGGTGCTTGTTCCAGAGGGTGTAGCGGTGCAACGGGTAGTCGGTGGCCACGCCCATTCCGCCGTGGACGTGCTGGGTGGCGTTGGCCACGTCGGTGGCCCGCTCCGACGCCCACCACTTGGCCACCAGGAGGTCCTCGGTGGCGTCGTGCCCGTTGGCCAGACGCCAAGCGGCCGAGAGGGTGGCCAGTCGGATGCCTCCCACGTTCACGAACTGGTCGGCCAGCCGTTGGCTCACGGCCTGGAAGGTGGCGATGGGGCGGCCGAACTGCTGACGGGTCGACGTGTACTCGGCGGTCAGGGCCAGCGCCCGTTCGGTGACGCCGAGCTGGGTGGCGCAGATTCCCAACCGGAGGTGGTCGAGCAGTGCGGTCACGGCGCCCGGTCCTCCCACCAACTCGCCGGGCACCTCGTGGAAGGTGACGTCGGACAGTGGTTGGAAGCGGGTGGATGGACCGGTCTCGGCGGAGATCCCCGCCGCTGAGGCGTCGATCAGGACCAGCCGTGGACCGTCGGTTGTCGTGGCGGTGACCAGGAGGTGATCGGCCACCGAGAGGTGTTCCACGACCACCTTCCGCCCGCTGATCCGCCCGCCGGTGAACGCGCACGACGGGGTGTCCAGGCGGTCGTCGAGCAACTCCTGGACGGCGACGGTGAGCACCGTGGTGCCAGTGGCCACGCCCCCCAGGAGTCGTCGGCGTTGCTCGTCGGTGCCGTGCTGGTCGATCACGAGAGCGGCCACCGAGGAGGGGAGCAGGGGCAGGGGCGCCACGTGGCCGCCCTGGGATCGCAGTAGGAGGGCGAGGGCCAACGCATCGAGGCCGGCCCCGCCCACGTCCTCGGACAGGGCGATTCCCAGCAGCCCGGCTTCGCCCAGTGTCCGCCAGAGGTCCCGGTCGAACCAGTCGCCGTCGACCTCCACGGCCCGGAGCCGCTCGGTCTGGAGCTCGGGGGCGAGGACGTCGGAGAAGATCTGTTCGGCCAGGTCGACCACGGCCTGCTGTTCGTCGTTCGGCGTGAAGTCCACGGTGGTCAGCGGCCCTTCGTGGATACGGCGTCGGATGGCTTGCGGCGCTTCTCGCGGGGGAGGCCCAGACCGGCCATGCCGATGATGTCCCGCTGGACCTCGTTGGTTCCGCCCCCGAAGGTCATCACCCAGACGCTGCGGTAGGAGGCCTCGATGGACTGGAGGATGGTGGCGCCCGGTGCATCGGCCCGCAGCACCCCGGTGGCTCCCATGACCTCGGTCAACAACGTGAAGACCCGGTGCATGGACTCCGAACCGTGGACCTTCACCGACGACGAGTCGGCCGGGCTCATCCGTCCAGCGGTGTTCTCGGCGGCCACGTACCAGTTGAGGAGGTCGAGGTGGCGGGCCAGGGCCCGGCACTCGGCCAGGGCCGTCCGGACCCACTCGTGGTCGATGACCCGCTGACCATCGGCGGCCACCGTGTCGCGGGCCCAGCCCACGGCGTCGTCGGTGATCTTGACCAGACGGGCTCCGGGAAACAGCGAGACCCGTTCATGGTTCAACTGGTTGGTGATGAGGCTCCACCCGCCGTTGACCTCGCCGACCCTCATGGTGTCCGGCACGCGGACCCCGTCGTAGAACGTGGCCGTGGTGTGGGACTGCCCGAAGGTCTCGAAGGGCTGGATGGAGAACCCCGGGTCGCTGGTGTCGACCAGGAACATGGTGATGCCCTTGTGGGCCGGGGCGTCGGGATCGGTACGGGCGGCCAGCCAGACGTAGTCGGCGTTGTAGGCGATGCTGGTGAACAACTTCTGGCCGTCGATGATCCAGACGTCGCCGTCCCGGACGGCCTTCGTCCTCAGCGACGCCAGGTCGGTGCCGGCGCCCGGCTCGGAGTAGCCGATGGAGAAGTGCATCTCGCCGGCCAGCACCCGGGGCAGGAAGTAGGCCTTCTGTTCCTCGGAACCGAATCGACGGATGGTCGGGCCGACGGTGTTGGTGCTCAGGAAGGGAATGGGGCAACCGGCGGCCTGGGACTCATCGAAGAAGATGTACTGCTCGACGGGCGTGAAGCCCTTTCCGCCGTACTCGGTGGGCCATCCGACGCCGAGCCAGCCGTCGGCACCGATCTTCCGGATCAGCGCCTTGTACTCAAGATTCTCGGCGAAGTCGGCGTTGGAGATCCTGGCCTTGACCTCCGGCGTCATCAACTCGCTGAAGTAGGTACGCAACTCGGCCTGCAGGGCCTTCTGGTCATCGGTGAGGTCCAGGAACATGCGGGCCAGTTCTGTAGCGGGTTCAGCAGTGGGTTGGCAGCGAATTCAGCTTCGGGGGACGTCCTGCCACGCCGCGCCCTTGAAGGGATCGGGCTCCTTGGGCAGGCCGAGGACGCGCTCGCCGATGATGTTTCGCTGCACCTCGTCGGTGCCTCCGGCCAGGCTGATGCCCGCCGCGCTGATGCAGAAGCCCGACCACTTCCGACCGGCCGTCGACCGGAGGTCGGATTCGCCGGCGGCATTGCGTTCGAATGCCTGACCGGCGGTGCCGACAATGGTCATGGCCGTGTCGCGGGCCTGGCGGGCCAGCAGGGCGCCGGTCAGCTTGGCGATGGATCCCTCGGGTCCGGGCACCCGGCCGGCGGCCACCGCGGATCGGATCCGCTGTCCGATGAAGCCCTTGATCTCTTCGCTGATGTGGAGGGCAGCCAGCGCCTGACGCACCACCGGATCGTCGGATCGACCCAGGTCACGGGCCAGTTGGATGAGCTCCGGGTGGCGCTTGGCGTTGAGTGCCCCGCCGCCGGCGCCGATCGAGACCCGCTCGTACATGAGCATGGACACGGCCAGGTTCCAGCCCTGGTTGACCTCGCCCAGGAGGTTGGCTGCCGGAACCCTCACCTCTTCGAAGAAGATCTCGTTGAAGCCCCGGGCGCCGGACATCTGGACCAGCGGCCGAATCTCGAGACCGGCGGTGCTCAGGTCGACGATGAACATGGACAGGCCCTGATGCTTGGGCAGGGTGGGGTCGGTTCGGGCCACCACGAGTCCGTAGTCGCAGTAGTGGGCGCCGGAGGTCCAGACCTTCTGGCCATCGATGATCCACTCGTCGCCGTCGAGCACGGCCCGGGTGGACAGTCCGGCCACGTCGGAACCGGCGCCGGGTTCGGAGAACATCTGGCACCAGATGGTGGTGCCGCGGATCAGGTCCGCGAGATGGGCCGCCTTCTGCTCGTGGGTGCCGAACTGGCCCAGCATGGGCAGACACATGCCGTGCGAGATGCTGAGTGGAGCGTCCGGCCGATGCCAGTTCGCCGTGGCCCGGGTGAAGAGCTCCTGGTGGTGGGCGGTCAGCCCGGCTCCGCCGTACTCCACCGGATGGGTCAGCCCGGCCAGACCTGCATGGGCCAGCGCCCCCTGATAGGACCGGGCGGCCAGTAGACCCTCGGGATCTTCGGATCCCGGCCCCGAAGCCGCAGGGTCGTCGATCCGGACACAGTGCTCGGCGTGGAAGGCCTCGACCCGGGCGATGAACGCCGCGTCATCGGCATCGGGAGTGGAGGGGTTGTCGTCGCTCATCGCGGCGACGGTACCGGCGGGCATTTACCCGGTCGGCATCGGGCACCCGTCCAAAGGCGGGATCAGGCGTAGGTGGACACGTCGGGACACGAGCAGACGAGGTTCTTGTCGCCGTGGGCGCCGTCGACCCGCCCGACCGGTGGCCAGTACTTGGCCGATCCGCGTGCCGTCGAGGCCGAACCGGGTCGACCCATGGGAAACACCGCGGTCTCCCGGTCGTAAGGATGGGTCCAGCCGTCGGACCCGTCGTCTCTCACCCCGGTGGCGACATCGTCGGCGGTGTGGGGTGCGTTGACCAGCGGGTTGTCGTCGACCGGCCAGTGGCCATCGGCCACCAGGGCCGCCTCGTCGGCAATGGCCTCCATGGCCTCACAGAAGCGATCAAGTTCGACCAGATCCTCGGATTCGGTGGGCTCGACCATCACCGTGCCGACCACCGGGAACGAGACGGTGGGGGCGTGGAACCCGTAGTCGATGAGGCGCTTGCAGATGTCGTCGGCCGTCACGTAGGCCGCCTTGAAGACCCGGGTGTCCAGGATGCACTCGTGGGCCACCCGGCCGTGGGTGCCGGCGTACAGCACCGGGAAGCGACGCCCGAGACGGGTGGCCACGTAGTTGGCCGACACGATGGCCGCTTCGGTGGCCTGCCGTAGGCCGGTTCCGCCCATCAGGGCGATGTAGGCCCACGAGATGGGGAGGATGCCCGCCGAGCCGAACGGGGCGGCCGACACGGCGCCCACCCCCGATTCGGGTCCGGCCGTCGGGTCGACCGGATGGTTGGGCAGGTACGGGGCGAGGTGGGATCGCACGGCCACCGGCCCGACGCCGGGACCGCCGCCCCCGTGGGGGATGCAGAACGTCTTGTGGAGGTTCAGGTGCGACACGTCGGCTCCGAACTTCCCGGGCTGAGCCAGTCCGACCATGGCGTTCAGGTTGGCCCCGTCGAGGTACACCTGACCGCCGAACTGGTGGACCAGATCGCAGATCTCGACCACCTGGGACTCGAAGACCCCGTGGGTCGACGGGTAGGTGATCATGAGGGCGGCCAGGGTGTCCTGGAGGTCGGTGACCCGTTGCTTCAGGTGGTCCACGTCCACGTTGCCGTCGGCGTCGCAGTCCACGATGACCACGTCCATCCCGGCCATGACGGCGCTTGCTGCGTTCGTGCCGTGGGCCGAGGCAGGAATGAGGCAGGACACCCGTTGCTGGTCCTCGTTGGCGTCATGCCAGGCCCGGATGGCCAGCAGGCCGGCCAGTTCGCCCTGGGAGCCGGCGTTGGGCTGGAAGGAGACCCGGTCATAGCCGGTGATCTCGACCAGCATCCGCTCCAGATCGTCGATGAGTTCGTGGTAACCCGCCACCTGGTCGACCGGGGCGAACGGGTGGATGCGGGCGAACTCGGGCCACGAGATGGCGGTCATCTCGGCCGTGGCGTTGAGCTTCATGGTGCACGAACCCAGGGGGATCATGGTGCGGTCCAGGGCCAGGTCGAGGTCCGACAGGCGGCGCAGCCACCGGAGCATGGACGTCTCGCTGTGATGGGTGGTGAAGAAGTCGGCGGTGCAGAACGGCGTGGTCCGACGGAAGGCGTCGTCGAGGCCATCCTTGGCGATTCCGTCGAGCATCCCCACGTCGAGGGCAGCAGCCCCCTCACCGAGCAGGGCACGCCACAGGGCCTCGACGGTGGCCGGGGTGGTGGTCTCATCGAGGCTGATGCCGATGGTGTCGGCGTCCACGCGACGGACGTTGATCCGTTCGGCGGCCGCCGCGGCCACCAGGTCGTCGGCCCGACCCGGGGCGTCGATGGTGAGGGTGTCGAAGAAGGAATCGTGGCGGACCGACAGGCTGCTGATCTGGCCGGCGCTGGTCAGGCCGGCGGCCAGGATCGAGGTGAGGCGGTGCACCCGCTCGGCGATCCGGCGGAGGCCGTCCGGTCCGTGGTAGGCGGCGTAGAGGGCGGCGAGCACGGCCAGCAGCACCTGGGCGGTGCAGATGTTGGACGTGGCCTTCTCCCGGCGGATGTGCTGCTCGCGGGTCTGGAGGGCCAGGCGGTGGGCCGTGCGGCCGGCCGAGTCGACCGACGTGCCGACCAGGCGACCGGGCAGCATCCGGCGATGGCGGTCCGAGACGGCCATGAATCCGGCATGCGGACCGCCGAACCCCATGGGAACGCCGAACCGCTGGGCGGAGCCCACCACGACGTCGACGTCGAAGGCCCCGGGTGGGGTGACGATGCAGCAGGCCAGGAGGTCGGTGGCCACCGCGATCCCGAGGCCCGCGTCGCGGAGACGGTCCACGATGGGGCCCAGATCACGGAGTTCCCCCGAGGAGCCGGGATGTTGGACGAGTGCCCCGAAGGTCCCGTCGTCGGCCGTCAGGGGGTGGGTGGCCGGGTCGGCCACCACGATCCGGATGCCCAGCGGACGGGCCCTGGTCCGGATGACGTCGAGGGTCTGGGGGTGACAGTCGGCGTCGACGAGGAAACTGTCGCCGGCGCCACGGCCGGCCCGGTGCAGCAGGGTCATGGCCTCGGCGGCCGCCGTGGCCTCGTCCAGCAGGGAAGCGTTGGCCAGATCCATACCGGTCAGGTCGGCCACCATGGTCTGGAAGCCCAGCAGGACCTCCAGTCGACCCTGGGAGATCTCCGGCTGGTACGGCGTGTAGGCGGTGTACCACGCCGGGTCTTCGAGCACGTTGCGCTGGATGACGCCCGGGAGCACGGTGTCGGACCAGCCGGCTCCGATGCACGACGTGAACACGGCGTTGCGGTCGGCCATGGCCCGGAGGCGATCCAGCACCTCGGTCTCGGGAAGGGGACCGTCGAGGTTCAGGTCGTCGTCCATGCGGATGGCCGCCGGCACGGTCTGGTCGATGAGTTCGTCGACCGACTCCACGCCGATGGCGGCCAGCATGGTGGCCATCTGGTCGACGTCGGGGCCGACATGGCGGGGCACGAAGCCGTCGCGGTCGAGGAGATCTGCCAGGGAGGGGGTCGGGCGCTTCATCGGGCTCTGGATGCCTCTCGGGTGTGGGTCGGATGGGGTCTGGGTTGCAACGGGCCGTCTGCCCGCTGAACCCCCCTCTGTCCGAAACCTGAGAGATGGACCGGACCGTGATCCGGCTTGCCCCTTCGGTGGACCGGTATGCCGGTCGCTCTCCAGAGTCGCCTGCCCCTGTAGTCCGTTCGCCTGAGAGTTTCCGGGGGCGGTTGCTCCTTCGGCGCCCCGATCGAGTCGGGGTCTCTCCCACAGGGGTGTGTGTGGCTGGGGCCAGCGTACTCGCGACCCACGGTCGGATCCGGGTTTCGGGGCCTGCGGGCTATGGCATGTGTCACCAGACGCGGTGGGCGGGGACACCCGGCCGGTTGGGGAGGGGGTCGGAGCGACGTCGTAGGATCGCGGCGATGCCACGAGGGG
Organism: Acidimicrobiales bacterium; assembly: GCA_014239855.1. Lineage (GTDB taxonomy): Bacteria > Actinomycetota > Acidimicrobiia > Acidimicrobiales > MedAcidi-G1 > UBA9410. Next base: position 72,889 of record JAAZXY010000003.1, on the reverse strand, counting down.
CGTGGTTGCACGGAGGCGAACGGATGACGACGAGCACCGAGCGGGCGAGGGTGCCGGCCGTCGAGGGCTTCTTCACCATGGGCGACGAGCCCCAGTTGATCGGTGGCCGGCTCGAGACCGGGGGCTACTGCTTCCCGCTTCATCTGGGGGGCAGCGATCCCCGTTGCCCCGCCGGATCGGTCGAGGAGGTCCTGCTGAGCCGCCGGGGCCGAATCTGGTCGTTCACCAACAGCGCCTACCCGCCGCCGCCGCCGTTCATCATCACCGAGCCCTATGTGCCGATCGTGGTGGCCGCCGTCGAGTTGGAGGTGGAACGCATGGTCATCCTGGGCCAGGTGACGCCCGGCTGGACGGTCGACGACCTCGAGGTGGGCATGGAGGTCGAGCTGGAACTGGGCGTCCTGTACGCCGATGAAGACACCGACCACCTGACCTGGCAGTGGCGACCCCTCCTCGGAGCGGACATCGTCGGTGAAATGGTCGGAGCAGTCGGCGGCGGGGCCGCCGGGGAGGAAGACTGAACATGTCGGAGGGAACCATGGAGGAGATCGCCGTTCTGGGTGTCGGTATGCACCCCTGGGGCAAGTGGGGACGCAACTTCACCGAATACGGCGTGCACGCGGCACGAGAGGCGTTGGCTGATGCCGACGTCGACTGGAACGACGTGGGTTTCGTGTCGGGGGCCATCACGGTGCGTTGCGGCTATCCGGGTTACGTGGCCGGTTCGACGTTCGCCCGGGCGCTGGGCTTCAACGGTGCCCAGGTGGCCAGCAGCTATGCGGCGTGTGCCTCGGGTGTGACCGCCCTCTCGGTGGCCCGTGGACAGATCCTCTCGGGGGCCTGTGACGTGGCCGTCGTGGTGGGTGCCGACACCACCCCCAAGGGCTTCCTCGCCCCGACCGGGGGCGACCGGCCAGACGACACCGACTGGCTGCGGTTCCACATGGTGGGTGCCACCAACCCCGTCTACTTCGCCATGCACGCCCGACGACGTATGGCTCTCTACGGGGCCACGCCGGACGACTTCGCCATGGTGAAGGCCAAGAACAGCCGCCACGGCGTCCACAACCCGAATGCCCGGTACCCCAAGGAGTACGACGTGGACGACGTCGCCAACTCTCCGGTGGTGTCCGACCCGCTGCGCCTGTTGGAGATCTGCGCCACCAGCGATGGTGGAGCCGCCCTGGTGGTCTGTTCCATGGACTACGCCCGTTCCAAGGGCATCACCGATCCGGTGCGGGTGGCCGGCCTCTCGACGGTCACCCCCACCTATCCGGACACCGTCATCGATCTCCCGTACCTGGCCACCGACTCGGCGGCCGCCGTGGAGCCACCTGCGCTGGGCTTCAAGGACTCCATCGGGGCGCAGGTCTACGCCGAGGCCGGCATGGGCCCGTCCGACGTCGACGTGGCCGAGGTGTACGACCTCTCGTCGGCCCTGGAACTGGACTGGTACGAACAGCTGGGCCTGTGTGCCGAGGGCGAGGCCGAATCGCTCCTGCGGGCCGGCGAGACGTCCATCGGAGGGCGGATCCCGGTCAACCCGAGTGGCGGACTGGGGGCGTTCGGCGAGGCGGTGCCCGCACAGGCCATAGCCCAGGTGTGTGAGCTCACGTGGCAGTTGCGTGGGCAGGCCGGTGGCCGACAGGTGGAGGGCGCCCGGGTCGGGGTGAGCGCCAACCAGGGGCTGTTCGGCCACGGATCATCGGTACTGGTCCGACGCTGAGCGCGTCACGCGACGAACAACGGACAGGCTGACGGGACGACAGGGGAGACACGATGGCACTGCACGAGACGCTCGCTGATGGCGTGGCGACCATCACCATGGACAACCCGCCGGTGAATGCGCTGGGCATCGCCGACACCTACGGCCTGGCCACCATCCTGGACGGGTACCAGACCCGTGACGACGTCCGTGCCGTGGTCCTGACGGCTGCGGGGCGGGGTTTCTGTGCCGGTGTGGACATCAAGGAGATCCAGGCCGTCGATGCTGATGGTGGCCATCTGGGGCTCGTCGAGGCGAACCGGTCGTGTGCCGAGGCCTTCCGGGCCGTCTACGAGTGCGCCGTCCCGGTGGTGGCCGCCGTCAACGGGTTCTGTCTGGGCACCGGGATCGGTCTGGTGGGCAACGCGGACGTGATCGTGGCCGCTGAGGGGGCGGGCTTCGGCCTTCCCGAGGTGGACAACGGGGCGCTGGGTGCGGCCACCCATCTGATGCGCCTGGTGCCGGCCCACCGGGCCCGCTGGATGCTCTACAGCTGTGAGCCGGCGACCGCCGAGGAACTCCACGGCTACGGCTCGGTTCTGCGGGTCGTGGCGGCTGACGACCTGGCCGACACGGCGGCCTTGGTGGCGGCCACCATTGCCGCCAAGGACGGTGCGGTCATGCGGGCCGCCAAGGCCTCCATGAACGGCATCGACCCGGTCGACGTCCGGACCAGCTACCGCTTCGAGCAGGGCTTCACCTTCGAACTGAACCTTCTGGGTCGAGGTGACGAGGCCCGGGCGGCGTTCCTGCGGGGCGAGCGGGACCCCAACGCGGCCGCCGACTGACCCGGCCCACTCGCTCGACCCATCACCCATCGACATGACCACTGAGCCCGTCATCAGCCTGCTGCTGCTGGCCGGAGGTCTGGGCTCGCGTTTCGGCGGCACCAAGCAACTCGCCGACGTGGGCCCCCGGGGAGCGGCGATTCTGGATCACTCCATCAGGGAGGCCGCAGCAGCCGGGGTGACCCGGGTGGTGGTCATCGGTCGTACCGACCTGGACGCTGACATCCGTCGACATCTGGCCGCCCAGCACGGTGACGATCTGGACCTGGTGATCGTCCATCAGGACGCCTTCGGACCGCAGCGGGCCAAGCCGTGGGGCACCGGGCATGCCGTGGTCAGCGCCCGCGCTGCGCTGAATGGTCCGGTGATCGTGCTCAACGCTGATGACCACTACGGCCCGAGCGGGATCGCCCGGATCGTCGGTGCATTCGTCGACTCGCCCGATGGGGTGCCGGTGGCATCCATGCTGGGCTTTCGTCTGGGACAGACGCTCCCGGCTTCCGGGACGGTCTCCCGGGGGGTGTGCAGCAGAGACGCCGAGGGACGGCTGATGGGCCTCGTGGAGACCCACGGCATCGGACGGGAGGACGGCGGCACCGACGGCGAGGTGATCCGCTCCACCGATCCGGTCGGGGAACTGTCGCCCGACACGCCGGTGTCGATGAACATCTGGGGGCTACCGCTGGCCGCCGTCGACGCGCTGGGTGGGCAGTGGGAGGCGTTCCACGACGCCCACCGCGACTCCGACACCGCCGAGTTCCTCCTGCCCGAGGCACTGGACGACCAACGATCCGAGGGCCGGCTCTCCATCGAGGTGGTCGATACCGATGAGGACTGGATCGGGATCACCAATCGCGAGGACCTCGAGGTGGCCCGGCTCGCCTTCCGTGCCCTCGACGCCAGCGGTCCCGGCGGTCCCGGCCGCACAGGTCCTGAGGAAGAATCGTCCGAGGAGGCGCCCTGATGATCCTGCTCCGCTTCGACCTTCGGATCCCTCCGTGGGTGGAGGGGTTGACCCACGCCCGTCAGTACGCCGAGATGCTGGAGATGTGCCGGTTCGCCGACGACCGGGGCTTCGCCGGGGTGGTGCTGTCGGAACACCACGGTTCCGAGGACGGATTCATGAGCGCCCCACTGATCGTGGCGGCCGGTGTGCTGGGCGCCACCCGGAACCTCTTCTGCTCGGTATCGGCCCTCCTCCTTCCCCTTCACGAGCCTCTCCGGGTGGCCGAGGACATCGCAGCCATCGACCTCATGGCGCCCGGGAGGATCAACGTGGTGGCCGGTGTGGGCTACCGCGACGAGGAGTTCGCCATGTTCGACAGGGACCGCTCCCGGCGGGGTCGGGCCACCGACGAAGCCCTCGAGACGCTGCTGGAGGCATGGAAGGGCGAACCCTTCGAGGTGGACGGTCGCACCGCCTGGGTCACGCCCCGGCCGGCCAGTGATCCGCACGCCCTCCTGGCGGTCGGTGGTTCCGTTGAGGCATCGGCCAGACGGGCGGCCCGGCACCACCTGCCCTTCGTTCCCGCCGTCCACGACCCGGAACTGGAGGCCGCGTATCTGGAGGAATCGGCCCGGGTGGGTCACGGTGCACCGTTCTGCATGATGCCGTCGGGTCCGGGACTGGTCCTGGTCACCCGGGACCCCGAGGCCCTCTGGGACCGGATCGGCGAGCACCTCCTCTACGACGCCCGGGCCTACGCCTCCTGGCAGAAGTCCGACCAGCGGACCAGCTGGCAGGTGGACGCCACCGACCTGGCGACACTGCGAACCGGCGGGCAGCACGCCATCGTCACGCCGGAAGAGTGCGTCGACCTGATCCGCAACACCGGTGCCGCGGTCTCCCACCCACTGTGCGGCGGCATCGATCCGGCCATCGGGTGGGAGTCGATGCACCTCATGGCCGACGAGGTCATCCCGGCCCTGGCTGCCGGCTGAACGAGGAGGCATCCCATGCCCGACCTGCTGATCGACCGTGAGGGGCCGGTGGTGGTCCTCACCATGAACCGGCCGGCCCGTCGTAACGCCATGACGCTGGCCATGTTTGCCCGCCTGGCCGACGCCTGGGACGAGATCGACGCCGATGACACCATCCGGGCGTGCATCCTGACCGGCGCCGGCGACCACTTCTGTGCCGGCATGGACCTGCGGGCCATGGCCGGCGACGTGGACGCCAGCGACGACTACGACGTGTCCGGGCGCATGGAGCGTCACGGCTCAGGGTGGGTCTACGACGGCCTGCTGAAGACCCGCCATCCCCGGGTTCCGATCATCGCCGCCGTGGAAGGCAACGCCATTGCCGGCGGGACCGAGATCCTCCAGGGCACCGAGATCCGGGTGGCCGGAGAGAGCGCCCTCTTCGGTGTGTCCGAGGCCCGCTGGTCGCTGTATCCGGGAGGCGGTTCGGCGGTTCGCCTGGCCCGGCAGATTCCGTTCACCGAGGCGGCCGACATTCTCCTGACCGGAAAGCACGTGTCGGCGCCCGAGGCGAAGTCCCTGGGGCTGATCGGACACGTGGTGCCGGACGGGACGGCGTTGGAGCGTGCGCACGAGATCGCCGCCACGGTGGCCGCCAACGGCCCATTGGCCGTCGAGGCCATCATGCGGACGCTGAGGGAAACCCCGGGTATGACCGAGGCCGAGGCGTTCGCCTTCGAGGAGCCCCTGAGCCGGGCGGTCTTTGCTTCCGCCGACGCCAAGGAGGGACCCCGGGCCTTCGCCGAGAAGCGGACTCCCGACTTCCAGCGGGGCTAGTCCGGAGAACTACTCGAGGGTCTGGTCATCGGCGCTGCCCGAATCCAGGTCGTCGAGGCGACCTGAGCCCTGATCCAGCCCGGGTAGCGAGGCCTGGAACTCGTAGCCCCGTTCGGCGGCATCGCGCAGCACCAACTGTTCGCATTCGGCCCACGTCCGTGCCCGTGTTCCGACGAGGTGCTGGTTGTAGGGCGCATCAAAGATGATCACCCGGTTTCCGACCTCGCGCAGTGCCTCCACGTTGTGGGGCCCGTCGTCGATGTAGAGGTCGGCGCCCACCTCGGGCTTGTCGCCCATGAAGCAGATGTCCCGGTAGGGGATGCGTACCCGGTCGAGCCACTCCACGGTGTCGGCAATGGCCGTGGCGTGGCTCCAGTTGACGTAGAGGCGGTGGGTGATGATGCGGATCCACACACCGGCGTCGGACAGGCGCCACAGGACGTCGGCCGCGTCGTCCATGACCGGCATCCAGGACAGGATCCGCCGCTCGGTCACCGCATGGTGGTGGAGGCGCTCGAACTCCTCGTCGTCCAGTCCCCACTCGGTGAAATCCCAGGACCGCTCCAGGGGGAGGTCGTCCAGCGAGCAGCCCAACTCCTCGGCCACCACGGTCCGGAACGCCTCGGTGTAGTCCCCACACACCCCGTCGAGGTCCACGCCGAGGACGTAGGGCCGATCCATGACGCGACGGTAGCCGGACGTGCCGGGGGGATCAGCCCGCGGTGAGACCGCCGTCCACCGAGACGATGGCGCCGTGCATGCGGCTGGCCTCGTCGGACGCCACGAAGGCGATCACGTTGGCCAACTCGGACGGGTCGGCCATGTCCCGGAAGCCCATGTAGGGCTGCATGAGGGTGAAGTCGAGGTCGGCGGGCATGTCGAAGTTCTGGCTCATGGGGCTGTTGACGCCCCCGGGGGCCACCGCGTTGATCCGCACCGGCTCCTTGATGTACTCCATGGCCAGCGCCCGGGTCATGTTGACCACCGCACCCTTGGTCGTGCTGTAGGCCACGGTGTAGGCCTGGCCCATGAGGCCGGCGTTCGAGGCGATGTTCACGATGTTGCCGTGGCTCTCGATGAGGTGGGGGAGGGCGGCCTGGGCGCACCAGAAGCTGCCCGACACGTTGATGCCCATCATGCGGTCCCAACCCTCTTCGGTGGTGTCGGCCACGTGTTCGGCCCACACCACGCCGGCCACGTTGGCCAGGACGTCGAGGCGACCGTGGGAGGCCACCGCGGCGTCCACTGCGGCAATGCAGTCGGCCCGTTGGGAGACGTCGCCGGTCACCGTGGTCATGGTGCCGCCGGCCTCGGTCACCTCGCTGGACACGGCGTCCAGGCCGGCAGCGTCCCGATCGAAGCCCACGATCGTGGCACCGTCGCTGGACATGCGAAGGGCGGTGGCCCTCCCGATTCCCGAGGCCGCTCCGGTGATCAACGCCACCCGTCCGTCGAACCGTCCCATGCCGCATTCTCCTGTCCGTCTGGCCCGACTGGCGCCGGTCGCCCGATTGAAGGTAGCGGCCGCCCGGAGGGGAACGGGACTCAGGTTCGGCGGTCCATCCGGCGGGGCCCCGAGGGGCCGGGCTGCACCATCTGGTCGAACTCCCGGCCCATGGGGCAGCGAAGGGCGATGCTGATCCGGGGGCCGGCGGAGGACACCTTGGGCACACAGTGCTCGAAGCGCTGCTGCACCGGTCCACGCATGACCAGAAGGTCGCCCGAGGCCAGCGTCCAGGCCAGCGAGGACCCACCGCCCTGCGGGCGGATCCGGAAGGTGCGGGGCCCACCCGTCGAGACGAGGGCCACGTCATCGTGCAGGCTGCCCGGACGGTGCCGGTCGCCGTGCCAGGCCACGCTGTCGGTCCCGTCCCGGTAGAGGTTGGCCCAGGCGGCCACGAATCCCCGCCCGTAGTGGTCGGTCAGCGCGCGGGCCATGGCCCGCATGGCGGCTGAGGGCTCAATGATGCCGGTCGAGAGACGGGGCTCCAGTACCTCGTGGTCGATCATCCACCGTCGGTGGCTCTGCCACCGGAGGGTCTCGAGGAGTTCGAGGAAGAGGTCGTCGGCGCCGTCCATCCAGCCGGCGACGTGGTCGATCCGGCAGTCGTCGTCCAGAACCGTCTCCCTGACGGAGGACCCGAGCGGACGCAGCCGTAGCGGCCCACCGCCGAAGAGGCTGCCCTGGAGTCCCGCTGAACCGGGGAGAAGTGCGGTGGACACACCAACAGCATACCAATGCACCGAACACCTGTTCGGGACTGCCGGCCCGGATCGGAAGGGGAGGAGGAGCCCCTCGGGTGGTGCCTCGACCCCAAAACGACGGAAGCCCCGCCGCCCGGAGGCGACGGGGCTTCCTGCTCGAGCTGGATCAGCCGCGGGCCAGGCCCTTGCCGAGAGCCGAGAGAGCGGCGTCCTTCACCGGGATGAAGGCCGTGATCGCCAAGGCGGTGCCGACGTCGGTGCCGAACTCGCCCATACCGAGAATCTCGGTCGAGGCGCCGTAGCCGAAGCCGCCGACCTCGCTGATCACGACGAAGAGATACGCCCAGATCAGGTTGAGGTTGGAGCCCAAGACCGGGACGCTCCCCAGAATCCCGCTGACACCGACGGTGTCGAGGATGCTGTTGAGCACGGCCAGCACGCCCTGGAAGATCATTCCCAGGACGATGAGCGTCAGAATCGTTGCCATCATGATGTTGGTAACCCCTTTGGTTGTCCGGCGAACCCTGCCTCCGGAAGACCGGACCGGGCTCGCTGTTGAAAACGGTAAACGAACCGGGATCGGAGATCGCGGCATTCCCGTAACATAATCGCAACATCCGCGGTCGCGTAACGGAAGCGCACTATCCTTCCCGGCCCATGACGGAGCCGGATGCCAGTCCACGCCGACGGGCCGCCCGCCTCCACGGCATCGTCCTCCTGGTGCTGGTCGGTGGAAGCCTTCTGGCACCCGACACTCTCGACACCTGGGCCGACACGCGTGATGCCGGATGGGCCCGAACGGCGGCCCGGGCCTGGGCCGAGCCGGTGGGTGGAGTGTCCCGGAGCCTCTCGCTCGATGCCCCCCTCCGATTCATCGAGGACCGGTGGGATGACCTGTCCGATGGTGGAGCCCGACCTGCTGCTGCACCGGCGGTCAAGCCGACCGACGAGGCACCGGCAACCACCGGCGGCGCCACGACCTCTCTGCCGCCGTCATCTTCGACCGGCTCGTCCACGACCGGCTCGTCCACGACCGGGGCTCCATCGACGTCCGAGGCCCCTTCGACGACTGGTGCGCCACCGACCACCCGTGCCCCCCGGACCGCCAACGCGGACGAGCCGCTCCGCATCCTGGCCGTGGGCGATTCCCTGATGCTCGACCTCCAGTACGGCATGGACCGCGTCCTGGATCCGCGGGCCGACGTGACGGTGGAGGGGAGGGGCGCCCTGGGGTTCGGCTTCACCGTGCCCCACTGGGACTGGGACGACCACGTCCTGACCGACTACGACCGTCTGGTGGCCGACGTGAGGCCCGACGTGGTGGTGGTCATGATCGGTGCCAACGAGTTCGAGGGCTACGCCATCGAGGGAGAAGACCTCGTCCCCGGCAGTCGGCGTTGGAGGGAGGTCCTGTCCGAGCGGACCGACGACGCCATTGCCCACTGGCGGGCCGACGGCGCCCACGTCTACTGGTGGACCACCCCGCGGATGCGTGACGCCCGGTTCCTGACCGATGACCTGAACGCCGTCTGGATCGATGCGGCCACGGCGTGGGGAGCCGGGGTGACCATGATCGACAGCATGGCCGTCCTGGGTGATGCCGAAGGGGCCTACCGGGAGGTACTGACCGATGCCTCCGGCGCCGAGGTACCCCTGCGAAAGGACCACGGTGTCCACTTCCACGAAGTGGGGGCCGACCTGCTGGCCCGCCAGTTGGAGGACCGCCTGGTGGAGGACGGCTGGGTGGTGGACGGCTGGGTGGAGCCGGGCTCCTAGCCCGATGCCCCTCTGGGCCCGGGGGGTTCGTCGGGTTGATCTTCGTCGGGCTGATCTTCGTCGGGGACGGCGGGACGGTCGCCATCGAGGGTGACCGGTCCACGCAGGAGGGCCAGTTCCTCGGCCAGGGCGCGGACCCGCTTCTCCAGTCGGGAGAGCTCGTAGGAGAAGTGCATGGCCACCAGGAGCAGGAAGCCGATGGCCAACAGCAGGAAGAGCGTGGGCTGGTACCAGATGCCCAGACGCTCGGCCAGGCGGTCCAGGAGGGTGGGAACCGAGGCGGCCACGGCAAGCACCAGCCCCACGGTCAGCCAGAGAACCGAGTACTTGGCCTTCAGGGCGCCCCGTCGGACGAGGCGGATGATGACCAGCACGGCCACCACCGTGAGGGCGGCCAGCAGGGCGTGGGTCTGACCGGTCATGTCGCGGCGTCCGCCTTCCGCCTTCTGCCGGATCGGCGGGTCCGCCCACCCGGGCCGCCGGCCACCAGGACGATGAGCAGCCGGACGAAGTGGTAGGCCAACCGGAGGTTCCGGTTGGACGCCGTGCCCGCGGTGCGATCCCGCATGGTCACCGGAACCTCGCGGACGGTGAACCCGTGGCGCACCGCCAGGACGAGGGCCTCGACGGACTCCATGTACTCCATCGGGTACTCGGTGGCGAAGAACTCCAGGACCGGTCGGCGAAAGGCCCGGAATCCCGACGAGGTGTCGGTGAACCGCTGGCCACTGATGGCTCCGACCAGACGCCGGAGTAGTGCCATGGCCACGCCCCGGCTCCGACCCACGCGGTAGCCCTGGTCATCGGCGAACCGGCTCCCGACGACCATGTCGGCGTCATCCAGGGCGGCCAGCAGCGCCGGAACCTGGGTGGCGTCGTGCTGGCCATCGGCGTCGAACTGGTAGGCCCGGTCGAAGCCCTCGCGCACGGCGTGCCGGAAGCCGAGACGCAGGGCGCCACCGATTCCCAGGTTGAAGGGCAGGCGAAGGCAGGTGGCACCACCGGCCACCGCGGCGAGGTGCGTGCCGTCGGTGGATCCGTCGTCGACCACGATGACGTGGTGCTCGGGTACGTGGGCGGCCAGGTCGGCCAGCACCGCCGGAAGGGCGGCGGCCTCATTGAAGGCGGGGATGATGACGGCGGTTCGCACGATGGTCAGTATGCGTCGAAGTCGAGGAACTCGAAGGCGGTCAGGGTCAGGTCGTCCTCGATCAGCCGGGGGACGCCGTCGTCCTCGAAGGCGTGGAGCACGAGACCCAGGGGGCTGGGCATGAGTCGGCGCGGCAACGCGAACCCGCCGGGGCGCAGCAGGGGTGTTGCTCCCCAGTGCAGGATCAGGGGCGTCCGGTGGTGGCGGGCAAGAACCGCGGCAATGGCCCGGGGTGACACGGGGCGGACATCGGGCCGCCGGGCCAGCACCTTGAGGAGGACGGCCACCCTTAGCGGGCCGTGCCGGCTGACCGTGCTGACGAAGGCCACGCCCTCGCGGAGGTGCAGGACGTACCGGGCTCCCGGACGGGCCAATCGCCACCGCAGGAGCTCCGCGGTCCAACGGGTCCCGTGACCGGTGGGCGGTGGTTGGGTCGGCTGGGGGAGCGCCTCATCCGGTAGTGGGCCGGCGAGCAGGTCGCCGTCAACCGGGTGACTGGTGGTGTCGACACCGTCGGGGAGCGGGGCGAGGAAGCGGGCCCGGAAGTCGGGCATGCGTCGCCAACCGAGGGTCTCGGCCATACGGGGCACGGACTCCGCGTTGGCGACACCGAGGATCGCGTCCAGCCCGTCGGCGGTGCCGGCGCGGTAGCTGTCCTCGACGGTTCGACGGAAGGCGCCGGTCCTCCGGGACTCGGGATGGGTCGAGAGGTCCACGCCCAGCCCCAGTCGCAGGACGCCGCTGGTGCCGGAGGAGCGGGCAGTGTGGAACCGGAGCGGGATCAGTGCGTAGTTGCCGACCAGGCGGCCGTCGTCGTGCGCGTTGCCCACCGAAGCCGGCCCCTCGGGATTTCCCCGGTAGTACCAGTCGAGGTACCCGGAACCGATGGCGGGCTGGAAGCCGAACACCAGATTCAGGAGATCCGCGGTGGGCGTCAGGTCCCGACCATCGTCGGAGTGTTGTTCAGGAATGTGCCCTTCAGGCATCTGCCGGTCAGGCACCGGGTCGGTCGGCTCTTTGATCGTCGCTTTGATCGGGGGTGGGCCGGCGCGTCCTGGTGGCCAGGGCCAGGGAGGTCAGCGTCAACAGGCCGCCGAGTGTCACCCGGAACCGGGCCCGCCCGGTGCAGTCAACCCGGCGTTGCTCGATTGGATCGCCCTCGGCGGGGATCGGCGTGGTGTACACCTCGGTGAGCGGCTGGTCGTCGCCGAACATCCCGACCACCGGCGTCCGACAACCGATCTCCGGCGTGGCCTCGAAGGAGAACGCCTCACCACCCGGAAGCGGTCGGTTGAAGGGCGCCAGGACGATCCACAGGCCGACCAGCAGGGATGCGATGGCCCACCACTGCCGTCGGGTTGTCCGGGAGCGGGTCATGGGTAGGGAATCCTACCGGTCGGTCATCGGTCGATCCGGGCCGGTCCGGAGCCCCACGACCTCCGGGTCGTACCCTCGGCCCATGGTCAACTCTCCGGCTCGTGTCCGGGCTGGCGGTTCCTTCGGCAGCCGGGCCCTCCTGGCGGTGCTGCTGGTCGTCGCGTTGGTGGCCGTCCTTCCGTCGTTGGTCGGCGAGCGGGCGCTGCAGGTGGTCACCATTGGCGACAGCGTCACCTACGACGCCGACCCCGGAATCCGTGCCGCTCTGGAGGCGACCGGATCGGTGGTCGTCGACACCCGTTCCATCGGCGGGGTCGGTCTGCTGCGTCCCGGGATCGACGACTACCTCACCGACGCCCTGGCTGGTGATCCGGACGTCGTGGTGGTGATGCTCGGAGGCTGGGATCTCGGCGAGATCGTGGACGATCCCACCGCCTATGCGGTGCGGCTGGACGAGGTGGCCGACCGGTTGACGGAGGATGGGGCCCACGTGGTGTGGCTGGCCATGCCCCCCACCCCTCCCGGTGAGGGGATCGAGGAGGCCCGGCGGACGGCCAACGGACTGTTCGCCGCTCTGGCCGACCAGTGGGGTGACGTCACCCACGTGGTCACCGGACCCCTCCTGGGTGACGAGGCCGGAGACTTCAGCCGCTTTCGGCCGGGGGTGGACGGCAGAGACGTGCAGGTCCGCAAGGTCCGTGACGGCAGGGACGACGGGCACCTGTGTCCCGGCGGAGCCTCGCTGCTGGGGCGGGCCGTGCTCGACGTGCTGATCGACCGTTTCGGGGTACCCGATGCGTCAGGTCGGTGGTGGGAGGGGCCGTGGACGGGCGATGCCCGCTACGACGATCCGCCCGGGGGCTGCGAAGCCAAGGTACCGGTCTCAGGTTCGGCCTCGGGCTGAGCCTCGGGCCGACCTTCGGAGCGACGCCGACTCCACCAGCCGAGGGCGGCGTCGACGGCCACGGCAGCCAGGATCACGATGGAGGCCTCGGCCGCCGTCCGGTAGCGGGTGTTGCCGAAGGCGCTGGCCGCGGTGAACGTGACGATGGGGATCCACGCGGCGAGCACCAGCAGCGGGCCCCGTCGACGTCGGACGATCGCCATGCCGGCCACCGCGGCGGGTACCAGCAGGGCGAACTGTGCCAGGCCGAGGGCCGAGACGGCGAACGACCGGCGGTCGGCCTGCACATCGCGTCGAAGCTGCCCGATGGGTTCGTAGACCCCCCACATACGGCCGATCCGGGCGGGAACGACCACCGAGAGGAGGCGGCCCCGGTTGGCCGAGATGTACGAGGTGGCCCGCTCCCGCACCACCTCGTCCCGCTCCACCTCGCCCAGCAACCGTCCGTCCTCGCCGTAGGGGATGGGGAGCCCGCAGTCCAGGTTCCAGTAGCCGAGGTCGGTCCCGAAGTAGGTGGCGTCGCAGTTGGCCTGGACCAGCACGGTTCCCATCCCGTTGGAGAACAGGACCGGCGTGTCGAAGGCCATGGTGTTGCGAACGAACCACGGCATGCACAGCAGCACGGCGGTGAGCCCGCAGACCGCGAAACGGACCAGTCGTTCCCGCCAGGGCAGCGCCGTACGCAGCACCACCACGCCGGCCACCAGAGGCAGGAACAGCACCAGTTCGGCTCTGGTGAGGGCGGCCAGACCGCCGATCAGGCCCAGAAGCGCAGCTGCCCGGCGGGTCGGCGATCGCCAGAAACGGACGCCCACCAGCATGGTCCCCGCCGCTGCGGCAATGGCCGGGGTCTCGGCCATCAGGAGCCCGTCGCTGACCCAGATGAAGGCGTAGGTGGCGGTGATGGCCGCGGCGATCAGCCCCAGTCGTTCGGACCGCACCTCCCGGCCCAGCAGGCCCATGAGGGCGATGGCCGGTGCCCCCAGCAACACCGAGACCACCTGCTGTTCGATGATCGAGGTAGCGCCGAGGAAGGAGAAGATTCCCAGGAGGACGGCCCACACCGGCGGATGTCCGGCCGTCCGTTCGAGGTGCCCGATCGGCGTCTCGACGATCCTCGTGCCACCGTCGGCCACCCGAACCACGTCCATCCCGCCGAAGAGGTGACGGAACGGCTCCGGGAAGCCCAGGCCGTCGGCCCACAGGTTGGCGGCCAGGTGGTAGCTGGAGGCGTCGCCACTGAGCGGGTTGTCCGCGGCGATGAGGACCAGGTGGGCCAGGCGGATGACCAGCCCGGCCACCACGATCAGGGTGAGGCGCCCCCGGAACGTCGGGGGCCACCACCGGGTCAGCGCGTTCACCGGTCCCTCAGACGTCCGTCGGCCCAGCGGGCGACCCGACCAGCGGTGGTGGACGCGGTGGGGTCGACCACCGGCAGCGGGGCGTCGCTGGCGACGAGTCCGGAGGCCACCTCGCCGAGCGGCCCGGCGAGCGGATCGGCCAGCAGACGACGAACCTGGCGTTCCATGCGGGAGCGCCTCAGCCACGCCACCCGGCTGGCCAGCATCCCGATGTGCTCATGGGGGTGGAAGTCCTCGTCGGGATCGAACTCCCACGGGTGGCAATAGGCCCAGAGCGCCTCGTCGGAGGTGGAGCGGCGAAGGCCGTGGCGCCGGACGAAGGACGGCAGGAGGCGGAGGTAGGTGCCCCCCAGGTAGGGGAGGTCGATGCCGGGCATGCGAACCAGGGGACACGGGAACTCGATCGGGCCGTTCAACCAGCGGAAGGGCTGCCGGGGAAGCCCGGGCCACCCGAACAGCGGGCTGGGCCCGGGAAGCACGCTCGACGAGTAGGTGAAGCCGGCCTCGGCAATGACGGGGATGGCCCAGGCCGCAGCGGGAACCAGGGACATCATCGGCGCCCGGTAGCCGGTCACCTCCTGGCCGGAGAGGTCCTGGAGCAGGGCCCGGCCACGTCGGCACTCCTCGGCGAACGTCTCGGGCGTCCGGGTGGGAATGGGCACGTGGGACCACGAGTGGAGGCCGATCTCGTGACCCTCGGACGCCGCCCGTCGCACCAGCTCCGGCCGTCGCTCGGCCAACTCGCCGACCACGTACACCGATGCCCGAACCCCGTATTCGCCGAACAGGTCCAGCACCCGGTTCGTCATTTCGACCACCCGTTCGGGCAGTGCCGCTTCCTGGAGCGACTGGTCGGGTCGCAGGTCCTCGACGTCGAGGGTGACGGTGACCTCCGGCAACGATCGGGTCGACGAGGTGCCGGTCATGCGTCGAGTGTTGCAGGGTCGGTCCCCGCTGGATGGTCCGTGGTGGGTTGCCTCATGGCAGCCAGTGCCACCGAGGTCAGGAGCACCAGAGCCACCTCGGCGGGAACCCGGTACCGGGTGGCGCCCATGGTGAGGGCGGCGACCAGCGTTCCCACGATCGGCAGGGTGACCAGGGGCATCAACGGCCCGTGTCGACGCCGGACCTCCTGACCGCCCACCACGCCCAGGACGGCGATTGCCGCGAACTGCACGAGGCCCAGGACGGAGAGCCGGAAGGATCGGCCCTCGACGAGTATGTCGGCCCGCAGTTGGTCGATCGGGGCGTAGACGCCCCAGTAGCGCCCGACCCGCTTGGGGACCACGTGGGTGACGAACCGGGCCCGGTGGGCGCTCAGGTAGTCCAGACCGCGCTGCCGGTACTCGATGTCGCGCACCGACTCGTCGGTGGCCCGACCGTCGGGGCCGAGCGGCTGGGGGAGGGCGCACTCGAACCGCCAGGCACCCTGCTTGTCGCCGTAGTAGGTGGCGTCACAGTTGGTCTGGGCCACCAGGATTCCCGTGCCGTTGCTGAGCCACACCGGCTCGTCGAACACGGTCAGGTTCCGGGCCACCCATGGCGCCATGACCGCCGCAGCCACCAGCCCGACCACCACGTAACTCCGGAGCCGGGCGGCGGTCGACTCGCCGGAGCCCGCTCCGGCCGGTCGGATCAGGATGGGGAGGGCCAGCACCGGAAGGGCCAGGACCAACTCGGCCCGGGTGAGGGCGGCCAGACCGCCGACCACTCCGAGGAGGACGACGTTGCCGAGGCTGGGGGTCCGGCCGGTTCGCACGGCGACGCCCAGCAGTACGGCGGTGACCGGGACCACCAGGGACTCCGACATGACGAGGCCGTCGTTCAGCCAGAAGCCGGCGTGCACGGCGGCCACCCCGGCGGCCACCGTTCCCACGTGGCGCAGGCCGAGGGCCCGACCGAACTGGTGCCCGGCCCACGCCATGGCCACCACCCCGACGGTGCCGGTCAGGACGCCGACCATCTGATGGGCCGTGACCGAGGTGAAGCCGAGGAACGAGAAGGAGCCGAGCACCAGGACCCACAGTGGCGGGTGGCCGGCGGTGGGCTCGACGTGGCCGACGGGCAGCGCGGTGTTGGGCGTGGCGGCCAGCGAGGTCGGGTCGGCGAGGAACAGCGCCTCCTGAGCACCGCCGTGGAGGTAGCGGTAGGGCTCGGTGAAGCCCAGGCCGTCGGCCAGCAGGTTGGCCGCCTCGTGGTAGTAGACGCCGTCGCCGCTGAGCGGGTCACCTCGCTCGACGAACAGGACGTAGGCCAGTCGGACCACCAGTCCGAGTCCGGTCAGCAACAGGACCCACCGGCTGCCCTTCGGCCGGATCGTGGGCCACCGGATCGCTGGCAACCGGCTCACCGGATCTCCTCGTGGTAGTCCTCCTCCACGTTGACCTGCCAGACGTCGTGCCAGTCGGCGTCGTCGTCGGCCAGGACGTTCTCGACGGTCAGCATGGCGGTGAACATCGAGTGGTCCTGGTTGTTGTACCGGTGCATACCGTTGCGGCCCACCGGATACACGTTGGTGGCGTGTTCGGACAACCAGCCCCGGATCGTGTCGACGTTGTCCTGGTAGTGGGCGTCGTACATCGGGTAGGCCTTGGGCATCCGGACCACGTGGCCCGCCTCGACCCGTGACGGGTCGAGGAGCCCCAGACGGGCCATCTCGGCCTTGCCCTGCTCGATCAGGTCGGCGTCATCGGCCGCCCAGAGGTGGTCGCCCTCGGTCACGAAGTACTCCAGGCCCAGACAGGTGCGACCGTCCTTGACGAGGTGGGGGGACCACTGCCCGAAGTTCTGGACCCGACCGACCTCCACGTCCGGTGCGTGCACGTAGATCCAGTTGTCGGGGAAACCGTCCTCATGGGGAACCACGAGGGCCACGGTGAGGAAGTCCCGGAAACCCAGGCCGTCGGCCGCCGCCAGAACGTCGTCGGGCGCCGGTGGGTCCATGGCCCGGATCAGGTGGGGGAGCGGCATGGACGAGATGACGTCGGTGGCCTCCAGCACGAGAGGCCCGTCCGGTCCGACGGCCTCCACCTCGAAGGCCCGGCCGTCGGCATGGGCGATACGCCGTACCGGGTGGGAGAGCCGGACATCGGAGCCCTGTTCGCCGATCAACTCGGTGCAGCGCTCCCACATCATCCCGGGCCCGTAGCGGGGGTATTCGAACTCCTCGATGAGGCTGGTGACGTCGGTCTGGTTGCGACGGGGCATGAGCGAGTTGATGACGGCCCGGAAGAGCGAGAGGTTCTTGATGCGCTGGGCTGCCCAGTCGGCCTGCAACTCGGTACCCGGCACCCCCCACACCTTCTCGGTGTAGGTCTTGAAGAAGGTCCGGTAGAGCCGCCATCCGAAGCGGCTGGCCACCCACCCCTCGAAGTGGGTCTGGTCCTTCGGCGGGTGGACCCGCACCCAGAGGTACGACAGCACACACCGCACCGCCTCGATGATCCCGAGGTTCTTCAGGGCATTCATGGCCCGGAGCGGGTAGTCGTAGAACCGGCCCTGGTAGAAGATCCGACTCATACGCGGTCGGACCAGGAAGTCGTCGGGCTCGAGGATCTCGTGCCACAGGTCGGAGACGACCCGGACCTTGGTGAAGAAACGGTGGCCGCCGATGTCGAAACGCCAGCCGTCGCGCACCGCGGTGCGGCTGATGCCGCCCACCACGTCGTCGGCCTCCAGCACGGTCGATCGGACGCCCGCCTTACCGAACTGGTAGGCGGCGGTCAGGCCGGCGGGACCGCCGCCGATGATGACCGGGCGGAGGTCGGGGCGGTTCGACAACAGGTCGTCATGGTCCACAGAAGAGGGGTCCACAGGGGAGGGGGCGACGGGGGAGGGGTCCGGGGTGGTGGTCATCAGCGGAGGGTCTGGTCGTAGGTGGCGAGTGGTCCGGGAGGAGGTCCGGAGCGGACGTCCACCGGGGCCGGAGCGAGCGTACCGGGCGGCCCGGAGGCCCGACGGTACGCTCGGCCCGTGGGCACCGGGAATCGTGACCGCTCGGCGGTGACGCCCGGCCTGCTGATCGTGGCGATCGCCGCGGTGGTTGTCGGGGTGGTCCTGCGATTCGTGGCCCTGTCGCCGATGTGGCTGGACGAGGCCATCTCGGCCTCGTTGGCTGACGAGGTGACGGGCGGCTGGTCGGCGCTGGTCGAGGCGTTGCGTCATGACGGCCACCCGCCCCTGTACTACGTGCTGTTGGCGCTGTGGTCGGTGCCGTTCGGGGAATCCGACAGTGCCCTGCGGGCCTTCTCCGGGCTGCTCGGGGTGGCTTCGCTTCCCCTGGCCTGGCTGGTGGCCCGTCGGCACCTGGACCTGCGGGGGTGTGTCCTGGTGGTGTCGGTCCTGGCGTCCAGCCCGTTCGCCGTTCGGTACGCCACCGAGGTCCGGATGTATGCCCTCCTACTGGTCCTGTTGTTGGCGCTGCATCTCGCCGTGGTCCGGGTGTGGGAACGGCCTTCGCCGGGCCGCTCCGCCGGTTTGGCCGCCGTGGTGGCCGCCCTCCTCCTGACCCACTACTGGGCCCTGTTCGCGGTGGCCGTCCTGGGCATCGGGGCGGTGGTGTCCCGTCGTCGGGATGTGCAGCGCGGGAACTTCCTCGTCGGCGGGGTGGCCACCGGGGTGCTGTGCTTCGTTCCCTGGCTCCCCGTGTTCCTCGACCAACTGGCCCACACCGGGACCCCGTGGTCGCCGGCGCCCCGACCGACCGTGGTGGCCGCGCTGACGCTGGAGGCCTACGGGGGTGGGCGGGGATCCGAGGCGTTGCTCGTGGTGGTCGTCCTGGCCGTTCTGGTGGCCGTGGGTCTGGGGACACGAACCGGCACGGATCGCCCGGTCCTGGGTTGGACCGATCTGGGGTGGTTGCGGGTCACCGTGGTGCTGGGTGTGGCCACCATGGTGCTGGGGGCGACCGTCAGCCTGGCCACCGACACCGCCTTCCAGGGTCGGTACGGGGTGTTCGCCCTCGCCCCGCTGGTGTTGGCCTGCGCCGTGGGCCTGCACCGGATGACCCCCCGGGCGTCGGTGGCGGCACTGGCCGTCCTGGTCCTGCTGTCCGGCGTCTCGGTGGCCCGCGAGTTGTCCCGTGATCGGACCCAGATCGGCGACATCGCGGACGTGGTGCGGGCCGAGGGTTCGGCCGGCGACGTGGTCGTCTTCTGTCCCGACCAGTTGGCACCGGCCGGGCACCGTCTGCTGGCCGACGGGTTCACCACGTTGTCCCATCCGGCGCTGGACGACGGCCGGCGTGTCGACTGGGTGGACTACGCCGAACGAAACGGGGCCGTCGACGTGGAGGCGGTGGCCGACGCTGTCGTGGAGCGGGCGGCCGGGGCGGCCAACGTCTGGCTGGCCTGGATGGACGGCTACGAGACCTTCGACGGCCAGTGTCCCCGACTCCGTGTCGCCCTGGCTGATCGACTGGGGCGGCCGACCAAGGCGGTCTACGCGGACGCCGATGCGTTTGACGACGCGGCCAACCTCTCGAGGTTCCCGGGGGGTTCGTGAGTCGACGGGGTGGTCTCGACGCTCTTCTGGTCGTCCTGCCGGCGTGGGTGGCCGCCCGCTTGCTGGTCGGGGTCGGATGGCTGGTGGCCCGGCTCGTGGCCGACGGCGACGAGCCCCATGCCCTGAGTCGCGGCCTGTTGGCCTGGGACGGCGACTGGTACCAGTCGTTGATGCTCCACGGCTACGACGGGATGCCGTTGGAGGGGGTCCGATTCTTCCCGGGCTACGTCTTCCTGGGCCGTCTGTTCGATGTCGTCCTGCCCGGTGGTCCGGCCGTCGCCCTCCTCGTGGTGGCCAACGTGGGGACCCTGGTGGCCATGGTCCTGCTCCATCGACTGGTCGTCGTCGAGACGGCCGACGAGGGCCTGGCCGGTCGCGCCGTCTGGGCCCTTGCCCTGTTCCCGCCGGCCTTCGTCCTGACATGGGCCTACGCCGAGGGCCCGTTCCTGGCCCTGGTGGTCGGCTGCCTGCTCCTGCTCCGCCGGGAACGTTGGTGGGAGGCGGCCCTGCTCGCCGCGGCCGCCGCACTGGTCCGACCCACCGGGGCGCTGCTCGCCGTGCCCGCGCTGTGCGCCGTGGCTGGACCTTCAGCGTCGGTCCGCTCGATGGCCCGTTCGGTGCCGGGCCGCATCGCTGTGGTGGTGGCCGGACCGGCCGCCGCCGGTGGCTACGTGTGGTGGGCGTCGGTCCGCTTTGACGAGGCCTTCATCCCGCTGACCGTGCAACGACACCTGCGGGGCGACCCGGTGGACCCACTGCGTCGGCTCTGGCAGGGCCTCGGTGAGCTCTTCGGCCCCGACGCGTTGGGTGATGGTCTCCACATCGTTGCCGTGGCCGCCCTGTTGGTCGTCCTGGTGGTCCTGCTCCGGGCCTGGCCGTTGCGCTACGGCGCCTTCGCCGCGGCGTGCCTCGTGGTGGCCCTGGCGGCCGACAACCTCAACAGCCTCGAGCGCTACAGCCTGAACGGCGTGCCCATCGTCCTCGGGGTGGCCACCATGGCCGGGCACCGTCGTCTGGGAGGCCTGGTGCCGGTGGCATCGGGCCTGGCCCTGGTGGCCATGTCGGCCGCCGCCTGGTCCGGCAGCTACGTCCCCTGAACCGGGCCCCGGTACGAGTCGGAGGACGGGCCCCTGGGATGCGACCTGTCGGAAAACGCGGAAACGGCCCCGAGTAGCCTCCCGGCGAACCGGTCAACTTCTCGGAGCCGCTCCGACGTCCCACTGCCACCCGCCGGGTCGTTCCGTCGAACGATCCGGTCCGGAGTGTCACCCCGAAGGGTGTCACCCTGATGCGACACCGGAGAATCCGTCGATCTCCGGTCCCGTATCCAGCTCGACCACCGATCCCCGGCGGGATCCTGGTCCACCGTGTCGTTCCCCGCCCGACGGCGTGGAGCGACCCGGTCGACCCGGCACCCCGGTTCCGAAGCCACCGCCGGCGTCATCCGGTGCCCGTCGGCTCCGGAGTGACCTGCGGTGGTCCGGTACCGGCGGGTGCCTCGTCCGGTCGGTCCGACTCGTCACCCGAAGGTTCCTCGTCGTTCCGCCCGACCTCGACACCCCTGTGCCGGTGGCCGAACCGCTGGTTCCGTTCCCGAAGGAGCGGGCCAGCGTGGTTGCGGTCCTCCCCGAACACGATTCGGGGGCTTTCCCAGGGTCCCGATCCTCCGTCCGGCCCCGGTGCCTGAGCCCCGGTGCCTTCTGGTGGAACGGTTCCATCCGGTTCCGTATCCCCTCGCCGTGTTCGGCGTGGACGCATGATGGACCCGGGTGGGCCAAGGGTCAACAGGAAGCGGACTTATCCCCCGAAGCGGGGATCATTTCCCCAGCACCAGAGCGGTTGATCCACAGCGCCATCCACAGAACGCGCCCAGATCGGCCTTCAGGACCTGCTTTCAGGACCCGCTTTCAGGAACGGTCTTCAGGAGCCCAGTGCGGCACCGGCCAGCAGCGCGCCGAGGGCGGCCAGAAAGCCGATCCCACCGGTCGCCCCGCGCAACGCCGGTGACCGGGTGGTGGAGTGGACGGCGGCGGCTGCACCCGATGCTCCCACCAGGAGCAGTTTGATGAGCATGGTGGCCAGATAGCCGTCCGAACGGTCCGACAGGCCCACAGCGGCCAGGCTCCAGATACCGGTCACCACGGCCAGGGCGAAGAACGGCCATGCCACCTTGGCGAACCGGTCGGCGGCCAGCCGGGGCGCCTCGCTGCCGAGGCCCCGCAGGACGCCGAGGAGTCCGAGCATCAGGATCTGACCCCCCACCCAGCCCGAAACGCCCAGTAGGTGCAGGAACGTCCGGACGGCGTCGAGGTCCAATGCGGCGAACGACGGGGAGGTGGCGAGGAGATGGCTGGTCATGGTCCCAGTCTGCCGTCCAATGGTCGGGGGTCGATGCTCAGGCCACCCAGGCGTCGCGCTCGATGAGCACGTCCCGGAGCACCGACGGACGGTCGGTCATGATGCCGTCCACCCCGAGGTCCAGGAGTCGGTGCATTTCGGCGGGCTCGTCGATCGTCCAGACGTGGACGTGCAGGCCCCGCCGGTGGGCATGGTCCACGAACCGCCGGTCGACCAGCGGGACACCCGATTGGCGAACCGGGACCTGGAGGCAGTCGGGCCCCCGCGGAGGGCTACCGGGAGCCACGGGTAGGCCGAGGCTGGCCAGTCGGAATCGGACGGTGGCCACCGGTCCGGCCGACGTGCAGAGGTCCGGTCCCAGAAGGCGCCGGCAACCGGTGAGGCGTCGATCCGAGAACGAACCGAGGCAGACCCGGTCCAGCGCGGCGTGCCGCTGGAGGACCTCGGCGAGGGGATCGACCACCCGGTCGTCCTTGGGGTCGATGTTGATCCGGATCTCGGGGAAGGCGTCAAGTAACTGGTCCAGGGTGGGAATGGGCTCCACCCCGGCGATCCGGGCCTCGGCGATTTCGGCGGCCGTGCATTCGGCCACGAGACCCGACCGGTCGGTCACCCGGTCCAGGGAATCGTCGTGGAAGGCCAGGACCACCCCGTCGGCCGTCAGGTGGACGTCGGTCTCCAGGTAGCGGAAGCCGAGGTCGACGGCATGGGCGAAGGCAGCGAGGCTGTTCTCGGGATGTTCCTCGGCACCGCCACGGTGGGCGAAGGCCAGCGGTCCGGGATGGTCCAGATAGGGGTGTGGGCCGGTGGATCGCACCGGGCCACGCTAGGTGCCGCGACGGCGGCGATCGTGGCCCGGGTTTGCCGCCAGACTGGGGCCATGATCGACCGTGACCTGAAGCGTTGTCTGGGACAGATGATGAAGGGCGTCCAGGTGGTGGCCGCCACCGATGGCGGCGTCACCCGGGCCTACACCTCCCACTGGGTCTGCCAGGTCTCCTTCGAGGAGCCCGTCCTCATGGCGTCCGTGTCGCCCAAGCACGACACCCACCCCCTCATCGCCGCCTCGGGCCGGTTCGCCGTGTCGATCCTGGCCGGCGACCAGGTCGAGCCGGGGCAGTACTTCAGCTACCCCGGGCACCGCTTCCGGTACGTGGCCGACGAGTGGATGGCCGACGCCGACGGCTGGCCGGTGGTGCCCGACGCGCTGGCGTGGCTGGGTTGCGAGGTGGAGGACCGGATCGTCGGTCGGTACGACCACGACCTGTTCTTCGCCCGGGTGGTGGCCTTCGGCGAGGGGCGTCTGGGCGAGCCGCCGCTGCTCTATTCCAGCCGCCACGGTTGGAGGGTGGGCGGTGAGCCGGCGCGGGAGAAGGGCGAGTCGGTCCGCGACCGCCTGACGGCCCGGGTGGAAGCCAGGTTCGGCCCCAAGGACGGTTCATGACCGGTCGGTAGCCTGCAGGAATGGCCCGCAGAACGAAGATCATCGCCACCATCGGACCCGCCTCCGATGACGAGACCACTCTCCGTGACCTGATTCGGGCCGGAATGGACGTGGCCCGCCTCGGGTTGGCTCACAACACGATCGACGAGGCGGCCGAGCGGATGGCCAGGATTCGTCGCATCGCCGCTCTGGAGGGCCGCTACGTGGGCATCCTGGTCGACCTGCCGGGCCCCAAGGTCCGTGCGGCGTCGTTCGGTGAGACGGCGGTGGACATTATCGAGGACTCCCGGGTGAACCTGCGGGTGGGGAGCGGATCCAGTACGGCCACCGACATCGAGATCGACTACGCCGGGCTCCTGACCGACGTGGAGGCGGGCGACCGGCTGAGCATGGGTGACGGCCGGGTGATGCTGGAGGTTCTGGACCTGGACGGCGACCGGCTGTCGACCCGGGTGGCCCACGGAGGCGTCCTGACCGGCAGCCCCGGCCTGCACATCCCGTCGGATCGGCTCTCCATCCGGGCGCCCACCGACGAGGACCTGGTGGCCGTGGAGCGTTTCGTGGAACTGGGGGCCGACATGCTGGCCATCTCGTTCGTCCGGTCAGCCGAGGACATGGGCCGTGTGCCGGTGGACCCCCATCCGGACGGTCCGATCCTGGTGGCCAAGATCGAGACCCGGGCCGCCATTGACGACCTGCCGGCCATCATCGAGGCGTCGGGAGCGGTGATGGTGGCCCGCGGTGATCTGGGGAGCGAGTGCAGCATCGAGGAACTCCCCATCCTCCAGAAGGAGATCATCCGGCAGTGCATCGCCCTGGGTCGCCCGGCCATCACGGCCACCCAGATGCTGGAGACCATGGTGGCCAACCCCGAACCGACCAGAGCGGAGGCGTCGGACGTGGCCAACGCCGTCTGGGACGGTTCGAGTGCGGTGATGCTCTCCGGCGAGACGGCGGTCGGCGTGGATCCGGTGAACGTGGTGGCCACCATGTCGCGGATCGCCGAGCGGGCCGACGAGGCCTTCGACCACCGCGGTTGGATGACGGAACTCTCGGACCTGCGAATGACCGACACCGACGATCCGGACACGTCGATCACCGATGCCATGACCCAGGCCACGGCCCGGGCGGTCGCCGAACTGGGGATCGGGACCATCCTGTGCATCTCCGGTAGCGGGTTCACCGTCCGCTCGATGGCGCGCTTTCGACCGGCGGCCCGGATCATCGGTCTGAGCTCCGACGAGCGGACGGTCGGCCAGTTGACCTTGAGCTGGGGTACCGAGCCGATCCACCTGCCCGAGGAGGGGGATCTGGACGACCGGGTCAACGCGGCCCTCGCGGTGGCCCGCAACCGCGGCGCGGTGACGGCCGGCGAGTTGGTGGGGGTGCTGGCCGGAACGGACGTGCGTTCCCGGTCGACCAACGCCCTGCGGATCGAACGGGTTCCCGAAGCCTGATACCGGCCCGTTCAGCAGTCCGGGTTCAGCAGTTCGGGTTCAGGTCAGCTGGGATCTGCACGACCTGGCCGAAGAGGGCGCACGAGCACTCGGCCGCACAGTCGGCCAACTCCATGCGTTGGCTCCAGAGCCCCGTGGCCAGCGCGACGAGGACGATGACCACCACCAGTCGGACGACCATCCGGCGGATGATCCGGGCAGCCACGAAGGCCAGGACGAGGCTCACCACGATGGCCACCACGGCCGCCGACCGGAGCAGTGCCGGTTCGAGCCAGCCCGGCAACTCCACGAGTTCGGGGATCCGGTCGCCGAGGTCGTCGAGACGGGTGGCGAGCCGGTCCGCCATGGTGTCGGTTTCGGACATCGGGCGAGGGTAGCCAGCATCGATCCCGTGGTCGGGGCACCCCCGGGGGCCGGCACTACGGTCGTCGCCATGAGCGACCCTTCATCTGACGCCCGCCCCATTTCCCTGTCGGGTTCGGGACCCCCGGAAACGGTGCTCGGACCGGAGGAGGCGACAGCCGATGCCGCCCTGGCCGACGCGATGGCCCGGTCCACGGCGTCGGAACGTCGCGACGCGGTGTCGGCCGTGGTGGCCGACTGGCCGCGTCACCTCGAGGGATGGGCCCGCCTGGGCGATCTGGCACGGGATGCCATGGAGGGCTATTCGGCCTATCGGGTCGGCTATCACCGGGGACTGGACCGTCTTCGCCAGAGCGGGTGGCGGGGGAGCGGCTACGTCCGCTGGCAGCACCCGACCAACCGTGGCTTCCTGCGGGCCCTGGCCGGTCTGGCCCGGGTGGCCGACCAGATCGGTGAGGTGGACGAGGCCGAGCGCTGTGCGCTGTTCCTCCGCCAGTTGGACCCGGGCTGGACGGCGGCCATGACCGAGGAGTCGTCCTGACAGTGGATGCCGCTTCGGATGGCCTGGTCGCCAGGCCGTTCGTGGGAGCCGTCCTGACCGGCGGTGCGAGTAGACGAATGGGCCGGGACAAGGCCCTGCTGGAGGTGGACGGTCGAGCGCTGGCCGCCACGGCGGCCCAGGCCCTGACCGACGCCGGGGCGTCGGAGGTGGTGGCCGTTGGTGGAGACGCCGATGGGCTCTCGGCCGTCGGCCTGACCGTGGTAGCCGATCGGTTTCCCGGTGAGGGTCCGCTGGGGGGCATCGTGACGGCACTCGGGCATTTCGCCTCATTGGATGTCCCGGTGGTCGTGTTGGCCTGTGACCTGCCGGCCGCATCGGCGGCCAACGTGGCGAGCACGGTGTCCGCCGTTCAGGAGGAGGCCGGGCCTCTGGTTGCCGTGCCCCTCGTAGAGGGCAGACGCCAGTGGATGCATGCGTGCTGGACGCCCCGGGCCGGTGCCCTGATCGCCGCAGCGTTCGAAGCGGGGGAGCGGGCGGCGTGGCGTGCTGCCGAGTCGTCAACCGGCGCCGGGCTTCGGATCACGGAGGTGGCGGGGCCCTCGTCTGACGGATTTCGGGACGTCGACCAGCCCGGCGATCTGGAGACCGGCGACCGGTAGGGTCGAACAGCGTTCCCGGCGTCTCGGGACGCACCAGGCTCCAGCCGGTGCCGTGACCCGCCGAACGGGCGGAACGAGGGAGAGTTGTCGATGTCTGAACACGTGGTGGTCCCGGAAGTGGACGTGGACGAACTGCAGGACCGCCTGGCCGGCGGTGCGGTACTCCTCGACGTCCGGGAACCCGACGAGGTGGACGAGGTCCGGGTTCCGGGCGGTATCCGGATTCCCCTTCAGTCGGTGCCCGAGCGGATGGACGAGATCCCGTCGGATGGCACCCTCTACGTGATCTGTGCCCTGGGCGGAAGGAGTCGTGCGGCGGCCGAGTTCCTGCTGACCAACGGGATCGATGCGGTGAACGTGGCCGGAGGAACCAACGCCTGGGTGGCCGCGGACTTCCCGACCGAGTCTGGTCCCGTGGACGGAGCAGGGTCCTGAGCGGGCGACCACCGGTCGATTTTCGACTGGTCACCGAACAGGCTGATTTCGAGGAGGTCCTGGACGTCCTGATGGGCGAACCACGGATCGCCGTTGATACCGAGTTCCACCGGGAGAAGACGTATTTCCCGAAGGTGGCCATGGTCCAGGTGGCGTGGTCCGACGGGCTCGTCCTCATCGATCCGTTGGCCGTCGACCTGCGACCCATGGCCCGCCTGCTGGAGTCCGACGTCCTGGTGGTGATGCACGCCGCCGGTCAGGATCTCGAGGTCTTCAACCATGCCTGCGGCACCGTGCCGGCCAACCTCTTCGACACGCAGCTGGCCGCTGGGTTCATCGGCTTGTCCTCACCGTCGCTGGCTTCCCTGCACGAGCGGGAACTGGGCCTCCGGCTCCCCAAGGGCGACCGCCTCACCGACTGGCTGGCCCGTCCGCTGACCGACTCACAGTTGGACTACGCGGCATCCGACGTGGCCAACCTGCTGGAGATCCACGACCTCCTGCTGGCACGCCTGAACCGGGACGGACGTCTGGCGTGGGCCGAACAGGAATGCGTGGAGATGCTGGCCCGGGAACGTGGCCGACGGGTGCCCGAGGACGCGTGGCGACGGATCAAGGAGGCCCGACAGCTTCGGGGTCGAGCCCGCGATGTCGTCCGGTCGGTGGCTGCGTGGCGTGAGCGACGGGCAGCCGACGTCGACCAACCGGTCCGCCATGTCGTACCCGACCTCGGCGTGGTGGCGGTGGCCCAGCGGGCGCCGCGGACCGTCGACGAGCTTCGCAAAATCCGGGGCCTCGATGGGCGTCACCACAAGGGGGCGGTGGCTGAGGGCCTACTGGCCGCAGTGGCCGCCGCCGATGACCTGCCGCCCCTGGCCGCTGAGCCTCCCCGGCCCGACAGTGGCAACGACGTGCGCGCCGCGGTGACCCTTGTGTCGGCATGGGTGGCCCAGTTGTCACGCGACATCGACCTCGACCCGACCCTCGTCGGGACCAGGAGCGACATCGAGGATCTGGTCCGGGGTGTGGACGACGCCCGGATGACCATCGGGTGGCGTCACCAGGTGATCGGTGGCCCGGTGGATGACCTGCTCAGCGGTCGGGCCGCCCTGGCCTTCGACGGTCGTGGGGGACTGCTCCTCGAACCACGCCGCGTCTGATCACGCGATCGGGCCTGCCCCGTGAACGACGGCTCCCTTCGTTAGGATGCCCAACTGCACCGGTCCGCTCCGGGGGTCATCTCCCGGCGGCGCCGATCGGGCGGGAACACAGACGAGCGCACGGCTGGAACATGCCGTGACCAATCGGGAGGGTGCCCGGTGAAGAAGGGTCGACACCGCCGCTACGAAGAAGCGCGTGCGTTGAAGCAGAATCAGGATCTTGATCTGGATTCCATCTTCGACAGCCTCGACGTGGGCGATCAGAACGACAACCAGAGCGGCAACGCCGAGGACGAGGATTCGCCGGCGTTCAACGCCTGGGCGGATGACTACGAGGACGGTGCCGCTGAGGACGTGCTCGAGGAGACGGCCGAGACCGCCTGAGTTCCGTCGCCGACAGCTGCAGGTCAGCCGCCGGTCTCGTCCAGAATTTCGTCCAGTTTGAGGATGTCGTCGGCGCTCAGCATGCCGATGAACGCTCCTTCGGCATCGGTCACCGCGAGGATGTCCACGTCGGCCTTTTCCATGGCCACGATGGCGTCGCGTAGCGACCAGTTGGGTCGGGCGGCAGGCAGTTCCGTGTTCGCCAGGTCACCGACCGCGGTGTCGTCCCACATCGAGCGCTCGAGCGCCGACACCTCCGTGAGGCTGATCATCCCCTGGTAGTCGATGCCGTCCACCACGGCGACCGAGCGTTCGCGTCGGCCCAGCACGTGGAGGTACATGAACTCGGCCACCGTGGCATCGGGGGGCACGGTCAGGACGTCGGTGTCCAACGCCGAGGTGACCGGCAGGGTGAATCTTCGTTCGAGGTGCCCCAGTCGAACGGTGTGTTGGTGCTCGGCCACCGAGGATTTTCCGGCCACCAACTGGCTGACCGCCGCGGCGACGAGGGCCGGCACCACGAAGGAGCCACCCGTCGACTCGGCGACGAACATCACCGCCGAGATGGGCGCCCGGTAACCGGCGCCCAGGAAGGCGGCCAGCCCGAGGGTCGGATAGAGACCCGGACGGTCGGAGTCGAGCATCATGCCGGTGAACTGCCCGAGGATGACGCCCTGCACGGCCAGGGGAATGAACAGCCCACCCACCCCACCGGCGGCCAGGGTCACGATGGTGGCGGCGATCCGCATGCCGAACAGCAGGCCGATGAGCCCCAGTCCGTGGTCCGGTCTGACCACCCACTCCATGGCCTCGAAACCCGGTCCGATGGTCAGGGGGGCACCGAAGGCCACGTCGGCCACGAAGGCCAGCCCGGCCAGGGCCGCCCCGCCGATGAGGACCCGGGGGAC
This sequence comes from Acidimicrobiales bacterium, assembly GCA_014239855.1. Lineage (GTDB taxonomy): Bacteria > Actinomycetota > Acidimicrobiia > Acidimicrobiales > MedAcidi-G1 > UBA9410. Next base: position 43,634 of record JAAZXY010000003.1, on the reverse strand, counting down.
GAAGGACTGGGTCTTGGACTGGGTCTTGGCCCACCGGACCAGCCACGCCATGGAACGGCCACCCAGACCGGCGAAGATGCCCAGTAGGAGGGCGCCGAACACGTCGCCCACCTCCACCGCGGTGAACAGCGAAGCCAGGTCGGCCGCGTCGAACCAGACCACGTCGGTGTCGGCCTTGATGGCCAACTGTTTGACGTTCAGACCGATGCGGTTCTCGGGATCGTTCAGGAACGGGATGACCGCGTCGTGCCCGATGAGGTTGATGTAGGTGACGTAGCTGGTGGCCGAGGCGAGCAGGGACGGCAGGAGGGCCCGCCGGTTCACATCGTCGCGGTACGGCGCCTCCAGAGCAAAGAGCACCCCGGTGGCCGGCGCCTTGAACACCGCGGCCACGCCGGCGGCCGCTCCTGCGGTGAGGAGGATCTTGACGTCCTCGCGTCGGAGCCATCGACGGAACCGGTCGCGCACACCGAGACCGAGGGTCGAGCCCGCATAGATCGACGGGCCCTCGAGGCCGAGGGCGCCACCCATGCCGATGGTCGTGATGCCGGCCAGGAGTTTGATGGGCAGGTCACGCAGCGGAAGGCTCGGGTTCCGATCATGGAACGCCCGGTTGAACTCGTCGGACGTACCCGGCGCCATGCGTCGGCCCGGATAACGCAGGATCAGCGAGGCCAGCAGGAGGCCCACGCCGGGGGCGATGGCGATCTGCCACAACGGCCGGTGGAGGATCCGCTCCAGGAGCACGGTGGCCGACAGGTATTCGAAGGCGGCCACCAGCGTGGCCACCAGCAGCCCGGTGATGATGGCCAGGGCGAGCACCGGGGTGTCGCCACGGGTGGCGATGGTGCGGAGCCGTTTCACGGCGTTCTTCCTACACCCTCGGACCCGGTGATCCTCGGACGGGTCGGGCAGACTGGCTGGGTGATCCGCTCCAAGTCCCGCTCCCTGCTGGGGCGGCTGTCCGTTCTCCGGGCCGGTTCGATCGCCGATCCGTTGGAACGCGACCTGGTCGGCGTCCTGGGTGCGGGTCGGGTGGAGGCCGGCGCCGGCGCCCAGAGCCTGTACAGCCACGATGGCTCGGTGACCCGGGGCGGCCGTGCCGGGATCATCTGCTTTCCCGAGACCACCGCGGAGGTGGCGGCCTGTGTGTCGACGGCCGTCCGCCATGGTCGCCCGTTCGTTCCACGCGGGGCGGGGACCGGTTTGTCCGGTGGGGCCGTGCCCTGTGACGAGCCGGTGATGGTGGTGACCACCCGGATGGACACCATTCACGAGGTGGACGTGGACCGTCGTCTGGCGTGGGTCGGACCCGGCGTGGTGAACCTGGACCTCTCCCGACATCTGGAGGGCACCGGCCTCCACTTCGCCCCCGACCCGTCCAGCCAGCAGGCCTGCACGATCGGCGGCAACGTGGCCAACAACTCCGGCGGCCCCCACTGTCTGCTCTACGGGGTGACCACCGCGCACGTCCTGGCCGTGGAGGTGGTCCTCCCGGACGGTGAGGTCGTGGTGCTGGGCGCCGAGGAGGGCCGAGCGGCGGGCTATGACCTGCGAGGCGCCTTCGTGGGCGGCGAGGGCACCCTCGGGATCGCCACGAAGATCTGCGTCCGCCTCACCGAGGATCCGCCCGAGGTGGCCACGCTGTTGTTGGACTTCGACCTGGTGGCCGGTGCGGCCGACACGGTGAGCGCGGTGATCGCCGCGGGCATCGTGCCTGCGGCACTCGAGATCATGGACCAGCGGGTCGTGGAGGCCGTCGAGCCCTTCGTCCACGCCGGCTACCCGTTGGACGCCGCGGCGGTGCTCATCGTGGAACTGGACGGCCTCCCGGCCGGCGTGGCGGAGGCCATTGCCCGCATCGAGACCATCGGGACAGCCCATGGGGCCCGCACTGTTCGGGTGGCCGCCGACGAGGATGAACGGGCGAGGATCTGGAAGGGCCGCAAGAGCGCCTTCGGGGCCATTGCCGTGATCAAGCCCGACTACTACCTGAACGACACCGTCATCCCCCGAACCAGGCTGGCCGAGGTCCTGGCCCGGGTCTACGAGGTGATCGAGGAGCGCGACCTGATTGTCATGAACGTCTTCCATGCCGGTGACGGGAACCTGCATCCCCTCATCGTCTTCGACGCCCGCGAGCCGGGCGTCATGGAGCGGGTGCTGGACGCCGGCGAGGAGATCGTCAGGATCTCCGTCGAGGCGGGTGGCGTGCTGTCCGGTGAACACGGCATAGGCCTGGAGAAGAAGCGCTTCATGTCCATGCAGTTCAGCCCGGCTGACCTCGAGGCCCAGGACCGCCTCCGGCGGGCCTTCGACGTCGAGGGTCTTGCCAATCCGGCCAAGGTGCTGCCCACCGGAGCCAGTTGTGGTCACGTGACCAGCCTCGGGAGAGCACCGGACGGAACCTGGGTGTGATCGGCACGATGATCGACATGACGGCGTTCCGTGACGAGGTCGGCGATGTGGGGTCGGTCTGCGTCCGAGGGGGAGGCACCCGCTGGACGGTGGGCGGCCCTGTTGGCGACTCTGTCGGCGACCTGGCCGATGGCCCGTCCGACGTGCGGAGCGTCTCGGCTCCGACGGGTATCGAGTCCATACAGCCCGCCGAGATGACCGTGGTGGTCGGCGCGGGAACGACGGTGGCCGACCTGGCCTCGGCACTGGCCGAACACGGCCAGGAGGTGGCCCTCGACGGTCCGGTGAATGCCACGGTCGGCGGGTCCCTGATGGTCGGACGCAATTCGTTGCGTCGTGGGCGACTGGGCGAGGTGGCCGATGTCCTCCTGCAGGCCGACTGCGTGGGCGCCGACGGCCAGGCCTTCACCGCCGGGGGTCCGACGGTCAAGAACGTCACGGGCTTCGACCTGTGTCGGCTCCTCGTGGGTTCGTTGGGCACGCTGGCTCTCGTGGGTCGGGTGATCCTCCGAACCCGACCGGTGCCCGAGGCGGGGACCTGGATGAGCGGCGAGGTGGCGACCGGACCGGTGGTCGATGCGGTGTACCGACCGGCCACCGTCCTGTGGGACGGCCTGCGGACCACGGTCAGGATCGAAGGCGATGGTGCCGACGTGGCCCACGAGAAGCGGATTCTCGAGGGGCTCGGATTGACCGAAACCGCAGAACCCGTGCTGCCCGCCGAGTGGGATCGATGGTCGGGGACCCTTCCCGTCGGTGGGGTTCGGGCCGTCGGGGCCGGCGTGGTCCACCGACCCGATCCGGTCGGACCCCCTGAGGTGGCGGCCGGGGTACGGGCCCTGGGTGACCGCATGCGCGACTCGTTCGACCCGTCCCGACGTCTGAACCCGGGGCGGGACCCCCAGCGGATGACGGCATGACCAGCTCGACGCCGCCGATGCGTGCCGACGCGGCGTCGGCGACGCCACTTGGTCTGGACGACCGGGCGTTGGCGGCCTGCGTGCAGTGCGGTCTGTGCCTGCCCCACTGCCCGACCTACCGGGTGACCGGCGACGAACGACGATCACCCCGGGGACGAATCTCCCTGATGCGTGCCGTCGAGTGGGAGGGCATGACGCCCGACGACGAGTGGCTGGATGCCATGGACACCTGTGTCCAGTGCCTGGGGTGCGTGACCGCCTGTCCCTCGGGAGTGCCCTACGGCGACCTGATCGCCACCACCCGGGTGGCCGTGGCCGAGGCGAGACGGCCCCCCCTCAGGCTCCGGGTCGGCCTCTGGTGCCTCGGACGACCGCGGCTGCTCCGCTGGGGGACGGCCGTGTTGGCCATCCTGCAGCGCCTGGGGATCCTGCGGTTGGCTCCACGGGCGATGGTTGCGGCGCTGCCGGGACGGTTGCCGTTGCGGTGGCCCTTGTCGGGTTCAGTTACCGGAGGCTCGGCGCCCGGTTCCGATTCGGATCCGGCCGAGGTGGTTCTCTTCACCGGGTGTGTGATGGACGCGTGGCAGCCGGAGGTCCACGGGGCGGCCGAGGAGGTCCTGACGACCATTGGCGTGACCGTCGACCGGTCAGGGGACCGTGCCGGGTGTTGCGGTGCGCTGCACGGTCACGCTGGGCTGGACGACGACGCACGCCGCCACGCCGAGCGGGTGGTGAGCGCACTGGGCGGCGACCGACCGATCCTCGTCGATTCTGCGGGCTGCGGCGCGGCGCTCAAAGACTACGGAATGTTGCTCGGTACTCCGGAAGCCCGTGCCTTCGCCGACCGGGTGTACGACGTCCACGAATGGCTGGCCGCCGATGGGCGCCTGGCCGACCTCGGGGCACTGGACCCGGACGGGGGTTCGCGCCCTGCGGTGATCGTCCAGGACCCGTGCCACCTGCGGCACGCCCAGGGCTGCCACGGCGCGGTTCGCGATGTGCTGGCCCCTTACGTGGACCTGGTGGAGCTCGATGACGAGGGCCTCTGCTGTGGTGCGGGGGGCGCATTCTCCGTGGTCCAGCCGGAACTGGCAGCTGATGTCCGGGACCGGAAGGTGGCGGCGGTGGGTCGGGCGACGGGCCGAAGCGGGGCCACCACGGTGGTCAGCGCCAACCCGGGTTGCGCCATGCACCTGGCGGCCGCCGGTCTGGATGTACGTCACCCCATGGAGGTGCTGGCCGAGGCCTGTCGCAGGTCGGGGCCAGACTCGCAGCCCGATGGAGAAACCGACGGAGAACAGGGCGAGGTGTCCGAGCATGGCCGGTGAGTTCGATGAGATCCGGGGCCGGCTGGAGGCCATTGCCGAGGAGTTGGCCGACCTGGCCATCATCCGGCTACGCGAGTCGATCGATGCCGGCGGCCACGAGCTGCCGGTCGACGAGAAGCGACTCACCAGGGCCCGACGGGCCGTGGAGAAGGCGGCCCACCTCCTGGACGAGCCGGACCGCTCCGACTGGTGACTGCTCCGGCTGGCCACCGCTCCGGCTGGCCACCACTCCAGTAGGCCACCGCTCAAGTAGGCAGGTGCCGGAGCGTCGGCCTCAGTTGCCGACCACGGGAATGAGCACCCTGCCATCGTCGGGTCGGGTCACGTGGAGACGGTAGCCGGGCTCCACATCGCCGTAGAGGGTGGTCCGCTGCCGCAGTGACCGCCCGAGAGGCTCCACCAGCTCGCGCAGGTCGGCCTCGGTCACCTTCTGGCCGTGCTCGGCTCCGGCTGCCCGGGAGATGTTCTCGTCCATGAGCGTTCCGCCCAGGTCGTTGACCCCGGACTGCAGGAGCTGGCGGACGCCGTCGAAGCCGATCTTCACCCACGAGGACTGGATGTTGTCGATCGATCCGTCATAGGCGATCCGGGCCACGGCGTGCATCAGCAGGTTCTCCCGGAAGGTCGGCCCCCGTCGGGACTTCTTCTGGAGGTAGATGGGGGACGCCATGTGCACGAACGGCAGGCCGACGAACTCGGTGAAGCCACCTGTCTCGTCCTGCAGGTCCCGACAGCGGAGCAGGTGACGGACCCAGTGCTCGGGGCGCTCGATCGATCCGTACATCATGGTCACGTTGGAGCGGATGCCGACCGAATGGGCCACCCGGTGGGCCTCCAGCCATTCCTCGGTGTTGATCTTGTCCGGGCACAGGTCGGCACGGATCTCGTCGTCGAGGATCTCGGCGGCCGTGCCGGGCAACGACCGAAGCCCGGCCTCGTAGCCCCGGCGGAGGTACTCGACCAGCGGTTCGCCCAGGCGGCGGGCCCCCTCGGTGACCTCCAGGGCGGTGAAGCCGTGGACGTGGATGTCGGGCACCGCGGCCCGTACGGCCCGGGTGACGTCCAGGTAGTACTCGCCGTCGAAGTCGGGGTGGATACCGCCCTGCAGACAGACCTCGGTGGCGCCCATACGGGCGGCCTCGGCGGCCCGGCCGGCGATCTCGTCCATCTCCAGCAGGTAGGGGGTGCCCCGCAGGTTCAACGACAGCGGTCCCTTGGAGAACCCGCAGAATCGACACTTGTAGGTGCAGACGTTGGTGTAGTTGATGTTCCGGTTGGCCACCCAGGTGATCTCGTCGCCCACCCGTCGTCGGCGGAGTTCGTCGGCCACCTCGGCAACGGCCGCCACCTCGGGTCCCCGGGCTCCGAACAGCGTCAACAGTTCGTCGTGGCCGGTTCGCTGACCCGCAAGGACGCCGTCCAGAACTTCACGGACCCGACCGTGGGCCGACGAGGGGCCGGGCACGAGGTGCACGGGCCGAACAGGTGAACCCGAATACCAGGCCGTGGACTGCGTCCCGATCTGACGGACCTCGGCGCCGTCGGCCGCCGGGATGGTCTCGATGACCTCGGGGAACACGGCGCCCGGGTCGTCGCGACCCAGACCGGCGGCGTCGCTGCGATCCATCACCGCGAAGTGCAGGCCACTGTCGAACCAGCGCCCGGGTTCACACACGAACTCGGGGTAGGCGGTGAGGCGGGGAGCGAGGGTGAACCCCCGCTCGGAGGTCACCGAGGCCAGCAGGTCCAGGTCGGGCCAGGGGCGCTCTGGGTTGACGTGATCCGCGGTGATCGGTGATACCCCGCCCCAGTCGTCGATGCCGGCATCGAGCAGCCCCCCGAAGTCGTCGGACAGGTTGGGTGGTGCCTGCAGGTGCACGTCGGGCGGGAGGATGACCCGGGCCAGGGCAATGGCGTCCAGGTAGTCGTCATGCGGGCAGGCCGGAGCGTCGTGCATGGCCGTCCCCGGCTTGGGTAGGAAGTTCTGGACGATCACCTCCTGGACGTGGTCGTGTCGGGCGTGGGAGGCGGCGATGGCCTCCAGTGCGTCGATGCGGTCCTGACGGTTCTCACCGATCCCCACGAGGATTCCGGTGGTGAACGGAATGGAGAGCCGGCCGGCCGACTCGAGGGTGGCCAGACGTCGATCAGGATCCTTGTCGGGCGCCCCGCGGTGGCAGTCCAGATCGGGAACGAGCGATTCGATCATCATCCCCTGGGAGGGCGACACCGGGCGCAGCGTCGCCAGTTCCTCGCTCGACAGAGCCCCTGCGTTGGCGTGGGGAAGCAGGCCGGTCTCGTCCAGGACCAGCCGGGCCATGGCCGCCAGATAGTCGACGGTGGACGAGTAGCCGTGTCGCTCCAGCCAGTCGGCGGCCACCGGGTACCGCAACTCAGGGCGTTCGCCCAGGGTGAACAGGGCCTCGTGGCAGCCCGCCTCGGCTCCCCGCCGGGCAATGGCCAACACCTCGTCGGGCGGGAGGTAGGGCGCTTGAAGACGTGCCGGCGGCTGGGCGAAGGTGCAGTAGCCGCAGCGGTCCTGACACAGCATGGTCAGGGGGATGAACACCTTGGGGCTGTAGGTGACCCGTCGGCCATGGTGGCGGTCGCGGATCTCGCGGGCCGCAGCCCGGAGCTCTTCACCACCCAGATCGGTCAGGGAGTTTCGGTTCAGGGGATCGTGGGTCACGGCGATGCTTCCTCGGTGGTGCGTCCCGGGCCGGGTCGACTACGGATGTGGAGAGGTGAAACGGACTGGTCGCACCGGGGACAGGACACGGACTGATCCAGGGGTGTCCCACAGGCATCGTGGACGAGCAGGGTGGGTGGGCCGTCTTCGGCGTACCACCGGTCGCCCCAGTGCATGAGCGCCACCAGGGCAGGGGAGAGATCGGCCCCCTTGGTGGTCAGTCGGTACTCGTGGCGGACCGGACGGTCCTGATACGGCACCCGGTGGACGATCCCGAGATCGGCCAGCCGCTGGAGTCGGTCGGTCAGGAGGTTGCGGGCAATACCCAGGTCACGGTGCAGGGCCTCGAAGCGGCGTACGCCCCGGAAGAGGTCCCGCAGGATGAGAAGGGTCCACCGGTCACCGACGGCTTCGAGCGTCGCGGCGATCGAGCACTCCGGATCGGATGCCGGGCCGGACGCCGGAGGGGCCGCCGGAGGGGACACTGCTGTCGAGTGCGGTGTGCCGGAGGTCGGGGCCGCGTCGGTACGGGTGGTCGACGGCATCCGGCGACCGTAGCAGTCCGTTGCAAATTGCAACGGACCCGGGGATCAGAAGGTGTCGACCTTCTCGCCGAGGCTTCCCAGGAGTTCGTCGAACGATTTCACGAAGGCCGAGACGCCCTCGTCCTCGAGCACCCGGGCCACGTCACCGAGGTCCACTCCTGCCGCTGAGACATCCCGCAGGACCTGGTGGGCCGCCGCCGGGTCGGCATCGACCGTCCGGGCCACCGTGCCGTGGTCCTCGAAGGCCTCCAGCGTGGCGTCGGGCAGGGTGTTCACGGTGTCGGGACCGATGAGGGTGTCTACGTAGAGGGTGTCGGGATAGGTGGGGTTCTTGGTCGAAGTGGAGGCCCAGAGGGGACGTTGCACTCGGGCGCCGCGGTCCTCGAGGGCCGCCCAACGGTCACCGCTGAACACCTCGCGGAACATGTCGTAGGCCACCTGGCCCTGGGCCACCGCGGTCCGGCCCCGTAGGCCGAGGGCCTCGTCGGTGCCGATGGCGTCCAGCCGACGGTCGACCTCGTTGTCGGTGCGGCTGATGAAGAACGAAGCCACCGAGGAGACGCGGGACAGGTCGCCGTCACAGGCCTCGAGACCGGACACGTAGGCCTCCATGACGTCGGCGTAGCGGTCCAACGAGAAGATCAGCGTCACGTTCACGCTCCGACCCTCGGAGATCATCTGGCGGATGGCCGGAATCCCCTCGGCGGTGGCCGGGATCTTCACGTACAGGTTTGGACGGTCGATCCGCTCGTCGAGGGCACGCGCCGCGGCGATGGTGCCCTCGGTGTCGGGAGCCAGGGCCGGATCGACCTCGACGGACACATAGCCGTCGACACCGTCCGACTCGTCGTAGACCGGTCGCAGGATGTCCAGCGCATCGAGGATGTCGCGGACCACGAGCGCCCAGTAGCTGTCCTCGATCGTGGCCCCGTCATCCACGAGACCCCGCAACTGGCCGTCGTAGGCGTCGGTGCCCGTCATGGCCTTCTGGAAGATGGACGGGTTGGAGGTGATGCCCCGCACGCCCCGGTCCACCCAACCGCGGAGTTCGCCCGACGTGATCCAACCTCGCCGGAGGTTGTCCAACCAGGGGCTCTGGCCCTGTTCGGCGTGGAGGTCGTGCAGTCGGGTCATCGGGACTCCCTGAGGTGGGGTGGCTTGGTGGAAAGGGCTGGTCAGGCGGAGAGGAGGTCAACGGCGGCGGCCACCAGGGCCTCGGGGGTGATGCCCAACTCGGCCATGACCCGGCCGCCGGGTGCCGAAGCGCCGAACCGGTCGATGCCGATGCAGCGGTCGGCCCAGCGATCCCAACCGAACGTCACGCCGGCCTCGATGGACAGGGTGGGGACGTCGCCCGGCAGTACCGAGGCCCGGTAGTCGGCGTCCTGTGCCGCGAAGTCCTCCATGCACGGCATCGACACCACGCGGACCGATCGGCCGGCGGCCGTCAGGGTGGCTGCGGCGTCCATGGCCACGGAGACCTCGCTGCCCGTGCCGATGAGGATGACCTCGGCCGGGCCCTCGGGGTCGGCCAGCACGTAACCGCCCCGGGCCACCGCGGCGTGATCGTCGGTGCCGGGCAGCACGGGAACGTCCTGACGGGTCAGGAGGAGGGCGGCCGGCCCGGTGCCGTCCACGATGGTCCGCCAAGCGGCCGCGGTCTCGTTGGCGTCGGCGGGTCGGATCACCCGGAGGCCGGGAATGGTCCTCAGGGCCGCCGCGTGCTCGACCGGCTGGTGGGTGGGGCCGTCCTCGCCGACGCCCACCGAATCGTGGCTCCAGACGAAGACGTTGTGCGCTCCGGAGAGGGCGGCGAGGCGCACCGCGCCCCGCATGTAGTCGCTGAACACCAGGAACGTGCCGTTCACCGGGAGCATCCCGCCGTGGAGGGCCAGGCCGTTGCAGACGGCCCCCATGGCGTGCTCGCGCACCCCGAAGAAGAGCTGACGACCCTCGGGGCAGTCGGGCCCCTGGACCCCGTGGCCCGAGATGGTGGTACCGGTGTTGCCGGTCAGGTCGGCCCCGCCACCGATGAGGCCCGGGACCACGTCGAGAAGGGCCTGCAGGCAGGCATTGCCGGCCTTGCGGGTGGCCACTGCGGCGCCCACCTCCCACGTGGGGAGGGCATCGGCCCAGCCGTCGACGCCGCCCCCGGACCACGCGGCATCCCACACGGCACGATCAACGTCGGACGCCGCCAGACGGGCCTCCCAGTCGGCCCGGGCACCGGCGCCCCGTCGGCCGGCGGCGTGGTACATGGTCGAGACGTCCTCGGGCACGTGGAAGGGCTCGTCGGGTAGCCCCATCCGCTGCTTGGTCTCGCTGATGCCCTCATCGGTCAGGGAGTAGCCGTGCACCGCCGAAGTGTCCACGTCAGGCGACGGATGACCGATGTGGCTCCGCAGCACGACGAGCGACGGGCGGTCGTCGACGGCCATGGCTTCGCGGATACCGGCCTCCATGGCGTCGAGGTCCTCGGCGGCCTCGCCCAGGTCCACGACGTGCCACCCGTAGGCCCGGAAGCGGGCCGGAGCATCATCGGAGAGGGCCAGTTCGGTCGGTCCGTCAATGGTGACGTGGTTGTCGTCGTAGACGGCGATCAGGCGGCCGAGGCCCAGGTGACCGGCCAGCGAGGCGGCCTCGTGGCTGATGCCCTCGGCCAGGTCGCCGTCGCCGCACACCACGAAGGTGTGGTGGTCGCTCAACTCCGCGCCGAAACGGGCCCGGAGGTTTCGTTCGGCGATGGCCATGCCCACACCGTTGGCCACGCCCTGTCCCAGGGGGCCGGTGGTGACCTCGACGCCGGCCGTGTGGCCGACCTCGGGGTGGCCGGGGGTGGCCGAACCCCACTGGCGGAACTCCCGGAGGTCGTCGAGGGTGAGGCCGTGACCGGTGAGGTGCAGCATCGAGTACAGCAGGATCGAGGCGTGGCCGGCCGACAGGATGAAGCGGTCACGGTCGGGCCATGAGGGATCGTCGGCGTCGTAGGTCAGGACCCGCGTCCAGAGCACGTGGGCCAGCGGCGCCAGCGCCATCGCCGTGCCCTGATGGCCGGATCGGGCGGCGTGGGGTGCGTCCATGGCCAGACCACGAACCACGTCGATGGCCCGCTGTTCGTCGGTGGCCAGTTGCTCCGGAGCGTCCGTCATGACTCTCACCTTCGGCCGCTGCAGGACCTGCTGTCGTGGATCGGGCTGTGGTTGATCAGGCTGAAATGGATCGGTCCGGACCCTATCCGCGCCCTCTGGCCTGCCCGGCGACCGATTGCCCGGCGCCCCGTTACCCGGAGATCTATTTGCCCAGCAATGGGGCCAGGAGCAGGACCGAGGCCGTGAAGCCGTGGACGTGGTGGACGTTGCCCACCGGGCCGATCTCGCCGGCACACGACATCCCGGCGACGGCCGTGGTGTCGAGACCGTCGACCAGATGCTCGGCGTCGTGTCCGGGACGGCCGAACAGATGGCTTCCCCGTCCGTTGCAGGTGAAGGCCAGGGCGGCCCCCGCCGAGTGGTCTGACAGGCGCTCGTCGAGGTCGACGGTGGCTGCCTCGGCGTCGCGCACCTGGAACTGCACCGTGGTGCCAACGGGGACCGTGTCGCTCACCGCCAGGGCGCCGGTCGCCTGATCGACTCCGATGATCGAACGGATGAGGAAATCGCCGGCACCGAAGGCCTCGCGGTGCTCATCGAAGACGACGCCGAGGTGGAGTCCCCGCCGGATCCGTTCGGCTCCCGCCTCGTCTGCCGACGAGAGCAGGCTTCGGAGTCGTTCCACGGCCGGTCGGCCGGCCAGGCTTCGTATCCGGTTCTCCTCGGCGTCGGTGACCACCATGGGCTCGCCGACCGGACGACATCCGGTGGCCACCACGGCCCGGGCGCCTGCCTCGACGGGCAGGACCAGAGCCACGGCTCCGTCGGTGAAGGTCTCGTCACCCAGAGTCAGGTGGTTTCCACCCGGTCGGGGCGAGGCCGACGCCAGACCTCCCACCACGGTGAGGTCAGGGCGGACCGACGAAGCGAAGGTCGCCGCATCGAAGGTGAACGGATCGCCCACCAGCACCGTCGCGGTGCCCTCTGGAAGGTCGTCGGGAAGGCGGGGGCCATCCAGTCGAAGCGGTTGCACGCCATCGATCCGTGCCGTGAACAGGACGACGGACGGACCCTCCTCGATCTCCTGACGGTGGGCCAGGGTCCCGCCGGCCGTGCATCCCAGGAGGGTTGCCGGCATGAGTCCCTCCCGTACCGTTCGGGCGATGCGGGGTGCCTGACCGACGTGTGCCCCAGAGGTGAACAGGATGGCCATTCCCGGGCGCTCGCCGGTGCGTTCGAGGCTCTGGCCGATCACCTCGGCGACGGCAACCGCGGCATCCGGATGCTGGCTGACCGCCGTGGCGTATGAGCCCACGGTGCTCAGGCCGGTGCCCTGGGCGGCTCGTCGGACGGCGCGTCGGGCGGGGGGAGCAGGGTGAAGGGCACGACGGTGGCCGGGCCCTGATCGACCCGGCACGCCGCTTCCACGGTGCCGAACTCCGTGAACTCCAACTCGGCACGCACCAGGCGATAGCCGAATCGACCGGGGTCCACCGACAGCGGCTGGACGTTGCGAGCCAACTGTTCGCCGTCGCGACTGAAGACCACCTCCAGGACGCCCTGCCCACTGTGGTCGTCAGGGCACCGGACGACGACCATCAGATGGGGAGACCAGGTGACCGGCACGTCGGTGGGGGACGCGGCGCTGAACTGGATGCCGGTCAGGTCGATGTGGGTCGCTCCGCCGGGCTCGGACCGGAGGTCGATGCCCTCGAAGAAGAGTGCGGAGAGGATCTGCATGGCATGAACCTAGGACCTCGGGAACCTGGGACCTCGGGGCGTCGGATGGATCCCTGATCCATTGACGGTCCCATGTCGTCGGCGCCCCGCCGCGACGGGGTTCGAGCCGTAGCATGTCGCCCCGTGAACCGGCGCCTCGTCCTCCCGCTCCTGCTGTTCACCATCGCGGTCCTCTCCGGACTCCAGGCCCAGAGGACGGACCTGGCCGCTGCGGCCTTCGACCCCGTGGAGCTCGGGCGGCCCCCCTCGGCGGTGGCCACGCCGGCCCTGTCGGTGCGTCGGATACCGGAGTTCCTCCAGTCGCCGGCCGCCGAACAGCGCCTCCGGAACGGTCTGGTCGCTCCGGTTGCGGCGCTGCCCCCCGGCACGTGCCTGTCGGTGGCCGAACACGGCCGTGACCTTTTCTCGATGGAGCCGTCGACGCCCATGGCCCCGGCCAGCGCCCAGAAGTTGCTGACCGCGCTGGCCGCCATGGTCGTCCTGGGCTCCGACTCGGTGCTCACCACGAAGGTGACGGTCTCCGAAGCCCCGCTCGACGGGGTGGTCCTCGGTGACCTCTGGCTGGTCGGCGGCGGTGACCCGCTGCTGATGACCACTCCCTACGCCGACCGCTTCGACGACCCCTTCGCCTACTCGGATCTGGCCGATCTGGCCGATGCCGTGGTGGCCTCGGGAATCCGGGAGGTCCGGGGATCGGTGGTGGGTGACGAGTCCCGCTACGACCGAATCCGCTACCTGGGGACATGGCCTGACCGCTTCAAGCCCGGCTACTCGATCCAGTCCGGACCGTTGAGCGCGTTGTCGGTCGACGACGGCTTCGCCAGCTGGGACGAGGTGAACCCGGCATCCTCGTTGAGCGTGCCGTCCGACGATCCGGCGAGGATGGCGGCCCATCTGTTCGACGACCATCTGGAGGCCAGGGGTGTGGTGATCCGCGGTCGAGCCGATTCCGGCACCGTGCCCGGCGATCCCGGATGGCGCACCGTGGCGTCGCTGGACTCGGCTCCCGTGCGCCTGCTGGTCGAGCAGATGCTCGTGGCCAGCGACAACACCACTGCGGAGTTGCTGGTCAAGGAGATGGGTCGCACGCCCGCTGAACGCGGCACCACCGTCCGGGGCCTGTCGGTACTGCTGGAAGCCCTGGATGCGGCCGGCCACCCGGTCGACGGCGTGGTGCCACACGATGGAAGCGGACTGGATCCCGACAACCGCCTGACCTGCGGGCTCCTGGCCAGCATCCTCGATGATCGCGATCTGGGTTCGGTCCTGGTGGATGCACTGCCGGTGGCCGGTGACGGGGGGACCATGAAGAAGCGTTTCGTGGGAACCGCCGGGGAAGGACGGGTCCGGGCCAAGACGGGGACGTTGCGGGGGGTGACCAGCCTGGCCGGCGTGGTCGACACCCCGGGTGGTCGGCGCCTCGCCTTCGCGCTGGTCAGCAACGGGGAGCTGCCGTACGAGATCCGGGACCTCCACGAGGAGGTGGTCCTCTCGATGCTCTCCTATCCGGCGGGTCCGGGCGTCGACCTGCTGGCGCCCCGTCCGCTGCTGTACCCGATCGCGTCCGAACAGGCGGAGCCCGAGACCTCGGGAGGGTGACGGTGGAAGAAGTGCGACGTCTGCCGATGTTTCCGCTGGGCACCGTCCTGATGCCGTCGGGGTTTCTGCCGCTGCACCTGTTCGAGGACCGCTACCGCCAGATGATCGTGGATCTGCTGGCGGGGGACCGTGAGTTCGGCGTCGTGCTCATCCGCCGGGGAAGCGAGGTGGGCGGCGGCGAGCAACGGTGCGATGTCGGGACCCGGGCCCGGGTGATCGAGGCCCGCCAGGCGTCGGACGGGCGATGGTCGGTGGCCGCCGTCGGGCTGCAACGGCTCCGGGTCCGGACGTGGTTGCCCGACGATCCGTATCCGATGGCCGAGGTCGAGCCGATGCCGGATCGACCCGGCAGCCCGACCGACCAGCCGGCCTTCCTGGACCTCACCAGAGCGGTGCGGGGCGTCCTGGCCGGTCTCAGCGAACTGGGCGAACCGGTGGCCGAGGCGACCTTCGAGGTGGCTGATGATCCGGGTCTCGGCGTCCTGCAACTGGCTGCGCTGGCCCCCATCTCCATCCACGACCGACAGAAGCTCCTCGAATGTGACCGGGCCTCGGAACGCCTGGCTCTGCTCGGCCACCTGGTGGCCGAGGTCCGGGAGATGGTCGACCTGAGGCTGGGAGGGGAACCCGGCGGGGCCGGATCGGAGGCTCGCCGCTAGCGTGGTCGGCCCATGGCTCCCGATCTGAAGTCCGGCGATCTTCCGGACCTGCTCAAGCGCTACGTGCGCCAGGAGACGGTGGAGCCCCTGCGTTCCCTGGGGCGGTTTCTCGGCCTCGGCCTCGCCGGGTCGATCCTGATGGGTGGCGGAGCGGTGCTGCTCGGCATCGGCGCCCTCCGGCTGTTGCAGGAATGGTCGGTACTTGATGGTCGGTGGTCGTGGGCGCCGTACCTCGTGGTCGCCGTGGGCCTGATGGCCACCGCGGCACTTGCCGGCTCGCGCATCTCCGGAGGCCACTCGCTGGGCGAGAAGGCCGAGCGCTGATGGCCGCGGACCGGATCACCCGAGAGGACCTGGAGGCCGAGCTGCGGGCCACGGTCGGTGGTAACGACGGCTCTGAGGGTCTCGTGTCCGACCGGCGGTCCTCTCTGGTGGCTGGTGTCGCCGTCGTGGTGGTCACCGCTGTCGCCGTGGCCTGGCTGGTCGGCCGGCGTGCCGGTCAGCGCCGGTCCACGGTGGTTGAGGTACGTCGGATCTGATGGCCGGGATTCGGGGAGGCCCCGGGTCGGGCCTGCTCGGCAACGCTGTCCGGCGGGGCCTCATCGGCGGTTCGCGTCCGTGGCAGATCGTTCTGGCCGTGACCGTGGTGGGTCGTCTCGTGCGTCGTGCTGTCCGGCCCCGACCCATCGTGTTGACCGAGCGCCTCGATGTCGGCGAGACACTGGAGATCCGGCACCTTCCGCGTGCCTCGTCGGCGGATCACCCCGGCGGCCATGGCTCGGGAGGGGAGAACTGATGCAGGTCGAACTTCGGAATCCGACCCGGACCGTCGAGTTCGCCGGCCCCATGGCGGTGACCGCCCTGCTGGCCCGTCTGTCGTTGAACCGCGAATCGGTGCTCGTCATCCGGGACGGCACGCTGGTGCCCGGCGACGCCATGCTGGCCGATGACGATGAGGTCGAGATCCGGTCGGTCATCTCCGGCGGCGCCGACCAGGTCCGCACCCCGCCGGGGGTGACGTTGTGAAGTGCCGGGTCTGCAGAGAGCCGGCGATCATCGACATCCGCCGCCACAACGCCAATTTCTGCGTGGAGCACTTCCTACGCCTCTGTCGTGACCAGGTGGCCAAGGCCATTGACCGGCACGACATGTTGGACCCTGGCGATCGCGTGCTGGTGGCTGTCTCGGGAGGCAAGGACTCCCTGGCCCTCTGGGACATCCTGAACGAGCTCGGGTACGAGGTCGACGGCCTCTATCTGGGTCTGGGCATCGGGGACTACAGCGCGTCATCAGAGGGCTACGCCCGACGGTTCGCCGATGAACGGGGTCTCCACCTCGAGGTGGTTGACCTGCCTGACGACTACGGGTTCAACGTTCCCGATGGCGCACGGGCCGCCCGGCGGGTGCCGTGCAGCGCGTGCGGGACGTCCAAGCGACACCTGTTCGACGACGCGGCACGCCGGGGGAGCTACGACGTGGTGGCCACCGGCCACAATCTCGATGACGAAGCGGCGGTGCTGTTCGGCAACGTCCTTCGCTGGCAGGAGGAGTATCTGGGTCGCCAGCGGCCGGTCCTTCCGGCGGGCGACGGGTTTCCGAAGAAGGTCAAGCCGCTGGTCCGCCTCGGCGAGCGGGAGATGGCGGCGTACTGCGTCCTGCGGGGAATCGACTACGTCGTCGAGGAATGCCCGATGGCCGTGGGCAACAAGCACCTCGGCTACAAGGAGGCGTTGAACGCCATCGAGGAGCAGTCGCCGGGCGCCAAGGAGGCCTTCTACTCAGGATTTCTGAGTCGGGCCGTGGACCGCTTCGCTCCCACTGGCGACCAGTTCGAGGATGGCAGCGACCGGACCCTCGGTGCGTGTGCCCGCTGTGGCGCTCCGGCCGGCGGTGAGGTCTGTGCCTTCTGTCGTCTGCTGGAGCGGGCCGGCGGATCGCTTCCCGGGCACCCACCGGGATCCGCCGGCGACGGGTCCCGGGTCGCAGTCACGCTCAGTCCGACCCGCACGCCAGAGGGTGACGGGGAATCAGTGGCGGAGGAACGGGTATGAGTCGGCAGTTCGTGGTCGGGGACCAGGTCCTCCTGGTCGACCGGAAGGAACGCCGGTACCTCGTGGAGTTGGAGGTCGGGGCGGAGTTCCACTCCCACACCGGGGTCATCACCCATGACGAGATCCTCGGAGCGGACGAGGGCGTCGTCCTGCGGTCCAGCCGTGGCTCGATGTTCACCGCCTTCCGGCCGACCATGGCCGACTACGTGTTGAAGATGCCCCGTGGGGCGCAGGTCATCTATCCGAAGGACCTCGGCCCGATCCTCATGTTGGCCGACGTGTTCCCCGGTGCCCGGATCCTCGAATCGGGGGTCGGTTCCGGCGCCCTGTCGATGACCCTCCTGCGGGCCGGGGCGATCGTCACCGGGCACGAGATCCGCGACGACTTCGCTGCCCGGGCGGTGGCCAACGTGACCACCATGCTGGGCGACGAGGCCCTCGGGCGGTACGACGTCCAGATGCGGAACGCGTACGAGGGCATCGAAGGTGACGACTACGACCGGGTCATCCTCGACCTGCCGGAGCCGTGGGAGGTCGTACCCCACGCCGCGAAGGGGCTCCACGCCGGCGGGATCATCGTGGCCTATACCCCGAGCATCGTGCAGGCCACCCGATTCCGTGCAGCGCTGGACGACCACGGGTTCCGATTCGCCGAAACCGTCGAGGTGTTGAACCGCACCTGGCACGTGGACGGTGACGCCGTTCGACCCGATCATCGGATGGTGGCCCACACGGCCTTCCTCACCCACGCCCGCCTACTGGTTCCGTGATCGGTCTCCGGGTCGCCCGACTGGCGGGCGCCTGGCCGGTGTTGGTGGTGGGGGTCATGGTGATGGCTGTCGTGGTGGCCGTCCTCGTGGTGGCCGGCGATACCGACGCCGACGGTCCGGACCAGGTGGAGATCACCATCGTGGATCCGACGGACGTGGGTCCGCCTCCCGCTGGACACGGCCTGCCCGACGAACTGGTGGCCCGCCTCCTGGCATCGACGGTGGGTGTCCGTGGTCTCGACTGCCGCCGGGCCCAGGTCGGGTCGGGCTTCGTGGTCGACGGGGGACTGGTGGCGACCAACGCCCACGTGGTGGCCGGTATCGCGACACCGGTGGTCACCATTGGCGACCGGGAGGTGGCCACACGCGTGGTGGGCTTCGACCCGGTGGCCGACCTCGCGGTGCTCGCCCCTGTCGACGCCCCGACCATGCCCGAGCCGTTGATGCTGGGCGAGGCGGTCGCCGGCACGGTGGGGGCCATCCTGGTGCACGAGGAGGCCGGTCCCCGGGCCGTGCCGGCGGGTATCGTCCGCCGTATCCGAGCCACCGGGGCCGACGTCTACGGAAGGGCGGCCGACGGCCGTGATGCGTTGACCCTGGCGGCGACAGTGCTCACCGGACACTCCGGGGCTGCCGTGGTGGATGACGCGGGACGGGTGGTCGGTATCACCTTTTCGCGGGCCCGTGGTGGCTCGCCGGTGGCGTATGCCGTGCAGGCCGGTGCGCTGCAGGCCCTGCTGGAACGGGTCGGACACCACCCGGAGCCAGCCGGGCCCTGCATCGAGTAAGGCCCGAAAACGCCGAATGGGCGGCCCGGAGGCCGCCCATTCGAACTGCGATCGTGGGGATCGGGGTCAGTCGACCTCGATGTAGATGCACTCCCCGGGGCACTCCTCGGCCGACTCGATGGTGGCCTCCTCCTGCCCAGCGGGCACGGAGACCACGGCCTCGGCGCCAGCCGGGTCGCTGAGGATCTTGTCCCCGTCCTTGACGTAGGCCAGGCCATCGTCCAACAGGGCGAAGACGTCGGGGGCGATCTCCTCGCACAGGCCATCGCCGGTGCACAGATCCTGGTCGATCCAGACCTTCATCGTGGGGGGATTCCTCTCTGCGGGCACGGCGGGCCGTGCCGGGATGTTCGGTCGGAGCCGGAGCGACCGGCCCGATCCCCCGAGGCGGTGGCCATCGTGGGGACAGGGTGGAGTGTAGCGATTGGCCCCAGCCGCGCACCGCATCGACCGGTTCGGGTGACCGGTGGCACCGGCCGCTCCGGAGCCCGGGGCTAGGGTCGCCCCGTGGACGAGATCGCGGCTGAAGCCGCCGGAGAGGACCTGCCGGGCACCGGTGGTGACGACTCCGAGGAGGTGGACGCCCTCGACCGGGACGGCCTCGAACGCGAGGTGGCCGAACTCCGCCGCCGACTGGTCGACACGCCCCGCCAGATCCACCTGCTGGAATCCGAGGCCCGCGACGCCAGCCGTGAGTTGGCCCGCTCCAACGCCCGGAACCAGAAGTTGACGGCCACCATCGAAACGGCCCGGGAGCGCATCACCGTGCTCCGTGACGAGGTCGAGAAACTCTCCCAGCCCCCCTCGGCCTACGGCACCGTCCTGCAACTCAACGACGACGGCTCGGCCGACGTGCACTCCAGTGGTCGCAAGATGCGTGTCGGCATCCACCCCGAACTGGCCGATGGCCTCCACCCGGGACAGGAGGTGGTGCTCAACGACTCCATGAGCATCGTGATGGCCAGGACGCACGACAGCACGGGTGAGGTGGTGACGGTCAAGGAGGTGCTGGCCGGTGGCCAGCGGGCCGTGGTGGTCGGTCGGGGCGACGAGGAACGGGTGGCCGAGCTGGCCGACGAACTGGTGGGCAGCGGCCTGCACAGCGGTGATTCGGTGATGCTGGACCCCCGCTCGGGACTGCTCCTGGAGGTCCTCCCCAAGCCGGAGGTCGAGGACCTGGTGCTCGAGGAGATCCCGGACGTCTGTTACGAGGACGTCGGTGGTCTGGATCGCCAGATCGAACAGATCGTGGACGCCGTGGAACTCCCGTTCCTGCACCAGGACCTGTTCGCCGAATACGACCTGCCGGCCCCCAAGGGAATTCTGCTGTACGGACCCCCGGGGTGCGGCAAGACGCTCATCGCCAAGGCAGTGGCCAACTCTCTGGCCGCCAAGGTCTCGGAGGTGTCCGGCGACCAGGAGGCCCGGAGCTACTTCCTGAACATCAAGGGCCCGGAACTGCTGAACAAGTACGTGGGCGAGACCGAACGCCAGATCCGTCTGGTGTTCCAGCGGGCCCGCGAGAAGTCTGAACAGGGCTGGCCGGTGATCGTCTTCTTCGACGAGATGGAATCCCTGTTCCGTACCCGGGGCACCGGCATCAGTTCGGACATCGAGTCCACCATCGTGCCGCAGCTGTTGGCCGAGATCGACGGGGTGGAAACCCTCCGCAACGTCATCGTGATCGGTGCGTCGAACCGGGAGGACCTCATCGACCCGGCAATCCTGCGGCCCGGCCGCCTCGACGTGAAGATCAAGATCGAACGTCCGGACGCCACGGCCGCCGCAGCCATCTTCTCCCGCTACCTGGTGGGCGACCTCCCCATCGACGAGGGCCTCATCGAGACGGTTGGTGGTGGCGACCGCAACAAGGCGGCGCTGGCCATGATCGACGAGACGGTGTCGGAGATGTACAGCGACGAGGAACAGAATCGATTCCTCGAGGTGACCTACCAGAACGGCGACAAGGAGATCCTCTATTTCCGGGACTTCTCCTCGGGGGCCATGGTGGAGAACATCGTTCGCCGGGCCAAGAAGTTGGCCATCAAGCGCCAACTGGCTGGCGGGCCACGGGGCATCCGTACCGAGGACATGGTGCAGTCGGTCCGCCAGGAGTTCACCGAGCACGAGGACCTGCCCAACACCACGAACCCCGATGACTGGGCGAAGATCTCCGGCAAGAAGGGGGAGCGGATCGTCTACGTCCGGACCCTGGTCTCCAAGAAGACCGACGAGTCCGGTGGCCGGGCCATCGAGGGCGTCGGCACCGGGCAGTACCTCTAGGGCCTTCGCCCCCGAGTAGGCCGTCGACCCCGGACCATGCCCGTTCCCAAGACCCTCGGCATCGAGACCGAGTACGGCATCGTCCACCGGGGCGTGCCCGACCCGAATCCGATCAGCGCCTCATCGCTGCTCATCAACGCCTACCTGAGTCGTCGGACCGAGCCGGGTCGGGGCCCGGGGGCGCCCCGGGTGGGTTGGGACTTCGTCGACGAGTCGCCGGCCGTCGACCTCCGTGGCTTCACTCCGCTGGACGCCATGGCTCCCGAGATCGAAACCCACCTCGTGAACGCCGTGCTCACCAACGGCGCCCGCTACTACGTGGACCACGCCCATCCTGAGTTGAGCACCCCCGAGTGCGCCGACCCGTTGTCGATCGTGCTCCAGGATCGGGCGGCCGACCACATCCTCATCGAGTCGATGGAGGCGGCCAACGCCGTGTTGCCCGACGGCCAGGAACTCGTCGTCTACAAGAACAACTCGGACGGCAAGGGCAACAGCTACGGCTGTCACGAGAACTACCTGATGGACCGGTCCACGCCGTTCAGTCGGATCGTCCAGCACGCCACCACCCACTTCGTGACCCGGCAGGTCTTCACCGGCGCCGGAAAGGTGGGATGCGAGCTGCCCTTCCGGGACCGCGACCACATCGCGTTCCAACTCACCCAGCGGGCCGACTTCTTCGAGGAGGAGGTGGGGCTCGAGACGACGCTGAAGCGCCCCATCATCAACACCCGGGACGAGCCGCACGCCGATCCGCTGCGCTACCGGCGCCTCCACGTGATCGTGGGCGACGCCAACATGTGCGAGGTGGCGACCTTCCTCAAGGTGGGGACCACCGCCCTGGTGCTGGCCATGGTCGAAGAGGACCTGATCGATCCCCGGTTGGCCATCGTCGACCCGGTGCGGGCCCTGCAGGCGGTCTCGTGGGACCTGTCCCTCGCTCGGCCCCTGGAGCTGGCCGATGGTCGGACGGCTACCGCTGTCGAGGTCCAGTGGGAACTCCTCACAGCGGCCCGGAAGTACCTCGACGACCGGGGGGACGCCCTGGTGGGCGGCCCGGTGGCCCATGAGGTCGTCCGCCGGTGGGAAGCGGTCCTGGGCGGACTCGAATCCGATCCCGAATCGTTGGCCGGCCAGGTGGACTGGGTGACCAAGCGGCGGGTGGTGGAAGGGGTGCGGGACCGCCACGGCCTGGATCCGTCCGACCTGAAGCTGGCTGCCGTGGACCTCCAGTACCACGACCTGCGACCGGATCGTTCACTCTTCGCCCGGCTGGGTGCCGAGACCCTGGTCGATCCCGCCGATGCCCGTCTGGCCACCCGTACGCCCCCCACCGACACCCGGGCCTATTTCCGTGGACGGTGCCTGTCCCGGTGGCCCGACCGGGTGGTGGCCGCCAACTGGGACTCCATGGTCTTCGATGCCGGTGGCGAGGCGCTGCGTCGGGTGCCCATGATGGAGCCCTCCCGTGGCACCGAGGAGCACGTGGGTACGCTCCTCGACACCTGCGAGACGGTGGAAGAACTACTCGACCGACTGTCCGCCTGACGGCGGCTGGTCGGCGGGACCGATGGAGAGCGAGTCGAGGGACGTCCATGGCTGAACAGGAACGCACGGAACAGGAGCGGCGCCAGCGGGAGGCCGATTCGACCGACGAGGCCGCCACCGAAGAGGTGGCCGCGGCACCCGGGGCCACCGAGCGCGGTGAACGCCTGAAGGGCGAGTTGGACGACCTCCTCGACGAGATCGACGAGGTGCTGGAGACCAACGCCGAGGAGTTCGTGAAGAGCTACATCCAGAAGGGCGGCGAGTAGCGCTCGTGAACCTCCCGCTGTTTCGCCCCGAGGACGACCCGGGGCCGAGTTTCCTGGGGCTGCTCGACCACGTGGGCATGGGGCCGGCCGAGTCATTCCGGGGCGCAGCGGGAGTGGACCCGAGCCTGACCCCGCACGCCACCACGGTCGTGGCGGTACGCCACCGCGATGGCGTGATCATGGCCGGCGACCGGCGGGCCACATCGGGGAACTTCATCAGCCACCGTTCCATCGAGAAGGTGTTCCCGGCAGACCGGCACTCCGGTGTGGCCATCAGCGGGACGGCCGGCATCGCCATGGAGATGGTCCGGCTCTTCCAACTCCAGCTCGAGCACTACGAGAAGGTGGAGGGCAAGGCGCTGAGCCTGGATGGAAAGGCCAACCAGCTCAGCCAGATGCTCCGCGCCAACCTGCCGCTGGCCATGCAGGGCCTCGTCGTGGTGCCGTTGTTCGCCGGGTACGACCACCGACAGGAGACCGGGCGTCTCTTCCAGTACGACGTGACCGGCGGTCGGTATGAGGAACGCGACCACGCGGCGACCGGCTCGGGAATGCTGCACGCCTCGACGGTGGTCAAGTTGCGGTACCGCGAGGACATGACGGAGGACGAGGCGGTGGACGTCGTGGTGGAGGCCCTCTTCCAGGCGGCCGACGAGGACAGCGCCACCGGCGGCCCCGATCCGATCCGGGGGATCTACCCGGTGGTGGCCAGCATCACCGCTGAGGGCTTCGAACGCCTCGATGACCAGCGGGTGGCCGACCGGACCACGGCGCTGCTGGATTCTCTGACCGGCAATCGTGCCGGTAACCGGTCCGGTGGAGGTGCCTCGTCATGAGCATGCCCATGTACGTCTCGCCCGAGCAGCTCATGAAGGACAAGGCGGACTTCGCCCGCAAGGGCATCGCCCGGGGCCGTGCGGCCATCGGGTGCACCTACGCCGACGGTGTCCTGCTGTGCGCCGAGAATCCATCCAACACGCTCCGCAAGGTCAGCGAGATCTACGACCGGATCGGCTTCGTCGGTGTCGGCCGCTACAACGAGTTCGACAGCCTCCGCAAGGGTGGCGTCCGCCACGCGGACCTGAAGGGCTACACCTACAGCCGCGAGGACGTGGACGCCAGATCACTGGCCAACCTCTACGCCGAGACCCTCGGTGGCTACTTCACCCATGAACCCAAGCCGCTGGAGATCGAGATGCTGGTCGGCGAGATGGGTGAGGAACCCGACGGCGACCAGCTCTTCCACCTCCTGTACGACGGCACGGTGATGGACATGCGGACCTTCGCGGTGATCGGCGGAGAGGCCGACGCCATCCGGGGTCGATTCGAGGAGACGTGGTCCCGTGATGCCGACCTTCCGACGGCCGTGGGGGCGGCCGTGACGGCACTGGCCGGCCCGGAGCGGACCCTGATGGCCGATGACCTGGAGGTGGCCGTCCTGGCCCGACCCAACAGCCGGCGTGCCTTCCGGCGGATCGAGGGCGACGAACTCGACGGCCTGCTGGCGTGATCCCGGATCGGGCCAGCGTGTACCGATCTGCCGGGTCCCGGCGCTGATCGGACGGAGCCCCAGGTGCAGCGTCGGATCTACGGAATCGAGAACGAGTACGGCATCACCTGCACGGTCGACGGCACCCGTCGCCTCAGTCCCGACGAGGTGGCCCGCTACCTCTTCCGGAAGGTCGTCTCGTGGGGACGGAGTTCCAACGTCTTCCTGGTGAACGGGTCCCGGCTGTACCTCGACGTGGGTTCCCACCCCGAGTACGCCACGCCGGAATGCGACTCCGTGCGCCAGGTGGTGACCCACGACAAGGCCGGGGAGCGGATCCTCGAGCAGTTGGTGGCCAGCGCGGAGGATCGACTGCGCGAGGAGGGGATCGACGGCGACGTCTACCTGTTCAAGAACAACACCGATTCGGCCAACAACTCCTACGGCTGTCACGAGAACTACCTGACCACCCGACGCGACGAGCAGGCCGAATACGACGAGGTGCTCATCCCGTTCCTGGTGACCCGCCAGATCTGGGCCGGAGCAGGAAAGATCTTCGAGAACGCCCGGGGCGGTGCGGGCTTCAGCATCAGTCAGCGGGCCGCCCACATCTGGGAGGGCGTGTCGAGCGCCACCACCAGATCGCGGCCCATCATCAACTCCCGGGACGAGCCGCATGCCGATGCCGAGCGGTTCCGACGACTGCACGTGATCGTGGGCGACTCCAACATGAGCGAGTACGCCGCATTCCTGAAGGTCGGGGCGTGCGGGTTGCTGTTGCGGATGCTGGAGGAACCCAGCGTGGTGTTCCGGGACATGACCCTGGAGAACCCCATCCGGGCCATTCGGGAGATCAGCAACGACCTGACCTGTCGTCGGCCGGTCCGCCTGGCCAGCGGTCGCGAGATGAGCGCCCTGGACATCCAACGGGAGTTCCTGGACCGGGCGGTCCGGTTCGCCCAGCACCGCGAGATGAGCGACGAGGAACAGCAGGTGCTCTCCATGTGGGAGCACTGCCTGGACGGGATCGAGAAGGACCCACTGAGTCTGGACCGGGAGTGTGACTGGGTGGCCAAGTACCACCTGGTGGAGGCCTACCGGGAGCGGCACGGGCTGGCCCTCTCGGATCCCCGAGTGCTCCTGCTGGACCTCCAGTACCACGATGTGGACCGGAAGCGCGGCCTCTACTATCGGATGCAGGACCGTGGTCTCATGGAGCGGATCACCACCGATCGGGAGATCTCGACAGCCGTCGAGGAGGCGCCGTCCACCACCCGGGCCCGCCTGCGCGGGGACTTCATCCGTCGGGCCAAGGAACGGCACCGGGACTTCACGGTCGACTGGGTGCACCTCAAGTTGAACGATCAGGCCCAGCGGACAGTGCTGTGCAAGGACCCGTTCCGCTCCGAGGACGACCGGGTGGCCAAGCTCATCGAGTCGCTCTGAGCCCCGGCTCAGCTGCCGGCCAGGTGGCCCTCCGGGCGGGCGGCCTTCGGCGGGCATAGGGTCCGGCCGTGGCGGAAATCTCGAAACTGGAGCGGCTCCTGGACCTCATGGCGGTCCTCATGGATACCCGTCTCCCGTTGACCCTGCGCCAGATCATGGATCGCCTGCCGGTCGGCGCCTATCCGGCTTCCGAAGACGAATCGGCTCGCCGGATGTTCATCAGGGACAGGGACGACCTGGCCAGCCTGGGGATCGCCGTCGTCATGGAACTGAACCCCGAGTTCGATGTCGAGGGCTACCGGATCGACCCGACGGCGTTCGGTACCGCAGTCCCGCCTCTCGAACCCGACGAGTCGGTGGCGTTGTCGCTTGCCCTGGCGGTCATGGGAACCGAGGTCAGCCTCTGGGAAGTGGGAGGTGGGGCGACGGATGACTCGCCGACCGCTCTCATCCCCAGGGCGGACGTGCCCATTGACGAGGACGTCCGGGTCATGCTGGATGCGGTGACCGGTTCATCGGTCCTGACCTTCGGCTACCGGGGTGAGCAACGGGTCGTCGAGCCCCACCAGGTGGCCTTCGTGAAGGGCAACTGGCAGGTCACGGGCCACGATCGCCTCCGGGGGGAGATCCGCCAGTTCCGCAAGGACCGGATCGAGGGCGCGGTATCGGTGACCGGCGAACAGTTCGACCCGCCGGCCGAGACACGTGGCGTGCAGGCCGATCACCTCTGGCGGGTCGGCGCCGGCGATCCCGTCGACATCAGGGTCCTGGTGGATGCCCGGCATGCTGCGTGGGTGGAGGGCTTCCTCGGACCTGACTCGGTGGTCGACCGTCGTGGGGACGGGTCGGTGGTGGTGGTCGAGTCGGTCCGGGACTTCCCGGCGTTCCGTGGCTTCATCCTGACCTTCCTGGATGGAGCGGAGGTCCTGGGTCCCGAAGAGGTCAGGGCCGACATGGTGGCGTGGCTCGAGGGAATGGCCTCGTGAGCGCCCTGTCCGCCGTGGATCGACTGAAGCGCATCCTCAACCTCCTGCCATGGCTCGAGGAACGTGGAGTCGAGGGCGCCGATCCCCGGGAGGTGGCCGAGCGTTTCGACTATCCCCTGGACCTCCTGTTGTCGGACCTCCGGGAGATCGTGCAGTTCCTGGGAGACGACATCGACATCCGATACCTCAGCGCCTGGGATCTGTTCGACATCGAGTTCACCGAGGGCAGGGTCCGTCTCCTCCACAACGACCTGGTGGCTCGCCCCCTCGGAGTGGGGCGGGCACGACTGGCCGAGATCGCGGCCATCGGCCGATCGCTGTCGGCCCATCTGGCCGAGGACGGAATGGAGCACGGCGAGATGGCGCCCCTGGATCGGGCCGTGGCCAAGTTGTCCGCCGCGTTGGGCCCCGGAGCCGAATCGGTCAAGGTCAACGTCCTGTCCGGGGTCGGCCGGTCCCTGAGCCTGCTGGAGGAGGCGGTTCGGCTGGGCCGGTGCCTGGAGATGGACTACTACTCCTATGACCGGGACGAGGAGACCCATCGGATCGTCGAGCCCCACCGGTGCCTCTACGACCGCTTCTGGTACCTGACCGCCCACTGTCGTCTGGCCGGAGCGACCCGGGTGTTCCGACTGGATCGGATCCGGTCGGCCTCCCTGCTGGAGGAGTCCTTCGTTCCCCCGGAGGACGTGTCCGACGCGATGGACGGTGTGCCCACCGATGGTTCCCTGCCCGAGGTCGTCCTGCATCTGGACCCTTCGGCCCGATGGGTCGTCGATCAGTACCCGAACCGGGGTTGGAACGAGACCGATGACGGCGTGGAGGTGATCCTGCCGGTCACCGCCGCCCGATGGCTGGAGCGCCTCCTGCTCCGCCTCGGCCCGTCGGCCAGAGTCGTGTCGGCCCCTGACGGCATGGGAGAAGGCCTGCGTCAGGAGTCGGCCCGACGGGTCCTCGAGCGTTACCGCTGACAGCCGCCACCGACCGCTGACGGGCGGGCGCTAGGTTCGCTCCGTGCCCGACGAGACCGAAGAGACCGAAGAGGTTGCGGGACCCGGGTCGGCGTGGACCGAGGATCTCCTGGCCCGGGCCAGGGCCCGTTCGGCCGGAAACATCGAGCCCCCGGAGCCCGTTTTCGAACCTGCATCTGATGTGGTCGGTCGTCCAGCTCTGGTGACCCGAGCGGACCTCGAGGACCCACAGGACTCCGAGCGACAGCCGGTGTCGACGTTTGGCGCCACGGGCGAGACGTTCACCGTGCCGGTCGTAGCGGACCCGTCGCCGGAGGAATTTGATCTGGATCTTCCCGGCGCTGGAGCGGGGGCACGCCGGGCGCTCATCGAATGGGGAGTGGTGATCGTCGGTGCGTTGGTCCTGGCCGTGGTGGTCAGGACGTTCCTGTTCGGCGCCTACTACATTCCGTCGCCGTCGATGGAGCCGACGCTCTCGGTGGGGGACCGGATCATCGTGAACAAGGTGAGCTACCGCCTGCACGACGTGAACCGTGGCGACCTGGTGGTCTTCCGCCCGACCGACGGGGCGTCAGCCAGTGGTGTCGAGGACCTGATCAAACGGGTGATCGCCCTGCCGGGCGAGACGGTGAGGCTGGATGCCGGACGGGTGATCATCGACGGTGGCCTTCTTCTGGAGCCGTACCTGACGGCCTCTGACATCACCAGCGGGATGGTCTCAGTACCTGGCTGTACCGGTTCCATCGGAGAGCAGTGCACGGTTCCCGCCGATCACGTGTTCGTGATGGGCGACAACCGGGAGAACTCCCGGGATAGTCGCTTCTTCGGCCCGGTCCCGATCACCACCATCACCGGCCGGGCCTTCGTGAGGGTCTGGCCGCTCGGAGGCCTAGACCGGCTCTGAGGTCACCGGCCCCCGTCACGGGGCCACCACCACCCGGCTACCCGTACTCAGCCGTCCGGATGGAACCTTCGTAGGCCGTCGACCAGGCGGTCGACGTGGTCGCCGTAGATGCCGTCCAACCCCAGGGCCACCAGGCGGTCGATCTGACGACGGTGCTGGGCATCCCATCCGAGACAGGCCAGGCCCAGCCGCCGAAACAGGGCCACCAGGCCGCCGGACCATTCCGACTCGGGAAGGTTCACCGCGTCCACGCCAGCCGCCGCCAGGTCCACCGCGTGGCGCTCAAGGGAGGCATCGATCCGCTCCACCCGTGTGGAGTGCACGAGCCGTACCCCATGGTCGAGATCCCGCCAGGTGGCCAGGAGAGAATGGTCCGGATGGCAGAGCCAGAGTCGGTTGGTGTCGCCGACCTCGGCCGCCCGGGTGATCGTCGGGGCGGCCGCCGCCGGGTCCTTGATGTCGAGGGACACGGGCATGTCGGGAGCGATCTCGGCCAGAAGTTCAGCCAGTGTCGGAACGTCGTCGGGCAGGTCGGCGGCGTCGACCGCCGGGATGGCCTGCCGTCGTGGCCGTCGCCCGATCCGTCCGTCATGGTGGAGCACCGGTACGCCGTCGATCGTGCACCACACATCGCTCTCCAGACCGGTGGCTCCGAGGCGCACGGCCAGCCGAAAGGCCTCGAGGGTGTTCTCCGGTGCGTGGGCGCGCCCACCGCGGTGGGCGAAGAGAATGGGTCGGGTGGCGTCCACCGGGCCATCATGGCGGGCATCGGTGCCTCTCCGGGCGACGCCTAGGCTCGGTCTCCATGGGCAACATCGGGAGCGGCGAACTCCTCGTCATCCTGATCCTCGGACTCCTGGTGCTCGGGCCGTCCCGACTGGGCGTGGTCGTCCAACAGGTCGGCCGGGTCGTCGGTCAGGTTCGGCGGGTGGCCGGTGGATTCCAGGAGGAACTCCGTGACCTGGTGGAGGACCCCTCCATCGAGGCTCTGGCGCGCGAGCGCGGCCGCAAGGTGACAGACGCCCCCGCTGAGGACGAGCTCACTGAGGACGAGCTCACTGAGGACGAGCTCACTGAGGACGGGCCCGCTGAAGGCGGCTCCTCTGAAGACGGCTCCGCTGAAGACGGGAGCCTCTGACCGGTGGCTGACGTCGACGGTCGCATGCCCCTGGTTGCCCACCTTGAAGAGCTCCGCAACCGGTTGCTCCGCTCGGTGGCTGCCGTGCTGGTCGGAGCGGTCGTCTGCTGGGTTCTGTACCCGCAGATCCTGGACCTCCTGCTGGAGCCCTACTGCCAGCTCCGGGACGGACTCGCCGATCAGACGGTGTTCGGCAACGGATGCGAGTTGCTGGTCACCGACCCCCTCGAGCCGTTCGCCGTGCGGATGATGGTCGCCGGCTACGGAGGCGTGGCCCTGGCCATGCCGGTCCTCCTCTGGCAGTCGTGGCGTTTCGTGGCCCCGGGCCTTCATACCCGGGAGCGGCGCTGGGCCATCCCGTTCGTGGCCAGTGGACTGGTCCTCTTCGTCGGGGGCTGCTGGCTGGCCTACTGGAGCATTCCGAGGGCCCTGGATTTCCTGGTGGGCATCGGCGGCCCCGACCTGGTCAGCGTGTTCTCGCCGGCCCGGTACCTGAGCTTCGTGGTGAAGATGACGCTGGCCTTCGGAATCGGATTCGAATTCCCGTTGGTCCTGGTGTTCCTGCAGCTGGCGGGCGTCCTGACGCCGGCCGCCCTGCGTAGGGCCCGCCGTTACGCCATGGTGGGCATCGTGGCCATGGTGGCCGTGCTGACCCCCAGCGGTGATCCGTTCACCCTCATGGTCCTGTCGGTGCCGATGGTCCTGTTCTATGAGCTCTCGATACTGATCGGCGTCCTGCGTAACCGTCGGCGGGCCCGATGACCATCAAGCGCGGGTTTGCGCTCGACCGTTTCCAGGAGGAGGCGATCGCCGCGGTGGATGCCGGACGCTCGGTCCTGGTGGCTGCACCGACGTCCAGCGGCAAGACGGTGGTGGCCGAGCACGCCGTCGAGTTGGCGCTCGCGGCCGGTCGGCGGGCCTTCTACACGACGCCCATCAAGGCCCTGTCCAACCAGAAGTTCCGCGACCTGGGCGACATGTTCGGCCATGAAAAGGTCGGCCTGATGACCGGTGACCAGGTGGTGGCGCCTGACGCTCCGGTGGTGGTGATGACCACCGAGGTCCTTCGCAACATGCTCTACGCGGGTAGCAGCGCCGTGGACGACCTGGCCTGGGTGGTGCTCGACGAGGTGCACTTCCTCGAGGATCCGTATCGGGGCGCGGTCTGGGAGGAGGTGCTGCTGCACCTTGCGCCGACGGTCGGCATCGTGGCCCTGTCGGCCACCGTGTCCAACGCCGCCGAGTTGGGGGACTGGGTGACATCGGTACGTGGACCGACCGACGTGATCGTGGAGACCCGGCGTCCGGTTCGTCTCCGGGCCCACTACCTGGTGGCCGAACGGGGGCGTCAGGGCAGCAGCCGGAAGGTGCACCGCACCGCCCTGCTGGCCAAGGGAGGTAAACCCAACCCGTCAGGACGGCGATTCGACCAGGAGGGGCGCCATCACCAGGGAAGTCGCCACGGGAGGGGCCGAGGTGGGCCGTGGGTCCCGCCACGCCGCAACGAGGTGGTCGCCGAGTTGGCGGGTGCCGACCTCCTGCCGGCCATCCACTTCATCTTCAGTCGGGCAGGGTGCGACGAGGCCCGTGACACGGTGGTCCGTGACGGCCTGGTGCTCAACGACGATCGTGAGGCGGCGGCCGTGGACGCCCACCTCGCCGAACGGCTGGACTCACTCGGCGAGGCCGATCGGTTGGCGCTACGCGTCGACCACTGGGCCGACGCTCTGCGCCGGGGCATCGCCTCGCATCACGCCGGCCTGGTGCCGCTCTTCAAGGAGGTCACCGAGGAACTCTTCATCGCCGGCCTGGTGAAACTGGTCTATGCCACCGAGACGTTGGCCCTCGGGGTGAACCTGCCGGCCCGGTCGGTGGTCATTGACCGCCTGACCAAGTTCACCGGCGAGACCCACGAGGTCCTGACGCCCGGACAGTTCACGCAGTTGACCGGACGGGCCGGGCGCCGTGGCCTGGATGTCGAGGGCCACGCGCTGGTCTGCTGGTCGCCCTTCGTGCCGTTCGACCGGGTGGCCGGGCTGGCCGGGAGCCGGGACTTCGTGCTCCGCTCGGCGTTCCGGCCCACCTACAACATGGTGGCCAACATGGTCGAGGGTCGGACACGGGCCGAGGCCGTGGACCTGCTGGCGCGGTCGTTCGCCCAGTTCCAGGTGGACCGGCGAACCTCCACCCGGCTCCGACGAACCGCGGAGAAACGTGACGAGGCCGAGCGGCTCCGTGGTCGACTGGACGGAGAGGATCGGCGGCCAGCCGTTGTCCGCTCCGGGGGAAGGCGCGTGTCGGCCGCCGTGCTGCGCCCGGGCGACGTGGTGGTGCCCGATGACGGCCTGGCCCACGTGGTGCTGTCGGTGGCCAATCGGGGCGGTGGACGCATCCGGGTCCGCACCCTCGCCCAGGATGGGCGGGTGGCCATGCTGGCCGACGGGGACACCGACGGCGACGATCTGGTCGGCGACCCGGAACTGGTGGGACAGATGGACCTGCCGGTTCCCTTCGTGCCCGACGATCGGGGGTTCCGCCGGGAGGCGGGACGACGTCTGGCCGGGTTCGTGGTGGAAGCGGCGGCTCCGGCGAACCGGGATCACGGCGACCGGCTCTCCTCAGGTGGCTCGGACCAGGCCGGTGATCGCAAGCGCCTGGCCAGGCTGGAACGCGACCTGGCCCGGGAGGCTGAGCGACCGGCCGACGTGGAGGGTGACCTGACGGCGCGGTTCGACGCCGCCTTCGATGTGTTGTCGGCGCGGGGCATGGTCGACGGCTGGTCGCTGACCAGACGGGGCATGCCCCTCACGCAGATCCACAATGAAGCCGACCTGCTGGTGGCCGAGGTGCTCGACGCCGGCATCCTGCGGGGCCTCGGCCCCTCGATGACCGCGGCGGTCGTGTCGTGTCTGACCTATCGCAAGCGGGGGCCGGGCGACCCGTCGACCATCCGACTGGGCGGACCGTTCCCCGACAGTTTCGGGCGACTCACCGCTCTGGCCGAGGAGGTGGCCGCGGCCGAATCGGAAGCCGGTTTTCGGCCGGCCGATCCTCCCGACCCCGGGTTCGCCCACTGCATCCACGCCTGGGCGGGTGGAGCAGAACTGGGCGACGTGTTGGATGACGACCTCCCGGCAGGCGAGTTCGTCCGCAACGTGCGCCTGGTGGCCGACCTCCTCCGACAGGTGGCGGCCACCGCCGGTCCGGAGGTGGCCGCCGCGGCACTCGAGGCCCAGGAGGGGATTGATCGTGGGGTGATCGCCATGTCATCGGGACGGGTCGACGCCGACGAGGATCCGGAGGATGCCGACTGATGGGGGTAGTTCGCGGCGAGGACTGGGGGGCGGTCGGGCCGGTCCCCGACGACGCACTGTCCGCTGCCTCGGATGGGCAACTAGCGGACCTTCTGGCCGGCATCCTCCGTGATCGAGATGATGCAGCCGAACCGTCGGGTCCGACCGTGATGCTGACGGGCGGTGACCTCTGCCGGACGTTGGGGGGCCGAGGAAAGGTGAAACCGGGCGGCGAGGCCACCCTGGTCGACGTGGACGTCGGCGAGGCGTTGCTGGATGGTCGCCTGCATCGATTCGTGGCCCATCTGGTTGTTCGACCAGCTCGTCATCCCGGCCGGTGGTGGGTGGCCGCCAACGCCGCCCACCGGGGCGGATGGAACGTCGCTCCCCGGGCCCACCCCGGGGACGGCCTGCTCGACGTCCTGGACGCCTCGGTCCCCCTTTCGGAGGTGCCGGCCGCCTGGCGCCGCCTCGGTCGGGGTGTGCACGTCCCTCATCCGGAGATCCGGCAGCAGCGGTCGGCGGCGATCCAGGTCACGTTCGATCGTCCGGCGCCCGTTCGGATCGACGGTCGACCGGTCGGACGGGTGCGGGACCTGTCGATCCGTGTCCGGCCGGGGGCACTACGTCTCGCCATCTGAACGGAAATCGTCAGGGCGCCGGTGGCTACGCTCGGCCGATGGACACTGCGAACCGACACGCCCTTCCCGATGACCTGGTTGCCGAAGCCCGCCAACGGGTCTGTGACCGGGTGGACGAGCTGGCTGACGTGCTGGTGGCCACTTCGCATGCCATCCACGCCGAGCCGGAGCTCAACTTCGAGGAGCACGTGGCCCATGATCTCCTGACCGGGGTCCTGGCCGACCAGGGTCTCCCGGTGGTGCGGGGGGCCTATGGCCTGGACACCGCGTTCGAAGCCGACGCAGGCACCGAGGGCCCGGTGGTGGCCGTGCTCTGCGAATACGACGCCCTTCCGGGAATCGGGCACGCCTGCGGTCACAACGTCATCGCCACGGCGGGTCTGGGCGCCGGCCTGGCCGCGGCATCGGTGGCCGCTGAACTGGGAGGACGGGTGCGCATCCTGGGGACGCCCGCCGAAGAAGGTGGCGGCGGAAAGGTCATCATGGCGGCCCGCGGCGCCTTCGAAGGAGTGGACGCGGCGATGATGGTCCACCCGGCCGATGCGGATCTGGAGAACATCACCAGCCTGGCCATCCAGCAGGCCCGCGTGGTCTACGAGGGCCGGGCTGCCCATGCGGCGGCGGCTCCCGAGCAGGGGCTGAACGCGCTGGACGCCATGGTGCTGGGTTACAACAACGTGGCGGCCCTGCGCCAGCACATCGCCCCCGATGAGCGCCTTCACGGGATCTTCCTGGAGTCGGGCGACAAGGCGAACATCGTGCCCCGTCGGACGGTGGCCTCGTGGTACGCCCGCTCGCCGTCCCTGGCCGGTCTGGAGGAACTCAAGAAGCGTCTGGTGGCCTGCCTGGAGGGCGGGGCGACCGGAGCAGGCTGTGGCATCGAGATCGAATGGATCCAGCCGGGCTACAGCGAGGTGGTCGACAACCGGGCCATCCTCGACCGGTATGTCGCCAACGCGGCGGCCTTCGGGCGTGACGTCCAGCCCACCATCGAACATCAGGTGGTGGGTAGCACCGACATGGGGAACGTCAGCTACCTGGTGCCGGGGATCCATCCCATGATCAAGGTGGCCCCCTTCGGTACGGCCATCCACACTGAGGACTTTGCACGATTCGCGGCGGAGGCCGAGGCCGATCAGGCCATCGTGGACGGCGCCAAGGCCATGGCGTTGACCATGGTCGACTGCTGGGCGGACCCCTCGGTGCTCGACGCAGCCCGGGCGGAGTTCGCCGCCGTCCACGGCTGAGGAAAGGCTTGCGGGGCGTCCGCGCCGCCGGACCTGTCACGACATAGGTTCGGCGCTCGTGACCACGTACGCCGCCGAAGAGTTCAGCGAGTCGGAGGCCGATGTCCTCCGTCGCTACTTCACCAATCTGGACCAGCCGGTTTTCGCTCTGGTCAACCTTCCCGAGGTGGTCAAGGGTGCACTGTTCGCCCGCTACTCGCGGTCCGACAAGAGCCTCCGACGGCTGTTCCTCGAGGAGTTCGTCGGCGAACTCGACGTGTCGGGCGACGAGACCATCGACGCCACGGTCGGCCTCCGCCGCGCCGAGGAGCTCTACGACAAGGTCTTCTTCGAGTACGGCGACGACAGCGTGGCCCAGCTCGGCGGCGTGCACCTGGCCTGCGAACAGGCCTCCAACGTCCTGACCAAGATCCTGGAGTGGGGTCGCCTCATGGCGTACCTCGAGCAGTCCACCCGCTACATCGCCTACGACTCCCGGTTGGGCGGGCGGTACCGGTACCACCGGGACCCCGAGATCCTGGCCTCGGCCCTGGGGGCCCGCTACATCTCCGACATGGACCGCCTGTTCGACGTCTACGCCGACCTGGTTCGCGACATGAACGAGCACTTCCGCTCCCGGATCGCCAAGGCTCCGTCGGACTCGGACTTCATCTACCGGCAGGCCGTGGCCGCCAAGGCCTTCGACGCCGTGCGTGGTGTCCTACCTGCCGCCTCGCTGTCCAACGTCGGGATCTACGGGACCGGCCAGGCCTACGAGTCGCTCCTGATCAGGATGCGGGCCCATCCGTTGCCCGAGGCCCGCGAGTACTCGGCCATGATGCTGGCCGAACTCCGGAAGGTCATCCCGTCGTTCCTGAAGCGGGTCGACCTCCCGGACCGGGGCGACGAGGTCGGCGCCTACTCGGCCGACATCCGGGAACGGCTGGAGGATCTGGCCGAGGGCTACTTCCCGCCCGAGGAACCGGCGGCCGGTGCGCCCACCGTGGACCTCACCGACTTCGACCCCGATGCGGAGGTCAAGTTGGTGGCCTCGGCGTTGTATCCGGCCACCAACCGCTCCGACCGGGAGGTGGAGGCCCGGGTCCGCTCGATGACCACTGACGAACGTCTCTCCGTCCTCCGGGCCATGGTGGGCGAGCGGGCCCATCGACGTCACCGGCCGGGACGTGCTCTGGAGCGGCCCTCCTACCGGTTCGACGTGTTGTCGGACTACGGCGCCTTCCGGGACATGCAGAGGCACCGGATGATGACCATCGACTGGCAGCGTCTGAGTCCCGATCACGGCTACGTGCGGCCGCCCGAGGTCGACGAGGCCGGAGTCGGAGGCCGGTTCGATGCGGCCATGGAACGGTCACGTGACCTCCACGATGCGCTCCACGAGCCCTTTCCCGAGCAGGCGTCGTACGCCGTGTCGCTGGCCTACCGGGTCCGGTACCTGATGCACATGAACGCCCGGGAGGCCATGCACGTCCTCGAGCTGCGATCCACCCCGCAGGGGCACCCCTCGTACCGGGAGGTGGCCCAGCAGATGCACCGCCTGATCAGCGACGTGGCCGGCCATCACGCCATTGCCGAGATGATGGCGTTCGTCGATCATTCCTCGGAACCCGAATTGGAACGCCTGGATGCCGAGCGCCGGGCCGAGGAGAAGCGGACGGCCAGGAACTCGACGACCTGATGTCGCCCCGGGCGTGGTGGGTCGGATTTGTGGTGGTTGCAGCGGCCGCCACGGCGTGTGGTGGGGGAGGGGCTACCGAGGTCAGCGCCGATACGGCCGCTCCGGTGACCACCGGGGCCAGTGTTTCGAGCACGGTGCCCCCGGCCACCACCAGTGAGCCGACGGCCGTCACCACGACGGAGGCGCCGAGCAGCTCCGTCTCTGCGACGACCACGGTCGCTACGACCACGGCGCCTACCGTCACGGTCCCGCCATCGACCGTGCCTCCTTCCACCGCGGCGCCGACGACCCTCCCGGCAGCGACCGTTCCAGAAGCGACCGTTCCACCGACCGTGCCGCCCACTGCTGCGGTGACGTTCGCCCTGGACCTGACGGTGGGCCCTGTTCCCGATCGGTTCGCGGAGTACCGGGACCACTTCTCGAAGTTCCTCGACGTCTTCGGCGTACCGATCTTCGCCACGGCGGCCACCCCGGATGACAAGGTGGAGCACGCGGGGCACGTCCTGGCCCAGTACCTCGACGGTGACGATGACGGTGAACCCGACGATCCCGACGTCCCGACCATGATGGTCAGCAGGAACGCCGGCCTGGTCATAGGGGCCACCGAGGACGACCTCGAGGACTCGGGCATCTGGTCGTACTCGGCGTCGGTGGACGGCGAGGCCCTGCAGGACCTGCTGGCCGACGAGACGAACCAGGGCTACCGCTTCGACGCCACCCTGGAGGAGGTCCATCACCTCGTCTTCGACCACGGGTGGGTGCCCAACCATCCCGGCCTCCTGTCGCCGATTCGACACTCAGCGCTGACCCGGGCCATGGACGCGGCCCGGGGAGGATTCTTCGACGAGGTTCCGAACCGCTATCCGGACGGAGCGTGGTGGCACTACGACGACGACAGCTGCGAATACGGCTGCCAGGTTTCCGAGTACATCTACTGGGCCCACACCACGCTTCTGGGCGCCCAGGTCGGCCGATGTGGCGAGATCGCCGAGGAGTGGGAACCGTGCACGGCAGCCCTGCTTCGATCCGTCGACCCTGCCGTGGTGGCCATCCTCGAAGACCCGGCGATCGGGCTGCCGACCCGGCTCCCTGACGGCAACTACACCGGGCGCTGACCAGCTGACGCCGGGGGCCGATGAGGCGGGTGGGCCGCACGGGCCGAGAACCTGTCTATGATCCCGCCGCGACCACACCAGAGATCTTTCCGAGGCCCAGATGAGTGATTCCGATACCGACGAACCTTCCGACGACCAGTTGGACGACGCGACCACCGGTGGTGGTGAAGCGGCGGATCTGGACGGCGACGAGTTCGGCGACGACGAGTCGGGTGAGGAATCCGCTGAGGGAGTCGAAGAGTCCCAGACGTCCGAAGAGGATGACGAGGACGACGACGACGAGGAAGGCGCCCGTCCCGCTGGCGAATCGGCGTCCGAAGAAGAGGACGAGGACGACGACGAGGTCGAGGACGACCTGGATGCCATCCTGCGTGACCGGATCGCTGCCGAAGAGGACGAGGAAGATGAAGACGAGGACGAGGCGGCCATCAAGGCTGCAGCGCCCAAGCCCTCGCCCGACGGCCTCGTGGAACGTCAGGACGACGAGCTCCACTGCCCTCACTGCTTCCTGCTGGTCCAGGCCGCGGCGGTCGCCGCGTCAGGGGAGTGCGGTCACTGCGGTGGCCCGATCTCCTGAGCCCCGATCCTCCGGGAGCGATGCTCCGGTGAGGGCCCCCCATCTGATGGAAGGGCGTGCCTGATGGAGGAGTCCGTCCGGCCCGCCGAACCGGCCGACGCGGCGATCCTCGGGTCGCTGGTCGCCGCCGCCCGAGCCGAGTTGCCCGACAAGAAGGGCGGGGACGTCGTCCAACGCCTGGACCCGTACCGGGTCGATCCGGGTGCCCGGGCCATGGCGGCGGTCGAGGACCCCGACGCCATCGTCCTGTTGGGATGTATCGACGGGACGCCGATCGGCTACGGGCTCATGACGGTGGCCCCCGTCTCCGACGGAAGCCTCCACGCCGTGGTGGACGAGTTGTTCGTGGATCCCGAGGCCCGTTCGGTGGGGGTCGGCGAGGCGCTCATCGAGGCCCTGAAGGCCGAGGCCCTGGCCCGGGGCGCGGTGGCCATCCAGTCCACGGCCCTACCGGGGGACCGTGCCACCAAGAACTTCTTCGAGTCCCAGGGCATGGTGGCCCGAGCCATCCTTGTCCACCGCTGGTTGGACGGTCGGTGACCCGCTCATGATGACCCGCTTCTCATGACGGGCCGACCGGAACTCTGTGTCGGTGCGGTGGTGGTCGACGATGATCGACTGTTGCTGATCCGGCGGGGAACCGATCCCGGACGGGGACGGTGGTCACTTCCCGGGGGTCGGGTCGAGGCGGGCGAGGCCATGGTCGCCGCCGTCGTCCGCGAACTACGTGAAGAGACCGGTCTCGACGGCCTCTGTGGGCCGCTCCTGGGCTGGGTGGAACGGATGGGCGTCGACCACCATTTCGTGATCGCCAACTTCCGGGTGGACGTGCTCGATGAGGTCCCCCCGGCGGCCGGGTCCGATGCCGACGAGGCGACCTGGTTGGCCTTCGACGAACTGGGCTGCACGGACCTCGTGGATGGCCTGGCGGCGTTCCTGGCCGACCACGAGGTGGTTCCGACCGGCCGGTTGCCCCTCTAGCAGGCCGCCCTAGCGTCCCTGCCAGTTGGGTGGCCGCTTCTCGATGAAGGCCCTCGGGCCCTCCTGGAAGTCCTCGGACCGGAACACGGCCCGGGATGCCTCGGCGCTCAGGGCGAAGGCCGTATCGTCGTCCAGCAGGCCAGCTTCGACGATGACCTGACGTGATGCCCGGACGGCCAGGGGAGCGTTGGCGCCGATCTCGGCCGCCAGGCTCAGGGCAGCGTCCAACGCTCCACCGGGATCGACGAGTCGGTTCACCACTCCGTGCCGGTGGGCCGTCTCGGCGCTGATCGGCTCACCGGTAAGGGCCATCTCCATGGCCAGGTTGCGGGGAAGGACCCGGGGCAGCCGTATCAGGCCACCGGCATTGGCGATGAGCGACCGCTTCACCTCGGGGATCCCGAATCGGGCGTCGGTTCCGGCCACCACAAGGTCGCAGGACAGGACGATCTCGAACCCTCCGGCCAGAGCGGGTCCCTCGACGGCGGCGATGATCGGCTTGGTCCGCTTCCGGCGGACGATGCCGGCGAACCCACCGCGATCGGTCGACAGGTTGGCCCTGCCGGAGGCCACCGCCTTCAGGTCGGCTCCGGCACAGAAGGCCGGGCCGGCACCGGCCAGGACGCCCATCCAGAGGGAGTCGTCGGCCTCCAGCCGGTCGATGGCCGATTCCAGGTCGGCCGCCAACTCATGGTTGACGGCGTTGCGGGCCTCAGGACGGTCGAGGGTGATGACCGCGACGTGGTCACGGGCTTCAAAATGGACGGTCATGGCGCGGACCCTAGTGAGCGGTTCCTGATGGGGGGATCCCGATCAGGAACGAGTGCGCCCCCGACGGGCCCGAGGCGGCGGCGTGGGCTCGATACCGAATGCCCGGGCGATGTCGGGGACGGTCATGGAGAGCCGCTTGACCGCGGCGAGCAGCTGCTCGTTGGGCTCGGCCGGGAGGCCCTCGGGGACGACCCGGGTGTGGACCGGTGACAGTGAGATGGCGTCGAGCACCGTGGCCCAACGGTCCTGACTGGTGTCGGCGGTGAGGCCGGCGGCAGCCATGGAGGTCAGGCGGTCCATGAGTGGGGTGGGCAGGGGAGCACCCGCCTTGGGTGGGCGGGAGCTGAGTCGGAGGGCCCGGACCACCCGGTCGTCGTCGAGCGCCGAGGTGACATCGACCAACCAGGCCTGATGCTCGCGTTCCACCCGAGCGGCCAGGCCGGCACGGATCTGTTCGGCCAGAGCCTTGTTGTCCTCGCCCTTGGCAGACTGCTCGGCGGCCACCACCACGGACCGAAGGTCACGCAGGTCGACGTCGTCGATGCCGGCCAGCGCGGCCTCGGCCCGGTCCTGCCAGTCGGCGATTCGCAGCGACGGGTGGATCCGTTCGGCCAGCTTCAGGAGCAGGGCAGCGGGGATCGGTGGTTCGCCGGCAGCCTCGGACGCCTTGTTCTGATTCTCGATGGCCGACCGCACACCGGGGACGCCGTCGCGCAACAGGATCTGGGCCAGCAGCTTCTGATCCTCCGGCAGGGCGCTAACTGCGGCCTTCCGATGGACACGACGCGGACGCAGGCGCTTGGCCCGTGGCTTCTGGTTGGCGTCAGCCGCCGGTCGGTTGCGAGTCCGCCGATCGCCGGAATCGCGGCCACGCTGGCCATCGCGTTGACCATCGCGCTGGCCATCGCGCTGGCCATCGCGCTGGCCACCGCGCGGGGGGCGGGAACGTCGGTCGCCGCCATCACGACGGTCGCCTCCCGGGCCGTCGGTCCGGCCCCGGCTCTCGCCGTCACGGCGGGGGCCGCGACGATCGCCATCTCGCCGGTCACCTCGGCCACCGTCACGCCCGCCGCGACGGTCCCGACCGCCTCGCGGGCCATCGTCATCCCGGCGACGGTTCCGCTTGCCGGCCAGACGGGTGGTCACCAGGGGCTCTTCGCCGCCTGATCCCAGCATCTCCAGCAGTTCAGGTGCCTGACGGGCGTCCTTGGCGGCCAGCACCGAGGTGACCTCGATGCCGTCCATGAACTGTTCGACCTCGACGCGCAGAACGTCGCCGACCGCGGCACCGGAGGGCAGAAGCGATGCCCCGACCGAGCCTCTGGGCTGACGGGCGCCGGCGGCACGCCAGGTCCAGTCGCCGTCTTCTCGTGTGCTGGTGAGCTCGATCTCCATCCGGGGCATGAGCAGGAACGCTAGCCGTAGCGGTGGCGGTTCGGAACGGGATCCAGCCTCCCGATCGCCCTTCTGTGGGTTGGTAACCGAGAGGCAGGAAATCTGGATCAGGAATCTGACGATCCGTCAGAAAGTGGGTATGGTCCTCGAATCCGGCACCAACGCCGGAGGCTGCCCTGAGACAAGAGGCCGCCAACTCAACAGGTCGACCGCACACCGGTCGACGGAGGATGAAACTGATGTTGGAACGTAGGTACTGGTTCCCGGCGATCCTGACGGCGTTCGCGCTGATGGCGAGCGCCTGCGGTGGGGGAGGCGACGACGCCGCGGGTGACGAGCCCGTTGCTGCGACCACGACGGCTGCGCCGGCGACGACCGCGGCACCGACCACGACGGCTGCCCCAACGACCACTGTGTCGCCGGCCACCACGGCCGCTCCCGAGGCTGAACCTGAAGCCGAGGAGGCGACCGAGGATGCTGCAACCACCACGGCTGCCCCGGCGACGACCGCGGCACCGACCACGACGACTGCGGCTCCTCTGACCGCATCGTGGCGTGGTGTCACCGAGGACTCAATCCACATCGCGGCGACCACCATCGACTTCGACTGGTTGGTCGACAAGGGCTTCTCGCCCAACGGATGGGGCGACCAGACCCTGGTCTGGGAGGCCATGGTGGCCGACCTGAACGACCGCGGCGGCATCAACGGGCGAACGGTCGTGCTCGACGCGGTCCGCCCGTTCAGCGCCATTCCCGGTATGGGTATCAGCGCCGACGGCGTGTGCCTCGAGGTGGCCGGCGATATCGAGACCTTCGCCGTGCTCGGTGGATTCGTGGGCCCGGCGGAGATCTCCAACATCTGCATCACCGGCCAGCAGAACACGATCCTGATCGGTGGCCGGGTCAACGCGGAACGGCTGGCCCAGTCGTCGGCGCCGTGGTTGGAGAACGGAACGGCCAAGAACCGTCGCGTCGCGGTGTACCTGTCGCTGCTCCAGCAGAACGGCTACCTGGACGGGAGGAAGTTGGTCGTGGTCGGCCGGGGCGATGGTCCCGAGGCGTACGAGACGG
Organism: Acidimicrobiales bacterium; assembly: GCA_014239855.1. GTDB lineage: Bacteria > Actinomycetota > Acidimicrobiia > Acidimicrobiales > MedAcidi-G1 > UBA9410. The sequence goes on along the minus strand of JAAZXY010000003.1, from coordinate 1,238 downwards.
CGCTGTCCGTCCTGGACGAGATGGGCGCCGACGTGGTCCTCAACCTGAGCACCGACATCACCGGTGGTGAGACCGAAGCCGAGGACGCATGGTGGGACGTGATCGTGGAGCGAATCCGTGCCTCGGGTGCCGATGCGGTGGTGTTCGCCGGTGGAGCCCGCGCCGGCTACCGGGGCATCGACCGTGCCGGTCTGGACCTGGAACTCTTCGCCTTCAACAGCGAGACCCTCACCTCGATGAGCACCAACGTGACGGCGGACATGGCCGACGGTGCCATCACGCTGACCGGGCTGACCGAACAGGAGCAGTTCGAGCAGGCCGAGGCCCAGGAGCGGTGCATCAAGCCGTTCGAGGCCCGGCATCCCGAGATCGCGGTCGGTTCGCCCGACACGCATGAGGACGGCATCGAGAAGTGGTGGCGCTCGATCATGACGCACTGCACCCAGTTGCGACTGTTCGAGATGATCGCCACGGCGGCCGGTCCGGACCTGACGCACGATTCGTTCCGGGTGGCCTACGAGTCGATGTCCCAGTTCAGCCTCCCGGTCGCTCCGTTCGCCTCGTTGAATGCCGGAAAGGCCGATGCCTCGGATTCCTTCCGACTCTCGATCTTCAGGGACGACGGCACGGACAACGGTGTCCTCGAGCCGCTGACCGAGGTGATGGACGGCACTCCCTAGGGGGGCAGGCACCAGCTCGATCGGAGCCCCGGCCGCCTCGGTCCCCAGGGACCGGTGCTCGCCGGGGCTCCGTCGCGTGTCGGGCCTGAATTTGGCGGCCTACGCCTGATGGTGACACCTGGAACTGCCACGGATATCTGACACACCGTCAGATTGCGACTATGGTTCGCAGATCCGGCGTGTCAGCCGGCAGAACGTTGACGAATCGACCACCTGGTGGCCGACGGAGGGATGAATTCCATGTGGGGACGAACGCGTTGGATGGTGACGTTGGTGGCGGCCTTGGCGCTGTTGGCCAGCGCCTGTGGTGGGGGAGGGGACGACGACACCGCTGACGGGGGTTCCGCGGTCGCCACGACGGCTGCTCCGGCGACGACTGCTGCTCCGGCTACGACTGCTGCTCCGGCTACGACTGCTGCGCCGGCGACGACGGCTGCGCCTGCTCAGGAGGAGGTCGGCACGGTTGCTGATCATCTGGGTGACGGCAGCCTCGGCGAGGTCCGGGTGGGTCCCGGTGAGGAGATCCAGATTCGTTCGCTGAACGCCATTTCCGGCGAT
>JAAZXY010000039.1 GCA_014239855.1 Acidimicrobiales bacterium | reverse complement strand
CTCCTGGCCACCGACGGCCACGCCGGCAGCGCCTACAACGTCTGCTCGGGAAGAGCGATCTCGATTCGGACGATCCTCGAGACCCTGCTCTCGCTCGCCGACCAGACGATCATCCCGGTGGACGATCCCGAGCTCTACCGACCGGTCGACCTTCCGGAGTTGCGGGGCGACTGTTCGGCCATCAGGCGGGACACCGGTTGGGAGTCGGAACTTCCTGTTGAATCCACCCTGGCTGAGGTGCTGGACGACGCCCGGCGGCGCCTTCGGGAACCGTCTCCGGCAGACTGACCCCATGACTGACTCCCCGACCAGACGCGCCCTCATCACGGGCATCACCGGCCAGGACGGCTCCTACCTGGCCGAGTTCCTGCTGGATCGCGGCTACGAGGTCGTCGGCATGGTCCGTCGGAGCTCGACGGTCAACTACGAACGCATCGCCCATCTCATGGACCGCCTCGAGTTCCACTCCGGCGACCTGTTGGACCAGATGTCCATGGTGGAGGCCATCCGGGAGCACGCTCCGCACGAGGTCTACAACCTGGCCGCCCAGTCCTTCGTCCAGACCTCGTTCGGCCAACCCGTCCTGACCGGCGAGACGACGGCCCTCGGCGTGACCCGCATGCTCGACGCCATCCGCCTCGTCGACCCCTCGATCCGCTTCTACCAGGCCAGCTCGAGCGAGATGTTCGGAAAGGTCCATGAGGTACCCCAGACCGAGGCCACTCCGTTTCATCCTCGGAGCCCCTACGGGGTGGCCAAGGTCTACGGCCACTGGATCACCGTGAACTACCGGGAGAGCTACGGGCTGCACGCCTGCTCGGGAATGCTCTTCAACCACGAGAGCCCCCGCCGGGGCCTGGAGTTCGTGACCCGCAAGATCAGCCACGGAGCGGTCCAGATCGCTCTGGGGCAGGCCACCGAGCTGCGGCTCGGCAACCTGGACGCCAAGCGGGACTGGGGATTCGCCGGCGACTACGTGGACGCCATGTGGCGGATGCTGCAACTCGACGAGCCGGAGGACTTCGTGATCTGCACCGGCGAGACCCACACCGTCCGGGAGTTCTGTCAGGCCGCCTTCGCCCGGGTCGGCCTGGACTGGGAGAAGCACGTGGTGATCGACCATAAGTACTACCGACCGGCCGAGGTCGACCTCCTGGTCGGCGACGGTTCACTGGCCGCCGAGCGCCTCGACTGGCGACCGTCGGTGGGCTTCGTCGAGTTGGTGGAGATGATGGTCGACGCCGACCTGGCCCTCCTCGAGGGCCGCCTCCGGCACCTGTCCTGAGCTGATGATCACCGTCCTGGCCGGCGGGGTGGGCGCGGCCCGCCTGCTGCGCGGCATGGTCCGAGCCGTACCGGCCGACGAGGTCACGGCGATCGTCAACACGGCCGACGACCTGATTCTCCACGGCCTGTCGATCTCGCCCGACCTGGACACCGTGACCTACACGCTGGCCGAGGCGGTGAATCCCGAGACCGGGTGGGGCCTGGCCGACGAGACCTGGCAGGCCATGGATGCGTTGGAGCGTCTCGGCGGATCGACCTGGTTCCGCCTGGGCGACCGCGACCTGGGTACCCACCTCCACCGGACGGGCCGACTGGCCGACGGGGCGGGGCTGACCGAGGTGACGGCCGAGATCACCCGGGCGTTCGGGATCGAGGCCCGCCTCCTCCCGATGACCGAGGACCGGGTGGCCACCATGGTGACACTGGAGTCGGGCAGCGAGGTCGGGTTCCAGGACTACTTCGTCGGCCTCCGTCATGACGTGGCCATCTCCTCGGTCCGGTTCGCCGGCATCAACGAGGCCCGACCCGGATCCGGCGTCCTCGAGGCCATTGGCTCGGCCGACACGGTGGTCATCGCCCCGTCCAATCCCCTCGTGTCCATCGGTCCCGTGGTCGCCGTTCCCGGCATCGGCGACGCACTGGCTGACCGCCGGGACGACGTGGTCGCCGTGTCGCCCATCGTGGCCGGCTCGGCACTGAAAGGTCCGGCCGAACGCATGCTGCGTGAACTGGGCCACGAACCGACGGTGGTCGGGGTGGCCCGCCTCTACCGCGACCTGGCCTCCACCCTGGTGGTGGACACCGCGGACGCCGCACTGACCGAGGCCGTGGAAGCCGAGGGCATGGCCTGCATGGTCACCCCGACGATCATGACGACCGTCGACGTGGCCACCGACCTCTGCCGGAGCATCCTCTCCGCTGGCCTGTCCGCTGGATCGCCGGAAGGACCATCCCGATGAGCGGCTCGCTGACCATCATCCCGGTGACCGGCATCGGTGAGATCCGACCCGGCGACGACCTGGCGGCCATCATCGCCGAGGCCGCCCGGGCGACCGATGGCGGACTGCTGGACGGTGACGTACTGGTGGTGACCCAGAAGGTGGTCTCCAAGGCTGAGGACCGCCTCGTGGACATCGACCCCGAGGTGGGCCACAAGCCACTGGTGGAACGTGAATCGGTCCGGGTGCTCCGGCGCCGGGGAGACCTCATCATCTCCGAGACCGAGCACGGCTTCGTGTGCGCCAACGCCGGCATCGACCTGTCCAACGTCGAGGCCGGCCAGGCCGCCCTGCTCCCCGTGGACTCCGACCGGTCGGCCCGACGGATCCGCGACGCCCTGACCCACCGGTTCGACGTCGACGTGGCCGTGGTGGTCAGCGACACCTTCGGTCGACCGTGGCGACGGGGAGTGACCGACGTGGCCATCGGCTGCGCCGGGCTGCGACCGGTCGTCGACCTCCGGGGCACCACCGACGCCCTCGGACGGGAGCTCCAGGTCACCGAGGTGGCCGTGGTCGACGAGATCGCCGCGGCAGCCGAACTGGTGATGGGCAAGGCCGACGGCGTACCGGTGGCCATCGTGCGCGGCATCGACCCGTCGTGGTTCGGTGACGGCGGTGTGGTGGCCGACGTGGTGCGCGACCCGGCCGACGACCTGTTCCGCTGACCGGACCGGTCAGCCGCCGAAGCCCGCGGGGTGGGCCTCCTGCCAACGCCAGTGGTCGGCCAACATCTCGGTGAGGTCCCTGCCGGCGGTCCAACCCAGGACCCGTTCGGCCAGTTCAGTTTCGGCCCAGATGCGGGCCACGTCGCCCGGTCGACGATCCACCACCTCATGGGGTACCGGACGCCCGAGCACCTGCTCAGCGGCGGCCACCACCTCAAGCACGGAGTAGCCGCGACCCGTCCCGAGGTTCACCGCCGTACATCCGGGGGTGGACCCGAGCGCATCCAGGGCGGCCACATGACCCTCGGCGAGGTCCACGACATGGAGGTAGTCGCGCACCGGTGAACCGTCCGGCGTGTCGTAGTCGCCTCCGAACACCCGGAGGCGGTCGAGACGTCCCACCGCCACCTGCATCAGGAACGGCACCAGGTTGGTGGGAATCCCGTGCGGGTCCTCCCCCATGGTCCCCGACGGGTGGGCGCCCACCGGGTTGAAGTAGCGCAGCAGCATGACGTCCAGGTCCCCGGCCGACGCCACCTGCTCGAGGAACTGCTCGCCGTGGAGCTTCGTCCAGCCGTAGGGATTGGCCGCCCCGGTCGGTGACGCCTCGGTGACCGGCACCTCGTCGGGCTCGCCGTAGACGGTGCACGACGACGAGAAGACCAGGCGCCGTACGTCGGTGGCCGCCATGGCCTCCACCACACCGATCAGCGAACCCATGTTGTTGGCGAAATAGGCCAGTGGACGCTCCACGGATTCGGAGACCGACTTGAACGCCGCGAAGTGGACCACCTCGTCGATGCCATGGTCGATGATCGTGCGCGATACCAACTCGACGTCGGCCGCATCGCCGCACACGAACGGCACGTCGTCGGCATCGGCCCCCATCAGGGACCGAACGGCGTCCACGGCCCGTTCCGATGAGTTGGAGAGGTCGTCGAGGATCACCACCTGCCGTCCCGCCTCGTGGAGGGCCAGCGCGGTGTGTGTCCCGATGTACCCGGCTCCACCGGTGACCAGCACGGCCACCGGTCAGCCCTCGTCGGGGAGGCGTACCCCGTCGACCACTTCGTCGGCTGGAACCGCCTGACCACGACCGATGAGGCTCCGTCCGGTCACCACCGCCCGCTCACCCACAAAGGCGTCGGGACCCAGCACCGAGTCACGGACCACCGCACCGGCTTGAACGACCGCCCCTTCCATGAGGACAGCATCACACACCCTCGCCCCGGACCCCACGGAGGCTCCGGCCATCACCACGGCACGCTCCACCACCGCATCGTCGGCCACGTCGGCCATGTCGGAGACCGGATCCATCCGAGCCCGGGTGCCGTCAATGAGGTCGGCCTGGGCCCGGAGATAGGCCTCGGGGGTGCCGGTGTCCAGCCAGTAGGCATCCGAACAGACCGCACGGAGGCTGCCCTCGGTAGCCAATGCAGGGAAGACCTCCCGCTCGATGGACACCCGGCGGCCAGCCTCGATGCGGTCCAGGACCACCGGTTCGAGCACGTAGGTACCGGCGTTGATCCACGTCGACGGTGCCTCGTCACGAGGCGGCTTCTCGACGAAACCCGTCACCCGGCACTGAGAGATGCCCCCGGAGTCTCCGTCGGGATCGACCGTCACCACCCCGTAGCGGGAAGGGTCGTCGACCTCGGTCAGCGCGATGGTCCCCAGCGCGCCCGATGCCCGGTGGCCCGCAGCCATGGCCGAGACGTCGAGGTCGGTCAGGACGTCGCCGTTCAGCACCAGGAAGGTCTCGTCGATACCTGCATCGTCGGCGGCGAACCGGACCGCCCCGGCCGTGTCCAGTGGCTCGGGTTCGACGGTGTAGTGCAGCGGCACCCCGACACACGTGCCGTCCGGGTACGCATCGGTGAACGCCTCGGGGCGGAAACCCAGCGACAGGACCACCCGGGTCACCCCGTGGCCGGCCAGATGGGCCACCACGTGTTCGATCATGGGCCGGTCCACGACCGGCAGCATCTGCTTGGGCGTGTCCGCGGTGAGCGGACGGAGGCGGGTACCCAGTCCCCCGACGAGGACGACGGCCTGCACGGCCCGACCGGCTAGTCCGCGGTGGTGGTCGTGGTGGCCAGCGTCGGAGAATCCGACTGCAGCCGGATCGGGTCCACGGTGTCCAGGAACGACAGGCGCTCGGTCCGCGGTGCGGGGGGATCCACCGACTCGGGAACCATGGCGATGGTGAACGCCTCACGGTTCTTGAGGAAGCGGATGCCGGCGATGTCCTCGGTCAGGATCTCCGGGTCACGACCCAGGTCGTCGGCGTCGAAGCGGGCCACCTTCAACACGGCCGGCTCACCGTCACAGTCGAAGCCCTCGACCACCGTCTCACCGGTATCGAGCACGAACGACTGGTCGTCGATGGAACCACCGAAGGCCGAGAAGAACTCACCCAGGGTGGCATCGCGACCCGAGGCCAACTTGTTGAACGGGTGGATGTGGAGCAGGCCGTCGCCGTGCGAGTGGATGCCGTTGGGGTCGGTCTCCAGCACGATCTTGGACCGGAAGGTGTCACAGACGTAGACGTCGTAGACGGAGTGCCAGTGATCGCCGACGCGTGGCGCCGACGTGGCCTCCCTGTCGGTCCTGGCCCAGAAGACCAGGAGGGCGCCCAGGACGACCACCAGGGCCACCATTGCCGGGAACCCCATCTTCCGTCGTTCACCGGTGCCGCCGGAGGCTCCTGCCCGGGCGGCGCGCGCGACCTTGCTCGCTGAATCTCCACGTGCCATGGGCGCCGAGGCTAGCGGCGCGCCAGCCCCGATCATCAGGCCCCGATCATCAGGAACGGGCAGCGGCTCGTTCCGCAACCAGTTCGGCGATCAGGTCGGCGTAGGTGGCGGCGATCTGGTCCGGTGACCGCCAGGCCTCGGCCCACCGACGCCCGGCCTCACCCATACGGCCCCGCCGATCGGGATCGTCCACGAGTTCCTCCACCGCGGCGATGAGCGCCGATGCATCGTCGGGTGGGACGACCAGACCGGCCCCCGCCTCGACGACCACTCGGGCCACCTCCGAACCCTCGTCGATCGATGCGATCACCGGGCGCCCCGCAGCCAGGACCGAGTAGGTCTTGGACGGGACGCTGGATGCACCCAGTCCGGTTCGCAGTGGCACGAGATGCACGTCGGCGCTGGCCAGGACCTCCGACACCCGCTCCCGGGGCTGGTAGTCGACGACCACCAGGTTCCCCCGGGTCCCGGCCGCCGCCCGGAGGTCATCCGCCCTGACCCCTCCCCCGTTCACCACGTAGACGATGTCAGGCCGATCTCCATGGTGATCGGCCGCGGCCACCATCAGGTCCAGCGACTGGGAATGACCGAGGTTCCCGGCGTACATCACCACCGTCCGGTCGCCCAGACCATGCTCACGCCGATAGTCCGTTCGACGGTCGGTCGGTCGGATCGATGTCACATCCACGAAGTTGGGCACCACTCTCACTGCTGGCTTTTCCGCGGAGCTGGTTTCCGTTCCGAGCTTGGCCGTCACGTTGGCGGCCAGGTCATCGGACAGGACGGTGACGGCATCGGCCCGGCGGTAGGTCACCCGCTCCATCCACCGGAAGAACCTGATGATCCTCGGCGACCGGATGGCACCGACCTCGATCGCCACGTCGGGAAAGACGTCCTGCACGTTGAACACCAGCGGGCAACGGTGGCGGCGGGCCACCAGCCATCCAGCGGCCCCGAAGGTCAACGGCGGAGAGACGGCGATCACACCGTCGAAGGGTCCCCGAGCAGCCATCCCGGCAGCGGTAGCCAGACCGGTCAGCCCGACGAAGCCGAGGGCCCGGGCGACCAGGTTTCCCTTGTCGCTCGGAAACGGATGGAGCCGGGTCACCGTGGCCGACCCGTGATGGCCGCGTCGGACCAGCCGACCCCGCCATCCGTCCTCGATCCGATGCTCCCGGTACCAGGGCAGCGACGTCACGACGTGCACCTCATGGCCCGCTCCGGTCAGGCCGTCGACGATCGCCGAGATCACCTCGCCGGTGGGCGCCGAGTCGGGCCGCAGGTGGGGGGTCAGGATCAGCAGGCGCATCAGCGGGCACCCGTCCCACTCGTCGACAGCCCCGTGGCAGCCGACAGCAGGAGTCGCCACGCCCGTTCCAGAGCGGCTGCCGACGCCTCCCATGTGTGGGCTGTCGCCCCGGCCAGACCCTCGGCGACCAGGGACCGCCGATGCCCGTCGTCAACCAGCAGCCGTTCCAGTCGGTCCGCCCACAGTTCGGGCCCGGCCATGGCCGGCAGCACCGATGCCGCACCCGCCAGGTCGGCTGCTGGTGTCCCATCGGCCACCAGGACGGGTACGCCAGCCGCCATGGCCTCCACGACCGGGATGCCGAAGCCCTCGTAGGACGACGGGAAGGCCACCACCGAAGCGGCAGACAGTGCCTCGGCCAACGCATCGGCCGGGATCCGGCCCACCCGGTCGATCCGGTCGGCATGGGGGCCGGCATCGATGACCCTTCGGACGTCGGCCTCGGCCCGGCCGGCACCCCCGGTGAGGAGGAGGCGGGCCGTGGGGTGGCGTGCGGCCAGCAGGTGGAACGCCTCGATGAGCAGTACGTGTCGCTTGTGGGGATGGGTGACCGCCGGATAGAGGATGGTCGACGGCTCTCCCGGGATGGACGGTCGATCGGCCGCGCTCACCCCGGACGAGACCACCGCCACCCGTTCGGGCGGCACGGCGAAACGTTCCACGACCTGTCGGGCCACGGCATCGGAGACGGTCACCACCACGTCGGCCCGTCGAATGGAGCGGGGCAACGCCCGCCCCAGATACGCCCGCTTGGCCACCGAGAAGTGCTCCGGGTGGTCGAGGGGTTGAAGATCGTGGACGGTGACGGCCACCGGAGAACCCGTACGGGCCGGTATCCGCCCGCCCAGGTGATGGACCGCGTCCAGGGGGCCGGTCCGCGACGCCAGCCACGTCGATTCCGCCAACAGGCGGCGACCCCGGCGGCGGTTGTCCATCTCGCAGACCTCGAGGTCCAGCGCGGCCCCCAGTTCGGGATGGGCCTCAGCCGCCGCTCTCGTCAGGTGGACGGCCGGCCGAAGGTCGGCGGGACCGTGTCGGGCAAAGGCCAGGAGGGTCCGGACGGCGTACTCCTCGCTTCCCCCGACGTCGCCGGGCACCAGCCACAACAGGTCGACGCCGATCCGGGCCGGATCGGAGTGGCCGACCATCAGCCGACCACTTCCCGGTAGGTGGCCATCAGGCCATCAGCGGTCCGCGACCACGAATGGTCGGCCGCCCTGACCCGGCCGGCCTCGCCCAGGCGGGCGGCCGACGACGCATCACCCAGCACGGCGACCAACGCCTCGCCGATCGCTCCGACATCGGTCGGATCCACGGTCAGGCCGCCGTTGCCGACCACCTCCTCGGTGGCCGTCCCGGCCGAGGTGACCACCGGGGTGCCGTGCGCCATGGCCTCCAACACCGGGAGTCCGAACCCCTCGTGCAGGCTGGGAAGGCAGAAGACGTCGGCCGCTTCGTACCAGGCCTGCTTCTCGTCCTCGGCCACCGATCCGACGACCACCGCCCGGCCGCCGAGGGGCGCCACGGTCTGCGCCACGTCGGTCCGCCACCCCTCCGGTCCGACCAGCACGAGGGGCACGTCGGCCAGCGCGGCGGTCTCCGACATGGCGGCCACCAGTCGGTCCAGGTTCTTGCGCGGCTCCAGCGTCCCCACCCAGAGGACGAACGGCCCGACCAGTCCATGGCGGGCCCGGAGCTGGTCGGCCAGACCCGGCTGGGCGGCGACCGGGCTGACCCCCAACGGAATGACACGGATCCGATCCCCATCGAACCCGGCGCCCAGCAGGTCGTCACGGGTGGCCTCCGACGGGCAGACGATCCTCTCGGCCCGTCGGGCATCAGTCAGCCAGGCCTCGAACAGTCGATGCCCCCGACTCGTCGCCGCCTCGGGGTGCCGACGCCATGCAAGGTCGTGGACGGTGGCCACCAGGGGCGCTCCGGTGGCCGGCACCGCTCCGCCCGACGCATGGACCACGTCGGGCCACCCGGCCAGCCGGTCGATCCGCGGTCGACCGATCCGGTGCCACGCTTCGTACAGGAGCGACCGGGGCAGCTTCGATGCGACCAACGGAAGCATCGGGCGACCTTCTGCTTCGCGACCGGCCAGCAGCCCCGGGAGATCGCCGGCATGGTGCCGAGCGGTCAGGCCGACGACCTCGACGTCGTCACGCTCAGCCAGCGCCCGAGCCGACTCGACCGCGGCGACCGCCGTCCCGCCGGGCACCCGGTGCCACGCCTGTTCCAGGAGGAACGCCACCCGTAGGACGGTCACGATTCCGGCCGGCCTCCATGCAACCGGCCGGTCGACGACACCCTCAGGAGCATGACGAACCGTCGGGTCGACGGCCGTCGACGGTGCCCCGGAGCTCGGTGGGCATCCGCACCGCGGAGCGGACGGGCAGCGCGTCGGCCGCCCACTCGGCGACCTTGAATCCCGGGGCCGGTGCCGAGCTCTCGGCACCCTCGACGACCCTTGCCGGGAGGGCCGCCCGAGCCAGGGCATCGACCTCGTGGAGGGCCCGGGGGACCAGCAGGAACGAAGCGAAGTCCTCGCCGAGGGTCAACTCCACCCGATCGCCGAAGCCCTGGTCGTCCACGAAGGTGAAGCGCGGGGTGGGCGTGACCATCTGGGCCACGAGGACGGCGGCTGCGAACTGGTCGCGATGGGCCCGGACGGCGGTCACCGCCACCGGAGCCGCCGGAACGGCTTCGACCGGGAAGCCCTTGAGCACCAACTGGGAATGGGCGGGCACCGATTCGTCGACCGGGCCACGCCCGTCGACCACCACCACGGGCACGTCCTCGGGTCGCAGGGTGATCCCCCGGAAGACGTCGAATACCCGTCGGGCGTCGGACCGCAGTCGGAGGACCGACGCCGACCCCACCGTGTCGTCGTAGACCGGGAGCACGTGCCGACCGAGATCCGTCGGGTCGAAACCGGCGAACGAGTTGCCCAGGCTGAGCAGGGTCCGCAGCGTGAGACGGTCGTCCAGCACCACCGATCGGGCCGCCGCCTCGATGAGGTCGTCCCGGACGATGATCGACCGGGCACCGGTGTCGACCACCCGTTCCAGCGCCAGGGTCAGGAAGTCCTGTTGGCGCTGGTTGCGTTCCAGGTCGTTCCACACCCCGACCCGCTGCCACCGGCCGTCCACGAAGAGTTCCAGCTTGCGGCTCCGCACGAAGGCCAACGACGCCCGTCCATCCAGTTCGGCGCATCCCGCCTCGGACACGTAGAGCCCCGACCCCACGTCCCGGGCCGGATGGGGGAACCAGACCCCGACCCCACCGATCTCATCGACCACCGCCTCGAACCCGAAGAAGTCGATGACCACGAAGTCATGGATGGGCACGCCGAAGTTCCTCGTCACCGTCTCCACGAGTGTCGGAGCGCCCAACTCCATGCCGCCCACCAGCAACGCCGAAGCCAGCTTCTCCTCGCGGACCGGCACGCCCTGACGATGGATCATCACGTAGAGGTCCCGGGGCAGCGAGACCAACGACGCTGTTCCCAGATGAGGATCGAGGCGCAACAGCATGATGGCGTCGGCCAGTGCCACCCCAGGCGTCCGATCCCGGTGCCCCGCCGGGTCGTCGTCGTCGAGCCCCACCGCACTGTCCGTACCGATCAGCAGGATGTTGCGGGGTGGCGACGGCCGGTCGTCGTCGGAGGAGTCGGATCCCGGGTCGACAACCGAACCACCGCCACGGTCGGTCCCGTCGGCGCCGATGGGCACGTCGAGGTCGGCCAGCACCCCGGCCGGAACGTCGATGCGGATGATGCTGCCCACCGCCTCCTCGAAGGAATCCAGGCGGGACGCCCCGAAGAACAGACCGACGGCCAGGAGGACGTTGGCGCCTATCAGTAACCGCTGGGGCCATGTCCGTCGAAAAGCGGCGCCAGCCGCTGCGGGGGCATCCAGAGCATGGGTGGACGGCACCCCGAGGGAATCGGGCCCATCGGCAGATCCATCAGCAGGTCCGTCGGGAGATCCGTCCGACACGCCGTTCAGGCTACCAGTGGCCCTCCCGCCCGGCCGGGCGCCCTCCCCACCCGGCACGACCCTGTCGAGCGCCGCTGGCGCCCTAGCCTGCGCCGATGGCCGACCCGACCGAGCAGGACCCCACGGGCGTCAGTTGGGTCGATGGGGGTCTGGTGGCCCCCGGCGAGGCTGCGCTGCGGGCCGACGACCATGCCATCGTGGTGGGCGACGGCGTGTTCGAAACCACCAAGGTGGTCGACGGTGTGCCGTTCGCCCTGAGCCGTCATCTGCGCCGGCTGAGTCGGTCGGCCCGGGGCCTCGGCCTCGACGAACCGAGCGAGGGCCGGATCCGGTCGGCCATCGACGACGTACTGGCCGCCGATCCGGCCGCCGGTCTGCTCAGGATCACCTGGTCGAGCGGCGCGGGGCCTCTGGGCTCCGGGCGCGGCGGCGGTCCGGGGACGCTGGTCGTCTCCACCTCGGCCGGAAACGTCTGGCCCGACGCCGAGCGGGTCCTCCTCGTGCCCTGGATGCGCAACGAGCACGGCGCCCTGACCGGCCTGAAGACGACCTCCTACGCCGAGAACGTGCTGGCCTTGTCCACCGCCCGGCAGGCCGGCTGTTCCGAGGCGTTGTTCCGCAACACCGCCGGGATGCTCTGCGAGGGCACCGGCACCAACGTGTTCCTGGTGGTCGGTGGTCGCCTCGTCACCCCGCCGCTGTCGTCGGGCTGCCTGGCCGGGATCACCCGCAAGCTGGTACTTGAACTGGCAGGGCGGGAGTCGTCGGAATCAACGCCCGGCGGCGTGGAGGTGCGCGACATCGACCCCGAAGAGCTGGTGACGGCCGAGGAGGCCTTCCTCACGTCGGCCACCCGCGGCGTGAGTGCCATCTCCGGCGTCAGCGGCGAGGTGGAGACCTCCTTCGACCCCGCACCGGGACCGGTCACCACCCGGATGTCCGCCGCGTTCGACGAGCTCGAAGCGGGCACGCCCGACCCCTGATCAGAGGCGAGCCGGGTCAGTCGGTCCGTAGGTGGACCACGTCACCGGCCCGCACGGCGATGCTTGATCCGTCAGCCGTGACCACTCTCAGGGCGCCGTCGAGGCCCACGTCGACCGCCGTGCCCACCAGGTCTCCCCCTGCACGCTCGGCACGTACCCACCGACCAATGGTGGCCGACCGCTCCCGGTGCGCCTCGCGGAGGGCCGCCGGCCCGTCGGGATCGCCCAGCAGGTCCAGACGATCGCCGAACGCCCTGAGGATGACGTGCAGCAGAGCCGTCGGTTCGACGGCCGCCCGGACGCCGAGCAGGGACACGGCTCCCGGCGGACCATCGTCGCCGGGCCCCGGCCAGGCCACGTTGACCCCCATTCCGACCACCACGGTTGCGCCATGATCCGATGGTGCTCCCACCAGCTCGGCGAGGATTCCGGCCACCTTGGCCGTTGACCCGCCAATCGGGTCGCCGGTCAGGCGGTCATGCAGCAGCACGTCATTGGGCCACTTGACCCTGGCGACGACGCCGGCTGCCTGCTCGTTCAGGAGCGGCTCGAGAGCATCGACGAGGGCCACGGCCAGACACGACGTGACCAGCGGGACCCGCTCAGCGGGCCAGTCGGGGCGCAGCAGCGTCGAAAAGAGCAGGTTGGTGCCCGGGGGGGCGTCCCAACGACGGTCCAGACGGCCCCGTCCGGAGGTCTGGTGGTCGGTCCGCAACACCAGGCCGTCCGGTTCGCCGGCGGTGGCCCGTGCCACCAGATCGGCGTTGGTCGACCCCGTCTCGGCGACCGTCTCGATCCGGAAACGGGACGGCACGCCGGCTTCCGACATTTCCCTGGAGGGCGGCCCTCTGAAGGGCGACTCTCCCACGGGCGACGAATCACCTTGTGACCGATGTTCGTCCCCTCGGGGGTGCGCCGGGCCTCCCATTCGGGCGATGATAGGGACGTGTTCACCAAGGTACTCATCGCAAACCGAGGCGAGATCGCCGTCCGGGTCATCCGGGCGTGTCGCGAGATGGGCGTGGCCACGGTCGCCGTCTACTCCGATCTCGACCGCGACGCCCTCCACACCCGACTGGCCGACGAGGCCTATGCACTCGGAGGCCAGACAGCCGCCGAGAGCTACCTCGACACCGAGGCCATTCTGTCGGCCATCGACCGGAGCGGCGCCGACGCGGTGCACCCCGGCTACGGCTTCTTCTCGGAGAACGCCGACTTCGCCCGGGCGGTGACCGACCGTGGGGCGACCTTCATCGGTCCTCCCCCGGAGGCCATCGAGGTGATGGGCGACAAGATCAGCGCCCGCCTGGCCGCCGAGGAGGTCGGCGTCCACAGCGTTCCGGGAACCACCGACTTCATCACCGACCCCGAGCAGGTCAGGGCCTTCGGCGCCGAGCACGGGTATCCGATCGCCATCAAGGCGGCCTACGGCGGCGGCGGCCGCGGCATGAAGGTGGTGACCGACGAGTCATCCATTGCCGATGCCATCGAATCGGCCCAACGCGAGGCGTTGGCCTACTTCGCCCGCGACGAGATCTACATGGAGCGGTACCTGACCGCGCCACGACACATCGAGATCCAGATCCTGGCCGATGCCCACGGCAACGCCGTCTACCTCGGCGAACGCGACTGCTCGGCCCAGCGCCGGCACCAGAAGCTCATCGAGGAGGCGCCGGCGCCGGCCCTGCCCGACGAGATTCGGACGGCCATGGGCGAGGCGGCGGTCGCCGTGGCCCTGGGCTGCGGTTACACCAACGCCGGCACGGTCGAGTTCCTCTACGAGGACGGTGCCTTCCACTACCTCGAGATGAACACCCGCCTCCAGGTCGAACATCCGGTGACCGAGCTGGTGACCGGCCTGGATCTGGTCGAGCAGCAGTTGCTGATCGCGTCGGGCGAGCCCCTGGACTTGACCCAGGACGAGGTGACCATTGGCGGTCACGCCATCGAGGTTCGGATCAACGCCGAGGATCCGGCCGGCGGGGCATTCCTGCCCAGCCCGGGGCGGATCGAGGCCCTCCGGGTGCCCGACGGTTTCGGCGTCCGGTTCGACGGTGGGTACGAGGCGGGTGACGAGGTCAGCCAGTACTACGACAACCTGGTCGGCAAGCTCGTGGTCTGGGGCCGGAACCGGGACGTGGCCATTGCCCGAACCCTCCGGGCCCTGGCCGACTTCGAGATCCGGGGGGTGGCCACCACCATCCCGGCCGACATCGCCATCCTGGAGCACCCCGACTTCGCTGCGGTGACCCACTCCACCAAGTGGGTGGAGGAGACGCTCGACCTGTCCGACGTCTCAGCCGACGCCGGCACCCTTGCCGACAGCGATGACGATGTGCCGACGGTTCGCCGGGACATTTCCGTCGAGGTCGACGGGAAGCGCTTCGCGGTGAGCATGTGGGTGCCCGAGGCCGCTCCGGCAGCCGGTCCAGCCGCCCGGACACGGACAAAGCGGTCCGCTGGTGGAAGCGCTGGCGCGGGCAGCGGCCGGGTAGCCGTTCCGATGCAGGGCACCATCGTCAAGGTGCTGGTCGCGGTGGGTGACACCGTCGACGCAGGCGACGCGGTCTGTGTGCTGGAGGCCATGAAGATGGAGAACAACGTGTCCGCCGACAAGGCGGGCACGATCTCCGAGGTGCTGGTGGAAACCGGCGATTCAGTGGGTGCCGGCGACGTCGTGGTGGTGATCGAGTAACACGTGGTGATCGAGTAACACGTGGTGATCGAGTAACACCGACCCCGGTCGGACCACCCGGAGCGGCCCAGTGGGCGGTCGCTACTCGGCAGCCTCAGCCAGAGCCTCAGCCAGGGTGGGATGCACGAACAGGCTCTCCTGGATGTCGTGCACGGTCAGCCCGGCGGTCACCGCCAGGGCCACGATGGCGATGAGTTCGGCGGCGTGGCGACCCACGATCGAACCACCGAGGACCACGCCGGTGGCCGGATCAGACACGATCTTGATGAAGCCCCGCGGGTCGTCGTTGATGACCGCCTTGGCCGACGCCGAGAACGGCACCTTGGTGACCCGGATCTTGCGACCCTCGGCGAAGGCATCGGCCTCAGCCAGACCCACGTCGGCGATCTCCGGCTCGGTGAACACCGCCGAGGCCGCCTTGTCGTAGTCCAGCTTGCGATGGGGGCGGTCCTCGGTGAGGCCCATGGCGTGCTCGGCGATCTTGCGTCCCTGCATCTGGGCCACCGACGACAACGGGAGCTTGCCCGAAACGTCGCCCGCCGCGTAGATGTGGGGTACCGAGGTGCGGCAGTACTGGTCGATGGGGATGTAGCCGCCATCGGTCTCGATGCCCACGGCGTCCAGGCCCAGGCCGTCGCTGTTGGGGATCGACCCCACGGCGAGGATCACGTGGCTCCCCTCGGCCACCCGACCGTCGTCACAGTGCACGGTGACCCGGTCGCCGTTGCGGGTGGCTGACAGGGCACGGGCCCCCTTGTACAACCGGACGCCCCGGCGCAGGAAGTCGGCCTCCAGCGCGGCGGCCACCTCGGGATCCTTCTGGGGAAGCACCTGCTGACGGCTCACCAGGAGGGTGACCTCGCAGCCGTAGGACTTGAACATGTGCACGAACTCCACCCCGGTGACCCCCGATCCGATCACGATCACGTGGTCGGGGAACTCGGACGGCGGGTAGGCGTCGCGGGTGGTCAGGATGCGTTCGCCGTCCACCTCGGCGAAGTCCGGAATCCTCGGCCGGCTCCCGGTGGACAGGACCACCACATCGGCCTCGATCTCCTCCAGCCCGTCAGCCGTTTCGGCCACCACCTGATGGGGACCCTTCATCGAGCCGGTGCCGTCGATGATGCGGATGTTCTGGCTCTCCAACAGCGACGTGGTGGATCGATGGATGCGTTCCTCGATCCGCGCCAGGCGGTTGGCCAGATTGTCGACGTCGATCCGGGGACTGACGTCGCCCAGGCCCATGCCTCCGGCCCGAGCCAGGAACGACATGGCGCCGCCGGTGGCGATCATGGCCTTGGACGGGATGCAGTCCCACAGATGCGCGGCACCACCGATCACGTCCCGTTCGATGATCGTGACCTCGGCCCCGTGACGGGCCGCATAGGTGGCCGCCGAGTTTCCCCCGGGTCCACCACCGATCACCACGAATCGCAGGGGTCGCATGGCGGTCAAGGCTAACCAACGGCACCCGGGCCGACTCCTAGTCTGACGTGATGGGCCTCCTTCGACGCTTCGGACTCCTGTTCGGCATCCGACGCCGAACCCTGTCGAGCGCCCGGTCGATGATCCTCGCAGGCGACCTCCGGGGAGTCTTCCGCCGATCGGTCCGGCGACTGGCCGGGCTCCGGCGCGCCCCACGGATCGACCACGAGGAGTGGCGACGGCGGTACGTGGACCTGGCGGACGCCGATCGGGCACGGATCCTCGACCGTCCGTCGAACGTGACCTTCACCGTGACGATCGCCCAGGGGGACGGTGCCAATGCCACGCGGACGTCACTGGCCGACCAGCTCCACCCGAACTGGTCGATCGAGCCCGGAGCGGATCACTGGTCCATCCATCTGGCGGCCGGCGTCGTACTCCACGAGGCGGCGCTGTGGTCGCTGGCCATCGCCATCGACGCCGACCCGGGCCTTCGACTCGTCTACACCGACCACGACCACCGCGCCGCCGGTGGTCGGCACACCGATCCGGCATTCCTCCCCGACTGGAACCCGGAACTGTTTGCCGGTCTGGGTCGGATCAGTGCGTTGGTGGCCCTCCACTCGGAGGTCAACTCCGTCGGGACCGAAAATCTCGAGCCCACTGCCGTCGCCCACCTCCCCCACCTGCTGGCCAGTGTCCCCGGCCCGCCGCCGACCCATGGTCCTGCCGACGTTGCAAGGTCGGCCCCGACCCCGGCAGGAGTGCCGGCTCGGGTGTCGATCCTGATCCCGACCCGGGATCAGGGCAGCCTGTTGGAGACCTGCCTGCGCAGCATCCGGGAGCGGTCCACCCACCGCGACGTGGAGCTCGTGGTGGTCGACCACGAGACCACCGAACCACTGGCCCGACGGATCATCGACGGCCTGGCCGACGACCCGAACGCCGTCGTGATTGAGCATCGGGGGCCGTTCAATTTCGCCGCCATGATGAACCGGGCCGCGGAAGCGGCGACCGGTGATGTCCTGGTGCTGCTCAACAACGACACCGAGGTGGTGACCCCGGACTGGCTGCAGTCGATGGCCGCCCATCTGGAGCGCCCGGACGTCGGCGTGGTCGGGGCGCTGCTGCTGTTCACCGATGGAACCATCCAGCACGCCGGGGTCCATCCCGGGCTCGGCGGCCTGATGGGCCACGGCCACAAGCACCGGCCGGGCGATGATCCGGGCCATCTCGGACGTCTCCGGGTCGCCCACCGGGTGGCCGCGGTGACCGGGGCGTGCCTGGCCATCCGGACCGACCTCTGGCACCGGTTGGGCGGCCTCGACGAGGACCTGGCTGTGGCCTACAACGACATCGACCTGTGCCTGAAGGTGCGTGCGGAGGGGCGGGCGGTGATCCTCGAGCCTCGGGCCGTGCTCCACCACCATGAATCGGTGTCACGTGGTTACGACGACGATCCGATCCGCCGGGCGCGCCTCCAGACCGAAGTCGACCGGATGCGTGACCGCTGGGGCGACCGCCTCGACGACGACCCCGCCTACAGCCCCAACCTGACCCTCATCGAGCCCGGATTCATGTCGGCCGATCCCCCACGGACTACCCCACCCTGGCGTACCTGACGACTCAGCCCGCGTCGGCCACCACTCGACAGGCCTCAACGAACCGGGGGCCGTGAACCGCCCAGTCGTGATCGGCAACCACCCTCCGCCCCGCCGCGATACAGCGGCTCCGGAGCTCGGGATCGCTGTCCAGACGAGTGACCGCCTCGACAACGGCCTCGGGGTCGTCGAACGGTACGAGGATTCCCGCCCCCGTTGCCTCGACCAGGTCGACCAGAGCAGGCAGAGGGGTCGCCACGACCGGGACTCCGTGTGCCATGTACTCCAGCACCTTGGTGGGAACCGAGCCCCGGTAGTTGGGGCGATCCCGAAGCAGGGCCAGACCAGCCGTCGCCCCGGCGAGACGGGCCAGGGCCACCGGACTGGGCAGCGGACC
>JAAZXY010000038.1:4497-18918 GCA_014239855.1 Acidimicrobiales bacterium | reverse complement strand
CGGGGTGGCCGAGGACCTGCCGGTGGCCGGCGGGTCCACCGAGGTGCTGTGGGCCGGCAACGCCATGCACCACTGGGTCGACCACGCGGCGGCCTTTACCGAGTTCGCCCGGGTTCTCTCGCCCGGCGGTCGACTGGTGCTGGTCGACGAGGACTACGACGACCCGACCCACCCCGACCACGAGGAGTTCGCCGGCCATGAGGCTGAGTTGACGCCGGTCGATGTGGCGGCCATCGCCGAGGCCATGGGCGCCCTCGGCCTGGATGCCACCGGTACCCACGAGGTGGTGGCCGGCGTCCCGGCCAAGGTGGTGCGGGCGGTCAGGCCCGCCTGACCAGGGTCAGGCGGTGACCGGGTCGATCGGAGTGATCGTTCCCACCGCGGCCTCCACGTCGGCCGCCGCGGCCAGGGCCAGGTCGTCCCGCCACTGGTCGGCCACGCACTGCACACCCTGCGGGAGCCCGTCGGCCACCCCTACCGGTACGGCCACCGACGGGAGGCCCAGCAGGTTCGGCGGGGTGATGCAGGACAGGAGGGCGGTGGTCTCGTCCCGGGCATCGAGGTCAAGGTCGAAGCCGTGCATGGGCTGGGGCCGGGTCCAGGTGGGCATGACCAGCACCGGGTGGTCGACGAAGAAGAGGGCCCAGAGCCGGGCCAGCCGGGCCGTCTCGGCGTGCACGAGCCCCGGCGCCATGCTGTCGGCCGAGTAGTCGCCAGCCAGGGTGTCGAGCACGTCGGCCAGCTCCGCGGAGAGGATGGTCCGGGCCACCGCCATGACGTCGGCCACGTCGGCGGCCAGCAGGTGGGCCCACAGGTCGGTGCAGTAGCCGATCTCCGGCGGGGCGGCCTCGACCACCTCCCAGCCGGCGTCGGCCAACGCGGCGGCTGCCGTGTCCACGCCGGCGGTGACCGACGGATCGACGTCCACCTCGGGGAGCGACCGGACCACGGCGGCCCGTCGGGGGACGTCGGGACCGTCCAGCGGGGCGGTCACCGACCGGGGATCCCGCGGGTCGCGGCCGTGCAGCACCTCCAACGCCAGCCGTAGGTCGGCCACCGAGCGGGCCATCGGGCCGTCGGCATGCATCACCTGGGCAGCCAGACCGGGATTCTGGTCGTGCTCGAAGGCCGAGTAGGAGGGCAGCCGGGCGTGGGTGGGCTTCAGCGAGGCGATCCCGCAGCAGAAGGCAGGGTTGCGCAGCGAGCCACCGATGTCGTTGCCCAGGCCGAGCGGCGACATGCCCGAGGCGATGGCCGAGCCCTCGCCGCCCGAGGATCCACCGGCGGTGCGGTCGGGGTGCCAGGGGTTGCGGGTCAGCCCGTGCAGTGGGTTGTCGGTGGTGATCCGCAGGCCCAGTTCGGGGAGGTTGGTGCGGGCGATGGGGATGGCGCCGGCAGCCCGGATCCGCTCGACCAGCGGGGCATCGGTCGGGGCCACCAGTTCGGCGAACACGGGCAGTCCCTGGGTGGTGGGTGTACCGGCCAGATCGAGGTTCTCCTTGACCGTGCAGGGCACCCCGGCCAGCGGACCCAGCGTCTCGCCGTCGGCCACCGCGGCGTCCACTGCGGCAGCGGAGGCACGGGCCTCGTCGGCCAGCACCCGGGTGACGGCGTTGCAGTGGTCGTTGACCTCGGCGATGCGGGCCAGATGGGCTTCGACCACCTCGGTGCTGGTGGTTGCGCCGGTGGCGACCAGGTGGGCCAGTTCGCCGGCGGTCTTCGTGCAGAGTTCGTCCATGCCTGGAGGTCAGCAGGCCTCGGGAGGTGCAGCCAAGTCAGGCGGCTCAGGTACGGACGGGGTCGATGGGGGTGATCGGGGGGTGGGCGGCCTCCACGACGGCTGCGGCGATCAGGGTGCGGTCCTCGCGGTGGCGGTCGGCCATGAACTGCACGCCGAGGGGTACACCGTCGGCGTTGCACCCCACGGGGATCTGGGTGGCCGGCAGGCCCAGCACGTTGGCCGGGGTGATGGGGGTGAAGACTCCGTCGTAGAGGGCTCGGACCACGGTGAGGTCTTCGACGACGTCGTCGTGGTGGTTGAACGGCGGTTGGTACCAGGTGGGGAGCACCAGCACCGGGAACTCGTCCAGGAACAACGCCCATGCCCGGGCCAGTCGGAGGCGTTCGACGTGCACCTCCTGGGGCGTCACCTCGCCGACCGGCCAGAAGGCCATCGAGGCGCGGATCAGATGGCTTCCGTCGGTTGACATGACCTTTTCGAGGGCGGCGAGGGTGGCGGGAAAATCCTCGCCGAGGAGCCGCCCCCAGACGTCGTAGCACCGCTCCATCTCGGGCGGGGTGGCGTCGACGACCTCCCAGCCGGCGGCGGCCAACGCCTCGCCGGCCCGGTCCACGGCCTCACGGGCATCGGGGTGGATCGGTCCGCCGGGCAGGTCGGTGGGCACGGCGGCCCGTCGGACGAAGTCACCGCCGTCGTGGGGCACGTCGACCGATCGTGGATCGCGCGGATGGCGTCCCACGGAGACCCGGAGCATGGCGTCCAGGTCGGCCACCGATCGGGCCATGGGGCCGGCCACCGCCATGAGCTGTCGTCCCAGCAACGGGTCGGACGCGGCAGGCGATGTGCCGTGCATCGGTAGGCGCCCGAGCGAGGTCTTGGTCGCCGCGATGCCACACGCGTAGGCCGGGTTGCGGACCGACCCTCCGAGGTCGGTGCCCACTCCCATGGGGGCCATGCCCGAGGCGATGGCCGAGCCGTCACCGCCCGACGAGCCGCTGGCCGTGCGATCGGGGTGCCAGGGGTTGCGGGTCAGGCCGAACAGCGGGTTGTCGGTGGCCAGCCGCATGGCCATCTCGGGCTGGTTGGTTTTGGCGATGGGGATGGCCCCGGCGTCCCGCAGTCGGCCGATGGTCGGGTCGTCGATCGGCGGGACGTTGTCGGCAAAGGCCGGGATGCCGTAGGTGGTGGGGTGGCCGGCCAGGTCCAGCCCGTCCTTGACGGTGAACGGGACGCCGGCCAGAGGGCCGAGGGCATCGCCGGCCGCCCGGGCCCGGTCGACCTCGGCGGCGGCGGCCCGAGCCTCGTCGGCCACCACGAGGACGGCGGCGTTCAGCCAACCGTTCACCTCGTCGATGCGGTCCAGGTGGGCGTCGACCACCTCGTGGGCCGACACCTCGCCGCTGGCCACCAGAGCGGCCAGGTCGGTCCCGGTTCGACGCCAGAGTTGGTCGGTCATCGTGGCAACCTAGCCACCACCTGACGAGCGGAGGAGGGCCACATGCCGCAGGCGGAGTCCAACGGGCTGGTTCTGGAGTACGAGGAGTTCGGCGACCCCGCTGATCCACCAGTCCTCCTCGTCATGGGGCTCAACGCCCAGATGACGGTCTGGCCGGAGGACTTCTGTCGGCAACTGGCGGGCCGGGGCCACCGGGTCATCCGCTTCGACAACCGGGACGTCGGTCTCAGCACGTGGTTCGACCAGTTCCCGCCCGGCGACCCGGTGGAGGCCTTCCTGACCTTCCTGGGCGGCGGCACCGTGGAGTCGACCTATGCCCTGTCCGACCTGGCCGATGACGCAGCCGGTCTACTGGACGCCCTCGGGCTCGACTCGGTGCATGTGGTGGGGGCGTCGTTCGGGGGGATGATCGCCCAGCGGGTCGCCATGGGTCACCCGGATCGGGTACGGAGCCTGACGTCGATCATGTCGATGCCCAGAATCATTCCCATGGACCTCGAGGTACTGCTGTCCCTCCAGGCGCCGGACGTGGACCCGTCGGACTGCGAGGCCATCGCGGACGCCGAGGTGGCAGCCGCCCGCCTCTACGCCGGGACGGGGTTCGCCTTCGACGAGGTCGGAGCGCGGGAACGGTCGCTGGCCAACCAGGAGCGGGCCTGGCATCCGGACGGTGGCGTACGCCAGGCCTTTGCGGCACTGGCCGACGAGGATCGTCGACCGGGACTGGCCGAGGTGATGGTGCCCTCACTGGTCATTCACGGCACCGAGGATCCCCTCGTCGTGCCTCAGGGTGGGCAGGAGACGGCCGATGCCCTCCCGGGTGCCGAACTGGTGTGGATCGAGGGGATGGGCCACGAGATGCCCGAGGCGGCGTGGCCGCAGATCCTGGATCCGATCTCTGCGTTGATCGCCCGAGCTGAGGGCTCAGGGAAAACCGACTAGGGCTGGATGATGATGAGGCGGTCCTCGGTCATCTCGCGCACCGTGTAGGCCGGACCCTCGCGGGTGTTGCCGGAGTCGCGGATACCGCCGTACGGCATGTGGTCGGCTCGCCAGGACGGCGACTCGTTGATGAGCACGCCGCCGTACTCGAGTACCTCGGCGGCCCGCAGGGCCTTGCCGATGTCGTTGGTGAACACCGCGGCCTGCAGGCCGTAGTCGCTGGCGTTGGCCCGGGCCAGTGCGTCCTCGTAGTCGGTGTAGGTGGCGATGCCGACTACCGGTCCGAACACCTCGACGCAGGACACCTTCATGTCGTCGGTGACGTCGGCCAGCACCGTGGGGGCCAGCACGCCGTCGACCATGGTGCCGCCACAGACCAGCGTGGCGCCGGCGGCCGTGGCCTCGTCGACCCAGGCGGCCACCCGCTCGGTTTCGCCGCCGTCGATGAGCGACGACACGTCGGTGGCCGGATCGGCCGGATCGCCCACCGTGAGACTGCGGGCCTGATCGGCCATGGCCTCGGTGAACTCGGTGGCGATGTCGGCGTGCACGTAGATGCGCTGGGTGGAGATGCAGGTCTGGCCGGCGAAGCCGAAGGCCGCCATCTTCAGCTTGGCCGCCGCGGTGGCCACGTCGACGTCGGGCTCGATCACGATCGGCGAGTTGTTGCCGAGCTCGAGGGAGACCTTCTTGCGGGGCGCCGTGGTCCGGATGTTCCAGCCCACGGGCGGCGAGCCGGTGAAGGTGATCATGGCCACGTCGTCGTGTTCGACCATGTGGGCGGCGGTGCGCCCAGCGCAGGTCACGACGTTGAGCCAGCCGGGGGGAAGGCCACAGTCCTCGAGGAGGACCTCGGCCAGCAGGATGGCGGTCAGGGGAGTCGACGATGCCGGCTTGAGGACGACCGGGCAGCCGGCGGCGATGGCCGGGGCGATCTTGTGGCACACCAGGTTCAGCGGGAAGTTGAACGGCGAGATGGCGCCCACCACGCCGATCGGGACCTTCCTGATGAAGCCGGTCTTGCCTTCGCCGGCCGGACTGGCGTCCAGTGTCAGGGCGTCACTGGTCATGGTGCGGGCCACGGCGGCCGAGAACCGTGCCGTGTCGACGGCTCGGGAGGCTTCGACCCGGGCGGTGCTGATGGGCTTGGCCGCCTCGGCCGAGATGCTCTGGGCGAACTCCTCCTGGCGGGCGGTCAGCGCTTCGGCCAGACGGTCGAGGATGGCGGCGCGTTGGTGGGTGGGGAGCACGCCGGCGGCCAGCGTGGCCTTGGCCACGGCGATGGCCGCGTCGAGGTGATCGGTGGTCCCGGCCGGGACGGAGCCCAGGACGCGGCCGTTGTACGGCGACCGGACCTCGCTGGCCTCGTCGGCGTCGACGCGCTCGGCGCCGATGATCATCAGGTGGTGTTCGCTCACGGGGACCTCCGGGGGAGCACGTCGGATCGGGACAATCTACACTGACCCAGATCCTTTGGATCCAAATGAAATAGACGGCACGGGCCACGGGGCCGAGAAGGGGGTCGAGCATGAGCGACGGTGCTGGAGTGCGGCCACGGATCGACGTGGCGGGGATTCCGGTCTCGGTCGATCACTACGTCGGCGGGCGTCGACTGTCGTCCCCCACCACGTTCGAGGACCGCTCTCCGTTGGACTGGTCGACGGTGCTGGCCGAGGTGTCGGCCGGTGACGCGGCCACCGCGGATGCTGCGCTGGCCGCGGCCACCGACGCCTTCGAGGGCTGGGCCGCCCTCGGCCCGGCCGGGAGGGCTCCCCACCTCCGTCGCATGGCCGACCTGATTGACGAACGGGTGGCCGATATCGCCGCGGTCGAGTGCGTGGACATGGGCATGCGCCACGAGAGCCTCCGAAACCGGGTGATCGGTCGGGGTGCCCGCAACTTCCGGGCCTACGCCGAACTGGCCGAACAGCACGAGGAGCGGGTCTGGTCGTCCAACGGCACCGCCAACCGCGTCCAACGGCTGCCTGCCGGCCCGGCGGTGATCATCACGCCGTGGAACGCCCCGTTCATGCTGGCCACCTGGAAGCTGGCCCCCGCGCTGGCCGCCGGAAACCCGGTGGTGCTCAAGCCCGCCGAATGGTCGCCCCTGTCGGCCAGTCTGCTGGCCGACCTGGCCGACGAGGCTGGACTGCCGCCGGGTGTACTCAACGTCGTGCAGGGCATCGGATCCGAGATCGGACCGCCGCTGACCGGTGACCCGCGGGTGCGACGCCTGTCGTTCACCGGTTCGCCAGCCACCGCCCGGGCCATCGGGACGGCCGCGGCGGCCAACATCGTGCCGTTCACCGCGGAACTGGGCGGCAAGGGCGCGCTGGTGGTGTTCGCCGACAGCGACCTGGAGGCTGCGGCCCGTACGGCGGCCGGCCAGTACGACGATTCGGGTCAGGTCTGCCTGGCCGGGACCCGCCTGCTCGTCGAGGCCTCGGTGGCCGAAGAGTTCCTGGTCCGCTTCCACGCCCACGCCGACGCCCATGTGCTGGGTGACGCCCACGACGACGCCACCACCATCACCCCGATGATCCATCCCACCCACGTGGCCCGGGTCGAGGGCTTCATCGAGCGGGCCCGGGCGGCCGGCGACGAGGTGCTCCGGGGTGGGCACCGCCACGTGCCCGACGGCTGGGCCGGTGAACCCGCCGACGCCCTGTGGGTCGAACCGACCCTGATCGCGCCGGCCTCCAACGACAGCGAGATCGTCCAGCAGGAGGTGTTCGGGCCCGTCCTGACCTTCCAGACGTTTGCCGACGAGGACGAGGCCATCTCCCTGGCCAACTCCACGGCCTACGGGCTGTCGGCCACGCTGTTCACCGGATCGGCCGACCGGGCCGAGCGGGTCGGCGGCGCACTGCGGGCCGGGACCACCTGGGTCAACTGCTTCCTGGTGCGTGACCTGACGGCGCCGTTCGGTGGCCTGGGCATCAGTGGTCTGGGGCGCGAGGGTGGAGACCACGCTCTGGAGTTCCACGCCGACCTCAAAACCCTCCAGATCCGCGACGACACCACCTCGTGACTGCTCTCGTGCACAGGGGCCCGGGCCGACGGGGCATGATCGGAGCCCCATGACCGATCTGCTGACCCCCCGCCGACGTGAGCTGGTGGCCCGCATGGCCGACCTCGGGCCGGCCATTGCGGCCCGTGCCGACCAGGTGGACCGTGACGCCGCCTTCCCGTACGAGAACTACGCCGAACTCCGCGAAGCGGGATTCCTGGCCCTGTGTATCCCCGAGGAGCACGGTGGGCTGGGTGCCGACTTCGTGACCTACGCCCTGGTGTCGGAGGAACTGGCCCGACACTGTGGGTCGACGGCGCTGACCTTCAACATGCACACGGCCACCATGTTGCTGGTCGGCGAGATCGCGGATGACCTCTCCATGGGCGACGACGAGCGGGTCGAGCACGAGCGGCGTCGTACCGCCGTGTGGCGTGGCGTGGTCGATGACGGCACGATCCACGCTCAGCCGTTCAGCGAGGGCCGGGCACCCGGCGAGACGGCGGGCTTCGCCACCCGGGCCGTGCCCGTCGACGGGGGCTACCGGGTGTCTGGTCGCAAGATCTTCGCCTCGTTGTCCGAGGCCGCCGACAGCCACAACGTGACGTGCATGGTCGAGGGCGACGATCGGGTCCGGTTCCTCGGGGTGCCGGCCGACGCCGAGGGCATCACCATCGAGGGCGACTGGGACCCGTTGGGCATGCGGGGAACCATCTCCAAGAACCTGCTGTTCGACGACGTGTTCGTGCCCGCCGACCAGGAGCTGCTGCCGCCGGGATGCTTCGACCAGGTGGCCACCCGTTGGCCGTACTTCTACATGACGCTCTCGTTCTCGTATCTGGGGATCCAGCGGGCGGTGCTGGACTACACGGCCGCCGCCCTGCGAGGCGCTGGGGGGCCGACCGAGCGGCGGGACCATCCGCAGAAGCAGAACGGCTGGGCCGAGATGCGCCTGGCATGGGAGCAATCCCAGGCCCTCACCTACCGGGTTCTGGGTGAGGTCGGCGTGGACCCGACCGAGGATCAGGTCCGGCGAGCCTGGGCGGCCACCGTGACGGCCATGGAGACGGCACCCGAGGTGGCGTCCACCGCGGTGCGGGTGTGTGGCGGTCGCTCGCTGCTGCGGCCCAGTGCCCTGGAGCGGATGTACCGCGACGCCCGCTGCGGTGCCACGATGCTCCCATGGAGCGTCGAGGTGACGCTGGGTCGACTGGGCCGGGCCGGCCTCTACGACGACTGACCCACACCGACCGGGAAATGGATTCGGAGGACCGAACATGAGCGTGCCATGGCACCGGATCGAGGCCTTCTCCGACCACTTCGCCCGCTGTGCGGTGCACGCCGGAGAGACGGCCGTGGTGCTGGCCGAGGACGACAGCCGGCCCGAGCTGGTCGAGGTGGCCGTGGTCGCCCTACAGCGTCTGGGTGCCGCGGTGTCGACCGTGGTGCTGCCCACGCCCCCCAACCGGGGGCCCGTCCCCATCCGCTCCACTGGCGCATCGGTGGCCCTGGCCCACAACCCGTCGGTGCTGGCCGGCCTGGCCGCCGCCGACTTCATCGCCGACTGCACCGTCGAGGGCCTGCTGCACGCCGAGGAGCGCCCGGCCATCCTGGCCGACGGCGCCCGGATCCTGATGCTGTCCAACGAGCATCCCGAGGTGTTCGACCGGGTGGGCCACGACGCCGGCCTGGGCGACCGGGTGGCCCGGGGACGCCGGATGCTGGCCGCCGCTTCGACCATGCGGGTCACCTCGGTGGCCGGTACCGACCTCACCGTGAATCTCGCCGATGCGGTGGTCGCCGGTTCGGACGGCACGGTCACGAACCCCGGCGGCATCGCCCACTGGCCCGGTGGGCTGGTGCTGTGCTTCCCGGCCGCCGGATCGACCTCGGGCACCGTCGTGATGGCACCGGGTGACGCCAACCTGACGTTCAAGGAGTACGTGCGGTCACCGATCACCTGCACGCTGGAGGCCGACCATGTGGTGGCCGTCGACGGTGACGGCCTGGATGCGGACCTCTTCTCGTCGTACCTGGCGGCCTGGAACGAGCCCGAGGCCTACGCGGTCAGCCACGTGGGCTGGGGCATGAACCACGCCTGCCGGTGGGACGTCCTGCCCCTGTACGACAAGGCCGACCTGAACGGCACGGAACTACGGGCCTTCGCCGGCAACTTCCTGTGGTCGACCGGAGCCAACGAGGTGGCCGGTCGCTTCTGTCGGGGTCACTTCGACCTGCCGATGCGGAATTGCACGGTGGCCCTGGATGGTGAGCCCGTGGTGGTCGACGGCACCCTGGTCGACGACCTGGCCTGACCCGTCAGGTACCCACCCGGACGGTGAGGTGCTTGGTTCCGCTGATGAGGTTGGAGCGAAGGCGATCCGAGGTGTGCACGATCTCGATCTCGGTGGTGCGGGCCAGCAGCTCCTGGAGGGTGATGCGGATCTCCATGCGGGCCAGCCACGCCCCGAGGCACAGGTGCGGTCCGTTGCGGCCGAAGGCCACGTGGTCGTTGGGGTCCCGCCGGATGTCGAACCGGTAGGGATCGTCGAACTTCCGCTGGTCGTAGTCGGCCGACGCCCACCACAGCACGACCTTGTCGCCCTCGGCGATGGCCCGGCCACCGACCTCCTGGTCGCTGGTGGCGGTGCGACGGAAGTGGGTGGTGACCGTGGTCCAACGAAGGATCTCCTCGACGGCCGAGTCGATGAGCGACGGATCGTCGCGCAGGGCCCGGAACTGGTCGGGGTGGTCGACCAGGGCGCGGAGGCCTTCGGTCAGCGAGTAGCGGGTGGTGTCGTTGCCGGCGGCCACCAGCAGGGCGAAGAAGTTGTTGAACTCCAGGTCGCTGAGCGGCTCGCCGTCGGTGGTGGGTTCCAGCAGGCGGGAGATGACGTCGTCGTGCGGGCAGCCCCGGCGTTCGATGGCCGCCTCCTGGGCGTAGCGGAACACCTCGAGGCCGGCCGGGCTACGGAACGGGATGAGGCGGAACTCATCGGTGTCGACCTGGTCGACCACGTGGTCGGTGTACTCGGGGTCGGAGTTGGACAGCAGTTGGTCGCCCCAGTCGACGAGCTGTGCCGCATCGTCGTCGGGTACGCCCAGCAGGCGACCCAGCATTCGCATGGGCAGCACCCGGGCCACCTCGCCGACGAAGTCGAACTCGCCGAGGGCCAGGGCCTCGTCGAGAATGTCGCCGGTGAGTTCCCGGATGGGCTCCTCGTAGGACTCGACGGTCCGGCGGGTGAAGCCCCGGTTGACGAGGCGTCGCAGTCGGGTGTGGTCGGGCGGGTCCAGCTCCATGAGGGTGCGCCGGGCCTCGGTCTCCTCGGCGTCCATCTCCTCGAGGCGGATCCCCCGGTAGGAGGTGAAATCGTCCCATCGGCGGTTCAGCTCGATGACATCCGCGTAGCGGGTGACGGCCCAGAAGCCCGAGCCGTCGGCCTCGTCGACCCACGAGACGGGGTCCTCGTCGCGGAGCCGCTCGAGGGTGGCGTACGGCGTGCCGTGCACCCAGGTGTCATGGGACGCCAGATCGGCGTGGCCGTCGTCGGTCTCGGGGGTCCAGGGGTGGCGTTCGATGGTCACGAGCCGGCTCCGGGTCGCTGGTCGGCGAGCAGGTCGTCCAGGGTGGTACCGCCGTTCCACGACACACCGACGCTGCGCCAGTAGCCGGCGATCATCTCCCGGGGGGCGAGGCGGGTGAGTTCCTCGACGGGGGAGTCGAAGACCCGCAGGTCGACGTCGCCGGTGAAGGCCGGACCGACCTCGGCGTCGTAGCCGCTCATGGTGACCAGCTCGTTGAGCGAGTCGGTGCCGTCGGCCTCGATGGCCGGGAGGATCCGGTTGTGGATCATGGGCAGGGCATTCACGAAACCTGTGTGGTCGCTGTCGCCGGTGATGGTGAACTCGGCTTCGACCAGGCGGCGGCCGTAGGCCGAGCAGGTGGCGCCGAAGCGGCCGCCCGGCTCGAGGCGGGGGCCGGCCTTCCCGACGGTGACCGGTCGGGTCACCCAGATGTCGCCGAACTTCTTGGGATAGCCCTGCACGTGGCCGCGGACCATGGCGTAGTCCTTGTCGACCCAGATGTAGACGCAGCGGCTGTAGTCCCGGCCCTCGTACGAACACCGGACCACCACGAAGCACTCCTTGTACTGGAGGCGGTCGGGGTCGAGGACCTCGTTGTAGTCGTCGGAGCACGACTGCCAGTCGGCCCAGATGACGGCGACGGCCCCGGGGTCGTCCTCGACCGGGGAGAGCGGTGCCGGGAGCAACTCGGCCACCGCGGCCGGGTCGGTCCGGTATTCGATGGTGAGCATGTCGCCCGAGTAGTGCCACGGTGGGTTGGGCACGATTGACGATGCACCGGAGGCGGTGCGGGGAAAGATGAAGCCTCGGGTGACTGGATTCATGTTGCTGGTCATGCCGTGTACCATATCATTTGGATCCAAACGATTTCCATGGAAAGATGTCCGGGCCCGGTCCCCACCGATGAACAAGAGAGGGCGGCACATGTCGAACGAACAGGTCGAGACGCGCAGGATCCTGTTGGACGGGTCGGTGACCCCGATGGCCGTCGACGGCGACGAGCTGGTGGCCGGCGACGGCCGGAGGGTGGCTGAGGCGGACGCCCTTCACCTCCCGCCCAGTGAGCCGTCCAAGATCCTCTGCGTGCACCTCAACCACGTCAGCCGGGTCGAGGAGTTCCAGGTCTCACTGCCCGCCGCCCCCACCTACTTCCAGAAGCCGACCTCGTCGTTGAACGGCCACCGGGGAGACGTGGTGCGACCCGAGCGCTGCCGTTGGCTCAACTACGAGGGCGAGATCGTCATCGTCATGGGTCGGCCGTGCCGCAACGTCAGCCCCGACGAGGCGGGCGACTACATCGCCGGATACAGCATCGGCAACGACTACGGCCTGCACGACTTCCGGGACACCGACGCCGGCTCCATGCTCCGGGTCAAGGGGTCCGACACCATGTGCCCGGTCGGCCCGGGCCTGGTCGAGGGCTGGGACTTCCGGGGCAAGGGCATCCGCACGTTGGTCAACGGCGAGGTGGCCCAGGACGGCAACACCGACGAGATGACGTGGGACATGCACTACCTGGTGGCCGACCTGGCCCGGACCATCACGTTGCTGCCCGGCGACATGATCTTCTCGGGCACGCCGGCCAACTCCCGTCCCGTGCAGCCCGGCGACGTGGTCACCGTGGAGGTCGAGGGTCTCGGGGCACTCACCAACACCATCGTGACCGGACCGGCGCCCATCCGTGACGACTGTGGCGCCCAGCCCACCGAGTCCGAAGAGGTCCTGTCGACCGCCCTGGGCGGCGACTGGGAGTTCCGGGGGATACGCCCGCCACGGATCGACGGTCGACGTCGACGAGCACCGGGTGCTGCACGACGCCATCCTCTCCGGTGACGGCGATCGGGCCGAGACGGAGATGCTGGCCCACATCCGCCGCGGCGTCGCCTCGGTCTGAACGGAACCGCCGGTCACAGATACGGCAGGTAGAAGGCCTTTTCCCAGTCGGTGAACTCGTCGCGGGCCGAGGCCTCGTCGCCCACCGCCTCCAGGTACTTGCCCAACTCGGCCTCCTTGATGGCGGAGAACTGGTCGACGAGGCCCCGCCCGATGGCGTCGACGAAGACGTCGTCGGCGGCCAGCGCAGCCAGGGCGTCGCCCAGGCTGTCGGCCACGAACTGGTCGGTGCACGCATCCTCGAGGGCGTCGCCGGTCTCGGGTTCCGGGCAGTCCAGTCCGTGCTCGACGCCCAGTCGGGCCGCGGTGAGCACGGCGGCCACCACGGTGTGGATGGGGGCGGTGGCGTCGGGCATGCGGTTCTCCAGCCGTGTCGAGCCATCGCGCTCAGGGTTCACCCGGACGGTGGCGCACCGATGGTCGTGCCCCCAGTTCGCCCAGTAGCCCGACATCTGTCCGGGGCGCAGGCGCTTGTAGGAGTTGACGGTGGGGGCACACAGGGCTCCCATGGCCGGCAGATGGTGGAGCTGGCCGGCGATGCACTGGTGGGCCAGGTCCGAGAGGCCGTCGGCGGCTGCCGGATCCAACAGGGCGTTGTTCCCGTCAGCGTCGACGAGGCTCAGGTTGACGTGCATCCCGTTGCCGCCCCGGTCCAGAAGGGGGCGGGGCAGGAAGGTCAGTAGATGACCCATCTCGTAGGCCACGTCGCGGGCCATGGTCCTGAACAGGAACGCCTCGTCGGCGGCGGCCAGGGCGTCGTCGTATTCGAGGGTGAACTCGAACTGGGCGGGGTCGAACTCGGTGTTGACCGATTCGAGTCGGAAGCCCACCGCGTCGGCCACGTCATGGATGGACTCGGCAATGCCCATGGGATCGTTGATGGGGCCGGTGCCGTACACGTACGAGCCCGGGCAGTCGTAGGGCTCCCAACCGCCGTCGCCTTCGCCGTCGAGAGCGCCACGCTGCAGCACGAAGGCCTCGAACTCGATGCCGATCTTCGGGGTGTAGCCGAGGGCCTCCCAGGCGGCCACGGCCTCCCTGAGGGCGTGGCGGGGAGAGAAGGGGACGGGTCGGCCATCTTCCACGAGGTCGCCGATGACCACACCGACGCCCTCTTCCCAGCCGTCGCGGATGGCCGACGTGTCGATGGTGCACTCCATGTCCGGGAAGCCTTCGAGCATCCGGGTGCCGGGGGCGGGGATCATGTCGCGGTCGTACAGCAGGGTGAAGACCGACATGGAGTGCCGGGTGCCCCGGTGGGCGAGGTGTGCGGGGAGGTACTTGCCCCGGGCCAGGGCCAGGTGGTCGGGCCAGAGCACGCGGATGCGGCGGTGGTCGGTCATCGGTGGGCGTTCCTTAGGGTGGCGGTGAACCGTTAGGCCCCGAACGTTAGTGTGAGTCCATGCCACGCGCTTTCGCCGCCGGAGATGACGAGCTGGTCGAGGCCGAGCGTCTCATCCGGGACCGGATGTCGGGCCTGGACCTCGACCTCCTGTCGTTGGCTGCCGTGTCCAACGTGTTCCGTACGGCCACCGCGGTTCGCAACCACATGGAACGTGACGTGCTGCGTCCCCACCAACTGTCGTGGAGCGCCTTCGTGGTGCTGTTCGTCCTCCGGATCTGGGGGCCCCAGGAGTCCCGCAGCCTGGCCGCCGAGGCCGGAATCTCCGGCGGCACGCTCACCGGCGTGCTCGACACCCTGGAGCGCAAGGGCCTGGCTGTGCGCCGGCCGGTCCCCGAGGACCGTCGTCGGGTCGAGGTGGCCCTCACCCCGGCGGGTACGAGGGTGGT
>JAAZXY010000038.1:3111-4359 GCA_014239855.1 Acidimicrobiales bacterium | reverse complement strand
GAACGGTTCTGGCCGCACGACGAGCAGTTGCTCCGCTCGGTCATGGACTGGAGTTGGCGCCGCATCGCCGGAGGTCAGGATCCCCAGGCGCGGGCCCGCCCGCCGGCCGAGTTGGATGCGGCGCTCGGTGACACGGTGGTGCCCGACGGGATCGGGGGCCACGAGGCGTTGCGGCTGTTCACCCAGGTGATGGTCCCGGCCACCCGGGCCCAGGACAACCCCATGAACCTGGCCTACGTGCCCGCCGCGCCCACCGAGGCGGCGCTGGTCTTCGATCTGGCGGTGAGCGCGGCCGAGATGTTCGCCGGGACCTGGGAGGCCGGTGCCGGCGCCATCGCCGCGGAGAACCAGGCGTTGGCGTGGCTGGCGTCCCTGGCCGGGTGGCCGTCCACCGCCGGCGGATGCTTCGTGTCCGGGGCGACCATGGGCAACCTGAGTGCCCTGGTGGCGGCCCGGGAGAGGGCCCGCCGCCGACTCGACGGGGCGACGCCGAGGTGGAGGTTCGCGGCGACCGGCGACGCCCACAGCTCGGTGCGGGCCGCGGCGACGGTCATGGACTGCGAGGTCCTCGACGTGCCGGGCGACGAACGCGGTCGGATGACCGGTGCCGCCCTGGCTGAAACTCTGGCCGCGGTCGGGCCCAACCTGCTGGCGGCGGGTGTGTTCGCCGTGGTGGTCTCGTCGGGGACGACCAACGCCGGAGTGGTCGACGACCTGGCCGGGGTGGCCGAGGTGTGTCTTGACCATGGCCTGTGGCTCCACGTGGACGGCGCCTACGGGGCCGCGGCAATGGTGGCGCCCTCGGTGGCTCCGCTGTTCGCTGGCATGGAGCACGCCGATTCGTTCGTGGTCGATCCCCACAAGTGGTTGTTCGCGCCCTATGACTGCTGTGCGCTGGTGTACCGCGAGCCGGAGCACGGGGCGGCCGCCCACTCCCAGTTCGCCAACTACCTCGAGGGTCTGGACCGGACGGCGTGGAATCCGGCGGACTTCGCCGTCCACCTGACCCGGCGGGCCCGCGGTCTGCCGTTCTGGTTCTCGCTGGCCACCCACGGAACCGACCGGTACCGGGAGGCCGTGGAGACGGTGCTGGCGACCACCCGGGCGGTGGCCGACGAGATTCGGTCCCGGCCCCACCTGAAGCTGGTCATGGAGCCCGACCTGTCGGTGGTCCTGTTCGAGCGGGTCGGATGGGACCTGGCCGACTACGAGGCCTGGTCGGTGCATCACGCCAGGGCGGGAACCGTC
>JAAZXY010000038.1:2424-2918 GCA_014239855.1 Acidimicrobiales bacterium | reverse complement strand
TCGGAATGGAGCGGACCCATGGGTGAGATCGTCGGAGCGGCCGTGGTGTCCCACGTCCCACCCATCGTCCTTTCCCCCGAGGTCCGTCTGGAACTCAACGACGGCGAGGAAATCGACCTCGTCCCCGGACTGGAACGGCTCCGGACCGAGTGTCTCGACCCGCTGGGTGCCGACACCTACGTGGTGTTCGACACCCACTGGTTCACCCTGGTCGAGATGGTGGTGACCGCCCACGCCCGTCGGACCGGCCGCTACACGTCGGACGAACTGCCCCGCGGCATGTCGGCCATGCCCTACGACATCCCCGGCGACCCCGAGCTGGCCCGGGCCCTGGAGACCGCCGCACTGGACAACGACACGTGGATCACGGCCAGTGACGACGAGTACCTCCCCATCCACTATCCGACGGTCAACCTGCTGGGCTTCCTCCAGGGAGACGAACGCTGGATGACGACCAGCACGTGCGGCACGGCCGGACTCGACCACTTCCTCCT
>JAAZXY010000038.1:0-2191 GCA_014239855.1 Acidimicrobiales bacterium | reverse complement strand
GCCACGCCCCCGAGGGGCTGTTCAGCCACTACCTCATGATGGTGGGGGCTCTCGGTGGCCGGGAATGCCGTGCGCCCGGCGTGCCGTATTCGGCCTACCAGTCGGCGGCCGGCACCGGTCAGATCCACATGTGGTTCCCCCGCCCGGAGGGCGGCTGGACCGTCTGATCGATCCGGTCGGCCCCCATCCGGGATCAGCCGACCGGGGGTCAGCCGTCCAGGAACCAGTCCACGAGGGCGTCGGCCCGGGCACGGTTGCCCTCGGCGTGGCGACGCGAATCGGCGGCCATCATCTCGGGGTCGACCCCGTGGTCCACGAGCTCGCCCCCGTCCATGCCGACCCACGTGTCGGTCAGGCGGGGCGTCATCTCGGGGTGGAACTGGGTGCCCACGCTGCGCCCGATACGGAACACCTGGGGCGACACGGCGTTGCGGGCCACCTCGACGGCCCCCTCGGGCACCGTGAAGCAGTCGTAGTGCCACTCGAACCACGGTCCGGTGGGCACCACGTCGGGAAGGTCGGAGTCGATCATCTGCCACCCGAACTCCGGTGTGTCAGTGCGCGACACCGTGCCGCCCATGGCCAACGACAGAATCTGCCCTCCGAAGCACAGGCCGAGGACCGGCACGCCGCACCGGTGGGCGGTCCGGACCATCTGGACCTCGCGGTCCAGCCAGGATTCGATCTCGTCGGGTCGGACGATCGACCACGGTGACCCGGTGACCAGCACGACGTCGAAGGCGGTCGGATCGGGGTAGGGCTTGCGGCCCACCGGGCTGGACGGGTCGTCGAGCACCCGGAACACCGTGAGTTCGTAGCCCCGCTCGATCAGGCGCTCGCCCACGCCCTCGGCGGGGCCGAGTTCGTCGTGTTCGATGACCAGTGCCCGCTTCACGTAGGGGATCGTACGGGGTGGGTCCGGCCGAGCCCGCACCACAGACCTAGCGTGGGACGGTGGCCGATCTGACTGAAGTTCCGGGACGGATCCCGCCGTCGAGGGCGGCTCGCTTTCCGGTGCGGGCCGGGAACCTCGTCGAGCCGTTGGTCGACGGGGCGGTGGCCTTCGATGCCATCGCGGCGGCCGTGGAATCGGCCACCACCTCGGTGTGGGTGTGCGTGGCCTTCGTCGAACTGGACGCCCGGTTTCCCAGAGGAAGGGGCACGTTCCTCGACCTGATGGACGGCGCCGCGGCCCGGGGCGTGGACGTCCGTGTCCTGGTCTGGCATCCCCTCGGGCACGCGGCCGGCGCCGATGACACGTTCCCCGGTGACGCCGTGTCCGCGGCGCTGCTGGCCGAACGGGACACCTCGTGGCAGCTTCGGTGGGACGCGGTAGGCAACCAGTGCCAGCACCAGAAGGTCTGGTTGATCGATGCCGGAACTTCCGAAGCCCGTTCCCCTGACACCAGGGCGTTCGTGGGCGGCATCAACATCACCCGGGGGTCGATGGCCGGTCGTGACCATGTCCAGCCCGACCCGTCGCTCGGGTTCGCCCCCGGTGAGCGGTACTCCAACATCCACGATGTGCACTGTGGCCTGCGCGGCCCGTGCGTGGTCGATGTGCACGACAACTTCGTGATGCGTTGGAACGGGGCGTCCGAACGTGATCGCCGCTTCGGCTCATGGGCCGGCGTCCGACCCGACGGTCGTACCGATGACCTGGTGGTGCGGGATCCGGCGGCGACGCCCGCCGTAGCCGGGTCGACGACGGCCCAGATCCAACGCAGCGTCCTCCCGGGGCTGTACGACGAGTTGCCCGACGGCGAGAACGCGGTGCGCGAGCAGTACCTGTCGGCCATCGCGGGTGCTGAGGAGTACGTCTACATCGAGGATCAGGTGCTCCTCAGCCGGGTGGTGCTGGTGGCGTTACGGGAGGCGCTCGACCGGGGGGTGCTGGTGGTGGCTTCGGTTCCGGGCGATCCGATGCCCGAGCTGGCGGCGGCGCGGGCGCATCCGGGGATCGCCGCCGGCTACGAGGCGTTGGCCGCCCTCGGGGCGTACGACGGGTTCTGCCTGTCGGCACCCGCCGTGCGGAGGGAGTGGGGCGTCGAGGAGGTGTACGTGCACGCCAAGACGGCGGTGGTCGACGACGTGTGGGCGACCATCGGCTCGACCAACATCGCCGACCGATCCTTTCACAGTGACACCGAGATGAACGCGTCGTTCTGGCACCGCCCCACCGTGCGGGCCC
>JAAZXY010000037.1 GCA_014239855.1 Acidimicrobiales bacterium | reverse complement strand
GCGGTGACACGATCTGCGTCGAGGTCTCGGCCCTGCAGAACCTGGGCATCGACGACTCCTGAGGAATGGCTCTTCACCCCGATGCCGAGTGACCCACAGAGGTCCAGGACCTCGGCGTTGGTCATTCCCAGCTCTCGCGCCAATTCATAGACGCGGATGTTCTTCGGCACGAGGGTTCGACGTCCTGTTCTCTCTCGGGGTCCTCTGGGAGGTGTTTCGTTGCAGCCCGGCGGGTCTGCCACGGGGCTCCCGCTGCCGGGGAACCGCCGTCTGACGCTATCGGTTGGCGGGGTGGATCACCCGTCCCCGGTACGCCTCGTCGCCGGTGATTCCAACGGCAACGCTGCCGGATCGCCCGCCGGACCGGAAACCGGGTGGACAACCAGTCGGGCGACCAGTCCGGCGATCTGTTCGGTGGTCACGGCCCGCCGGAACGCCCTCGCCAGATCAGACGGGCGAAGGGCATCCAGACAGTCCGGCACGGAATGCACCCAGGCGCCACGCCCGGGCAACGTGCGACCGACCTCCGGACCGGCCATCTCGACCGACCAGGCGATCCGGACCAGCTCGGTGGCCGGCACTGAAGACCGGCACGCCACGCACCTCCGCCGGGGAACCGACGTCGGGGTGTCGGCGTCGGTCGAGCGCCCCACCGTCGGGGCCTACTCCTCTTCCTCTCCGGAATCGGTTGCGGCCACCGTCCACTCGCCGGCCGAAACGGCCGGACCGCCCTCGGCGGGCTTCCAGACCTGTTCACCGGTCTCGTCGTCCACGATCCACTCGCCCTCCGCCCACTCCACGTCGGCGTAGGCAGCTTCCTGGGCGACCTGGGTCTCGCTCTTGATGTCGACCCGCCAGCCGGTCATCCGGGCGGCCAGACGGGCGTTCTGGCCCTCCTTGCCGATGGCCAGAGACAGCTGGTAGTCGGGCACGATCACCGTGGCGGTGCCGGTCTCCTCGTCGATGAGGACCTCCTTCACCTTGGCCGGCGACAGGCCCTTCATCACGAAATCGGCCGGGTCCTCGGAGAACGGGACGATGTCGATCTTCTCGCCACGCAACTCGTTGACGACCATGCGGACCCGGGCACCCCGGGCACCGACGCAGGCGCCGACCGGGTCGACGTTTCCGTCGTTTGACCACACGGCGATCTTGGTGCGATGTCCGGGTTCACGGGCACACGCACGGATCTCGACCACGCCGTCAGCGATCTCGGGCACCTCGAGTTCGAAGAGGCGCTTGATGAGACCGGGGTGGGTCCGACTGACCACGATCTGGGGACCCTTGGCCGTCTTACGCACCTCGACGATGTACGCCTTGAGGCGGGCGTTGGCCTCCGGCCGCTCGAACGGCACCTGCTCGGCCTGAGGCAGCAGCGCCTCGACCCGACCCAGGTCCAGCAGGGTGTAGCGGGCGTCGGTCTGCTGGATCATGCCGGTGACGATGTCACCCTCACGACCTGCGTACTCCTCGTACTTGAGGTCACGCTCGGCCTCGCGGATCCGCTGGCCCATGACCTGTCGGGCCGTCTGGGCGGCGATGCGACCGAAGTCGTCGGGGGTGACGTCGAACTCGTCGCCCGCCGGCTCACCCTCTTCGTCGAGGTCCTGGGCCAGGACCCGGATCTCCATGGTGTCGGGATCAATGGTCACCCAGGAGAACTCGTGGGCTCCGGGCATCCGCTTGTAGGCCGATTCCAGCGCGTCGGCCAGTGCGGCGAACAGGGCGTCGATGGAGATGCCCCGTTCGGTCGCCAGGGCCTGCAGGGCCTCCATCATGTCGGGGTTCATGACCCAACCTTCCTTCCCGGAGCAGCCTCGGCGCTCCGATCATCTCCCTTGCGAGCCGACTTCGGCTCGGGGTTCCACGTGAAGACGGTGCGCGCCTTCAAGATCTCGTCATGGCGGAGCGACCGCTCGTCACCACCTGCGGCACGGACGACGATGCCGCTCTCGTCAGCGGAGGCCAGCACGCCGGCCACCCGACGGTCGCCTTCCACGCCCGGAGCCGTCTTGATGGTGACCTCGGCGCCCAGCGACCGAATGAAGTGCTCAGGGCGCTTGAGGGGCCGCTCGAGCCCCGGGCTGGTCACCTCGAGGGTGTAGGTACCGGCGATCGGGTCCTCGTGATCGAGGGCCCGGGACATCTCGCGGGTCACGCTGGCGATGGCGTCCATGCCGACACCGTCGGGGTGGTCGACCACCAGGCGAACCACGCCGCCTTCGTACTCCACGTCCAGCAGTTCGACGCCGACCCGGTCACAGAGGGGGGCGGCCAGCGCATCGATCCGATCGG
This sequence comes from Acidimicrobiales bacterium, assembly GCA_014239855.1. Taxonomy (GTDB): domain Bacteria; phylum Actinomycetota; class Acidimicrobiia; order Acidimicrobiales; family MedAcidi-G1; genus UBA9410. Next base: position 16,784 of record JAAZXY010000037.1, on the reverse strand, counting down.
TCACTGCCATCTCGCCCTCCTGTTTCTGATTCCGGTGCCCACCCTGTGGTGGCCACGACTCCTGTTGTCGGCGGTGCACCGGCCAATCCCCACGACCACCTGTACCGAAAACAAAAGGCGTGGGCAGAGCCCACGCCTCGTCGGAAACCGGCGATGCACGCGTCGGAAATCATACCGTCGAGGCGCTCCGACGCCTAGGGCGCCTCATCGCTCCGACGCCTAGGGCGCCTCATCGCTCCGACGCCCCGGGCGCCTCATCGCTCCGACGCCCAGCGGTCTCAGCTGGTGTGGCGGCGGATGAGCTCGATTCGGGTGCCGGCATCGTTGGCGTCGTCACCCTGCTCAGCCAGCAGGCGGTCACGATCCTTGTCGGCCTCCCGGCGGGCCTTCTCGGTGTCGACCCGGGCCAGCGCCGCTTCGGCGCCCTCCTCGTGGATCAACACCGCCCACTCCACCAGGGCATCCACCATCTCGTCCTCCCGGACCACCGCGGCGTTGCGACCCTTGACGAACAGGTGGCCCCGTCGGTTGCCGGCGGCGATTCCCAGATCGGCATCACGAGCCTCACCTGGACCGTTGACCACACAGCCCATGACGGCCACCTGCAACGGGATCTCCCGGTCGGCAAAGGCGGCCATGGCCTCCTCGGCGACCGCCACCACGTCGATCTCGGCCCGGCCACAGCTGGGGCAGGCGATCAGGTCGACGTTCTTGCGCTCGCGGAGCCCCATGGCCTCCAACAGGGCCCGTCCGGCCCTGGCCTCCTCAACGGGGTCGGCGGTGAGCGAGTAGCGGATGGTGTCGCCGATCCCCTGGGCCAACAGTGCCCCGATGCCCGCCGTGGACTTGATCAGCCCGGCCGGCGGCGGCCCCGCCTCGGTCACCCCGAGGTGCAGCGGAAAGTCGGTGACCTCGGAGAGTTGGCGATAGGCCTCGATCATCAGCGGGACGCTGGAGGCCTTCACCGAGATCTTGATGAGGTCGAAGTCGACGTCCTCGAAGAACCGGATCTCGTCCAATGCCGACTCGACCATGGCCTCGGCGGTGACCCGGCCGCCGTACTTGGCGTAGAGGTCGGGATGCAGCGAGCCGCCGTTGACCCCGATGCGGATGGGGACGCCGCGGTCACGGGCCTCGGCGGCCACCGTCCTGATGTGCTCGGGCTTACGGATATTGCCCGGGTTGAGGCGCAGGCAGTGCACGCCGGCCTCGAGGGCGGCGAGGGCCATCCGGTACTGGTGATGGATGTCGGCCACAATGGGCACCGGCGACCGGGGCACGATGCGGGCCAGACCCTCGGCGGCCTCCAACTCGTTGCAGGTGCACCGCACGATGTCGGCACCGGCCATGGCCAGGTCGTAGATCTGCTGGAGCGTGGCCTCGTGATCGGCCGTTCGGGTGACCGTCATCGACTGCACGGTGATCGGGGCGCCCCCGCCGACCGGGACGTCGCCCACCATCACCTGACGGGTCACGCGACGTTCGATGCCTGCCTGGACCTCCATACCCCGAGGCTACCGGCGGTCCCATTCCCGGGGCCGGGCGACGCCCGTCAGCGGGTCAACCAAGATCGGGGAAGTCCACGATGTCGCGGTACAACGCCACCATGCCGACCAGGACCAGCAGCGAGACCACCGCCCAGGTCACCGGAATCAGCTTGGCGGCGTCCGCCGTGTGGCGGCGGCCTCCGAACGACCGGAGTCGCTCGTAGGTGGCGATGGCGACGTGCCCTCCGTCGAGCGGGAGCAGCGGCGCCAGATTGAACACGCCGATGAAAACGTTGACCAGGACGAGGAACCACAGGTAGGTCCCCCACCCGTCGGCCAGCATGGCGCTGCCCAGCCGGGCCGCTCCGTAGATGGAGAGCAGCCGCTCGTCGTCGGCATCCGACGGCACTGCTGAGGATCCGGCGACCACCGGCCCACCGGTGTTCGAAGCCGACGCCGACGCCGACCCACCGGCTGATGCCCCGTCGGGGGGCGTGCCGTCAGGCAGAGCGCCCGAGAAGAAGCGGGACAGTCCGTCGGGGGTGAAGAACGACGTCAGGCCGTCGATGGACATCACCGTCAGGTCGCCGAACCGCCCGACAGCCTCCCCGGCGGCCGCCACCGGCCCCACGGTGACCAGCGGCCGGGCCCGCCCCACCCCGAAGAATCCATGGGTCGTGCCATCCGTCGACAGCCGTTCGCCGATGGTCGTCAGGCGCTCGGTCCTGATGCCATCGCGGTCGACCACCACCTCGACGGTCTGGCCCGGCAATGACCGGACGACGGCACCGAACGCACCGAAGTCTTCGACCTCCACCCCGGCGACTGACACGATCCGGTCCCCGACCTCCAGGTCGACGGCCTCGGCCGCCGTACCGGGCACCACCTCACCGACCATCCAACGATCCGGGTCGGGCGTGCCCACCATGCCGTAGAGGACGAACAACAGGAGGAGGGCCACGGCGAAGTGGGTGGCCGAACCGGCCAGGGCCACGGCCATACGTCGGGGGTAGGTCTGGGCCCGGTAGGTCCGATGCTCGAGGGCCGGTTCCACCTCGTCCAGGCTGGTCATGCCGGTGATCCGTACGTAGGCGCCGGCCGGGATGGCCTTCACCCCGTAGGTGCACTCACCTCGCTGTACCGACCACAGCCGCGGTCCGAATCCGAGGAAGAACTCGGTGACCTGCATGCCCGACCAGCGGGCCACCAGGAAGTGGCCCAGTTCGTGGAGCGTCAACATGACGACGAACGACAACACCACCACCAGACCCGACCAACCCCCGATCATGGTGAACGAGACGACGGCCCCGACCAGCAGAGCCAGCCGGATGCGGTGATCGGTGGATCCTGCCGGACGCACCAGCGTCACCTGCGGGATGCGACGAGGGCCGAGGCGGCCTCACGGGCCCGCCGGTCGATATCCAGGACCGCATCCACGTCGGTGGCCTCGTCGCCCGGCCATGCATCGAGCACCTCGGCCAGCAACTCGGTGATGCCCACCCACGAGAGCGCCCCGTCCAGGAAGGCCGCCACAGCCACCTCGTTGGCCGCGTTCAACCAGGCGGGAGCCGTCCGGCCGGCCCGGCCGGCAGCGAAGGCCAGGTCCAGGCAGCCGAAGGCCTCCCGGTCCGGGGCTTCGAAGTCCAGCCGGTCCAGGACCGTCCAGTCGATCGCCCCGTAGGGCACATCGAGACGGTCCGGCCAGGCCAGTGCGTAGCCCATGCACAGCCGCATGTCCGGGTTCGAGAGCTGGGCGATGGTCGCCCCGTCGGTGAACGTGACCATCGAGTGGACGATCGACTGGGGATGGACCACCACGTCGATGCGGTCGTAGTCGGTGCCGAACAGCTCGTGGGCCTCGATCACCTCGAGGCCCTTGTTCATGAGGGTCGACGAGTCGACGGTGATCTTGGGACCCATGGACCACGTCGGATGGGCCAACGCCTCGGCCACCGTCACCGACGCCAGGTCCTCTCTGGTCCGGCCCCGGAACGGCCCCCCGGAGGCGGTCAGGACAATGCGGTCCACCCGTTCGTCGACGTCGTTGGCCCGGAGGCACTGGTGGATGGCGCAGTGTTCGCTGTCCACCGGCAGCAGCTCGGCTCCCGGTGTGGCCCGCACCCGTTGGACGACCGGACCGGCGGCGATCAACGATTCCTTGTTGGCCAGGCCCAGTCGGTGTCCGGCGGCCAGCACGGCGAGGGTGACCGACAGACCGGCGAAGCCCACCACGCCGTTGATGGCCACATCGGCCGACACGGCGGCCTCGGCCATGGCGTCCGGCCCGGCGAGCACCGTGGTTCCCGCCGGCACACCTGCCTCGACGGCAGCTCCCAGTGACGCATCGGCAATGGCCACCACGTCGGGCCGAAAGGCCTGTGCCTGTTCGACCAGGAGATCCACCGACCGGGAGGCCCCCAGGGCCACCACGTCGAACTCGTCGGGGCGCGCCGCCACGACGTCGAGGGTCTGGGTGCCGATCGAACCCGTCGAACCGAGCACGGCCACCGAGGTCGGGGGCATGGAGTCGACCGGGTCAGCCGGTGAACAGGTCCATCAGCCGGGCCGTGTAGTACGTGGCCGGCAGGACGAACAGCAGGGCGTCGAAGCGGTCCATGAGACCCCCGTGGCCCGGGAGGATGGTGCCCATGTCCTTGAGCCCCAGGTCGCGCTTGATCATCGACTCGCAGAGGTCGCCCAGAGGGGCGGCCAGGGCGACCACGATGCCCAGCACGAAGGCCGAACCGAGGTCACCCGGGTCCTGACCGAACGGAGTGATCTGCCCGACCACCAGAACGGCCATGGCGAAGCTCACGGCCATGCCGCCGATCAGGCCCTCGGTGGTCTTGTTGGGGCTCACCGCGGACAGCGGGCTGCGGCCGAACATCCGGCCGACGACCAGTCCCCCGGTGTCGTAACCCACGGTGCACAGCACGGCGGCCAGCAGCATCCCGGTGCCGTTCGGATCGGTGAGCATCAGGCCGGCGAACGACCCCAGCAATCCGACGTAGAGGACGCCGAACAGGGTCACCGACACGTTCAGCAGCGGGGCCTGCCGGTCGATGCCGGTGAGATACCAGAAGAGACTGAACAGCACGGTGAGGCCCAGCACGAGCGGCACCGCGGCCTCGAACCGCCAATAGGCGGCGAGGTTCAGCGCGCCCACGGCCACCACACCCAGCAACGCGGCGGGCTGGTAGCCGGCGCGACGCAGGGCCATGAAGAACTCGGCGGCGGCCAGCACCAGCAGGATGGTGACCAGTGCGACGGCGGCATCGGTGCCGATCCGGAAGGCGGCCAGGGCCAACGCCCCGAGACCGACGCCGGTCACGACGGCCATCGTCATGTCTCGACCACCGGCCGGCGGTGCCGGGGTTCCCCGGTCGGGGCCCGGGGCGACCGGTCCCGTGGACATCGGGGCGGCGGACGTCGGTTCAGCCGTCGCCTCTCCGTCGGTCGGTTCACTGAAGTCGGGCAGCGGCTCGTCGGGCGGCATCAGCGGTGGATCGAACTCGGCGGTCGCCGAGGTGACGAGCGGGCCGTCATCGAAGAACACGGCCGCCGCGTCGAGGTCATCGCCCACCGGCTGCTGGGACTCGTGGTCGTCGGGAACGTCGTCGGACCATCGGGGACCGTCGTCGAGGCCACTCCACGGGTCACTTCCGCCGCCCGATTCGCCGCTCACGTCGCCGGCCGGCGGGGCGGACCAGTGTGGGAGTTCGTCACCGGGCGTGTCGCCACCGAATACCGAACGTCCCGGCTCGACATCGTCGTCAGGCGCATCGAGGCCCAGGATCCGGATCTCGTCGAAGCCACCGTCTCCGGAGCCACCCTGGTCTGTGTTCACCCTCGTCCTCCGGTCTCGTCGATGCTCATGTCGTCAGTCATCGGGCTGCTCACACCTCGAGCAGTTCGTCTTCCTTGGCCTGACGCGCACTGTCGATCTCGGCCTCGAAGCCGTGGATCAGGTCGTCGAGGCGGCTACCGGCCCATTTCAGGTCGTCCTCGGAGACAGAGCCCTCGAGATCGTCGAGGTCCTTGCGGGCGTTCCGTCGGAGACCCCGCATCCGGTTCTTGCCGTCTTCAGCCATGCCGTTCACCATGCGTACCAGATCGCGGCGTCGTTCCTCGGTCAGCTCGGGAAACGAGAGCCGGACGCTCCGCCCGTCATTGCCGGGCGTCAGGCCCAGATCGGCCTGGACAATGGCCTTCTCGATGGCCGGGACGTTGGCCGGGTCATGGGGCGTCACCAGCAGCTGCCGGGGTTCGGGGATCGAGAAGCTGGCCAGCTCCAGCATCCGCATCTCGACGCCGTAGGCCACCACGTTGATCTTCTCGACGATGGCCGACGAGGCGCGACCGGTGCGGATGGTCGAGAACTCCCGTCGGGAGTGGGTCACGGCATCGGACATGCTCGACGAGGCCTCGTCGAGCACCATCTGAATCATCTCGTCGCTCACTGCATCCCCCGGTTCGTCCGGCCCTCCTGCCCATCGGTGACCCGCTGGCCGCCAGATGGCCACCGGGCGCGGTGCCCGGTGGTATCCCCGGTCGACGAGCCGACCGGGCCGACCGGTCAAGAGACCAGCGTGCCCACCGACTCCCCGGCGAGGATGGCTCGGACGTTACCCGAGGCCATCAGGTCGAACATGACGATCGGCAGGTCATTGTCCATGCAGAGCGTGATGGCCGTGGCGTCCATGGCCCGGAGACCCTTCTGGATCACGTCGAGATAGGTGACCTCTTCGAGCCGGGTGGCCTCGGGGTCCAGTTTCGGATCGGCGGTGTAGATCCCGTCGGTGCCCGAGTGAGTGCCCTTGAGGACCACGCCGGCCTCGATCTCGACGGCCCGCAGCGCAGCCGCCGTGTCCGTCGTGAAGAACGGATTTCCCGTGCCGCCGGCGAAGATCACCACGCGGCCCTTCTGGAGGTGTCGGATGGCCCGACGACGGATGTACGGCTCGGCGATCTGCGCCATGTGGATGGCGTTCTGGACACGGGTCGGCTGACCCATCTGCTCGAGGGTGTCCTGGAGGGCCAGGGCATTGATGGAGGTGGCCAACATGCCCATGTAGTCGGCCTGGGCGCGGTCCATGCCCGCACCGGCACCGGACATGCCGCGCCAGATGTTGCCGCCACCGACCACGACGGCGATGTCGACCTCGAACTCGGCCCGAACCGAGGCGATCTCCTCGGCGATCCGGCCCACGATCTCGCCGTCGATGCCGTAGCCGGCCTCTCCGGCGAAGGCCTCGCCGGAGACCTTGAGGACCACCCGATCCCAGCGGGCCGGGATCCGTTCGCCCCCGCTCATGATCAGGCTCCCAGGTAGGCCTGGGTGAACCTCTCGATGCTGCCACCGGCGAGCATGTCGCCCACCGAGGTCTTGTCGCCGTGGAGACCCTGCTCCAGGAGCACCGTCTCGCGGAACCAGCCGGTGAGGCGGCCCTCGACGATCTTGTCCCAGGCCTGTTCGGGCTTTCCCTCGGCCTTGGTGATCTCGAGCAGTGCGACCCGCTCCTTTTCAACCAGATCGGCGGGGACCTCGTCACGGGTCAGCGTCGTCGGCTTGGCGAAGGCGATGTGGAGCGCCACCTGGTGGAGGGTCTCCTGGTCGACGCCGGAGCCCTCGACCACGACGCCGTTCACGCCGCGCCCGTCCTGGACGTGCAGGTAGGTGTCGATCACGTTGCCGTCACCGGCCTGGATCAGCGAAACCCGACCGACCTCGATGTTCTCCTTGATGGAGAGCCGCAGGTCGTCAATGGCCGCCGAGCGGGCATCGACCGCGCCCTCGCCCTCGGTCAGGACGGCGTTGGTCAACTCGTCGACCAGGGAGAGGAAACCATCGGACTTGGCCGAGAAGTCGGTCTCGCACTTCAGGTGCACGAGGGCGGCCCGCTGACCGTCGGTCACGAGGCCGATGGCCCCCTCGACGTTGTCGCGGTCCGAGCGGGTGGCCGCCTTGGCCAGACCCTTCTCCCGGAGCATCTGCGAGGCGGCCTCAGCGTCGCCGTCGCACTCGATCAACGCCTTCTTGGCGTCCATCATTCCGGCGCCGGTGGCATCCCGCAGGGCCTTGACGTCCTTGGCGGCAATGTCTGCCATGGTCAGCCCTGCTCCTCTTCGGCAGCCGGCTCTTCAGCGGCCGGCTCCTCTGCGGCGGGTGCCTCGGCAACGGGCGTCTCAGCAGCCGGCTCTTCAGCGGCCGGTGCGTCGGCAACGGGAGCCTCAGCGGCCGCCTCTTCAGCAGCCGGCGCTTCGACAACCGGTGCCTCGGCAGCGGGGGCTTCAGCGGCGGGCGCTTCCACGGCTGCGGCCACACGGGCGTCACGCTCTGCAGCGGCCGCGGCGGCCTCGTTGCGGGCCTGGGTCTGGGCGGCAGCCTTCTCCTCGCCGTCCAGCGTCGGACCATCGTCGTCGCCACCACGGGCGTTCACGATGTAGCGACCCTCTTCGATGGCGTCGGCGACGACCCGGCAGAGCAGGCGCCCCGAACGAATGGCGTCGTCGTTACCGGGAATGAGGTGCTGGATCACGTCCGGGTTGCAGTCGGTGTCGACCACGGCGACCACGGGGATGCCGAGCTTGTTGGCTTCGGTCACCGCGATGTGTTCCTTCACGGTGTCGAGCACGAAGATGGCGTCGGGCAGACGCTCCATGTGCTGGATACCGCCGAGGTTCCGCTCGAGCTTTTCGAGCTCGCGGGACAGGAGGAGTGCCTCCTTCTTGGGCATCGCCTCGAACTCACCGGAGTCGCGCATCCGCTGGTACTCCGACATCTTGGCGATCCGCTTGGAGATCGTCTGGAAGTTGGTCAACATGCCGCCCAGCCAACGCTGGTTCACGTATGGCATGCCGCACTTCTCGGCGTAGGAGCGGATGGCCTCCTGGGCCTGGCGCTTGGTGCCGACGAACAGCACCCGGCCACCGTCGGCGACGAGGTCGCGGACGAAGGTGTAGGACGACTCGATCTGCTCGAGCGTCTGCTTGAGGTCGATGATGTAGATACCCGACCGCTCGCCGTGGATGAATCGCCTCATCCTCGGGTCCCAGCGGCGGGTCTGGTGTCCGAAATGGACACCCGCCTCGAGCAACTGCTTCATTGTCACGACAGCCATGGTCGCGTCTCCCTTCCCATCGGTTCGTCTCGCCCCCGCCTCGCGCCCGAAGGCGACCGTGGGTGGGTGGGGGTGAACTGGTCTGTGCCGGCACAGGACGCGCCGGAACGGGGACGAAGTGTACCGGTGGGTACCCGCGATCAGTCCCGGCTGCGCGATCCACCTCCCCCACCGAACACGTCGTCGAGGGACCGGTTCCCGGCAATGAACCCGTGGGCCTCGTCGATCAACTCGGGCACCACCACTGCCGCCAGCCTCTGCAACAACGGGCGACATGCCGGAGGGCGACCGGCCCGAAAGAGCCGCAACTCCCGGAGGGTGTCCGGATGGGCCAGAAGGCCGTCGTGGTGGAACCCCCCGGTTCCGACCACCACCTCGGTGGCGCCCTTCAATCGGGACCGGGTGGCCGGCACGATCGGATCCGCGGTGGCGGCGAGGCTCAGGACGGCCAGGTCCTCGGGCACCTCCACCGCCAGGCCATCGGCCAGGTCGTCGACCACCGGGCGACCGCCCGGCAGTCCGATCAACCGGGAGAGGGCGCCCACGCCGGGGATGTCGTCCGCCTTGTCCAGCATCTCGGCCAACGCCAGGCCGCCGTGGGGGCTGGAGAAGGTCACCACCTGCAGGGCGGGCGGGTCCGGCTGTCGGGCGACGTCCACCGCCGCCGTCACGGCGACCAGCCCTCCGAGGGAATGGCCGTAGACCTCGATGACGGCCAGTGGGCGCAGGTCACCAATGGCGAAGAGAAGGTCGACCAGTAGTACGGCGCTGTCGGCCACCGAGCGACGGGTGGACTCCTCATCGTGGATGCTCACGCGGATCGGCGTCATCCACGACACGCCGTCGAGGGCCGGATCGGGGGCCCGACCGCCGTCGTAGGAGAATCGGATGATCTCGGTGGAGGCGAAACCCATCGCCGGCAGGTCGAGGGCGTGGAAGGCCTCCGGGTCAGGCCCGGCGTCCAGCCCGCCCACGAGGACGGCCAGTCGAGGTCCGGCGGGACGATCCGGTCGTACCGAATTCTCGGTACAGGCCATTCCGCCGACGACGGCCCGGGCCAGCCGGAGGCCGATGAGGATCATCTCGTCGGAATCCACGAGGGCCCGCATGGTGGCCCAGGCAGCCCGGTGCGCGACCTCGAGCGCCACCACGGTGGCGAAACGAGCCACGTCGCCGACACGGTCGACCACCCAGCGACCGGTCCGGTCGGCCCAGTGTCCGAACTCCTCGAGCAGCGACCGTTCGTGCAACGAGCGAAGGAGGCGCGCCGCCGTAGCGACCCTCGGATCCTCGTGGGGCACCAGTTCGGCCACCCACCGGATGCCGACGCCGAGCACCGAGGACGGATCCAGATACCGACCGGTTCCGTCCCGGACGCTGAAGTGGAACCGGCCATGCGAACGGCCGACCACCGCACCGACCTCCACCGAAGCGCCCTCCACCACGTCGATCCGTGCGAGGAACGCGTAGGTGGTCCGCAGACCATCGGGATGGAGCACGGTGACGTGCCGGGCCGCCTCCACCATTCCGGCGAACAACACGATGCCCACGGACGACGAGACGACCGGGTCCCCTCGGCCGGTGGCGTACTCATGGCCTCGGTTGCCCGGGTCCCATTCCGAGACGGGTGCCCGGAACCCGTCGACCAACTGACCACGGGTCGGAAGTCCGTAGAAGGTCTCGGATTTCGAAACCGGTTCAGGTACGGGATCCGCGGCGGCTGTGCCGGGCACCAGCAACGCAGCGAACACGGCCATGACGGCAACTGACTTCGCGACTGGAAGCCTGATGGAGCGGAACACGACTCCTCCGAATGTGGTGGCTGATGGCGGGGAAAGGTGGTCTCCGGGAAGGTTCAGGGATTGTCGAGGCCCCCTCGATCAGAGCGGTCCCGATCGGCGCTCGAGGAAGCCGCGGACCTCGTCGACCAGGCCACGCCGACGTAGCTCGGCCACCGCGACGCCCAGTCGGATCGGCGACAGGTCGGTACGGGCGGCCAACGCATCCGGATGGACCGGCTCCCAGCCCAGGGCGTCCAACGCCTTCGCCGCGTCACCGGTCACCCCGTCGCCCGCCATCGCCGGGGACCTGTCCTGGGCCGGGGTCGAGCCTGGGCCTGGGCCGGGGCCGCGACCGAGGAGATCGAGGGCACACAGCACGTCATCGATGCCGCACGCCGGTGCCGCTCCGTCAGCGAGGAGTCGATTGCTTCCGGCCGAGGCGGGGCTCCGGATCGGACCCGGCACGACGAGCACCGGGCGACTCCGCTCAAGTGCCGACGCCACGGTGTGCAGGGATCCACCTTCGGCATGGGACTCGACGACCACCACCACGTCGGCCAGACCGGCGACGATCCGGTTCCGGGCCGGGAAGCACCACCGTGTCGGACCGGCACCCGGCGGCATCTCGCTCACCACCTGCCCCACCTCGACCACCCGCTCCCACAATCGACGGTTGGTCGGCGGGTAGACCACGTCCAGACCGGTGCCCACGACGCCGACGGGAGGAGCACCACCGGCGTCGAGGGCTCCGAGGTGTGCCGCGGCATCGATACCCAACGCCAGACCCGAGACGACCACCACGCCGGCAGCGGCCAGGCCCCGACCCAACTCGACGGCCACGTCGCGCCCGTAGCCCGTGCACCGCCGGGTGCCGACGATGGCCACCCGCGGGCGGTCGTCGTCGAGCACGGGGTGTCCAGCCGTGAACAAGAGGACCGGCGGCTCCGGGTCGTCGACCAGAGCCTCGGGATACCCGGGACCACCCTGGGTGACGACGGTGAACCCGGCCTCGACGATCGACGCCCAGACCTCGGCGACGGAGCGGTCCCGGGCGGCGTCCATCCACAACTTCCGCAGAGGCTCCGCCCTCGCACCCAATCGATGCTGGACCAGAGGGGGCAGTCGCCCGGCCACCACACGCGACCAGGCCATCTCGGGACCGTCGTCAGCCAGCAGCCCCCGGAGTCGGGCAGGCCCCATCTCCGGGAGGCCGGCCAGCGCCGCCAGATGAGCCTCGGTCGACGAGGTTGCCGGAACGGCGATCGGGTCGTCCGATCGGTCAGCGGACACGGGGACCCTCCGATCGGAAGGGGTCGATCCTCAGGCTGAGGGCCGTCTCCACCAGATCGACGTCCAACGGACCCTCACGGTCCTCCAGGTCACCGATGGTCAGGGCCACCGCCCGGACCCGATGGAGGCCACGGGCGCTGAGCCGACCCGCATGGAGTTCGGCTTCAAAGCGTTTCACCGATGGGCCGCTGAGTGGTGCAGCCGCTTCCAGTTCGGCCGAACCGAGAGAGGCATTGGCGGTGACCCCGCGCTGCTCGGCCCGGAGTCGAGCCCGGATGACCCGGGCCCGGACCGCCGCCGACGACTCGCCGGCCCGCCCCCCGAGGAGGTCGGCCGGGTCCGGTCGGTTGACCCCGACCCGCAGATCGAACCGATCGAGAAGTGGGCCCGAGATTCGCCGTACGTATCGGGACCGCACGGCTGGCGGACACCGACACCCACCGGGGGCCGCCGATCCGCCGCACGGGCACGGGTTCATGGCGGCGACCAGAAGGACCCGTGCCGGGTACTCCATGGACATGCCCGCCCGACTGACCCGCACCGTGCCGTCCTCCAACGGCTGGCGGAGCGTCTCGAGCACGTGGGGTGAGAACTCGCCCAGTTCGTCCAGGAAAAGGACGCCGCCGTGGGCGAGGCTGACCTCTCCGGGACGCATCGTTCCGCTGCCACCGCCCACCATGGCGACCGCGGATGCTCCGTGGTGGGGTGCCCTCCAGGGCGGTCGCCGGACCAGACCGCCACCGGGCAGGTCGCCGCCGGCCGACGAGTGGACCCGGGTGGCCTCCAGGGCATCATCGGCGTCGAGGTCGGGCAGGACCCCGGGGAGCCGCCGAGCCAGCATGCTCTTGCCGGCGCCCGGAGGACCGACCAGCAACAGGTGGTGGGCGCCCGCGGCAGCCACCTCGAGGGCGAACCGCACGATCCGCTGCCCTCGGACGTCGGACAGATCGGGACCGTCGTCGTCGGCCGACTCGCTGACCGGGTCGTCGATCCCCGGCCAGGGCTCGTCACCGCGGAGGGCCAGTACCAGCCCGCGCAGGTCAATGGCCGCCCGGATGCTGCGGGACCCGATGAGTGCCGCCTCGGCACGGTTCTCCGGAGGTACGACGACGACCGGCACGTCCACCGCGTCGACCAGCGGCAGGGCGCCGGGTACCGGCCGTAGCGACCCGTCCAGCCCCAACTCGCCGAGGAAGGCCACGTCGGCCACCGCGGAGGGCTCGATCTCCTCGCAGGCCACCAGGAGGCCCACGGCGATGGCCAGGTCCAGCACGGAACCGGCCTTGGGCACGCCGGTGGGTGCGAGGTTGACGGTGACCCGTCGGGCGGGCCACGGCAGACCACAGGACTCGAGCGCCGCGCGCACACGGTCGCGTGCCTCTCGACAGGACGCGTCGGGAAGTCCGACGACAGTGAACGCCGGCAGGCCGTTGGCCACGTGGACCTCGACCCTGACCGGATGACCGCTGACCCCGTGCAGGGTCGCGGCGTTGACGGTGGCGAGCACGGCTCCTCCTTCACCTCAGTGTCAGGAGGAGTCGTCATGCGCCGACTCCGAGCGGCTGATGCCGAGACTAGGGGGATCGTGAGACAGTCGGACGGGTGATGCCGCGATCGTCTAAAGGCACCGCGGGGTGACGGTCAGCCGGCCGCTGGGCCGGCCCCCCGGATCACCCGGTCGTGAGCTGGCAACTGTCGTTCTTGAGCGTGCCGTTCACGTAGATGGTGCTGCACCAGAAGGACCGGCGATCGACGAGGCCCTGGACGAACGCCCCGGTCATGTTCACCGACTTGAGGTCGGCCTCCATGAGGACGGCGGCCGTCAGGTCGGTCCGGATCATCGTGGCACTGGTCAGGTTGGTCCGGTAGAAGACCGCTCCGGGCGCCTTGGCGTCGCTCAGATTCGCCCCGGCCAGGTTGGTGTTGGACATCGTGGCCCCGGCCAGGTTCGAACCCGAGAGGTCGGCCCCGGCCAACATCGCACCGTTGAGCAACGCCCCTTCGAGGTTGGCCCCCGAGAAGTCGATGCCCGGAAGGATCATGCCGGCCAGGTTGGCGCCCGCCAGATCCGCTCCGGCGCACGAGGCGTTGGGGGCCGGACGGCACGGTTCACGGGTCGTGGTCGTGAGCACCGTGGTGGTGGCCTCAGCCTCTTCCTCGTCGGCCGGCTCGGCAGCCGTCGTCGGTGCCTCGGTACTGGTCGACGGGGCCACGGTGGTGGTGGCCACCGTCGTCGGAGCCACCTGCTCGGCCGCACCATCATCACCGCCGCCGCCGCCGCAGGCCGAAGCCACCAGCATCAGGGCGAGTGCAGCGGCAATCGCCATCAGCGGTCCACGCCACGCCCTTCGGGACCTACCAACTCCTGAGATCTTGGCTCCTGTCGAGATCCTGATCATGGTCATCACTCCTCGTCGAAACTGACGACCATGGCCGCCATGTCGTCGGTCGTGTAGGACGAGCCGTCCTCCTTCACCGCCGGGTTCCCGTCGGCGTCCAGGAAGGTCATCGTCCCGTCGGCTGCCGGTGCGGCCACCACCGATGTCCCGTCAGAGGCCACCAGCGGTTGCTGGTCACCCTCCCCGAGGTTGTCCAGGGTGGCGGCCATCGGGCCCTCTCCCATGGCGATCACCACGCCGGACTCCGACGTGGTGGCCGTCGCCGTGTCACCCGTCGGGCTGGTGATGGCCTGTTGGGTGCCGTCGGCCGAGATGGCCACTTCGGTCGGTGGCGCGTCGGGATCGCCGTCGGCCGCGGCGACCGCCATGGCCACGCCCCCGTTCTCGTCGAAGGTGGACTCGACCACCGTCACGTCGCCCTGGGTGATGACCTCGCCGACCGCCGGATTGATGACCGCCAGACGACTCGCTCCCTCGTCGAGGGCCGCTCCGTCTCCGCCGTCTCCCTCAGTAGGCGCCCCTTCTGCCGGTGGGTCGGTGGCCGACGACTGGAGCGTCAACACCCCGTCCTCACCGAGTGAATGCCCGACGGCTTCGCCGCTGCTCAACACCACCGTTGTCTGGCCCGTGTTCGGATCCTGTTGGACGCCCTGGGGCACCGGCGGGGCATCAGGCACCTCGCCGTCAGCGGCGGCCGCTCCCTCCGGGGGCGCCTCGACGGCGTAGGCGGCGGTCAGGACGCCGTCGTCACTCACCGCCTGCTGGACCTTGGTGCCGTCGGGAGCGGAGATGACCTTGCTGCCGTCCTCGGCCACCGTCGTCTCGGTCACCCCACCGTCAGCGGCCACGAAGGTCTGTGACCCGTCGGGCGCCGTCACGATGGTCTCGCCGTCGGCCAGCACGGTGGCCAGCGACCCGTCCTCCAGGCGCTCGGTGGTCTGCGTCGAGCCATCGGGGAACGTGATGTGCGTGCTTCCGGTGACCGGATCGGACTCGGTGACCATGCCCTGGGGATCGGTCACCACGACGCTGCCGTCCGGGTTCTCGCGGGTGATGTAGTCGCCGCCTTCCGGCGTGGTGAACGTCGTGGCCCCGATCTCCGGGTTGTAACGCTGCACGCCGCCGTCCGGGAGGTTCTTCTGAACGGTCCCGTCCTCGAGGGTCGACGTGACCGTCCGTTCCCCGTTGGGTGCCACGTCGATGGCCCAGCTGCCGTCCTCGGCCTCCATCGTGGATGCGCCGTCGGTCATGAGCGTCACGAACGAGCCGTCATCGGACTGGACCTTCTTGCCGCCGTAGCCCGAGGCGTCCTGGAACTCCTCGGTGCCATCGGCATGGACAGTGTGCTGCGACCCGTCACCATTCTCGGTGATGAGCTCTCCGGCCTCACCGAAGAACGCCTGGTCCTGTGAACCGTCGGGGTTGATGCGGTTGAAGGTGCCGTCGGGGTTGACGACCTCGACGAGGCCGTCCGACCCTCGGGTCATCACGGCCCCCGAGTCGGGATCGACGACCTGCTCGCGGGACCAGCCCGAGGGTTCGAAGTGCGACTTCGCCCCGTCCGCCCCCTCGAAGACCAGACCGCCGTCGGGCCGCTCGACCCGGAAGCCACCGTCGTCGGTGCGATCCCTGGTGACCGCCTCACCGGCGTGGTTGGTGAACTCGCTCGAACCATCGGCTCGCTGGACGAGTTCGGTGCCGTCGGGGTTGACCTGGCGGAAACCACCGTCATCGGTGACCTCGCGCTCGAGGGACTGCCCGCCGCCCCAGTTGACGTTGATGCTGCCGTCGTTCTGGCGGACCTGGCTCATGCCGTCCTCCCAGGCCATGGCCTGGCCGCCCTCACCCATGTCGAAGGCCACCGGTGGCTGGAACTGCCGGGCACCCTCGTCCTTGAACTCCAGACCGGGAACGAACCCTCCGGCCGGGGCGTTGGGATCGCCGCCCTCGACCGGCTGGCCATCCTCGCCGAGCGGCGGTTCGCCGCCGGGCCCCCCAGCGCCGGGTCCACCTACGCCGGGCCCTTGACCCCGCGCATCCTCGAAGAAGTCGTTCGGGTCGAATCCACCCTCCTGATTCGGGTCGAAGAAGGCCTTGACCCCATCGGCCAGACCGGGACCGCCTTCGGGGCCGCCGGTACCCGCTTCACCTTCCGGACCCGCGAACTCATCGAAGAACTCACCAAACGGGTTCGGGGCACCGCCCTCGCCGTCACCGGCGTTCGGATCTCCACCACCGGGAGCGTCCAGGGAGAACGCCTGCTGTGGAGCGAAGAAGTCGCCCTTCAGGCCGCCATCGTCACCTCGCTCGAAGGACGGGCCCTGCCAACCAGCGGCTCCCCCTCCGGGTGCGCCACCTTCCCCACCGCCCTCTGCGCCTCCGACGGCACCTCCGGCGCCGGGATCGCCTTCCGGCTGTCCGCCGGGACCTCGAGGCGCTGCCGGGCCGAGGACATTGTCGAAGAAGAAGGAACCGGCGTTTCCAGGCTGCTCCCCGAAGTCATCGAATGCCTCAGCATGCTGGGGAGCGCCGATGAATCCGCCGAACGGGTTGCCAGCCGGACCGTCCTCTCCGCCATCGCCACCTTCACCATCTCCACCTGGAGCGGGTCCGAAAGCGGTCGGATCGAAGGTCGGACGCTGGAAGCCGCCCTCACCCTCATTGGCGAACGGATCGTTGAATCCGCCTGCTGGCTGGCCATCCTGA
>JAAZXY010000036.1 GCA_014239855.1 Acidimicrobiales bacterium | reverse complement strand
GCGCTCATGACCCGCTGGTTGAGCAGGCGCAGTACCACCATCTCGGTGTACAGGTCGGCGATCCGCTGCCGGAGCACCGGGTCGTCGCACCCGAGTGTCCGGATGCGGTCCAGCACGGTGGGGTCATCGGGCCCCCGCCCCCAGAGCACCCCGCCCTGGGAGAGCGAGACCCGCTCGTTGGCCAGCGTGACCTTGGCCAGGCGCCAGCCCTCGTTCTCGGCCCCGACCAGATTGGCCACCGGTACCTCGACGTCGGTCAGGAAGGTCTCGTTGAAGTGGTGGCCGCCGGTCATCTCGACGATGGGACGGACCTCGATGCCCGGGGTGGTCATGTCCAGCAGCAGGTAGGAGATGCCCTTCTGGGGCGAGCCATCGTCCGACGTGCGCACCAGCAGGATGCCCCAGTCGGTCACGTCGGCCCGGGTCGACCAGATCTTGGAGCCGTTGACGACGTAGTGGTCGCCGTCGCGGACGGCCCGGGTACGCAGCGACGCCAGGTCCGAACCGGCTTCGGGCTCGCTGAACAACTGGCACCAGTCCTCGGTGTCGTCGAGCATCGGGGGCAGGAAGCGGTCCTTCTGGGCATCGGTGCCGCCGGCGATGATCGTCGGGCCGGCCCAGCCCACGCCGATGGTGGCGCCGGGAATCCGCACGCCGGCCGTTCGGAACTCGTCGTCGATGATGAGTTGGGTGACGGGATCGGCGTCGCGCCCCCACGGGCGGGGCCAGTGGGGAGCGATGAACCCACCGGCGGCCAGCGCGGCCCGGTCGGGGTCGGGGTGGTCGGCCAGCCAGGTCCGGATCTCGAGGCGACGCGGGTCATCGACCGGGGGAAGGGTGAAGTCCATGTGGGGTACCGGTGCCTGAGGGTGTCTGGAGGTGCCTGGGTCGTGTCTGGAGACGCGCCTAGAGAAGGGTGGTGTCGGTCTCGAGCCCGAGGGCGAGGCGGCCGGTGAGTTCGTGGATCCGGGGAGCGACCATGGCGTGGGTGGCCGCCACCTGGCCGTCGCGGACCTTTCGCTGCAGGGGTTCGCGCAGGTAGACGGCGGCGCCGCCCGCCTCGCGACCCAGAGCGGTGAGGGCGTCGGCACACCGCTGGGCGCTGTCGCAGGCCGCCAGGCGGAGGCTGCGACGGTGCTCGGTGGCGAGGGGGTCGCCGGCGGCCGCGGTGGTCCACGCCGCGCCGATGACGTCGTGCAGGAAGGCCCGGGCTGAGCGGGCGGTGGCCTCGGCCGTCGAGAGGGCGGTCTGTCCGGAAGTCCGTTCGGCCAGGGTGCGGCCCGAGCCCTCGGGCTTCTTGGCCGTGGCCAGCTCGGTGAACCGGTCGACGGCCCCGTCCAGCAGGCCGATGGAGACCGAGGCGATACCGATGGCCAGCATCCCGTAGAAGGGGAAGCGCCACGTGGGGCCGTCGAGCCGGGGCGTGGCGTCCATCATCTGGAGCCAGCGACCCTCGGGGACGAAGGCGTCCTCGACCCGGTAGTCGGCGGATCCGCTTCCCGACAGGCCGGTGACGTGCCAGGTGTCGAGGTGCTCGACGTCGTCGCGGTCGAAGAACACGAAGGGGGCGAACAGACCGTCGTCGCGGCGGGTGGGCTTCCCGTCGGAGCCGACGATGCGGGTACCGCCGCCGATCCAGTTGCAGTGGCGGGTGCCCGACCCCCAGGCCCAGGTGCCGGTGACCCGCAGGCCACCGTCCACCGGGGTGGCCGATCCGACGGGGGCGGCGTATCCACCGGCGATGGAGTCAGGGGATCCGAAGATCTCGGTCGCCACGTCGTCGGGGAGGAATCCCGCCTGCAGCGACGTGGTGCCGGCGATCATCACGCACCACGCGGCGGCCCCGTCGTGGCGGGCCACCTCGGCGATGACGTCGGCCGCCGTGGCCACGTCGGCTTCCGGGCCGCCGAGGTCGGTGGGGGTCAGCAGTCGGAAGAGCCCGGCGTCGCGGAGGTCGGTCACCACGTCGTCGGGAAGCGTCCGCTCGGCTTCGATGCGGTTGCCCCGTTCGGCGAGGGACGGTCCGAGGGCTCGGGCCGCCGGAAGCAGGTCAGCGGCCGAAAGGCCGGTCGGAACAGTCGTCTCCATGGTCAACCAATCTAGAAGAACCTTCTAGAAACGTCAAATCCAAGTGGAAGTGATCTACAGTCAAGGGGTGGTGGAGACCCGTAGACCGGCCGAGAATCCGACGGATGCCCTGACGAGCCGCTCCACGCGGACCCGGGCCGCCCTCGTGGAGGCCACGCTGATCCGGCTCCGCACCGACGGGTCGTTCACCGCCGAACAGGTGGCCGCCGATGCCGGGGTGAGCGTGGCCACCATCTACAACCGCTTCCCCGACGGACGCGACGGCCTGCTGGCCGCGGCCTTCGACCGGGCGTTGGACCGGGTGGTGGCGGCCAGCACCGGACCGTTGACTGCCGAGTACCTCCTCGACCACGGGCTGGCCGCCACGATGCGCGCCCTGGTGGACGGCCTGGCTGAGGCCTTCGCCGACGAGGCGCTGGTCATGCGGGCCGCACTGGCCCGACTCCCCGAGAGTCGTGTCCTACGCGAGGCCTACCGCCGACACGAGTCGACGGCCCGGGACGCCAACCGGCGCTTCATCGGATTGGGTCAGGCCGCCGGACTGATCGGCCCGGGCGACCCCGACGAGCTGGCCGACCTGCTCGTCGTGTTCGGCCAGGGCATCAACAACCCGGTGCTGCTCGGGGCGTCGGATCGTGGTCGACTCCGTGCCCGCCTGGCCGCCGCCATGGTGGCCGCCCTTTCACCTGATCCGCATGGATCCCCATGACCACTGGACCCTCATGACCGCAGAAGAGACCGAACAACTTCCGATCGTCTACTGGCGACCCATGTGTGGGTTCTGCGCCCGACTGCTCGGTGCGTTGGAACAGGCCGGAATCGCCGTCGAGTTACGGGACATCTGGGACGACCCGGAGGCCGCGGCGTTCGTCCGGTCGGTCAACAACGGTGCCGAGACGGTGCCCACCGTGGTGCTCCCCGACGGCCGCACGGCCACCAACCCACCACCCGAAGCCCTCATCGCCCACCTCGCGGGTCGGTAACCGGTAGCGGTTCCGCTGGTGGAAGTCGCCGGGGCGTGGCATCATCGGGATCCGGCCGGATCCGGGGGATCGCTTCGATGGCGAGGCGACGGGCCGGCCGGGGAGACGAGGGGGTTGGTGATGGAGGTTTCCGTCACTGTCAACGGAACGGTGCGTTCCGCTGACGTCGAACCACGCACGCTGCTCGCGCACTTTCTGCGCGACGATCTGGGCCTGACCGGGACCAACATCGGGTGCGACACCAGTTCATGTGGCGCGTGCACCGTTCTGGTGGACGGTCGATCCGCCAAGTCGTGCACCCTGCTGGCCGTCCAGGCCGACGGTTCCGACGTCACCACCATCGAGGGCCTGGCCGGCGATGACGGTCTCCACCCGATGCAGCAGGCCTTCCACGAGTGCCACGCCCTGCAGTGCGGATACTGCACCCCGGGCATGGTCATGGCCGCCGTGTCCCTCGTCGACGAGTACGAGGATCTCGATGCCGCCGGGGTGCGCGAGGGCCTGGAGGGCAACCTCTGCCGGTGTACCGGCTACCAGAACATCGTCAAGGCCGTCCTGGCCGCCAGCGAGTGAGGAGCATGACATGACCGACACGCTCGACACCCGAACCCTCGACGAGGCCAGCCCGTTCACCGGGGGAATCGTCGGTCAGGCCCGTCTCCGCAAGGAGGACCCGGCCCTGCTGACCGGTGAGTCCAGGTTCATCGACGACCTGGTGCTGCCCGGTGCCCTGTGGATCGCCTGCGTGCGAAGCCCCCACGCCCACGCCCGGATCACGTCGATCGACAGCAGTGCCGCCCTGGCTGCCGACGGCGTGGTGGCCGTCTACAGCGGCGCCGATCTCGAGGGCGACTGGGCCGGTCCGCTGCCGTGCGCGTGGCCGGTGACCGACGACATGAAGAACCCGGCCCACCTCCCGGTGGCCGTGGGCAAGGCCAACTACGCGGGCGACATCGTGGCCGTGGTCGTCGCCTCGTCGCGCTACGCGGCGGCCGACGGCGTGGAGGGTGTGGTCGTCGACTACGAGCCGTTGGAGGCCGTGGTCGACATCGAGGACGCAGCCAGCGACCGCGTGGTCATCCACGAGGACTGTGGCACCAACGTGTCCTACGACTGGGCGCTGGTCCCCGATCCCGATGCCGTCGATGCCGCCTTCGCCGATGCCGTGCACCACGTGACCGAGACCTATGTGCACCAGCGGTTGATCCCGGCGCCCATGGAGCCCCGGGGCGTGGCCGCCGTGCCGTCGCCCCACAACGGCGACATGGTCCTCTACTCGTCGACCCAGATCCCCCATGTCCTGAAGGTGATGGCTGCTCTCACGCTGGGCATGCCCGAGCAGAAGCTGCGGGTCATCGCCCCCAGCGTGGGCGGGGGCTTCGGCTGCAAGTTGAACGTGTATGCCGAGGAACTCATCTGCATGGCACTGGCCAATCGCCACGGTGGTGCCGTGCGGTGGACCGAGAGCCGGACCGAGGCCGCGACGTCGACCATCCAGGGTCGGGCCCAGCGTCAGACCATCGAGCTGGCTGCCGACGCCGACGGGAAGCTGACCGCCGTGCGGGCCACCCTGCTGGCCGACATGGGCGCCTACCTGCAGTTGGTCGCGCCGGGCGTGCCGCTGCTCGGGGCATTCCTCTACCACGGGCTCTACGACGTGCCGGCCTACGCCTTCACCTGTCGAAGTGTGTTCACCAACCTGACGCCCACCGACGCCTACCGGGGCGCCGGTCGACCGGAGGCCACGTACGCCATCGAGCGGGCCATGGACGCTCTGGCCATCGCGGTGGGCGTCGGTCCCGACGAGATCCGGTCGCGGAACTTCATCCCCACGGAGAAGTTCCCCTACGACTCGCCGGCCGGCCTGATCTTCGATTCGGGCAACTACCAGCCCACGCTGGACCGGGCCAAGGAACTGGTCGACTGGGACGGTCGCCGGGCCGAGCAGGCCGAACGCCGGGCCGCCGGATCGACCACTCAACTGGGCCTCGGCATCTCGTCGTACGTTGAGATGTGCGGCCTGGCCCCCAGCCGGACACTGGCCGCCCTCAACTACGGCGCCGGTGGCTGGGAGTCGGCGACGGTGCGGATCCTGCCCACCTGCAAGGTGCAGGTGGTCACCGGCAGCACGCCCCACGGGCAGGGTCACGAGACCAGTTGGTCGATGATCGTGGCCGACCAGTTGGGCGTGGACCCCGATGACGTCGAGGTCCTCCACTCGGACACCGCCATCAGTCCTCTGGGTATGGACACCTACGGATCGCGGTCGCTGTCGGTCGGTGGCACCGCGCTGTGGATGGCCACCGAGAAGGTGATCGACAAGGCGCGGACCATTGCCGCCCACATGATGGAGGCCAGTGCCGAGGATCTGGAGTTCTCGGGGGGCGTGTTCTCCGTCAAGGGGAGCCCCGACAGGGAGGTCCCGTTGGCCGGTGTGGCCTTCGGGGCGTTCACCGCCCACGACCTGCCCGACGGCATGGAGCCCAACCTGGAGGCCCAGGTGACCTGGGATCCGGGGAACTTCGTCTTCCCGTTCGGCACCCACATCGCGGTGGTCGAGGTCGACGAGGAGACGGGCGCCGTCGAGTTGGTCGACTACGCGGCGGTCGACGACTGCGGCAACCAGATCAATCCGATGATCGTCGAGGGCCAGTTGCACGGCGGCATCGTCCAGGGTGTGGCCCAGGCCCTCTGGGAGGAGGCCATCTACGACGAGGACGGACAGCTCCGGGCGGCCAACCTGGCCGACTACCTGGTGCCGTCGGCCGCCGAGTGCATCGACATGAAGTTGGACCACACGGTCACCCCGTCGACCTCCAATCCCATGGGGGTGAAGGGCATCGGCGAAGCAGGCACCATTGCCTCGACGCCCGCGGTGATGAACGCCGTGGTCGATGCCCTGAGGCCCCATGGCATCACCGACATCGTCATGCCGGCATCACCGATGCGGGTCCGACGAGCCATCGAGATGGCCGGGGGAGGTGCGTCATGATTCCGGCAGCGGTCGACTACCTGCGGGTCGAGTCGGCGGAGGCCGCCGTGGCGGCACTGGGCGAGCACGGCGACGAGGCGAAGTTGTTGGCCGGCGGCCAGTCACTGATCCCGCTCATGAGGTTGCGTCTGGCCACCCCGACCGTGCTGGTCGACGTGGGCCGTGCCACGGGCCTGTCGGGCATCTCGGTGGGGGGCGACACGGTGTCCATCGGGGCCCTGACCACCCACAGTTCGCTGGAGCATTCGGCCGAACTGGCCGCGGCCTGTCCGTTGTTGGCTCACGTGGCCTCGGTGGTCGGCGATCCGGCGGTCCGCCACCGGGGAACGCTGGGGGGTTCGTTGGCCCATGCCGATCCGGCATCGGACCTACCGGCGGCCGTGCTGGCCCTCGGCGGGACACTGGTGGTCAGCGGGCCCGGAGGTTCCCGGGAGATCGCGGCGACCGACTTCTTCACCGGGTTCCTGGAATCCGATCTGGCTGCCGACGAGGTGCTCACCGAGGTGCGGGTTCCGGTGTCCACCGGCGGCTGGTCCTACCAGAAGTTCAACCGGCGGGCCCAGGACTGGGCCATTGTCGGGGCCATGGTCGCCGAGGGTGGGGCCGGGGTGGCGTTGGTGAACATGGCTTCGACACCGATCAGGGCGTCGTCGGTGGAGGCCGCGCTGGCCGGAGGGGCATCGGCGGCCGATGCCGCTGCAGGTGCCGCCGACAGCACCGAACCGCCGACCGACAACCAGGCTGACGGTCCGTACCGCCAGCACCTGGCCCGGGTCCTGACCCGACGGGCCCTGGAGGCCGCTGGCGCCTAGGGGCCATCGGGGAGGGATTCGCAGGGCTCGCCGTCACCGTCCCGGTCCAGGCGGGCCACGTCGCCATAGGCCTCGACGTATCGGTCGAACCAGTCCTTGGCCTCCGGGTAGGTGTCGAAGTCACCGCAGTTCTTCGTATCCCCCGGGTTCGGGAGCGTGTCGTCGGTGGCCGGGGAACCGTCGCCCAGCGAGGGTCCCAGATCGATGGGGTCACCCAGATCCACCGGCTCGCCGAGCGAGATGGGGGCGTCGGGTGGTCGGAAGACCCCGGGGTCGCCATCACAGGTGGCGAGCATCTCCCGGAGGGCCGAGAGTTCTCTCGAGGTGACGGTGAGCGCCCAGCGGACCTTGATGTCCATCCAGGTGTCGGCGTACGTGCACCAGTAGGACTCGTCGACGGGTCGCCAGGATTCGGGCCCCCGGTCTCCCTTCGACCGATTTGCCGAGGCGGTCACCGCGATCAGGTGCCGGGGCTCGTCCTGATCGTTGGCGAAGCGACGCTTGCTGGCCCGGTCCCAGGCCCAACCGCCGCTGCGGTGTGCGTTGGCCAGCGGGACGAAGTGGTCCACGTCGAGGCTCCGGGGGTCGTCCACGAATGTGCCGGTGAAGGCGGCGAACCAGCGGCCGCCGGTGACCAGGCAGCCGTCGTCACGCAGGAACGGTGATCCGCTGATCTCCTCGGTCATGAGGACCTCGTGACGGGTATTGAGACAGTCACGATCGTCGTCGGACCAGCCGCCACCCCAGTCGTCCCGGTCGTAGCCCTCGGATCGGGGGTGGTCGTCAACCACCAGTTGCCCGAGCACGGACTGGGGCCAGTTGGTGCTGGTGGCCGGTGGAGCGGTCGTGGAGGGGGGAGCCGTGGTGGGGGCCGCCGTGGTCGTCGGGCCGACGGTGGTGGTCGACGAGAGCGCGGCTGGCGTGGTCGTCGTGGTCGGAGCGGCGTCGGCGACGGTCGGGGAGCCAGCGCCGGAGCATGCCGCGGCCAGCAGGACCACAAGGGGAAAGGCGGCGACGGTTCCCGTCCGCCGAGGGAAGTGCGGCACAGCCTGATGTTTCCACGCCCGGCACCGGCTCGCCGGACGACCCGGGCGCTACCTCAGGAGGCGGTTCAGCCAGTCCACCCGGCGGGCCGGTCGACCGGTACGGGCCTCGGCCCGGTCGGCACCGCCGGCCAGCCACAGGCCGGCGTTGATGCCCACCCACCGCAGGGGCTCGGGCTCCCACTTCCGTGCCTGGTGCCCGATCCACGGCAGGTCGGTGCGGTCGCTCTCCGTTCCGGTGATCAGTTCGGCAATGGTGTGGCCGGCCAACTTGGCGGTGGCCACACCGTCGCCCACGTATCCGCCGGCCCACGCCATTCCCGACGCCCGGTCGAAGCCGCAGGACGGCACCCAGTCGCGCGCCAGGCCGAGCACGCCGCCCCAGCGGTGGGTGATCGTCGCGTCCCCCAGCACCGGGAAGAGCTGCCGCAGGGTGGCCTCCACCTTGTCGTGCACCTCGTGGTGGACGCCGGTGGTCGAGGTGACCTTTGATCCGAACTGGTAGGGCGCCCCCCGGCCGCCAATGGCGATGCGACCGTCGACCGTGCGCTGGCCGTAGATGATCAGGTTCCGACCGTCCCCGAAGGTCGGGCGGTCGGCCAGGCCGATCTCGTCCCACACGTCGTCCGACAGGGGCTCGGTGGCCACCATCATCGAGTACACGGGGGCGATGGTGCGCCGGTGGCCGGCCAGGTCGCGGGTGTAGCCCTCGGTGGCCCGCACCACGACGTCGGCCCGCACGGTGCCCCGGTCGGTGACCAGTCGGGCCGGTCCGTTTCCGTCGGCCGGATGGATGGCCGACACGGCGGTCTCCTCCCAGATGGTGCCGCCCAGGCCCTCGACCACCGCGGCCAGCCCCCGCACCAGCCGACTGGGATGGATGGCCGCCACGTGGCGGTTGAACCAGCCGCCCACCACGTCGGTGGCGTTGCAGAACGACCGGGCCTCATCGGCGTCGACCCAGCGCACGTCGTCCTCGGTCAGGCCGAGGGCGTGCCGGGCCCGGACCCCGGCGGCGATCCGTTCGGCCTGCGGGCCACTGCGGGCCATGTCGATCCATCCGCCCGGTGCGTAGTGGCAGTCGATCCCCTCGACGTCGGCCACCCGACCGATGTCGTCGATGGCGTCGTACAGGCCCCGCATCTGGCGGATGGCGGCCTCCGGGGTGGATCGGGCTGCCCAGTCCATGGGGCTGATGCTGTACTCGCCGAGCGCCCAGCCGCCGTTGCGGCCCGAGGCGCCGAAGCCGGCGATCTCCCGCTCGGTCACCACGACCCGCAGCGAGGGGTCGAGCTTCAGCAGGTGGTAGGCGGTCCACAGACCGGTGAAGCCGGCCCCCACGATGGCCACATCCGCGTCCCGGTCGCCGTCCAGCGCGGGCCGTGGTTCGAGCGACCCGGGCACCGTGTCGTGCCAGAACGAGACGTCCCGATGGTCGTGTCGGTCCACGTGCCCGCTCAACTGTCGAAGCCGATGCCGAAGCGATCCAGCAGCGACAGCCACGGGCCCCGTCGTCCGCCCCGGCGGTCGCACTTCTGGATGGCCCGACGGGTGACCTGGATGGCCGGCCACCGCAGCGGTTCCGGCGGGAAGGGGAACGGCGACCGGCGGACCATCTCCAGTCCGGTGCGCTCCGAGGTGACCCCGTCCGCCAGGTCCAGGGCGACTTGGGCGCCGAAGCGGCTGGCGCCCACTCCGAGTCCGGTGTAGCCGGCCGCCCACGCCACCCGCCCCCGGTGACTGGTGCCCCAGGCGCAGGTGAACCGGCTGGTGGTGGCGATCGGGCCGCCCCACCGGTGGGTGAAACGGACGCCCTCCAGCTGGGGAAAGGTGGCCAGGAAGTGGCCGGCCAGGGTGCGGGTCGTCGGCTCGCTGTGCTCGTACTCCGGCCCGACCCGGTTGCCGAAGTGGTACAGGGCGTCCCACCCTCCCCACAGGATCCGATCGTCGGGGGTCAGCCGGTAGTAGTGGAACTGGTGGCCCACGTCGGACAGGCCCTGACGGCCGGTCCATCCCAGCGTCGCCTTCTGCGCCGGCGAGAGGGGCTCGGTGGCCAGCACGTGGTCGTAGACCGGGGCCACCGATCGACGGATGGCCCGTACCGGTGGACGGAAGGCGTTCGTGGCCACCACGGCCCGCTCCGCGGTGACCGTGCCGTGGTCGGTGGTGGCCTCGATGCCCTGCGCGGTGCGGCGGAGGGCACGGACCGTGCTGTTGTCGTGGAATCGCACCCCCGACCTCTCGCCGGCCGCCCGTAGCCCCCAGGCCAGCCGGGCCGGGTCGAGCATGACCGTGCGATCGGCTACCAGCAGTCCGGCCCGGTACAGCGGTGAGTCGACGTGGGCCCGGGTGGCCGTGTCATCCAGCAGGGTGGCGTCGATGCCGTGCGACCGGTGGACGTCGACGCTCTCGGACAGATCGTCGGCCTGCCAGTCGGTCACCGCCACGTTCAGCTCACCGGTTCGCTCGGCTCCGCAGTCGATGCCGTGGCGTTCGATGGTGGCCACGATGACGTCCAGGTTCTCGTCGCCCATCCGCACCAGGTCGTCGATCTCGTCGGGCCAGTGGGCCACCCCGTTCTCGAGCCCGTGGGTGAGCGAGGCGTCGCAGAACCCTCCGTTGCGACCCGAGGCACCGATCGCCGTCTCGCCCGCCTCGAGGACCACGATCGACCGGCCGGGGTCGGCTTCGACCGCGCACAGGGCTGCCCACAGTCCGGTGAAGCCGCCGCCCACGATGACCAGATCAGTAGTGGTCGGACCGACCAGCGGGAGGGCCGCTGCAGGTCGTCCGGGTTGGTCCAACCAGAGGACCGAAGGAGCGGCGTCGGCCAGCGCGGTGTCGATGATGGCATCGGACGGCCTGCCGGCAAAGGGATCGGTCGTCACCGTCGACCACCGTGGATCCCTGCCATTTCAACGAAACACTTCGTCAATATGGGGTCAAACAACGAAATCCGTCGTATCCCTAGTATTGAAACGACGGAATCAGTAGTGTGCCCCATGGCACGGAGGGTACTCCCTCCGGATCCGGCGGGCGAGGGGCCCGCGGGATGGGCCCGACGAGGATCTGGGGAGGACCGACGCCGATGAACGAGACCACGAACGGGATGCGTCCGGCAGTGGAGTTGGCCGGCGTGGTGAAGCGCTTCGGGGACCGCTCGGGAACCGAGGTCACCGCGGTGGACCACGTCGACCTGACCATCACCGACGGGGAGTTCTTCTCGCTGCTCGGCCCGTCAGGCTGCGGCAAGACGACGACGCTTCGCATGGTGGCCGGCCTCGAACTGCCGACCGCCGGTTCCATCCGGATCCACGGCGAGGAGATGGGCCTCCGTCCTCCCAACAAGCGTCCGGTCAACACCGTCTTCCAGAGCTATGCGCTGTTCCCCCACATGACGGTGGCCGCCAACGTCGGCTTCGGCCTCGAGATGCGAAAGGTCCCGCAGTCCGAACGCAGGGAACTCGTCGACTGGGCCATCGAACTGGTCGAGATGGGCTCGATGGCCCACCGCAAGCCCACCCAGCTGTCGGGTGGCCAGCAGCAACGGGTCGCCCTGGCCAGAGCACTGGTGAACCGGCCGGAGGTGCTGCTCCTCGACGAACCCCTCGGCGCCCTCGACCTGAAGCTCCGACATCAGATGCAGCACGAGCTCAAGAACCTCCAGCGCGAGGTGGGCATCACCTTCGTCTACGTCACCCACGACCAGGAGGAGGCGGTCACCATGAGCGACCGCATCGGGGTCATGCACGACGGGAAGCTCCTCCAGGTCGACACGCCGGAGGCCATCTACGAGCGGCCCACCACCCGCTTCGTGGCCGACTTCATCGGACAGACCAACTTCCTGGAGGCCACGGTTGCCGGGGCCGACGAGGTCGTCCTGGCCAACGGCGACCGCCTCCGCCTGGCGTCCGACCACGATGCGGGTTCGGCCGTGGCCGTCACCGTCCGCCCCGAGCGCCTCACCGTGCACCGCCGCGGCGAAGCCCCCACCGACCGTCACACCGTCGACGGTCGGGTCGAGACCGTCACCTACCTTGGCAACGCCGTCATCTACGGCATCGGCGTGGACTGGATGCACCTCGAGGTCCGCTGTCCGGCCACCCTGGCCGGCGACCGTCGCGAGGTCGGCGACGACATCACCGTCTCGTTCGAACCCGAGCACGCCGCGGTGGTGACCGGCTGATGCCCGTCGAGGCACCCCCGGGCGACGCCCCGGTCGGTGAGATGGAGTCGGAGGGGGCCTCCGAGGTGGTCACCCCGGGGCTCGAGCGTCAGGCCGAGCGGGCCAAGGCCCGTCAGGGCTTCCTGCTGGGCCTGCCCACCATCATCTACCTGTTCATCTTCTTCATCATCCCGCTGGGGTTCGTGGTCGCCTACTCGTTCGCCACCCGGACCCGCAGCGG
This sequence comes from Acidimicrobiales bacterium, assembly GCA_014239855.1. GTDB lineage: Bacteria > Actinomycetota > Acidimicrobiia > Acidimicrobiales > MedAcidi-G1 > UBA9410. The sequence goes on along the minus strand of JAAZXY010000036.1, from coordinate 7,414 downwards.
CCGGACCGAGCTACGCGACTTCAACCTCGACGCCTACGCCCGCCTGGGCGACGACATCATCATGACGGTGGCCTGGCGGTCGCTCTGGATGTCCGTGGTGACCACGATCATCTGCCTGATCCTCGCCTATCCGCTGGCCTACTTCATCTCGACCCGCACCCCGGCGGTACGCAACATGATGCTGGTCGGGGTCATGATCCCGTTCTGGTCCAACTTCCTGATCCGCACCTACGCCTGGCGGGTCCTGTTGGACAGTGACGGCCTCGTCACCCAGGCCTTCGAGGCCATCGGGCTGGGAGATGGACGCATCCTGTTCACCTCCAACGCGGTGATCCTGGGTCTCGTCTACGGCTATCTGCCGTTCATGGTGCTGCCGTTGTACGCGGCCATCGAGCGCATCGACTGGAGCCTCGTCGAGGGTGCCCGCGACCTGTACGCCAGTGGTTGGGCGGCCTTCCGCCGGGTCGTCTGGCCGCTCTCGCGACCGGGAGTGATCGCCGGTTCGATGCTCGTCTTCGTACCCAGCTTCGGGGCGTACGTCACCCCGGCCATCCTGGGCGGCAACAAGGAGGGCCTGCTGGGCAGTTACATCGTGCTCCAGTTCCTGTCGGCCCGGAACGGTCCCGTCGGCTCCGCAGTCTCGGTCGTGGTGCTCGCGGTGATGCTGATCAGCACCCTCATCTACTTCCGGTCCGGGGGGAAGAACCTGTGAGCAAGGGAGTCGCCAAGTCGACCGCCGAGCCCATGGGGGCCAGCCGCTGGCTACTGCGCGGCCACTCGGCGGCCGTGTTCGCCTTCTTCTACGCCCCGATCATCGTGCTGTGCGTCTTCTCGTTCAACGACAGCAACGCGGTGGGCAACTGGAACGGCTTCACGCTGGACTGGTACGGGGACCTCTTCTCCAACAAGAACATCAAGTCCTCGATCTGGGTGTCGGTGAAGGTGTGCGTGTTCTCCACGCTCATCGCCGTCGTGCTGGGAACGGCCGCTGCGCTGGCTCTCGAACGGTTCCGGTGGTGGGGCCAGAAGGCATTCGACGCCGTGCTCTACCTGCCCATCATCATTCCCGACGTCACCATGGCCGTGATGATGCTGGTCTTCTTCAGCGAGACGGCGTCGTGGTTCAACTGGATTCCCGGCCTGAACCTGCAGGACGGGCTCGAGAAGTTGGTGTTCAGCCACGTGGCGTTCAACATCTCGTTCGTGTCGGTCGTGGTGCGGGCCCGCCTGGCCAACCTGGACGCCTCCATGGAGGAGGCCGCATCGGACCTGTACGCCAGCCGGTGGCAGACGTTCCGCCGGGTGACGCTGCCCCAGATCATGCCGGGCGTGATCGGTGGGGCGCTCATGGCGGTGACCATCTCGCTGGATGACGTGGTGGTCTCCAGCTTCGTATCGGCGGTCGGGGGCACCCCGCTGTCGGTGTACGTGTTCGGCATGCTTCGCAAGGGGGTCACCCCCCTCGTGAATTCCGTGTCGGTCGTGATGTTGGCGGCGTCCATGGCCTTTGTCGTGGCGTCGCTGTTGATCTCCCGGGCATCGGGCTCGGAGAGCGAGGAAAGGTGATTGCAATGGGAAAGTGGATGCGAATGTTCGCCATCCTGGGGATCCTCGGGATCGTGGCCGCTGGATGCGGTGGCGATGACGAGGAGGCCGCAGGTGGCTTCAAGCAGTGTGAGGCCGGCGAAACCGATGGTGACCTGGCGTTCTTCAACTGGTCGGAGTACATGGATCCCGACCTGATCACGGCGTTCCAGGACGAGTTCGGGGTCACGGTGACCGAGGACTTCTACCCGTCCAACGAGGAGATGTTCGCCAAGATCGCTCCGGGGGGCACGGGCTTCGACCTGATCGTCCCGTCGGACTACATGATCTCGATCCTCATCGAGGAGGAGCTCATCCAGCCGGTGCAGGCCGCCGCGGTACCCAACCGGGCCAACATCGCCGAGAAGTTCTCCGATCCGCCCTTCGATCCGGGCAACACGTACACCTCGCCGTACCAGTGGGGCACCACGGGCATCGGCATCGACCTCGGCGTGACCGGTACGGACATCCCGCACAGCTGGAGCCTCCTGTTCGACGCCGACGTGGCCGAGCAGTACGGCCTGGACGGTCGGATCAGCCTGCTGGACGACCCCCGCGAGACAATGGGCGCCGCGCTCAAGTACCTGGGCTACTCCCTGAACTCCACGTCGGCCGATGAGCTGGCCGAGGCCGAGGCGGTCATCGCCGACGCCGTCAGCCGGGTCGCCGCGTTCGACTCGGACCAGTACAGCGAGCTCGTGGTGGCCGGTGAGACCATCGTGGGTCACGGCTACAGCGGCAACTTCCTGTGGGACTTCGAGGAGGGCGAGAGCGAGTACACGTACTTCGTGCCCGACGAGGGTGGCACGGTCTGGGTGGACGGCATGGCCGTCCTCGCCGAGGCCCCGCACCCCTGCACGGCGTTCGCCTTCACGAACTTCCTGCTCGACGCCCAGAACGGCGCCCAGCTGACGAACTACAACTGGTACGCCAGCCCCAACGGCGCCGCCGAGGAGTTCATCGACCAGGAGGTGCTCGACAACCCGATCATCTACCCGACGGCCGAGGCCATGAAGCGTCTCGAGTTCATCGAGGACACGGGTGAGTTCGAGATCGAGTACACCGACGCACTGACCAGGGCTCGCGGCTGATCCGCAGCCTTTCCCATTGATCCTCTCCAGTCGGCGGGTCGGGGTGCCTCGAGCGCCCCGGCCCGTCGACCGGGCGGGAACCATCCGTCCGCCGAACGGCGGCACGGACCGAGACGAACACCGATGACGGGACCAGATCGATGAGCGAACACCAGAGGTTGGCCGAACTGGCCGAGCGGCACCTGTGGGGCCACTTCTCGGTCCTCAAGAACGACATCGACGGGACCCGCATCATCGAACGTGGCCAGGGCTGCCACGTCTGGGACGCCGAGGGCAACCGCTACCTGGACGGGCTGGCCGGCCTCTTCGTCAGCCAGTTGGGCCACGGACGCCCCGAGCTGGCCCGGGCGGCCGGCGACCAGGCCGCCACGCTGGGCTACTTCCCCATCTGGACCTACGGCCATCCGACGGCCATCGAGCTCTCGGCCAGGATCGCCTCACTGGCCCCCGGCGACCTGAACCGGGTGTTCTTCACCACCGGTGGTTCCGAGGCCGTCGAATCGGCGTGGAAGCTGGCCCGCCAGTACTTCAAGCTGAGGGGCAGCCCCGACAAGATCAAGGTGATCAGCCGGAACATCGCCTACCACGGCACCACGATGGGGGCCCTGTCCATCACCGGCCTGGACTCCATCAAGACGGTCTTCGAGCCGTTGGTGCCCGGCGCCATCAAGGTGCCCGAGACCAACCACTACCGCTGTCCGACCTGTCAGGACGACCCGCACTGCTCGTTGCATGCCGCGGACGCCATCGAGGAGGCCATCCTCGCCGAGGGCGCCGACACGGTGGCTGCGGTGTTCCTCGAGCCGGTCCAGAACGCCGGGGGCTGCTTCGTGCCGCCCCCCGGCTACTTCGAGCGGGTCCGTGAGATCTGCGACCGCCACGACGTGCTGCTGGTGTCCGACGAGGTCATCTGCGCCTGGGGTCGGATCGGCCACATGTTCGGCTGCGAGCGGTTCGGCTACCAGCCCGACATCATCACCACGGCCAAGGGACTCACCTCGGGCTATGCGCCGCTGGGCGCCATGATCGTGAGCGACCGGGTGGCCGAGCCCTTCGTGGGCACCGGCGATTCGTTCCTCCACGGCATCACCTTCGCCGGCCACCCGGTGAGCTGTGCGGTGGCGTTGGCCAACCTGCAGGTCTTCGAGGACGAGGACATCATCGGCCACGTCCGGACCAACGAGTCGGCCTTCCGGGCCGCGCTGGACGACCTGGCCGACCTGCCCATCATCGGCGACATCCGGGGAGCCGGCTACTTCTACGGCATCGAGCTGGTCCGGGACCGCGACACCCGGTCATCGTTCAGCGATGACGAACGCGAGCACCTGCTGCGGGGCTTCCTGTCCAACCGCCTGCTGGAGCTGGGTCTCATCTGCCGGGCCGACGACCGGGGCGAGCCGGTCATCCAACTCTCGCCACCGCTCATCGCCGGCCCCGACGAGTTCGAGGAGATCAACTCGAAACTCCGTCAGGCGCTGACCGAGGCCATGGCCGAGCTGGGCGTTTAGGAGCGGCATCGTGAACGAGCTGACGGGGGCCCCGGGGCGGTCTACGAGCGAGGTCTTCCCCCTCGATGACAAGGATCGGGCGATCCTCGTCGAACTCCAGGTGGACGGGCGCATGTCGTACGCCGACCTGGCTCCACGGGTCGGCCTCTCCCAGGCCGCGGTTCGCCAGCGGGTGAACCGGCTCACCGAGCGCGGGGTCATGCAGGTGGTGGCGGTGACCGATCCCCTCAGCCTCGGCCTGTCCACCCAGGCCATGATCGGGATCAGCGTGTCGGGCGACGTCCGGGTGGTGGCCGCCGCGGTGTCCGAATGCCGGGAAGCCGAGTACGTCCTGATCACCGCCGGTCGCTACGACGTGCTGGCCGAGGTCCTCTGTGAGGACAACGAGGCCCTCCTGGCGCTGGTCAACGACCGGATCCGGGCCATCGAGGGAGTGGCGTCCACCGAGGTGTTCTCCATCCTCAAGATGGAGAAGATGACGTTCTCCTGGGGTACGGGCTGACGCCCCTACCCGCTGCTGGAGCCCAGGTCAGCGCCCGATTCCCGTCAGCGAAGGGCGTCGGCCATGGTGTCGATGACCCGCCCGATCTCGTCGTCGGTGATGACGAGCGGCGGGCAGATGGCCAGGCAGGTGCCGATGGGTCGCACGATCACCCCCGCCTCGAGGATGGCGTTTCGCACCGGGATGGAATCCCGACCCAGTTCGGCGGCGTAGACCGCACCCATGCCCCGCCACGACTCGATGTGGCCGTCGGCCTCCAGGGCACGGAGGCCCTCCTGGAGCCTCTCGCCCACGTGGTTGGCCCGCTGGTCGAGTCCCTCGTCGGTCATGATCCGGAGGTTGGCGATGCCCGCCGCGCACGAGGCCTGGTGGCCGGAGTACGTGTAGCCGGTCCGCAGCAGGAAGCCCGGATCCTCCTCCAGTTCGGCACACACGGCCCGGGACACGATCACCCCGGACAGCGGGAGGTAGCCCGACGTGACCCCCTTGGCGAAGGTGATCAGGTCGGGGGTGACGCCGAAGGTCTGGGCGCCGAACCACTCGCCGGTCCGGCCGAAGCCACAGATCACCTCGTCGAAGATGAGCAGCGCTCCGTTGTCATCGCACAGGCGGCGCAGGCCCTCGAGGTAGCCGTCGGCCGGCGGGAACACGCCGCCCGCACCCTGCAGCGGCTCGGTCAGCACGGCGGCCACGCGGTCGCCCTGCTCGGCGAAGATCGTCGCCATGGCCTCGAGGTCGTCGTGGGGGACCTCCAGGAAGTGGGGGACGAGGTCGCCCCAGCCCTCCCGGTTGGGGGCGATGCCCTGGGCTGACGTCCCACCGAAGTTGGTCCCGTGGTAGCCGTTGGTTCGCTTGATGATGATCTGGCGACCCTCGGTGCCCCGGCGCTGTTGGACCAGACGGGCGATCTTGAGGGCGGTGTCGACCGCTTCGGAACCTGAGCAACCCAGGAAGGTCCGGCCGTCGGGGTGGGGTGAACGCTCCACGATCATCTCGGCCACCCGGGCCGCCGGGCCGTTGGTGAACGGGGCGAAGGTGTTGTACGCCTCCATCTGATGCATCTGGGCGGTGACGGCGTCGATGATCTCGGTGCGTCCGTGCCCGACCTGGCAGAGCCACAGGTTGGCCATGCCGTCGACGTAGTCCTTGCCGTCGGCGTCGTAGACGAGCGAGCCCTCACCGCGGACGATGTCGATGAAGTCGCCCTCGGCCATGGCCGGAGGGGAGAACGGGTGGAGCAGAGCGTTGGTCATTGGAAGGGCCTCCTGATCGGGTCGGCGGGGACGCCGGGCCGGACACGTTGGTGGTCGGCGGGTCGCGTGAGTATGGCACCGATCACCAGCAGGATTGCCATGGTGACCGCGGTGACGATCCAGGCCGTCAGGTCGCCGTGGCGGTCGTAGATGACGGCCAGGATCACGGCGGCCACCGCGGCGGTGGCCACCTCGACGGCGCTCATGAGCCCCTGGGCGGATGCCTGTCGGTTCTCGGGCACCGCGGCGGCCACCAGCATGGGGGCCGACGGGAAGGTGAAGCCCTCCAGCACCGAGGTGACCATGGTGACGGCCACCAGGGCGGCCACACCGGGGACGATGCCGTAGAACGTGGTCAACAGCGTGATGCTGACCAGACCACCGATGGCCCACCGACGTGCGCCGTACCGCTGGGCCAGCGAACCGCCCAGCGGCGACAGCAGCGGGATGGGCAGGGCGGCCAGGGTGATCCCGACGGCCAGGGCGGTCTGGGTGGCACCCCGGGTGTCCATCTCGAGGATCCACACGGCCTCGAAGGCACCGATGAACACGAAGTAGGCGGCCACCACGAAGAAGGCGCCCACCAGGCGGCGGATCCGGAGCAGGCCCTTGAGTCCGAGTCCCTCGTCGTCGCGGGCCGCCGTGTCGGGCTGGGCCCGGAAGGCGACGGGCAGCAGGGCGGCCAGGGCGACGGCCATGGCCCAGAACGTGAACCGGAAGCCGCCAATGGCGGTCAGCAGAGCGGCGATCATCGGACCGGCCACGAAGCCGCCGACGTCCCACGCCCCCAGACGGCCCATGTTGCGGCCCAGGTTCCCGGGGTCGGCCACGATGACCGTCCGACGGGCTGCCGGGCCGGCGGTGCCCAGAGCGAAGCCGAACACGGCCCGTCCCAGCATGTAGTGCCACAGGTCCTGTCCGACGGCCAGCAGCACCAGCCCGACGATTCCCAGGGCGAGGCCGCCCCGCAGCATGGCCGGGGCCCGGCCCCGGTCGGCATGGGGGGCCATGGCCAGACAGGCCACGAACGCCGCGGCGAAACCCGAGGCGATGGCCAGGCCGATGCCGGTCTCGGAGAGCCCCAGCTCGCGGCGGATCTCGGCCAGCAGCACGATGATGGACGCCAGCCCGGCCGACGACCCGAACAGGATCATGAAGTAGGGCGTGAGGCTGGGCCCGGCGGTCGAGGTCCCGCCGGTGACCGTCGGGCCGTCAGTCACGGGTCTGGACACCCGGCAGCACGCAGAGCATCTCGTAGAGCAGGTTGGCGGCCACCAGGCTGGTCATGCCGGTGGTGTCGTAGATGGGGGCCACCTCGACGAGGTCGCAGCCCACGAGGTCGAGGCCGCGGCAGCCCCTAATCACTTCGAGGGCCTGAGGCATAGTCAGTCCGCCGACCTCAGGGGTTCCCGTGCCCGGAGCGAAGGCAGGGTCAAGACCGTCAATGTCGAAGCTGAGGTAGACGGGCCCTCCACC
>JAAZXY010000035.1 GCA_014239855.1 Acidimicrobiales bacterium | reverse complement strand
GCCCGGCCTCCTCGAGGGCGGCCACCGAGCCGGCCTGTTGCTCGAGCCCGGCCACACATCGGCTGTGGATGATGTCGGCGACCTCCTCCTTGAACACGGTCTTCGAACCACACGCCGAAGCGAGAAGGAGGAGGCTGAGAAGTGCCGCCAGTGGCTTGAGGTGTCTGGCCGGGTGCATGGGGCGAAAGGGTAGAGCGTGGAGAGGAGCATGTGGTTGACAGGTCCCGCGACCGCATCAGGGAGGCGACCTTGCCGTGGCCCCTTGATGTCATGGGGCTCCGGTGGGAGCATTGGGGGGACGGGGCGACTGGGCGCTGGTGTCCGACGGAAACTCGGACGGCGCCGTAGGGAGTGGTTCCGTTCGGGACATCCCGGGATGCACCCGCCTCGAGTTGGAGGCGGGTGTTCCGCGTGGATGGCCGGAGTCGAGATCCGAGCCACTGACAGGACCTACGCTGCCGCCGTGCCACCGATCACCACGATGAGCGCCGATCTCCTCCAGGCCGAGTTGGACGCCCGCTCGGGCAGCATTCGACCTGCCGCCTATGCGATGCGGCCCGACGTGCTGGGAGCGGCGCGCCTGAGTCGCTACAGCTTCAGCCGGACGATGCTGCGTCGGGCGGTGGCTGACGGCTGGACGGCGGGCCGGGTCCATCAGGACCTGGATGCCGAGGGTCGTGGGGAGTCGATCTACGCGGTGGACACCGGGACACATCGGTTCAGCTTCGTGGTGTTCACCACGACGATCGACGAGGCCGACCACACCGATCGGGTGATCGCCGACCGGTGGGAGGTGGCTGGCGTCCTCGTTGACGGGGACGTCGACGACGACCTCCTGGCCCGCCTTCGCATCGAGGTGCCCGAACAGGAGAAGAGCCGTATGGATCCGCGGATCCTGAGCCTGACCCGGGGCAATCGCAGCGTCCGGTTCTTCGGCTACCTGGTCGACGAGTTGGCCGCCGGTCGCCAGCCCGACCCCGATCGGGTGGGAGACGCCGGCTACATCCTGCGAAGCACGGCCTTCTACGCCAACGGCAAGTTCGGGATGCGCTCGTTCGCCGGCTACCCGGGCGACCATCCGTTCCGGGTCCCGTACCGGGCCCAGTTCGTGGCTGCCTGGATGTTCCGGGAACTGGGCTACGACATGGTCGAGCACTGCGCCCGGGCCAAGGGAGGCGAGACGGCGGTCGGGTTCGACGGTACGTGGCGTCGGTACTTCGGGCTGGGGAATGCCACCGGGCTCGGGCTGGTGCCGTACGCCTTCAAGCACCCGAGGGTGCTCGATGCCTGGGTGGGGGTGCGTGAGATGGCCCTCGCGGACGTGAGGGAGCGGGCCGCCGCGCCTGCCGACGGGGTGGTGCTGCGGGGGTGGATCGCCAGGGCCCGGGAACACTTCGCCTCGGGATCCGACGACGACTGCACGCCGTTCCTGAACTCGCAGGCGCTGGTCCCGCTGCTGGACGGCGTGGCCGAGGCATGGGGCCGGGTGGCCGATGGGCCCGACCCGTACGACGCCCTCTACCGGTGGGCCGAACAGGAGGGGCCGGAGACGTCGGAGATGGTGGTGTCCCTGCTGCTGGAACTCCATGACGGCGACGACGACCAGTTCGACCTGCTCTTCCTGGTCGACGAGCATTCGTCGGCCGATCCGACGGTCACGGTGGCCGAGGTTCGGGCAATGCTCGACGAGCGGTTCGGGTGGCTGGGCGATCTGGGTCTCGAGGAGCCACCGGCTGACGCCTTCTGGTGGGTGGTCAGCGACAACACCGAGGAACCCCGACGGGCCCGCCGCGATCGACTGGCCCCCGAGGGCCGGGACGTCGCCGTCGACGTGGCGCTGCGCCTCTGGAGGTTCGGGCGCACTCTGGCCGGCCGGAAGGCCGACGAATCGGTGGCCGCCGTGCTGGCCGACCATCCGGAACACCGAGCGGCTCTCGAACGTCTGGTGGCCAGCGATCGCCGCTACGGCGAGCCTCGGGACAACACGTGCTCGACCGGTTACCTGCCCCTGCAGATCCAACGTTTCCAGTTGGCGCAGTACGGGATGGACGAGTTCAAGCCCAAGTCCACCGACTGGCTCCGGGTGACCCTGTTTCAGGGGGCGCCACGGCTGGCTGAACTGGGACCCCACACGACCGACGACTGGGTCCTTCCGGCCCGGCCCGCATGACGAGAGGCCTCGCGAGAGGCCTCACGAGAGGAATGACCATGATCATCGACGGACTGCAGATCAACGACTGGTCCCGCGAGGTGATCGCTGAGGTGCGGTCCGGCGGGGTCGACGTGGTGCACGCCACGGTCGGCGTGTGGGAGGACCTGGCCGGGGCCATGACCCGGATCGGCGCCTTCCGGCACCTCTGCCGGCACAACGCGGACGTGATCCGGATCGTCCGGACCGTCGACGAGATCCACGCCGCGGCGGCCGACGACGTGCTCGGCGTGGTTCTCGGCTTCCAGAACAGCTCCATGCTGGGCGATGACCCGGAGATGGCGGGAATCTTCGCCGACGTCGGCATCCGGGTGGTCCAGGTGACCTACAACATCGCCAACCATCTCGGGTCCAGTTGTTGGGAACCACATGACGGAGGTCTGACCCGGGCCGGCCATCGGATGGTCGCCGCACTCAACGACGCCGGTGTGCTGGTCGATATATCCCATGTCGGCAACGTCACCGGCCGCGACGCCGTGGAGGCCTCGGCGCAGCCCATCGCCATCACACACGGCAACCCGGCGGCGTTCTGCGACTCGCCCCGCAACAAGCCCGACGACCTGGTCGCCGCGGTGGCCGAGCGGGGCGGCGTCATCGGCTGCACCCTCTATCCGCTCTTCATGGGCGGGGCCGACGTGACCCGTGCGGAGTACTGCTCGATGGTGGCCTCGTTGGCCGAGGCGGTCGGCGTGGAACACGTGGCCATCGGGTCCGATGCCGTCCTGGGTTGGAGCCCCGACTCACTCGGCTGGATGCGCAACGGACGCTGGGACCGGGCGACCGCGCCGTCCGCGGCACCGTCGTTTCCGCCGTGGCCGACGTGGTTCGATGGCCCGAAGGACTTCGGGAGCCTGTCCGATGGGCTTGATGAGGCCGGATTCACTCCCGGTGAGCGGGATCTCGTCCTGGGTGGGAACTGGCTGCGGCTGTTCGGCGAGGTGTTCCCGTCGTGACCGACGGTCGCCACCAGGTGGTGGTCGCGCCCCGCGAGATCCACGACCTGGTGTTCCGGTGCGCCCGGGTGGCCGGGCTGGATGCCGGAGCCGCAGACCGGGCCGGCCGGAACGTCACGGCGGCCGAGGTGCATCTCGGCGGTGCGGTGGAGGTCTTCGCCTCGGCGCTCGGTGACCCGCAGCGGCTGGTCGCCGAGTTCGGAGCCGGTCCGGATGCCCTCGTGGAGGCTGAGGTCGAGGCGAGGGCGAACGGTTCCGGTGTGGCGACGTTCGGGGTGCCGACGCCGTTGGCCGCTCTGGCTTCGGTGGTCGCCGACATCGGCGGACGGGGGCTCGGGGTTCAGGGCCTGCCGGATGGAGCGACAGCCGCCACGACGGTCGATGGACTCGATGTCTGCGGGGCTTCGACACCTGCTGACGGTGCGGCGAGCGCCCGGGCGGCTCGTGAGGGCCTGAGCGTCGACCAGCGTGCCTTCGATGCGTTGGTCATCGCCGCCCGGTCGTTCCTGGTGGCCGAGTCGATCCTGGACGGGATCGAGGACTGACGGGTCAGTCGCCGGCCAGTTCGAGAACCCGGGCCCACAACGGCCCCTCGACGGTGACCGGATCGGTGGGCACCCGGCCGGCACCGGGCAGGCGTGCACCGGGCTGGGAGGTGATGCTCTCGCCGAGCGCCTTCAAGCGGTCATGGAAGCCGGCGCCGCTGTACGAGGACGGGTCGACCACGACGTAGAACTGGCCCAGATCGTGGGGTTCACCCTCGGTGGTCTTGAGCGGAGGGACGTCGGCGCTGAGACGGCATCCGGTCATCGCTCCGGCCAGCAATTCCACCATCAGGCTGATGCCGTAGCCCTTGTAGCCGCCAGCCGAGACCAGTGATCCGGCGAGCGCGGCCTGCGGGTCGGTGGTCGGCATCCCCTCGGCATCCACCGCCCAGCCCAACGGAATCTCCTCGCCGGCCGCCGCGGCCATGGTGATCCTGCCGAGGGCCACCGCACTGGTGGAGAAGTCGAACTGGAGGGCGATGCCGCCTTCGCCGTCGGGAACGGCCATGGCGATCGGGTTGGTGCCCAGAACGGGCACCGAGCCGCCGGGCGGCGATACCCGTGGGGAGGCGTTGGTCATTCCGATGGCCAGCAGCCCTTCCCGGGCGAACTGCTCGGTGAAGTACCCGAGTGACGTGCAGGTATGGGTGTGTTCCACGGACATGCCGCAGATCCCGTTGGCTCGGGCGGAAGCTACGGCAGTCGGGAATCCGGCCGCGAAGGCCGACTGGGCGAACCCGAGGCCTCCGTCCACGCGGACCGCGCCGGGCCGATCGGTGGTCACCGCCGGTTCGGCGGTCCCGTCGATCCGGCCTGACTCGAGCTGCAGGCAGTAGCTCTCCAGGTAGTAGAGCCCGCAGATGCGGTTGTTGTTTCCCTCGGCCACCCGGACGGCGTTGGCGACCAGAGCGGCGATGCCGGGGGCGGCTCCGTGGCGAACCAGGCCTCGTCGGGTGGTTTCCTCAATCTCGTCCAGGGTGAGTTCGAGCGTGGCGGGTGTGTTGTCGGACATCCCGGGAACCGTAGGTGACCGGCGGGTCGGTGCTTCTACAATCCGCGCATGGATTCGGAGGGGCGACTGTCCGGCGATCTGGCCGAGGCGCTGAGCCGGTGTACCGGGTCGTCGGCAACCGGCCATTCCCTGCCCGCCGCGTGCTACGTGGATCCGGAGGTTGCCGCCCTCGAGGCCGAGGTGATCTTCCGACAGGGCTGGGTGGGGGTCGGTCGGAGCGATCGTTGGTCCGGAACCGGGGCCTACGCGGCGATCGACCTGGCTGGGGTGCCGGTGGTGGTGGTCCGTGATGACGACGGCGCTCTGAGGGCCTACGCGAACACGTGTCGTCACCGGGCTACCCAGGTGATGGAAGGGGAGGGGCACTGCACCCGGATGCGCTGTCCCTTCCACTTCTGGACCTACGGGCTGGACGGTCGACTCCTCGGTGCGCCGAGCATGCAGCAGTCCGAGGGCTTCGATCGGGGGGAACACGGGCTGCACGAGTTCGTGGTGGCCGAGCGTCTCGGCTTCGCCTTCGTGAGCCTCGAGGCCTCACCGCCGGCCATCGACGGCTGGCTGGGCGACTTCGGAGCGGTCCACGAGCGTTGGGATCTCGCTTCCCTGGCGACGACCCGCCGACGCGAGTTCACCGTGGACTGCAACTGGAAGGAGTTCGCCGAGGTCTTCAACGAGTACTACCACCTGCCGTACGTGCATCCCGGCAGCATCGATGACACCTACGACGAACCCGACGCCCCCGACCTGGTCACCGGGGCATGGTCCACGCATTCCAGCAGCACGCAGGGCACCGGGGGCCTCCTGGAAGCCGATCAGGCCAAGGCGTTGCCGATCATCGCAACGCTGGACGAGCGCGAGGCCGGCGGCGTCCGTTATTCGTGGCTCCACCCGACGATGGTCATCGCCACCGGGGCGGAGGGGATGTGGATGTACGAGGTGTATCCGGACGGGCCTGATCGATGCCGCTGCGCACAGGTCGTGTGCTTTCCGCCCGAGACGATCGCCCTGGAGCGATTCGCCGAGGTGGCCGACGCCTACTACGAACGGTTCGACGTGGCGATCTCCGAGGACATCCCGATGCTCGAACGGCAACACCGCGGGATGCGGTCGCCGTTTGCCGGGCAGGGCCGGTTCTCACATCTGGAGCCCAACGTGGCCCGCTTCGCCGGCTGGTACGCCGACCGGCTCCTGTCTGTCGGCTGAGGGCCCGTGGGCTGAAGGCCGGTCGGAGGCCCGTCGCCTGACGATCAGTCGTCCTGCTGGCGACGGAGACGCAGTTCGCTCATACATTCCCGTGCCTGCTGGCTTTCGCGTGGGTCGACATCCGAGGATCGGAGGGCGGATCGTAGGTCGAGGGCGCCGGTCTCGTCCTGAACCGGATCGTCGAGGTCCATGCCTTTGGTGCGGAGGCAGGCCACCACGCCGAGGATGGCTTCGTTGTCGGCCTGGACCTGGTCCGGTGTCCGGCCGGCCCGGGACTCGGCGAACCTGCTCCGGAGCTCGGCGATGCCCGACTCGGACGAGCAGCGGCTGAGCGCCTCCTGGTAGTCGGGGTCATCGATGACCGCGGCGTCGCCCTCGTCGCCGGCGAAGCCGCGGAACTCGTAGCCAGCATCGTTGAGGCAGGCGTTGAACTGCTGTTGGGCGCCCCCGAGTGCCTCCCGCCGGTCGGTCTCAGCCTCGGCGAGAGGGATCGTCTCCTTGGGGGCCTCGGAACCTGCTTCGGCCGACCCGCATGCGCCGGTCATCAGGCCGAGGAACAGGAGCCCCACGGGCAGGCCGATGGACCGCCGATGGGTCATCAGAGAGGTCAGTCGAGTGGAACGGCGCGGGCCTCGCATGGAGAGAGTCTCCATGCGACGCCGTAAGTGGCCGGTGTTGGCCAGATGAGGATCCGGTGAGGGATCAGGCAGCGTTGCGACGCTGGCCGCCGCCACCGGCGTTGCCGCCGCGGCGCTGGCCGGGCTTCCCGCCGTTGCGCTTCGGTCCACCGGATCGCTGGCCCTGGCCCTGACCGGCACCCTGACCCTGGCCGCCACCCTGGCTGCGGTTCTGGCCGCCGTGCCGGTGGCCACCCTGCTTGGCGGAGCCCGCCTTGGGGCCACCACTTCGCTGGCCGGGCTTGCCGTTGCGCTTCGGGCCGCCCTGACGATTGTCACCGTCGGTGCGGCTCTCGCTCCGGTTGCCATTGCCGTTGCCGTTCTCGCCCCGGTTCTCGTTCCGGTTGCCATTGCCGCTCCCATTGCGGGAGTTGCCGCCATGGCGGGGACCGTTGCGATGCTTCCGATGCGAACGGTTCCTGTTCGGCTGGTAGTCGGGCGACCTGTCGTCGCCGCGATTGGCACGACGCTCTTCGCGCTCGGCGGGAGCCAGCTGACGGACGGCCGGCGGGGTCAGCTCGCGGACGGTGGCCAGATCGGGGCTGGTCACCGGCTCGTCGAGGCCGACATCGCGCTGGAGGCGACGGGTGCCCTTCTTCTGGTCGGGCTGGACCAGGGAGATGACCACGCCGTCCTGACCAGCACGGGCGGTCCGGCCGGAACGATGCACGTAGGCCTTGTGGTCTTCGGGCGGGTCGTAGTGGACGACCGAGGCCACGCCGTCTACATGGATGCCACGGGCCGCCACGTCAGTGGCCACCAGTGCGTGCACGCGGCCGCCGGTGAAGTCGGCCAGTGCCCGGGTGCGCTGGCTCTGGCTGCGACCACCGTGGATGGCGGCAGCCTTGATCTCCGAACGGGCGAGCTGCTTGGCCAGGCGGTCGGCGCCGTGTCGGGTCCGACAGAAGATGATGGCCGGCCAGGCGGCAGCCACGGCTTCGGCGGTCAGGTCGACTCGGGAGGTCTTGTCGACCGTCCAGAAGAGGTGGGTCGCCGCGTTGATGTCGGGCGTCTCCTCGCCGACCTCGTGACGAACCGGATCGCTCTGGTAGTCGCGGGTCAGCTTGGCGATGTCGCCGTCCAGGGTGGCCGAGAACAGCACGGTCTGGCGGTCGTCGGACGTCTGGTCCATCAGACGGCGGACCGCCGGCATGAAGCCCATGTCGGCCATCCGGTCGGCCTCGTCGAGGACGACCCGGTCGACGTCGCTGAGCTTGAGGGCTCCCTGATCGATGAGGTCCTCGAGGCGACCCGGGCAGGCGACGAGGATGTCGACGCCGTCACGCAGGGCCTTGAGCTGGGGGCCGTAGCCGACGCCGCCGTAGACGACGCCGACCCGGACCTTGCCGGCGAAGGTGCGCAGCTCGGTACGGATCTGCTCGGCGAGCTCCCGGGTGGGGGCCAGCACGAGGGCACGCGGACGACGGGGCTCGGCCCGGTCGACGGATGCCACGAGGGGAATGCCGAAGGCGAGGGTCTTGCCGGAGCCCGTGGGGGCCCGGCCACAGACGTCGCGGCCGTCCAGGGCATCGGCGATGGTGGCCGCCTGGATGGCGAACGGCGAGGTGATTCCTCGGGCGTTCAGGGCATCACAGATGGAAGAGGGCACGCCGAGATCGGCGAAGGTTGGGGATGACATGTGGTCTCCGGCCCGCGGTTCGTGGGGCCTGCCTGGGAAAGGCTTCTGATGGGATCGCCCGGCACGGATCGGCGGGGCGGGTGGTTCACCTCGATCGGGGGAACCATCTCCCGTCAGCGAACCCACCGACGGATGACCATCGGCGATATCCACAGGCTACCGGATCAGGGGCCGGACCCTCCGATAGGTGACCGGAGGCACCGACGGGGCCAATCGGGCATTCCACCCCCCGACCCTTGACCGGTGCCCGGGGTGAGGGCCTAGTGTCCGTCGACCGCCGGCGTCCGTACCGGTGTCCACGTACGAGGAGCCTGCCGATGGCGCCCACGCTCAACCGGTTCCAGGGATCGGTCGCCGTGTTGATCTGTGGGGTGGCGTTCAGTTTTGGGCCGCTCACCCTCCGGGCCCTCCACGAGGCCGATGAGTGGCAGTACCTGAGCCATCGGAGCTTCTTCGCCGCGGCGGTGTCACTGGTGATCATCGTGGTCGCCGGCCGAAATCCCGTCCGAGCGGTTCGCGACGCCGGACTCCGTCAGGTGCTCGCCGGATTCCTGTTGGCCTCCATGTTCACCCTCTTCGTGGTGGCGCTGAGTCGGGTCTCGGCGGCGTTCGTGTTGCTGATGCAGTCGACGAGCCCGTTCTATGCGGCGCTCCTGGGTCGGGTGTTCCTGGGAGAGCCGGTCAGCCGGGACACGTTGTGGGCCATCTTGGCCGCCGGAATCGGCGTGGTGGTGATGGTCGGCGGAAACGTGGGTGTCGGGGATCCGGTGGGGATCGTCCTGTCGATCGCCCTCTCGATCGCCCTGGGCGGCTACGCGGTCCTGATCAGGAGTGCGCCGGCGCGCGATCCGGGCGTGCCGACCCTCATTGGTGGCACGGTCGCTGCGGTGGTTGCCGGGCTGGTGGCGGCCTCGGGCCCCGGGCTGGGCGCTCCGGCATACGACCTCTGGATGGCCTTCATCGCCGGCGGTCTGCTGATCGGGTTCTTCACCCCGATCTGGAACTACGTCCACCGGTTCGTGCCTCCCGCCGACGTGAGCCTGTTGCTCATCTCCGAAGTGGTGATGGCCCCACTCTGGGTGTGGATCTGGCAGGAGGAAGAGCCGACGACCGGGACGCTGGTCGGCGGAGCGATCGCCCTGGGGGCCGTGTTGTGGCTGACCATTCGGGCGGCCCGCTCAGGGCAGCACGAACTGCCGGATCGCATGGGGCGAGTCCGGGGGCTGCACGTCGGCTCCGTGCCGGGCTTCCGGCATTACCGGGGGCCGGACGACCAGGTCGGGTGATCGGGGTCCGGACGCGAAAGAACCCGCCCCGTGGGGCGGGCTCTCTGCCACCTCACCCCGGAGGGGAGGTGTGCAGCGGGTTGGGCTGTGGTCTCAGGCTAACGCCGGGACCGGCCCACCAGTTCGTATTCAGACCTTGCGGACGTTCAGGGCCTCGGGGCCCTTGCGGCCGGGGCCGACCTCGAACTCGACGGCCTGACCCTCGTCGAGGCTGCGGTAGCCCTCGCCCTCGATGTTGGAGTAGTGAACGAAGACATCTTCTTCACCGGCGACGGAGAGGAACCCGTAGCCCTTCTCTGCATTGAAAAACTTCACGGTGCCGTTCGGCATTATTCGGTATCGCTTTCTATTGAAAAGAACCGGGACGTGATCGACCCGGTACGGGGAAGCCTACGTGGATCGGATCCCGACCCGGCGTTCGGCTACTGAAGAGGATAATCGCCGCGGCGACGAATCAGGCTTCGCCTTCGCCGCGCTGGCCGACGAAGTAGCCGACGCCGAAGTCCTCGGTGGAGAAGGTGATGGTGCTGCCGGGCGGAAAGTAGAAGAGATCGCCCTTGGTGGCCGTCACCGACTGGCCGGTGTCATCGGCGATGGTGATCTCGCCGTCCACGATCAATTTCATCTCGTGGTACGTGTACGTGTAGGTCATCGACTGGCCGGCCTCCAAGCGGTAGCACCCGGCGGTGATGGGCTTGTCGGGGTCCTCGGAGACGGCGAAGTCATCGAGGAAGGCGTTGGCGTCGAACTCGTCCATGGCGGGGAGCTGGCGCCCCTTGATGGATCCCTTGAACTGCATGGCGGGCATGGCGTGGCTCTCGTTTCGTGGTCGCTTCGTGGCTTGCTCTGGCTGGTCGTCGGGGATTCTGCCACGGATCGTTGGCTCTCCCGACCGGCTCCCCGGCACGTCCCGACACCTCCGAGAAGGTCAACTCCAGGCTGCCACGGCCCGGTCGGCCAGCGGGAAGATGAGTTCGTCGTCGTCCGACAGGAGGCGCGTCCACTCGTTGGTGTCGAGGGCTTCGAAACGTCTGGCGGCGGCGATGGCCTGGCGGGCGGTGGGTGCATCGCTCGGTGTGCAGAAGGCGTGGACGCTCGGTGTGGAGAGGGCGAAGCGCACACCCTTTTCGATCCCCTCGGGAGTGCGCTGCGGCTCGTACCAGGTTCGGGTGTCGGGGGTCTGGTCGCCCCATGGTCGCCACGCCACGGCCTTGATGGCCATGACGCCCACGTCCCGGTCGATGCACTCGGCCAGCAGCGTCTCGACGTCGGTCCGGTAGTCGGGGTCGGCCATGACCCGGGGATAGACGGGGAACATCACCGTGTCGAGGTCGTAGCGACGGACTGCTTCGAGGTGGGCTCGTGGAGCGCCGAGGTCGTGCCCGGTGACGCCCACGAACCGGGTCAGGCCCTGGTCCCGGGCCTCGAGAATGACCTCGAACGCCTCGGCCCGTTGGTCGAGGACCTCGAGGGAGGTGACACCGTGGGCCTGGTAGAGGTCGAGGTGGTCGACCTGGAGGCGGTCGAGGGTTCGCTGCAGGCGGGTACGGGCCCAGTCGCGTTCGGTTTCGGCGGTCTTGCCGGCCACGAACAGTTGGTCCCGGATCGCCGGGAGGTGGGGACCGACGGCCCGTTCAGCGAGGCCGTAACCGGGGGCGATGTCGAGGTGGTTGATTCCGGCATCGAGCGCCTCGTGGAGAAAGACGTCGGCCTCGTCGGGGGTGTCGGAGGCGAAGGCCGCACCGCCCAGAACGGCGATGCTGCTGTGGTGCCCGGTCCTGCCGAGGCGTCGTGTCTGCATCGGGCCGACCGTAGCAACGGGACCGGGACCGGGGCCGGTCCCGGCCGAGACAGAGGCCTACGCCCTGTACCTTCACGGCATGGCGGTTCGACTTCGGCAGGTGGCGATGGTGGCCCACGGCCTCGATGCCGTGGAACGCGACCTGGTCGGGAATCTCGGTCTGGAGCCGTGCGTTCACGGTCTGGGGGTATCGCAGTTCGGCCTTCGGAATGTGCTGTTCCCGGTGGGGGAGCGCCTGCTGGAGGTCGTCTCGCCGACAACGACCGGCACGGCCGCTGGCCGGCAGCTGGACCGCCGTGGAGGCGACGGTGGCTACATGGTCCTCGTCCAGACCGATGACCTGGCCGGGGATCGCCGTCGACTCGATGATCTGGGAATCCGTATCGTTCTTGACGCGAAGATGCCGGGTATCGAGGGTGTGCACCTCCATCCGAAGGACGTGGGCGGGGCGATTCTCTCCATCGACGAGACCGACGACTGGGCCGACTGGCCGTGGGCCGGGCCGGTCTGGCGTGAGCACATCCGAACAGACGTGGTGTCGGACCTCGTGGCGGTCGAGATCCAGGCGGACGACCCTCGCGGAATGGCCGAACGTTGGGCGACCGCCCTCGGGGTCGATGGATCGGACACCGTGTTGCAGTTGGATGAGGGCGAGATCCGGTTCGTGGCACCCACCGATGACCGGGGAGAAGGTGTCTCCGGTCTCGAGTTCCGATCCGAGCGGTCGGCAGACCACGAGATAGGCGGAGTCCGGATGGCGCTCCGCCCCGCCTGAGCCGGGCCGGGTACTGATCAGACGGCTGGGGACTGGGAGGATCCCGAGATGCCGACCTATGTCACCGAACTGCCCGTCCGAGGCGAACTGGATGCTTCGCATGCTGAGGCCATGGCCGAGTGGTCGAAGGCGGGGACGTGGTGGACCGGGACGCAACGACTCGCCATGGTCGCAGAAGTGCGTCGGGCCCGCGACGCCGAACCTCTCGCTCCGTGGGAGTCGCCTTCCACGGTGGATGGGCTGATACTTGGCGATTCTCCGCTGCCCGATGCGGTGGTCGACGTCGTCTGGCGTCTGACCAACCACCCGGGGACCCTGACATCTGAGTGGCACGCGTCGATTCTCGGCCGGGGCGTCGGGGCGCTGGCCTATGTCGAGGTCGTGTCGGTCGTCGCCCAGGTGAACTGTGTGGACCGCTTCGCCGATGCGCTGGAACTGGATCGTGTGCCCGTGCCGGATGCGGAGCCCGGCGAGCCCGAGGGCGAGGCGCCTTCCGATGCCGAGGTCCGCCTGCACTGGGTGCCGACGACCGACATCGGGGGACCGAACGTATGGCGCGCCCTCAGCGGCGTGCCTTCGGAGTTGGAGGCCAGGTCACGACTCTCGACGCCTCATTATCTGGAGGGTCGGGCGGTGTTCGGGGATGTGGTTTCGGATCGATTCTCGCTCCAGCGTGTCCAGATGGAGTTGATCGCCGCCCGGACCTCGAAGCTCAACGAGTGCTTCTACTGAACGACCAGCCACGCGTTGCTGCTCGGTCTGAGTGGCCTCCATCACGACGGCGAGGTGACTCTGGAAGCCATCGCCGGCTCGGACAAGGGTGACGGTGGGGTACGTCACGGCCATCTGCTGGTCCGGCTCGTCGAGGCCATGTGGGACGGCGAGCCGGGTCCCCTGGCCGCTGCCCGCGAGGATCTTCTGGCTGCGGCCGGAGCCGACGTCCTGGTTGACGCCGTGGCGGTGAGCGCCAACTTCCACATGATGACGAGGGTCGCCGATGGCACGGGGACGCCGTTGGACCCCGGCACCGACGAGGCGTCGGGCGAGATCCGCGATGAGATCGAGGTGAACGATCTCGTGTCCCGCCGCCACGTTCCGACAGCCTGATCGGGTCAGGTGTCGAGCGCCTGACGGATCCGGGCGATGTGGCCGGGGCCGATCTCGCAGCACCCGCCGACAATGTCGGCGCCCATCTCGACCCAGGACAGGACCTCCCGGGTATAGGGATCGGCGCCCATGTCGGTCCGGGCGTCGGGGAGCGGGCTGCCATCTCGGCCCCGCCAACCGACCGGCATGCCGTGGAAGGCGTTGGCGTAGACGCCCAACGGTTGATCGGTGGCCTCCCGGAGCACCGGTAGGGCCGCGGTGATCTGCTCTGGTGGGCAGCAGTTCAGCAGGTAGGTGCCGGCGCCGATCTCCCCGCAGGCCTCGGCGAACGAGGTTCCGTCCAGCAGGTGGGAGCCGGTGCCGCCCTGCAGGGTGAACGACGTCCACACCTCTTTCCCGGTGGTCCGGGCCGCATCGGTGGCGGCCCGGGCCTCATGGAGGGCGCCCATTGTCTCGCAGAGGAACACGTCGACGTACTGGTCGAGTTGTTCGACCATGGCCGTGTATTCCTCGAGGAGTTCCTCGTAGGTGGCGTCGGGCGCCGGGTTGTAGCTGTGGCGAAGCGGTGGGAGCGACCCGGCGACCCGGACGGGACGGTCCGAGGCGTCAGCGGCCTCGCGGGCCAGCCGTCCGGCGGCCCGGCACAGCTCGGCGGCCCGGTCGGCCAGACCGTGGGGGCGGAGGCGATCGGCGAACGTCGAGTAACTGTTGGTGGTCAGCACATCGCAGCCGGCGGTCACATAGTCGGCATGGATGCCGCGGACGAGGTCCGGGTCCTCGATCATCGCCCACGCCGACCAGAACTCGGCCGAGCGGGGAGACCCCCGGCGGATCAGTTCCTGGCCCATGCCACCGTCGAGCAGCGTCGTCATCGGATCCTCCAGCAGGCGATGTCGGTGATGGCGGGACACTAGGAGCCAGAGCGTGCGGGACCTAGTGTCCCGGCGATGTTCGGCCCGGCCTTGTTCATCGATGACGGGTTCAGCGATGGCGGGTCCATCGATGACGGTGGTATCTGATGGGTGCCCTGCTCGGTGCTCTCAGCGCCGTATCGGTCGGGTTCTCCGAGATGTTCGGACGGAAGGGCTCGCTCGCGGCGGGAGTGCTGGCCGTCGGCGTGGTCTCCCAGGGGGTGGCCGCCGCGACCGCCCTGGTACTCGCCCTCGTGCTCTCGGGAGAGTTCCTGTGGCCGGACCTCGCCCGCGGTGCGCTGTCGGGCGTGGGTTTCGGCGTGGGGATGGTCACCTACCTCGGGGGAGTGATCCGGAGCTCCTCGACCGTGGTCTCTCCGTTGGTGGCCACCATGACCGTGGTGCTGCCGTTCAGCGTCGCGGTGTCCGGCGGCGAGGAGGCGACGATGCTGGCCTTCGCCGGTGTCGGGGTGGCCATCCTCGGCCTGGTGTTCATCACCGTGGGTGGCCGTGCGACAGCGGGAGTGCGGCAGGGCTTCCTCTGGGGAATCACCTCGGGCCTCGGCTACGGGCTCGGACTGTCCGTCCTGATCGGCACGTCATCGGCCAGCGGGCCGTGGCCGGCCGTCAGCCAGCGACTGGTGGCCTGCCTCCTGACCATGGTTCTGGCCGTCGCTCTTCGCCAGTCGGCGATTCCGCCGAAAGGGGTCCGGTGGCCGCCGCTGCTCTCCGGAGCGTTCGGCGGTCTGGCCTCCGCGCTGTACGTCCTGGGTGTCCAGGCCGACGCGCTGCCCGCGGCGGTGACCGGAGCCATGTTCCCGGCGGTCAGCGTGGCCGTTGGTCGGGTGGTGTTCGGCGATGTCGTGAGGCCCCCGCAACTGCTGGGTCTGGGACTGGTGCTGGCCGGGGTGGCCGGGGTGGTCGGTGGTTGAGCGTCCCCGTGCGGTGACCTGCGAAATGGTCGACCGTGGGAGGCTGAGCAGATGAGCGACACGAACCCGGTGCTGTACGAGGAGCGTGACGACCTCGCCATCATCACGTTGAACCGCCCCGAGAAGAAGAACACGTTGACCGATGCCGTCATCCAGGGCATCGCCGACGGGATCGATACGGCGACCAAGTCCCGGGACGTGGTGGCCGTGGTGCTTCGGGGCTCGGGCGACACCCTGACCGCCGGTTACGACCTGACGGCGGGAACCGGCGTCGGCACCTCGGCCGGCGACGAGGCGGGTTGGTCGACGCCCTACGGGGCGAACGGCCCGGAGCCCCGGGAGGGCGCCTGGGACCCGGTGCGGGACTACCAGTTCATGGGCAACAACGTCCGACGGTTCATGAAGGTGTGGGAGTGCCCCAAGCCGGTGATCGGGGAGATTCGTGGGTGGGCGGTCGGTGGGGCCACCGACCTGATCCTGTGCGCCGACCTGTTGTACATGGCGTCCGACGCCCACATCGGATACGCCCCCAGTCGGATCTTCGGCACGCCGACCACCATGCTCTGGGTGTACCGGTTGGGCCTCGAGCACGCCAAGCAGTACCTGCTGACCGGTCGGGCCATCGACGCTGAGACCGCCCATCGGATCGGGCTGGTGTCCCAGGTCTGTGATCCCGACGAGCTCTCGGCGGAGGTCGAGGCCGAGGCCCGGCGCTTCCGCAACATCCCGGCCAATCAGCTGGCGTTGAACAAGCTGCTCATCAACCAGGCGTACGAGAACATGGGGCTCCGGACGTCGCAGATGCTGGGCACGTTCTTCGACGGGATGACCCGGCACACCGAGGAGGCCTACCGGTGGGCCGAATCGTTCTCCGACAAGGGCTTCCGTGAAGTCATCAGGGAACGGGATGCACCGTGGGAGGACTACGGAGAGCGTCCCCGCTGAGGCCGCCTTCGGCTTCCCTAGGCTGGTGTCACTGGCGGATGGCTGAGGAGCCGCCGCTGGACACGGTCTTCCCACCGTGCGATCGGCCCCCACTTCGGTGGGGGTCGTCTCGCGTCCGGGGTCAGCGGGTGGCGAACGCCTCGGTCAGGCCGGCGTCCTGGAAACCGTCGGGGACCGATCCGGTGGTGGCGTAGAGGTAGAGGGCGGTCTGGAAGACGGCTCCCAGGGCGGTCAGGACCACCACGACGAGGGCCACCCAGGGCACGGCGATGACCAGACCGACGGGGCCGGCCAGGTAGACCACGAGAACCGCCGGGATCATGGCGGCCAGACCCAGGAGGCCGAATCCGATCTGGGAGGCGAGGTTCTCACCCCAGGTGCGCTTGAGGAGCGAGGCCGAGGCCTTCAGGCCGCTGATTGCACGGTGGTCGTCGACCACGATGGCCGGGATGACGAGGAACGACGCGGCCTCCCACGCCATGCCGATCATGCTGACCGCGAACTGGCCGAGTCGGCCGGACCGCTCTCTGAGGGCCGACAGGACGAGGCCCACCGTCGCGGTGAGGAGTGCCCACGGCAGCAGACCGCCGAGGTGGGTGACGGCCCGGCTGAGGGCCGACTTCACGGTGGGGTCGCCACCGGAGAGCCGTTCATGGGCTCCGGCCACCAGGGCGCCCTTGAAGAAGACGCCGATCACGCTGAGCATCAGTGCGCTGGCGATGCCGGCGAACACCAGCACCGGGTCGACCTGGCCCTCTTCTGACGAGAGGCCGGAGAGGTCTGCGGCGGCCAGGGTCGGAACCCAGAGCACGACGAGCGCCCCGATCGACACGAGGAACGAGATCACCGGGAGTACCAGCAACTCGCGGTCCTTTCGCAGCACCTGCCACGACACCTTGGCCAACGTGATGGTTCTGGAGATGCGTCCCATGCGGCGACCGTAGCGGCGACCGGTGACGGTCGGACCGGTCTTCGGTCGGCTGCGGCGGTAGCCCTAGGGTCGACGGGGACCGTCTGAACGGGAGGAGCCGACATGGGTTGGGAAGAGGTCGACGAGGGCTGGGGTGCCCGGGCCAGGGACTGGGCCTACCTGTTCGAGACCGGCTGGTGGCCCGAGTTCGACGAGGTCCTGCGGGTCGCCGGCGTGGGCGAGGGCACCCGCCACCTCGACGTGTGCTGCGGGTCCGGTCTGGCCGTCCAGATGGCCGATCGGCGGGGCGCCACGGTGCATGGCCTGGACGCGTCGGATCGCCTGCTGGCTGTTGCCCGAGCCCGGACGCCGGACGGCGACATCCGTCACGGCGACATGCACGCCCTGCCGTGGGACGACGGTTCGTTCGACGTGGTGAGCAGCTTCCGGGGGATCTGGGGGACCAACGACCAGGCGGTGGTCGAGGCGGCCCGGATGCTCCGACCCGGCGGGGCGTTCGCCGTGACGTTCTTCCCGGTCGACGACCCGGCGCCGTGGGACCAGTGGTGGTCGTCGATCACCTGTCTGTCGGACCACGAACTCGCCGTGGGGGCCGCGTTGGGCAGCATCGCCGACGAGGGCCGCATCGAGGAGATGTGCGAGGCGGCCGGCCTGGAACCGGGTGGGCGCCGGTCCATCCACTTCGAAGTCGAGGTGCCCGACCTCGAGGACTTCGTCCGAGCGTCGTTGTCGGCGGGTCCGACCTGGAAGGCAATCGAGGAGCGAGGCCAGGACGACGTCGAGGAGTCTCTCCGGCGGGATTTCACTCCGCTCTGGGATGAGAAGGTAGGCCTCCGGATCGGTGTCGCGGTCGAGTATCTGATCGCCACCAAGCCCGCCTGAGCCTCGGACGGTCAGGCCCCGGGGGCGAGGGTGGCCAGGATCACGGCGAGGTCGTCGACGGTGGTCCGGGGGTTGACGATGCACACCCGCATGGCCGGTTCACCGTCGAACGTGGTCGTGGTGAGCATGGCCGTCCCGTCGGCCAGCAGCCGGTCGCACCACGCCTGGTAGTCGTCGGCGTCCCAACCCCGGCGTCGGAAGGCCACCACGGACAGCTCGGGTTCGACCAGTAGTTCCAGGTGGTCGGCGGCCACCACGAGATCCCGGGTGGCCCGGGCGACGGCCAGCGTCTGTTCGATGGCGTCCCGGTAGGCGTCGGTGCCGTAGGTGGCCAGCGAGAACCAGAAGGGCACGCCCCGGGCCCGACGGGTCAGTACGTGGGCGTGGTCACACGGGTTGAACACCGTGTCGTCCATGAGGGGCTCGAGGTAGCCAGCGTGCTGGGTGTGGGCCCGGCGGGCCTGCATCGGGTCCCGGTACACGAGCGCCGCACAGTCGAACGGGGAGAACAGCCACTTGTGCGGGTCGACGACCAACGAATCGCACCGTTCGACGCCGACGTAGCGGTGACGGACCGAGGGGGCAGCCATTGCCGCACCCCCGTAGGCGCCGTCGACGTGGAACCAGACTCCGGCGGTGGCACAGGCGTCGGCGACCGAGTCGAGCGCATCGACCACACCCACGTTGGTGGTCCCGGCGGTGGCCGTCACGGCGAACACCTCGGTGCCCCCGGGTCGACCGTCGATGGCGGCGGTGACCGCCTCACCGGTGACACGCAGTTCGTCATCGAGGTCGGCGAGGATCACGTCGACGTCCATGACCCGGGCGGCCGAATCGATCGAGGCATGGGTGCTGGCCGAGGCCACGACGGCCCAGCGGCCCGGCCGATCCAACCCGGCGGCCGTTCGTTCCCGGATGGCCACGTCCCGGGCCGTCACCAGGGCGGACAGGTTGCCCATCGTGCCCCCGGTGACGAAGCAACCACCGGCCGTTGCCGGCAGGTCGGCCAGATCGGCGATCCACCGAAGGGCCCGGTTCTCGGCGTGGACCATTCCGGCTCCGTCGAGCCAACTGGATCCGGCGACCGATGACGATGCGACCACGAAATCGAAGGCGCTGGCCGCCGGGGTCGGGGCGCCGGCCACGAAGGCCAGGTAGCGGGGGTTGTCGGCCGCGATGTTGTTGGGGGCGAGGTGCTCGACGTAGCGACGCAGCGCCTCGGTGCCACCCAGCCCCTCGGCGGTGATCGTCTCGCCGACCAGTTCGCGGAGTTCCTCGTCGGTGCTGACCGGCCGCATGGGCGGTTCGTCGGCCATCCGCCCGAGGGCGTGGTCAAGGACGGCCCGGACGAGGGCCTCGTTGTCGGCGTCGAAGTCGTGCATCGCCCGGAGGCTACGGGCCGGTTCCCGGCAGACGATGGCCGGGTCAGACGAGATCGAAGACGGGTGGGAAGGCGACCATGACGACCGTGGCCCATGCGGCGAACACGGGGAGGAACCGGCTCTGCCAACGAAGGAGGTCGGGGAAGGGGCGTCGTCCCCGGAGAGCGGCGATGGCCAGCCATGCCGAACCTCCCAACTGGGTGAGGAGGATCAGGTTGATGCCGAGGGCGGCGGTCCGGTTGGCGGTCAGTCCCCATTCTCCGATGCGACCCAGCGTCGAGGTGAGGGCGATCACGTCGAGAACCACGGCGGCCACGAGGAGGGCGATCTGGATTCGATCCAGCCAGGTCGGCGGAGCCTGGGGATCCCGGGCCGAGACCGTGTACAGGAGCAGCCCGAGGACGACCAGGAGCAGCACGTCCAGCAGCACGAGGGCGTCACGGTCCATGTCCAGGAAGTCGCCGGCGGTGAGAGACCCGACGAGCAGGACGAACACGGCGACGGCGAACAGGGGAGTGAAGGCGCGGGCCAGAACCGGGGCGATGCCGTCACCGGTCTCCAGGCGGCGGTCGGCCATCCAGGCGGCGATGACCACGGCCCCCATAGCACCGCACGGAAGGATCCACCCGGTAAGCGGGTATTCGAGGTCGGCGCTGATGCCGAGTACCTCGAACCCGCCGGCGGTCAGGCCGACGAGGGCGAGGCCGCCGAGGGCCAGCAGCACGTAGTGGACCATCCACTCGCCGGTGAACCTGATGAAGGCCAGGCGGGCTTCGACCGTTCGCCAACCGTCGCCGGCGTGAGCGACCCCCACGACGAGCCACAGGGCGA
>JAAZXY010000034.1 GCA_014239855.1 Acidimicrobiales bacterium | reverse complement strand
CCACAAGGAGACGCGCTGAGAGCGTTTTCCTGTCGGCAGACCCCCCGAGGTTCTTCCTACGGGACGTCTGATAGCCCTATGGGAGGCCAGATCCCCCCTGCGGGAGGTCGGAACCCCGCTGGTAGCCTCCGGGCGTACCGCCCCCCGATTCCGACCTCGGGTCGGAGGTCGGGACACAGGGCAGTGGCTCAATTGGTAGAGCACCGGTCTCCAAAACCGGCGGTTGGGGGTTCGAGTCCCTCCTGCCCTGCAAGACCGGTCCGACGCGGACCGCTCCCGATCACAGCCACCTGAATTTCACGAGGACATTCCCCATGTCGATGAACCGCGAACAGAAGCGCATGATGCAGCGTCAGGGTGAGGTCGACGCCGATGGCGAGCCGATCCGCCAGCGACGTCAGCAGCAGAGCCGCCCGGCCGAGGAACGTGCAGGCATCGGCCAGTTCGCCCGCGAGGTGCGGGCCGAGCTGCGAAAGGTCGCCTGGCCGTCCCGTTCGGAGACCGGCAACTACACCGCGGTGGTCATCATCACCATCGTGGCCATCACGGCCATCGTGGCCGGCCTCGACTGGGTGTTCTCCCAGTCCGTCCTCGAACTGTTCGACGTCTGATGTCCACCACCGGAGATCCCATCGTGAACGCTGATCCGGCCGTCTCGGCAAGCGAGGACGCAGAGGGTCTCGACGCCCCCGTCGAAGCCGGAGACCTGCTGCCCACCGGGACCCTGGTTCTGGATCCGTCCGACGCCGGCCCGGAGGCCGCGTCGGAGGCTGCCCAGTCGGCCGACCAGCCGGAAGACCAGTTGGAAGACGACGCTCCCGCCGAGGAACCAGTCGGGGAACCGGCCGAGGAACCCGCCGTTTCGGAGGAACTGGTCGTCGACGAGGACGAGCTCCTGGACGGTGACTCCGACGAGGAGCCGGCGCCCGTCGTCGAGAGCGCGTACGACCGCCGCGGCAACTGGTACGTCGTCCACACCCAGTCGGGCTACGAGAAGAAGGTACGGCAGAACCTGCAGGCCCGGACCGCCTCGATGCACCTGGAGGATCGCATCCTCGAGGTCGAGATCCCGATGGAGGATGTCGACGAGTTCCGCAACGGCAAGAAGGTCACCGTCTCCAAGAAGGTGTTCCCCGGTTATCTGCTGGTGCGCTGCTACCTCGATGACGAGGCGTGGGCGGCCATCCGCGACACGCCGGGCATCGTGAATTTCGTCGGGGCGGGCGGCAAGCCGTCACGTCTCAGCCGCAAGGAGGTCGAGACCTTCCTGCCGGTGGCCGACGAGTCCGAGTCGGTGGTGCCCAAGCGCTCCAAGGCCCGGTTCGGCTTCGGCGTGGGCGAGACCGTCCGCGTCAAGGAGGGGCCGTTCGCCGACTTCTCCGGCGCCATCCAGGAGATCAACGAGGACCAGCTCAAGGTCAAGGTGCTCGTCAACATCTTCGGCCGGGAGACCCCGGTCGAGTTGGAGTTCGCCCAGGTGGCCCAGCTCTGATCCGACGCCCGTACCGGCCGACCGGCAACCGCGTGACCTTCACCACGTGACCCCTGGCGGGGTACAGGTTGCCGATCGACCAGTCCGGCACCAGACTTGACCGTTCCCCCGATCGGCCCCGACGGCCGATGACCGGGACCGGAGGCTTCCAGCCTTCTGTTCCGGCGAGAAATCCCACCACGAAACCCCGATCACGAACAGAGAATCCGAGACATGGCGAAGAAGAAGATGGTAGCGGTCGTCAAGATCCAGATTCCGGCCGGCCAGGCGTCGCCGGCCCCGCCGGTCGGTACCGCGCTCGGCCCCCACGGCGTGGCGATCATGGACTTCTGCAAGGAGTACAACGCCAAGACCGAGGACAAGCGCGGCCAGATCGTTCCCGTCGAGATCACCATCTACGAGGACCGGTCGTTCACCTTCGTCACCAAGACGCCGCCCACCTCGTTCCTGATCCGTCAGGCCGCGGGCCTCGACAAGGCATCGCAGAACCCGGGACGCGAAGAGGCCGGTTCGATCACCTGGGCCCAGGTGACCGAGATCGCCGAGTCCAAGATGCCCGACCTGAACGCCATCGACATCGAGGGCGCCAAGCTCCAGGTCGCCGGCACGGCCCGCAGCATGGGCATCGCCGTCAGTTGATCTGACGGCTCCCGGCCCGACCGGGAACCTGAAAACCGAGATCGAGGGTCACCGCAACAGCGGTTCCGGGATGGGGGAGGACCTCGCCCCACCGGAGTCACCGACCCGCCCGAGGGAGCTGGATCAAGGAGAAGGCGACATGGGTAAGCAAGGCAAGCGGTACACGGACGCATCGTCCCGATACGACCGCGATCAGATGTACTCGGCAACCGAGGCCCTCGACCTGGCCTCCTCGTTGGCCGGGGCGAAGTTCGACGAGGGGATCGACCTGCTGGTCCGCCTGAGCGTCGACCCCCGCAAGGCCGAGGAGATGGTGCGCGGCACCGTCGCCCTCCCGTCGGGTACCGGCAAGGACGTCCGCGTCGCCGTGTTCGCCCAGGGCGAGGCCGCCAACGCGGCCCGCGAGGCGGGCGCCGACCACGTGGGTGGTGACGAGCTGGCTGCCGAGGTTGAGGGTGGCATGCTCGATTTCGACGTGGCCATCGCCACGCCGGACATGATGCCCACCGTCGGCAAGCTCGGTCGGGCCCTCGGTCCGCGTGGGCTCATGCCCAACCCGAAGTCCGGCACGGTCACCGTCGACGTGGCCAAGGCGGTCGGCGAGTTCAAGGGTGGCAAGGTGGAGTTCCGTACCGACCGGTACGGCAACGTGCACCTGCCCATCGGCAAGGTCAGCTTCGACGCCGCAGCGCTGGGTGCCAACCTGTCCGCCGCCCTCGAGGAGATCGAACGCCTGAAGCCGTCATCGGCCAAGGGCCGGTACTTCAAGAAGGTGTCGATCTCATCGACCATGGGTCCGGGCATCCGAATTGATCCGGGCCGGCTCTCCGAGTAGCCGGAGGCAACCCCTGGTGGGGGCATCGGCGGCCGCCGGTATCCTGACCGACACAATCGACACGCTCACCGAAGACCTCCGGGTTGCGCCATGGCGCAGAACGAGTCCCGGTGCCAACCGGATCCGTCCGGCGCACCGATCGACCGCCCGAGCAGGGGAGACCTCCTGATCGGATCCGGGTTCACCCGGCTCCCGGTCTGCGGTGTGCGGCCGACCTCCGGGTCGGCATGACAGGACAACCGCAAACCGGGTGGGTACGGCAGAGCCGGCCCGACCGAACTGAACAGACGAGGAGGTGTGAGCGTGGGAGAAGCCCGATCTGAGAAGGTCGCGGTGGTCGACGAGGTCCGAGAGAAGTTCTCGGCCAGCGATGCCGCGGTCCTGACCGAGTACCGGGGCCTCGATGTCCCGGCCATGGCCGAGTTGCGAAGGGCTCTGCGCGAGTCCGGCGGCGAGTACAAGGTGTACAAGAACACCCTGGTGCGTTTCGCCGTCGAGGAGCTGGGCCTCGAGATCGACGACCTGCTGACCGGCCCGACGGCCATTGCCTTCGTGGGCGAGCAGGCCGACGGTTCGGCCGGTGATCCGGTGGGCGTGGCCAAGGCACTCAAGGAGTTCGCCAAGGCGAACGAGGCCCTGATCATCAAGGGTGGCCTGCTGGACGAGAAGCGGCTGACCGCCGAGGAGATCTCGGCACTGGCCGAGATCGCCCCGCGCGAGGTGCTGCTGGCCCAGCTGGCCGGCGCCATGGCCGCCCCGATGCAGCAGTTCGCCGCCCTACTCAAGGCGCTGCCGCAGAACATGGCCTACGCACTGCAGGCCCTGATCGAGCAGGGGGGTGCCCCCGGCGCTCCCACTGCGGACGAGACCGATGCGGCACCCGCCGCCGAGGAAACCGAAGCTGCCGACTCCTCCTCGGAGGAGGCGGCCGCGGACGAAGGCACCGACACCGTCGGTGCACCTGTCAGCCAAGACGACAACGAAGAAGAGGAGTGATCATGGCGACGAAGGAAGAGATCCTGGACGCGATCGCCGGGATGACCGTGCTGGAGCTCAGTGAGCTGCTGTCGGACTTCGAAGAGAAGTTCGGCGTTACCGCTGCGGCCCCGGTGGCCGTGGCTGCTGCGGCCCCGGCCGGCGGCGACGGTGGTGGCGAGGAGGAGGAGAAGACCTCCTTCGACGTCGTCCTGACCGGCGCTGGCGACAAGAAGATCCAGGTCATCAAGGAGGTGCGTTCGCTCACCAACCTCGGCCTGAAGGACGCCAAGGACCTGGTCGATGGTGCTCCGGCCAACGTGCTGGAGGGCGCTTCCAAGGAGGACGCCGAGAAGGCCAAGGAGGCTCTCGAGGCCGCCGGCGCCAGCATCGAGATCAAGTAGCAGTATCTCGTTGAGCGCCCCACCTTCGGGGCGCTCGCACGGACCCCGGGTCCCCGTCTTCGGACGAGGCCCGGGGTTCCGTCGTTTTCCGAAGGCTCCCGTTTCGCCCGGTTCCAGTTGCCTGCCTTTCCAGTTTCATGTCGATCGGGGGATAGTCCTTGACCGACGCGCGCCGAACCCGTACCGTGCGCGTCAGGTCAGCCCCTCGGGGCATGTCCGTGCTGCCCCTTTGGGGGTTGTGCCTCTTGGCGCGCGACCGTTAGGATCCTCAGTTGCCGTGGTCGCGCCCGTCATTCGTGCTGTTTTCTTGGCGTTCGTCGACGTGTCCACGGTGATGCCCACGTCCGTTTACCCTGGCCAGGAGTTCTAGGTGTCTGCTCGCCCCCTCGTCCGGGACCGTTACTCGTTTGGCAATCTGGAGGAAGTCCTCCCGCTGCCCCACCTCATCGACATCCAGCGGAAGTCGTTCGAGTGGTTCAGTGCAGAAGGCATTGCCGACACGTTCCGGGACCTCAGCCCCATCACCGACTTCAGCGAGACGCTCTCGTTGGAGCTCGAATTCGATCCGACGGACGAGGACCTGTGCCCTCCGCCGAAGTTCACGATCGAGGAGTGCAAGGAGAGGGACATGACCTTCTCCGCGCCCATCTTCGTGCGCGCCGCGTTCAAGAACCAGAACACCGGTGAGATCAAGGAGCAGACGGTCTTCATGGGGGACTTCCCCCGGATGACCGAGAAGGGCACCTTCGTCATCAACGGCACCGAGCGTGTCGTGGTGTCCCAGCTCGTGCGTTCCCCGGGCGTCATCTTCCAGCCCGGCGACCGCTACCGGTTGCGAAACATGTCCAAGCACCAGCTGGTCACCGGCACCATCCACCCCTACCGGGGCGAGTGGATCGAGTTCGACGTCGAGCACAAGCCCGGCAAGCACGTCACCGCCGGGACCCGGGTGGCCCGCAAGCGCCGCATCTCGATGTTCACCCTGCTCCGTGCCCTGGGCTACGACGAGGAGAACGAGCCGGGCTTCCTGGATCGCTTCGTCCGGTACTTCGACTACCTCGAGGGCCAGTGGGAAAAGGACCAGCTCCCCGAGGGCTGGCAGGAGGCCGTCGAGGCCGGCGACCGCAAGTCGCCCCAGGAAGAGGCACTGCTCGAGATCTACAAGCGGGTCCGTCCCGGCGAGCCGCCGTCCGTGGAGGCCGCCCGCGCCTACCTGCGCAACGCCTTCTTCGAGTCGCGCCGCTACGACCTCTCACGGGTCGGCCGCTACAAGCTGAACCGGAAGCTCGGTCCCGAGATCGAGAAGATCGAGGAGATCTTCGGCCTCGAACTCGAGCGCCCCGACCCCGATTCGCCGGTCCTGACCCGGTCCGAGGTCCTGGCCACCTGCACCTACCTGCTCCACCTGGCCAAGGGTGAGCCCGGCTACCGCCTCGACGACCAGGACCACTTCGCCAACCGGCGCATCCGTTCGGTCGGCGAGCTGATCCAGAACCAGCTCCGCATCGGCCTGTCCCGCATGGAGCGCGTGGTCCGTGAGCGCATGACGACCATGGACGTGGAGGCCATCGCCCCGCAGAACCTGGTCAACATCCGGCCGGTGGTCGCCGCCATCAAGGAATTCTTCGGCACCAGCCAGCTGTCGCAGTTCATGGACCAGGTCAACCCGTTGTCGGGTCTGACCCACCGTCGTCGCCTCTCGGCGCTCGGCCCCGGTGGCCTGTCCCGTGAGCGGGCCGGCTTCGAGGTCCGTGACGTCCACTTCTCGCACTACGGACGCATGTGCCCGATCGAGACCCCCGAGGGTCCCAACATCGGCCTCATCGGTGGCCTGGCCACCTACGGCCGGGTGAACCCGTTCGGCTTCATCGAGTCGCCGTACCGCAAGGTGGCCGACGGTCGGGTCACCGACGAGATCGTCTACATGGCGGCCGACGACGAGGAGGAGTACGTCGTCGCCCAGGCCAACGCGCCGCTGAACGACGATGGGACCTTCCGCAACGACCGCGTCCTGGTGCGCCGGTCGCCGCAGGCCGCCTCGCTGAACGACCTCAAGCTGCAGCTCGAACAGGACGTCTTCTTCGGTGCCACCACCGAGATCTCCTACGTACCGGGTAGCGAGGTCCAGCTCATGGACGTCTCGCCCAAGCAGATCGTGTCGGTGGCCACGGCGCTGATCCCGTTCCTCGAGCACGACGACGCCAACCGGGCCCTCATGGGCGCCAACATGCAGCGCCAGGCGGTGCCGTTGGTCCGGGCCGAGGCCCCGTACATCGGTACCGGCATCGAGGCCAGCGCGGCCCACGATGCCGCCGACATGCTGCTGGCCGATGAGGCGGGCACCGTGGTGGCCATCGACGGCGTGTCGGTGACCATGGACTACGCCAAGGCCGGCAAGGTCACCCACCAGCTGCTCAAGTACGTCCGTTCCAACCAGGACACCTGCGTCAACCAGAAGATCCGGGTCACGCCGGGTCAGAAGGTCAAGGCCGGCCAGTTGCTGGCTGACGGTTCGTCCACCGATGGTGGCGAGCTGGCTCTGGGCAAGAACCTGCTGGTGGCCTTCATGTCATGGGAGGGCTACAACTTCGAGGACGCCATCATCCTCTCGGAGCGCCTGGTCAAGGACGACGTCCTCACGTCGATCCACATCCACGAGCACACCATCGACGCTCGCGACACCAAGTTGGGTGCCGAGGAGATCACCGGTGACATCCCGAACCTGTCCGACGAGATCCTCGCCGATCTCGACGAGTTGGGCATCGTTCGGGTGGGCGCCGAGGTGTCGCCCGGCGACGTCCTGGTCGGCAAGGTCACCCCGAAGGGCGAGACCGAGCTCACCCCGGAAGAGCGTCTCCTGCGGGCCATCTTCGGTGAGAAGTCCCGCGAGGTGCGCGACACGTCGCTGAAGGTTCCCCACGGTGAAACCGGCAAGGTCATCGACGTGCGGGTGCAGAGCCGCGACGCCGGCGACGAGCTGCCTCCCGGTGTGAACCAGCTGGTCCGGGTCTACGTTGCCCAGAAGCGCAAGATCAGCGTGGGCGACAAGCTGGCCGGCCGCCACGGCAACAAGGGCGTGATCTCCAAGATCCTGCCCATCGAGGACATGCCGTACCAGGCCGATGGCACTCCGGTGGACATTCTCCTGAACCCGCTCGGCGTTCCGTCACGGATGAACGTCGGTCAGGTGCTCGAGGCCCATCTGGGCTACTGCGCCCGTTGGGGCTGGGAGATCGACGGCGAGGCCGTCGGTTCCGAGCCGGTACGGGGCATCGAGAAGAAGACCCGCCCGTCCACCGAGCCCTCGATCCACGTGGCCACGCCCGTCTTCGACGGCGCCCACTGGGATGAAGAGGGAGCGGCGGGCAGGCACCCGACCATCCAGAAGATCCTCGGCAACCTGCGGCCCGAATCGGTCGACGGTGACCGGATGATCCAGTTGGACGGCAAGACGACCCTCTACAACGGTCGGACCGGCGAGGCGTACGACAGCGAGATCATGGTCGGCTACGTCTACATCCTGAAGCTGGCCCACCTCGTGGACGACAAGATCCACGCCCGGTCGACCGGCCCGTACTCGATGATCACGCAGCAGCCGCTGGGCGGTAAGGCCCAGTTCGGTGGCCAGCGATTCGGAGAGATGGAGGTGTGGGCACTGGAGGCGTACGGCGCCGCCTACTGCCTCCAGGAACTCCTGACCATCAAGTCCGACGACGTGTTGGGCCGGGTCAAGGTCTACGAGGCCATCGTCAAGGGCGACAACATCCCCGAGCCGGGCATCCCCGAGAGCTTCAAGGTGCTCATCAAGGAGATGCAGTCCCTGTGCCTCAACGTGGAGGTCCTCGCCGAGGACGGCCGCGAGATCGAGATGCGGGACTTCGATGAGGACGTCTACCGCGCCGCCGAGGAACTCGGCATTGACCTGTCCCGCCCGGAGCGTGGGTCCGACGAGGAGGACGAGCGGCGCGCCGCCGGCCTCCTCGCCCGCTGACCCGCCCCTGAGCGACCGACACCAGCCAGACACCAGCCACGCACCGCAACGAGACGCAGGAAGACACAGTGCTCGACGTAAACGAATTCGATCAGCTCCGAATCGGCCTGGCCACCGCGGACGGAATCCGCATGTGGTCCAACGGCGAGGTCAAAAAGCCGGAGACCATCAACTACCGCACCCTCAAGCCGGAGAAGGACGGGCTCTTCTGCGAGAAGATCTTCGGTCCGACGAAGGACTGGGAGTGCTACTGCGGCAAGTACAAGCGGGTCCGGTTCAAGGGCATCATCTGCGAGCGTTGCGGCGTCGAGGTGACCAGGTCCAAGGTGCGGCGCGACCGCATGGGTCACATCGAGCTGGCCGCCCCGGCCGTCCACATCTGGTACCTGCGGGGCACCCGTTCGTGGCTGGCCTACCTGCTCATGGGCACCGAGCCCCGTGAGGAGCTCAAGGCCAAGCAGTTGGAGAAGGTCATCTACTTCGCGGCCAACCTGGTCGTCTGGGTGGACGAGGACAAGCGCCACGCCGACCTGCCGGAGCTGGAATCCGAGCTGGCCGAGGAGCGTCTGGCCATCGAGGAGGAGCGCGACCGCGAGCTGAATCGTCGTCAGGAGGACCTCGAGTCCGAGCTGGCCGAGATGGAGGCCGAAGGCTCCAAGGAGTCGGACCTCAAGGCCCGCGCCAAGGCCGCCGACAAGGACCTCCAGTTCATCCGGGACCAGTACGAGCAGGAGCTCGACGTCCTGAACCGCGCCTGGGACGAGTTCACCGGCCTGTTCGCCCGCCAGATCATCGAAGAGGACATGCTGTGGCGTGAACTCGAGGATCGCTGGGGCGAGTACTTCGAGGGCGGGATGGGCGCTGACGCGCTGGCCCAGCTCATCGAACGGATCGACTTCGACGACGAAGAGGTCAAGCTGCGTGTGCTGATTGATCCGCCGGAGGGCCAGAAGCCCCTGTCGGCCCAGCGCAAGCAGAAGGCCATCAAGCGCCTCAAGATCGTGGCTGCCTTCAACCGTCGTGACGAGCACGGCCGCCGGGTCAACGAGCCGAGGGCCATGATCCTCGACGCCGTGCCGGTGATCCCGCCCGAGCTTCGTCCCATGGTCCAGCTCGACGGTGGCCGTTTCGCCACCTCGGACCTCAACGACCTGTACCGCCGGGTGATCAACCGGAACAACCGCCTCAAGCGGCTGCTCGACCTGGGCGCCCCGGGGATCATTGTCAACAACGAGAAGCGGATGCTCCAGGAGGCCGTCGACGCACTGTTCGACAACGGCCGTCGTGGTCGTCCGGTGACCGGTCCGGGCAACCGCCCGCTGAAGTCCCTCTCGGACATGCTCAAGGGCAAGCAGGGTCGGTTCCGTCAGAACCTGCTCGGCAAGCGCGTCGACTACTCCGGCCGTTCGGTCATCGTGGCCGGCCCGACGCTCAAGTTCCACCAGTGCGGCCTGCCCAAGGTCATGGCGCTCGAGCTGTTCAAGCCGTTCGTCATGAAGAAGCTGGTCGACGAGGAACTGGCTCAGAACATCAAGTCAGCCAAGCGCATGGTCGAGCGGCGCAAGCCCCAGGTGTGGACCGTCCTGGAGGACGTCATCCGCGAGCACCCGGTGATGCTGAACCGTGCCCCGACCCTTCACCGTCTGGGCATCCAGGCCTTCGAGCCGGTGCTGGTCGAGGGCAAGGCCATCCGCATCCACCCGCTGGTCTGTGCGGCCTTCAACGCCGACTTCGACGGCGACCAGATGGCCGTCCACCTGCCGCTCTCGTCGGAGGCGCAGGCTGAGGCCCGCGTGCTGATGCTGTCGGCCAACAACGTGCTCAGCCCGGCCCACGGCCGCCCGCTGGTCACCCCGACCCAGGACATGGTCATCGGTGCCTACTACCTGACCGCCGAGGGCGAGGGCCTGACCGGTGAGGGCAAGGTCTTCCGTGACATCGACGATCTCCGTTGGGCATGGGAGACCGGGGTCGTGCACCTGCACGCCCGCATCCAGTACCGGTCGTCGGAGTACCCGGAGCTCATCGAGACGCCGGCCAACGGCGTGGCTGCCACGTGGCACACCACCACGCCGGGTCGCGTGTTCTTCAACGCGGCTCTCCCGGGCCACGAGATCGAGCCCCTCGAGGTCGGTGGCCACCGAGCCAAGATGATCACCTTCGTCAACGAGCAGGTCGGCAAGTCCGAGCTGGGCACGATCGTGGATGACCTGGCCCGTGGTTACCCGAAGAAGGTGGTGGCCGAGTCACTCGACGCCATGAAGGACGCCTGCTTCGACTTCGCCACCCGTTCGGGCCTGACGGTGTCGATCGACGACGTCAAGACCCCGCCGGAGAAGGCGGCCATCCTCGACGAGCACGAGAAGCGCGCCGAGAAGGTCGAGGCCCAGTTCCGGAAGGGCATCATCACCGACGGCGAGCGTCGGCAGATGGAGGTCGAGATCTGGAACTCGGCGACCGCCGAGGTGACCGAGAAGATGATCGTCGCCCTGGAGGCCGACGAGGGCAACTCGATCGACACGATGGTCAAGTCGGGTGCTCGTGGAAACATGATGCAGGTCCGTCAGATCGCCGGCATGCGCGGCCTGGTGGCCAACCCCCGTGGCGACATGAT
Organism: Acidimicrobiales bacterium; assembly: GCA_014239855.1. Lineage (GTDB taxonomy): Bacteria > Actinomycetota > Acidimicrobiia > Acidimicrobiales > MedAcidi-G1 > UBA9410. Next base: position 9,883 of record JAAZXY010000034.1, on the reverse strand, counting down.
CCCCCGTCCCATCAAGTCCAACTTCCGTGAGGGACTGGCGATGTTGGAGTACTTCATCGCCACGCCGGGTGCCCGTAAGGGCCTCGTCGATACCGCCCTGCGGACCGCCGACTCGGGCTACCTGACCCGTCGACTGGTCGACGTGTCCCAGGAGCTCATCATCAACGACGTGGATCCGTTCGCCTCGGAGATGGGCGTGCGCGGCATCTGGATCGACGAGGTCTGCCCCGACGAGTCCAACCGCCGGAGCCACCTCGAGACCCGCCTGTTCAGCCGGACCCTGGCTGACGACGTGACCCTGGCCGACGGCACCGTGTTCGCCGCCGGGATGATCGTGGGCGAGCCCGAGATGATCGCCATGCGCGACGACACCACCATCGACCGGGTGCGGGTGCTGTCGCCGCTCACCGACGAGTCGCCCACCGGGGTCTCGGCGGCCAGCTACGGCATGTCGCTGGCCACCAACAAGGCCATCGAGGTCGGCGAGGCGGTCGGCGTGATCGCCGCCCAGTCGATCGGTGAGCCCGGTACCCAGCTGACCATGCGTACCTTCCACACCGGTGGTGTGGCCGGTAAGGACCTCGCTGGCGGTCTGCCCCGGGTCGTCGAGCTCTTCGAGGCTCGCGCACCCAAGGGCAAGGCCACCCTGGCCCGTATCTCCGGCGTCGTCCGTATCGTCGAGGACGAGGGTCGTGGCCGCGAGGTCACCGTGGTGGCCGATGACGGCACAGAGGACGTGCACCTCATCGTGGGCATGGCCCGCCTCGAGGTCGAAGAGGGCGCCGAGGTGCGAGCCGGCGACGCCATCGTCGAAGGCCCCCGGGACCCCAAGGAACTCCTCGAGATCAAGGGTGTCCGCGAGACCCAGCAGTACCTCGTGGAAGAGGTCCAGCGGGTGTACCGCGACCAGGGCGTGTCGATCCACGACAAGCACATCGAGCTCATCGTGCGGCAGATGACCCGCCGGGTGAAGATCAACGATCCCGGCGAGTCGGACTTCCTGCCCGGCGAGCAGGTCGATCAGCGGTTGTTCGCCGAGACGAACCGCACGCTGGTGGCCGAGAGCCGTCGTCCCGCCGAGGGGCGCCCGGAGCTCATGGGCATCACCAAGGCTTCGCTGGCCACCGAATCGTGGCTCTCGGCGGCCTCCTTCCAGGAGACCACGCGGGTGCTCACCGAGGCGGCCATCGAGTGTCGGAGCGACAAGCTCATCGGCCTCAAGGAGAACATCATCATCGGCAAGCTGGTGCCCGCGGGTACCGGTATGGAGGAGTACCGACGGGTGGCCACCCACGCGCCGGACTACAAGCCGATGGACTTCTACTCGTCTGCCGACGAGGAGCAGGATCTCGCCGAGTGGCTGGCCGGTCAGACCGGTCCCGGGGAGGATGCCTTCGCCGGCGCCTACGAGGCCGAGGTGATCGACCTGGCGGGTGCCATGGACGCCACGGCCGACGCTGATTCCAGTGGGGAGGCCACTCCCGCAGCCGACTGACCGGGCACCGGGTCGGTCCTGCCGCCAGGCGGGTCGGCCCTGTGACGTCGGTCCGGTCGACGGTCGACGTTTGGACCCGGCTGGGCCCACCCGTAGACTCGTCCGCTGGCCGGTGCCGCGACCCGTTTCCGGGTGTGCGAAGCGCCCCACAGAGTCACCGAGTTCAAGTTCGAGTCAGAGATTTCCAACAGAAGTGGCCCATTTCGGGGCCGATACGAGGAGCACAAGTGCCCACCATCCAGCAGCTGGTCCGCAAGGGCCGCCAGTCCAAGCGCCGCAAGGAAGCCACGCCGGCGCTGAAGGGCGCGCCCCAGCGACGCGGTGTCTGCACCCGCGTGTACACCACCACGCCGAAGAAGCCGAACTCCGCCCTCCGTAAGGTGGCCCGTGTTCGTCTGACCAGTGGTAGCGAGGTCACGGCCTACATCCCCGGCGAGGGCCACAACCTCCAGGAGCACTCCATCGTGCTGGTTCGTGGAGGCCGTGTGAAGGACCTCCCCGGTGTCCGCTACAAGGTGATCCGTGGAACGCTCGATACCTCTGGTGTGAGCCAGCGTCGTCAGGCCCGTAGCCGTTACGGCGCCAAGAAGGAAGGCTGACCGTGCCGCGTAAAGGCCCCGCCATTCGTCGTGAGTTGACCCCGGACCCCGTCTACCGGTCGACCGTCGTCACCCAGCTCGTCAACAAGGTGCTGCAGCGCGGCAAGCGCTCCACCGCCGAGCGCATCGTGTACAGCGCCCTGTCCACCGTCGAGTCCAAGACCGGCGCCGAGCCGGTCGGCACGCTGAAGCGGGCCATCGACAACGTCCGGCCCCAGCTCGAGGTTCGTAGCCGCCGGGTCGGTGGCGCCACCTACCAGGTCCCGGTCGAGGTGCGTCCCCGTCGGGCCAACACGCTGGCCGTCCGCTGGTTGGTCAACTACTCGCGGGATCGCCGTGAGAGGACCATGGCCGAGCGTCTGGCCAACGAGATCATGGACGCCTCCAACGGGCTCGGCTCGTCGGTGAAGCGCCGCGAAGATCTGCACAAGATGGCCGACGCCAACAAGGCGTTCGCCCACTACCGCTGGTAGGCGGTCACCCGACCGTTCCCCCCAGCCGGACCGGTCCGGGCGCGCACCCGTTGCGTGTCGACCGGCCGTCGCCGTGGCGCTCCTGCGTCTGACGGTGAACCACCTCGGGCCCCGGCCCGGGACCTGACCCCACACGTCCACCGAAACAGACGAGACACCGAGCACCGAGATGGCTAAGCGACACCCCCTCCAGAAGACCCGCAACATCGGGATCATGGCCCACATCGACGCGGGCAAGACCACGACGACCGAGCGGATCCTGTACTACACCGGCGTGAACTACAAGATCGGTGAGGTTCACGACGGCGCGGCGACCATGGACTGGATGGAGCAGGAGCAGGAGCGGGGGATCACCATCACCTCGGCCGCCACCAGCTGCTTCTGGGACGACCACCGGATCAACATCATCGACACGCCCGGCCACGTGGACTTCACCGTCGAGGTGGAGCGTTCGCTGCGCGTGCTCGACGGAGCGGTCGCCGTGTTCGACGGCGTCGCCGGCGTGGAGCCCCAGACCGAGACGGTGTGGCGCCAGGCCGACAAGTACAACGTCCCCCGCATGTGCTTCATCAACAAGATGGACCGCACCGGCGCCGACTTCTACTTCGTGCTGGACACCATCCGTGAGCGTCTGGGCTGCAACGCGGCGGTCGTCCAGCTGCCCATCGGCGCCGAGGGCGACTTCGCCGGCATCGTCGACATCATCGAGATGAACGCCCTGATCTGGCAGGGCGAGGACCTCGGCGCATCGTGGGACGTCGTGGACATCCCCGAGGACATGGCCGAACTCGCCGAGCAGTACCGGGGCGAACTGATCGACGTCCTGTCCGAGTTCGACGAGAACATCCTCGAGAAGTTCGTCGGCGAGGAGGAGATCACCGCCGAAGACGTTCGCAACGCGGTCCGCTCCGGCACCCTGTCCGGCGACTGTGTGCCCATCCTCACCGGGTCGGCCTTCAAGAACAAGGGCGTGCAGCCGCTGCTGGACGCCGTGGTGCAGTTCCTGCCGTCTCCCGTCGACCTCCCGCCGGTCGAGGGCGTGCACCCGAGGTCGGGCGACACCCTGGATCGCGAGGCATCGGACGACGCCCCGTTCTCCGCCCTGGCCTTCAAGATCATGACCGATCCGCACGTCGGCAAGCTCATCTACTTCCGGGCCTACAGCGGCGTGCTGGACAAGGGTTCGGCCGTGCTGAACACCCGTACCGGCAACAAGGAGCGTCTCGGTCGCGTGCTCGAGATGCACGCCAACGACCGGGAGGACCGTGACGAGGTCCGTACCGGCGACATCGTGGCCGGCATCGGTCTCAAGAACACCCGCACCGGTGACACGCTGTGCGCCCCGGATCACCCCATTGTCCTGGAGCAGTTGGAGTTCCCGGCACCGGTGATCCACGTGGCCGTCGAGCCCCGCTCCAAGGCTGATCAGGACAAGATGAGCAAGGCGCTCTTCTCCCTGTCCGAGGAGGACCCCACCTTCACCGTCCGCAGTGACGAGGAGACGGGCCAGACGATCATCGGCGGCATGGGCGAGCTGCACCTCGAGGTGCTGGTCGACCGCATGCTCCGTGAGTTCCGGGTGGACGCCAACGTGGGCAAGCCCCAGGTGGCCTACCGCGAGACCATCACCAAGCCGGTTCTCGACTACCGCTACACCCACAAGAAGCAGACGGGTGGTTCGGGCCAGTTCGCCGAGATCGTGGCCAGTCTCGAGCCCTACGAGAACGAGGAAGAGGACTACCTCTTCGAGGACAACGTCTCCGGTGGTCGTATTCCCAAGGAGTACATCCCGTCGGTGGACGCCGGCGTGAAGCTGGCCACCACGAACGGCCCGCTGGCCGGCTTCCAGGTGCTCGGCCTCAAGGTCAGCTTGAACGACGGCAAGGCCCACGACGTGGACTCCTCGGAGATGGCGTTCAAGATCGCCGCCCAGGCATGGTTCCGCGAGGCAATGCGCATGGCCAAGCCGGTGCTGCTCGAGCCCGTGATGTCGGTCGAGGTCGTGACCCCCGAGGACTACATGGGCGACGTGGTCGGCGACCTCAACTCCCGACGTGGTCGGGTGGGCCAGATGGAGGCCCGTGGGGCCAACCAGGTGGTCAGCGCACTGGTGCCACTGTCGGAGATGTTCGGATACGCTACTGACCTGCGATCACGTACTCAGGGGCGTGCGACGTACACGATGCAGTTCGACTCGTACCAGCAGACGCCCGGGTCCGTGCAGGAGGAGATCACCCGCCGAATCCACGGTGAGTGACCTGCCCAACACTCTCAACAAGCGATACCAGTCCTGAGAATCCAGTCCACAGAGAAATTAAGAGAACCGAGGAAGAAGCGAAATGGCCAAGGCCCAGTTCGAGCGCAACAAGCCCCACGTGAACGTGGGCACCATGGGTCACATTGACCATGGAAAGACCACGCTGACCGCGGCGATCACCAAGGTCCTGTCGGATCGTGATCCCAACTCCACCGCCTTCACCGAGTTCGCCAACATAGACAAGGCGCCCGAGGAGCGGGAGCGCGGCATCACGATCAACGTGAGCCACGTCGAGTACGAGACCGAGAACCGGCACTACGCCCACGTCGACATGCCGGGTCACGCGGATTACATCAAGAACATGATCACCGGCGCTGCTCAGGTTGACGGTGCGATCCTCGTGGTGTCGGCCGCTGACGGCCCGATGCCTCAGACCCGTGAGCACGTCCTCCTGGCCCGCCAGGTCGGTGTGCCCAAGATCGTGGTGGCGCTGAACAAGTGCGACATGGTCGACGACGAGGAACTCCTCGAGCTGGTCGAGATGGAGGTGCGCGAGCTCCTCGACGAGTACGACTTCCCGGGTGACGACACCCCGGTCGTGCGGGTCTCGGCGCTCAAGGCCCTGGAGGGCGACGACAGCGCCGCCGACCAGGTCGTGGACCTGATGGCTCAGGTGGATGAGTACATCCCCCAGCCCGAGCGTGACATCGACAAGCCCTTCCTGATGCCGATCGAGGACGTGTTCTCGATCACCGGCCGCGGCACCGTGGTGACCGGTCGTGTCGAGCAGGGCCTCGTCAACACCGGCGACAACATCGAGATCATCGGCCTCAAGGACACCCAGACGACGACCTGTACCGGCGTCGAGATGTTCCGCAAGCTCCTCGATCGGGGAGAGGCCGGCGACAACATCGGCGCCCTCCTGCGTGGTATCGACAAGGAAGACGTCCAGCGCGGTCAGGTCCTGGCCAAGCCCGGTTCGATCACGCCGCACACCCAGTTCGAGGCTGAGGTGTACGTGCTGACCAAGGAAGAGGGTGGCCGTCACAAGCCGTTCTTCTCCAACTACCGCCCGCAGTTCTACTTCCGGACCACCGACGTGACCGGCATGGTCGAGCTGCCCGCCGGTACCGAGATGTGCATGCCGGGCGACAACACGACCATGACCGTCGAGCTCATTGCTCCGATCGCCATGGACGAGGGCCTTCGCTTCGCCATTCGCGAGGGCGGCCGCACCGTTGGTGCCGGCGCCGTCACGAAGATCCTGAAGTAGCAGGACGACACCGATGGCTGCAGGGCAGAAGATCCGGATCCGGCTGAAGGCCTACGACCACGAGGTCATCGACCAGTCGACGAAGAAGATCGTCGAGACGGTTCGACGGACCCAGGCCGACCTTCGTGGTCCGGTCCCGCTGCCGACCGAGAAGCACCGCTACACGGTCATCCGCGGTCCCTTCAAGGACAAGGATTCCCGGGAGCACTTCGAGATGCGAATTCACAAGCGTCTGCTCGACATCATGGATCCTTCGCCCAAGACGGTGGACTCGCTGCAGCGCCTGGACCTTCCGGCCGGCGTTGACATCGAGATCAAGATCCAGCAGGCGTAGTTGCCTCTGAGTCTCTGGCTCAAACGAACGAGAGTGGAAGCGCCCCTCCGGGGGCGCTTCCGCCGTTTTCAGACAGGTTCGGATCCGGGATCGGGATCGGGGTCGGATGCCTCGGACGGGGCGTCCATCCGGTCGCCGTGGCCCCGTCGCTGGCTGCTGGCTTCCTGCAGGTCCTCGGAGACCTCGTGGCGTTCGGCTTCGGCGGCGATCACGGCCTGGATGGTGGCGGCGGCCGGGAGGGCCAGCAGCGCCCCGACCACGCCCAGGATGGCCGATCCGGCGATCACCGAGCCGAAGGCCACCGCCACGTGCAGCTGCATGGTGTGGGCGGTGATCCGTGGCCCGAACACGTAGTTCTCCACCTGCTGGTAGACGGCGATCACGATCACCACCCAGAGACCGTCGACCGGTTCACCCAGGAGGGCGATGACCAGCGGGAGGGCGCCGGCGATGAACGTGCCGACCACCGGCACGAACTGGGACATGATCCCCACCCACAACGCCAGGGCGAGCGCTGACCGGAGCCCGATGATCTCGAAGGCCGCCCAGTGGACGAGTGACGACACCAGGGCGAGGATGCTCCGGGACAGGATGTAGCCGCCCGTCTTCTCGATGGCCAGGTCCCAGACCTCCAGCACGTGACGCTGGTGCCGTTCGGCGATGAACGAGCAGACGAGGCGACGCAACTTGGGACCCTCGGCCACCAGATAGAAGGTGAACAGCCCGACGGTGAACAACTGGAACAGCACGTTCACCACCGTGGTTCCGAAGCGGGCCAGGTCGTCGGCCACGTCACCCAGCCATCCGGCCAACGCGCCCGAGTCGTAGTTGGCCCGGAGGTCGGACAGGGCGTTCTCGATCCCGAACGAGTCGGTCAACCACTGGTCGACGTCGGCGAGGTATTCGGGAACGTCTCCGCTGAAGTCGGTCACCTGCTCGGCCAGCAGGCTGCCCACCTGTACGCCGAATCCACCCATTCCGGCCACCAGGACCAGCATGGTGAGCGCCGTACCCAGCCCCCGGCGGAGGCCGGCCCGTTCCAGACGGTTGACCGCCGGTTCCAGGGCGAACGACAGGAAGAAGGCCACCAGCAGCACGAGGATGAGGGGCCGGAGCGCCTCGAGGAGGCCTCGGAGGTAGTAGAGCGCGGCAATTCCGCCCAACAGGCTCAGGATGGCCCGCCGGGCCCACGGAGGCAACGACCGTGGTTCGGCGCCCGCCGCCGCTCCGGTACCGGGGTTGTCGTTCATGCGTTGGGCCACCTGAGGGCCTCGAGATCGTTGGAACAGCAGGTAACGGGGACCACGGGCGACGGTACCGGTCGGCCCGGGGGTGGCCGTGGATACTTCTTTCAGGGGCTGAACCCGGCGGGCCGTGGCGCGCGGCACAGCGGCCCGTTGTTCCGCCGGTTGTGGGCCGAACCGGATGGCCGTATCGTTGTCCCCTGCACTTCCGGCAGACCTCCGTGGTCGGCCTGCTGTGTGAATCGACGTCCGGGTAGGCGGCGGTTCCGGGAGACCGGAAGCGGCGAACCGCACGGCAAAACAGAATCGCCGCTCCGCCGGGCTTGTGCCCGTGCGGAGCGTTCGCGTGAACGGTCCGAGAGGGCCACCGATGCCGGCAGATCACCGGCACCAGTCGCAGGAGCCATCATGGCCAACAAGGCAATCGTCGGCGAGAAGGTCGGCATGACGCAGGTGTGGGATGAGGACAATCGTGTCCTTCCCGTCACCGTGCTTCGTGTCCGTCCCAACCGCGTCGTCCAGGTCAAGACCACCGAGCGCGACGGTTACTCCGCCCTCCAGGTCACCGTCGGTCATCGTGACGCCGAAAAGCTCACCCGTCCCGAGGCCGGCCACTTCGCCGCCGGGGGCGTCGAAGCCGGCGAGCGTCTGGTCGAGCTTCGGCTCGACGACGTTGCCGGCTACGAGGTCGGCCAGGAGATCACCGTCGAGTCGCTCGCCGACCAGGGCCACGTGGACGTGACCTCGGTCAGCAAGGGCAAGGGCTTCGCCGGCGCCATGAAGCGCCACGGTTTCAAGGGCCAGCGGGCCTCCCACGGTGCCCACAAGGTGCACCGTAAGCCGGGCGCCATCGGCCAGTGCGCCACCCCGTCCCGGGTGTTCCGGGGCAAGAAGATGCCGGGTCGCATGGGTAACCAGAAGACCACCACGTTGAACCTCCAGGTCGTGCAGGCCGACGCCGAGCGCGAGTTGCTGCTGGTCCGTGGATCGGTGCCCGGTCCCCGAGGCGCCACCGTTCTCATTCGTGATGCTGTGAAGGGAGGCCGGTGATGGCGAAGGTCGATGTCCGTAGCCAGACCGGCGCCGCGGCAGGTTCCGTCGATCTCGACGACGCCACGTTCGGCATCGAGCCGAACGTCGCCGTGATGCATCAGGTCGTGACCGCCCAGCTGGCTGCCCGCCGGTCGGGCACCCAGAGCACGCTGACCCGGGCCGAGGTCCGGGGTGGCGGCGCCAAGCCGTGGGCCCAGAAGGGCACCGGCCGGGCCCGTCAGGGCTCGATCCGCTCGCCGCAGTGGCGTGGTGGTGGTGTGGCATTGGGCCCCAAGCCCCGCAGCTATGCCCAGAAGACGCCCAAGAAGATGGTGCGACTCGCCCTGCGCTCGGCGCTGAGCGACCGGGCCGCCGAGGGCAAGGTCGTCGTGATCGACGGCTGGGCCTTCGATGCGCCCCGCACCAAGGACGCAGTCGCCGCTCTGGCCGCCCTCGGCATCGAGGGTCGTGCTCTGGTGGTGGCCGAGCGTTCCGACGAGAACACCTGGAAGAGCTTCGCCAACCTGGGTGCGGTCCACGTGCTCTCGCCCGGCGAACTCAACGCCTACGACGTGCTGGTGAGCGACGTCGTGGTCTTCACCAAGGCCACGCTGCCCGTCGCCGCTCCGGCTGCGTCGAAGACGGCGCCGGCTGCCGCACAGGTCGAATCCTCCGACGACTCCGACACGGGAGAAGAAGAGTGAAGGACGCACGCGACGTCATCGTGAAGCCGGTCGTTTCGGAGAAGTCCTACGCCCTGCTCGAGGAGAACGTCTACACCTTCGAGGTCGCCAAGTCGGCCTCCAAGCCTGAGATCCGCGACGCCGTCGAGTCGATCTTCGACGTGAAGGTCCTCAAGGTGAACACCCTGAACCGCGCCGGCAAGCGCAAGCGGAACCGGCGCATGCCGACGTTCGGCAAGCGCCCGGACGTCAAGCGGGCATACATCACCCTCGCCGAGGGTGATTCGATCGAGCTGTTCGAGGTCTAGGAACATGCCGCAACGCAAGCGCAAGCCCACCAGTCCCGGCCGTCGGTTCCAGACCGTCGCCGACTTCTCCGAGATCACCAAGACGGTGCCGGAGCGGTCGCTGACCGAGCAGAAGAACCGCACCGGTGGACGCAACAACTACGGCCGCAAGACCGCCCGTCATCGCGGCGGCGGCCACAAGCAGC
>JAAZXY010000033.1 GCA_014239855.1 Acidimicrobiales bacterium | reverse complement strand
TCTACGAGTACGCCCCGGGTGGTTCCAGCCTCGGCGAGGGCAACCTCGTCTTGCCAGCGGCGCCGTTGACCGCTTCCTGGCGGGGGGTCACCGAGGACTCGATCCACATCGCGGCGACCTTCATCGACTTCGAATGGCTGGTCGACAAGGGCTTCTCGCCCAATGGGTGGGGAGACCAGGCCCTGGTGTGGGAGTCGGTGGTGGCCGACCTCAACGATCGTGGCGGCATCAATGGCCGCATGCTCGTCCTCGATGCCGCCCGGCCCTACAGCGCCATCCCGGGTCTGGGCATCAGCGCAGACGGGGTCTGTCTGGAAGTGGCCGGTGACTACGAGACGTTCGCCGTGTTCGGCGGATTCGTCGGCCCGGCGGAGATCTCCAACATCTGCATCCCCGGCCAACAGGAGACGATCCTGATCGGCGGTCGGGTGAATACCGAGCGCCTCGACCAGATCTCTGCACCTTGGCTGGAAAATGGCACGGCCAAGGAACGCCGCATGCAGGTGTACCTGTCGCTGCTGGAGCAGAACGGACACCTGGACGGCAAGAAGATCGCCATCGTCGGAGCGACGGCCAGCCAGGGCGCGTACGACACGGGCGTGGCCACGTTGGCAGCCATGGGGGCCGACGTGGTCCTCGAGGCGATCAGCGAGGTCACGGTGGGGGACACCGAGGCTGAGGACGCGTGGTGGGACGTCATGTCCGAGCGGGTCCGAACCTCGGGCGCCGATGCCGTGGTGTTCGCCGGCGGAGATCGGGCCGGCTTCCGCGGGCTCTATTGGGCTGACGTGGACGTCGAGTACTTCCCATACAACGGCGAGTCGTTGACTTCGCTGAGCACCAACGTGACCGCAGAGATGGTGGCCGGTGCGGTCACCCTCACCGGACTGACCGAGCAGGAGCAGTTCGAGCAGGATGAGGCACAGGAGCTCTGCATCAAGCCGTTCGAGGCCCGGAACCCCGACATCGTGGTCGGCACCCCCGACACGCATGAAGACGGCATCGAGAAGTGGTGGCGGTCGGTCATGACCCACTGCACGCAGTTGCGGATGTTCGAACTCATCGCCACGGCTGCTGGACCGGACCTGACGCACGACTCATTCCGTGCGGCGGCCGAGTCCATGTCGCAGTTCGCCCTGCCCATCTCGCCGTTCGCCTCACTGGGTCCGGACAAGGTGGATGCCTCGGACTCGTTCCGGCTCTCGATCTTCGTCGACAACGGCACCGACAACGGCATTCTCGATCCGCTGACCGAAGTCATGGACGGCACGCCGTAGGGGACGCCGCCAGGGCCTGAAACGGCGCCCCGGCTGGACCGGATCCCTCGGGGTCGGGTTCCGGCCGGGGCGCCGTCGCGTTTCAGCCCAGACGGAGAAGGCCCGGGGCGGACGGTAGGCAGGGGTCTGGTGACGGGAGTGTTTGCGGGGATCCCGTCATCCCCACACCCCGTGTGTCAAGATAATGGAGATTATCAATGACTACGGAAGCCGTATCCCCCTGAATCGGGGCGAATCGGCGCCAACGGGAGAACCCCAGCACCATGGCCTACCGGGAACTGCCCCAGACAGAGGACATGTCGGCCGTCTTCCACGAATGGCTGGCCTGGCTCCCGCTGTACGAGGACAAGCCGCCCCATACCGTCCGGGCCTACGGCCAGGGCGTCCGTCGGGTCATCTCGTTCGCCGAGATCCCGCCGGAATCTTTCCGGGCCGACAGCCTCGACCAGGCCATGTTGACCGACACCGTGCGGGCCATGCGGGCCGCACCGGACGTCTCCAAGTCGACCATCAACCAGACGCTGGCCGCCCTCAAGTCGTTCTTCGACTACTGCGTGGCCGACCGGCTGGTGACCGTGGTGCCCGACATCGCCCGGATCCGCAAGGTGGCCAAGCTGGACGTCCCTCAGGTCGACCCCGAGTACTACCGCCCGGCCGAGATCCGCGACCTCTACGAGGAAGCCAGAAGTTGGCCCGTTTCTCAAGATAACGGTGCGGCCCGAGGAGGGCGGGTCAGATGGCCGGCCCGGGACCTCGCCATGTGCTCCTTCCTGGCCGTACTCGGACTCCGCTCGGCCGAGATCCTGTCCGCCGACGTCGGATGGATCACCAGGGAACGCCTGGTGGATGCCGACGACCAGGCCACCTGGATGCTCCACGTGGTGGGCAAGGGACGCCGGATCCGTCGGCTCCCCCTGTCCGATGAACTGGTCGACGTGAACGACCGTTGGCAGGCCGAGCGGGCCGAGCGGTTCGGTCCGTCGGGCGCCGCCTCGCCCCTGTTCGTGGCCAATGACGGCGAGCGGTTCTCGTACCAGCGCCTGCGGTACTGGCTTCGACTCCTGAACCGGGAGGCCGGGCTTCGGGACCGCTCACTCCACTCGCTGCGCCACACCGCCGGAGTGCAGTTGGCGTCCGACGGCGTACCCATGAACGTGATCCAGAGCCTGCTGGGACACGCCACCATCACCACGACGGGCATCTACACCGAGTTGGCCGGCGGGCAGTTGGTGGGCGTTCTCGAACAGTCGGGCGCCAACACCCTCCTCGCCGAAGCACTCGACGCCGACGGGGAGACCCGATCGTGAGCGACGCCACTCCCCCTCCGGAGTCCACCAGGGCACGCCTGCTGGTGGCCGTGCCGGAACTGGTCGATCCCAACTTCGCCCGCACGGTCATCCTGATGCTGGAACACACCGACGACGGGGCCCTCGGGGTGATCCTCAACCGTCCACGCCTGGTCGGGGCGTCGGAGGCGGTACCCCACTGGGCTGACCGGCTGGCCTATCCGGCCCGGCTGCACGACGGAGGTCCGGTGTCGACCGATTCGGTCATCGGGCTGGGCCGTGGACCCGCCGAACCCCTGGATGCCATCAGTCCCCTCTTGGGGCGGCTCGGCGTGGTGGATCTCCACCGTGATCCCGCCGAGGTGCCCGACATCGACGAGGTTCGGCTCTTCGCCGGATACGCCGGGTGGAGCGCCGGCCAGTTGGAGGCCGAGTTGGCGGCGGGCGGTTGGCTGGTGGCCGACGCCCACGAGGAGGACGCCCGATCCGTCGATCCGGACGGGCTCTGGCGCCACGTCATGGCCCGGCAGGGCGGCATGGCCGCGCTCCTCGGCGACTACCCGGACGACGCCAGCCTCAACTGACAGAGGATCTCCTCGCCTCGATGAGTCCAGACCTGACGCCGCCCGACTCGCCACTGGCTCAGTCGACGATCTCCACCGGGGTACCCAACGGGAGCTTGGCCAGCCGGGTCACCACGTCGTCGTGCACCCGGACGCAGCCCAGGGAGACCTCCAGACCGAGAACCGTGGGGTCGTTGGTGCCGTGGATGGCCATCGCCGGGTCGCCCCCGTCGACCTCCTCGAGCACGTCGGAGAAGCCGGACGTTCCGACGATCCACGACCCGAAGATGGTGTCGGGATCGGCCTGGGCCTGGACCTCGTTGACGTAGAACGAACCGGTTGGCGTGGGCGTCTCACCGGTGCCCAGAGCCACCGCACCCTCGGCCACCAGAGCACCGTCCTCCCAGGCCCAGAGGCGCCGCTCCGAGAGGTCGACCCGGATCAGGGCCCGGTGCATCGACAGGGTCACGTCGGCCCGGCGGATCCAGCCCGTGGTGCCGTTGGGCCGGACCGGCAGGTCGACGTGAAGCCACTCCCCCTGATCGTCGAGGACCAGGACGACACGGTCGCCGGCATAGGGGCCGGGATGGGGAAGCCGCCACCAGACCACCGGGTCGTCGGGCGCCCGGTGGGTGAACAGGTTCGATCCGATGGGCCGGGCGACGGTGAACGGTCGGTCGGGAGTGGCGGGCTGCGTCGTGGATGACTGGACCACGGTCTCCGACGGCTCGACCGTCGTAGCCGGGGAGGACGTCTGGACGGGCGCCGCAGTCGTCGAGGTCTGTGTCGGGGCTGGCGTCGGAGCGGTGGTCGACGGGACGACCGTCTCGGGGGCCGGGCCGATGCGTTCCATGACCGCCAGATCGTCGTCTCGGCCACCGGTGGTGGACCCGCACGAAGCCGTCACCCCGAGGGCGACGATCAGGAGCAGGCCGGCGGGCCGGATCACGGAGCGGGTGTCAGACGACGACGCCGGGACGGTGCAGGGCCCGTCCGCTGGGTGTCGGAGTGAGCAACGGTGGGCCGAAGATCGGCGACGACGGTGGATGTGCACCGCGCTCGAGAAGGGCCACCAGGACGCCCGCCAGTGCCCGGGTGTCGTCGAGCGCCTGATGGGCATCGTCCAGCGGGACCTCCAGTGCCGGGGCCAGACGACCGAGCCGACCGGGAAGGTCCAGTTCCCGGGCCAGGGGCAGGGTGTCCACGGCAGCCAGGTCGAGGTTCCCGAGGCCGGCCCGGCCCCACTCCTCGACAATGAAGCCCACGTCGAACGGGGCGTTGTGGGCCACCGGGACGCAGCCGTCCAGTTGTCCGGCCAGGTCACCGGCAATCTCGGCGAACCGGGGAGCATCGGGCAGCCATTCCGGACGGATGCCGTGGATGTCGGTTCGACCCACGTCGGTGGTTCCGGCGTTGATCAGCGTGGTCCACTCCCCCGCCGGGGTGCCGTCGGCGTGGATCCGCACCACCGCCACCTCGATGACATGTCCCGAAGCGGGATCCAGTCGCGTCGTCTCCACGTCGAAGCAGGCGTAGATGGGATGGCTGGACACGTCGGCGACGGTAGCCGCCGGGTGGGACGTCGCCGGACCCGCACCATCTACGCTCGCCCGATGCACGAGGAGACCGATACCGCCACGGACCAGATCACACAGGGCGTGGGCACGGTGGACCGGGCGAGGGTCCAGAAGCGCACCCTTCGGACCCTGATGGGCGGGATCGTCCCCGGCGGGGCGGCCATGAGCAGCGCCTACAGCTCGGCGGCCCTCCTCGGCGAGGAACTCACCGACAGCGAGCTGCTGGGAGGCATCGCCGCATCGGGCCTCACCATGGGCGCGGCGTTCACCGCCATCCCGTTGGCCCGCGTCATGGCCGACAGGGGACGCCGGCCCGGCATCGCCGGCGGGTACGCCATCGCCGGAATCGGTGCCCTGGTCTGTCTGGCCGCCGCCCAGGCCGAGATGTACCTGCTCCTCGTGCTGGGCATGCTCTGCATCGGTCTGGGCTACGCGTCGAACATGGCCGCCCGGTTCGCCTCGGCCGATCTGGCCGACGAGCCCGGCTCGGCCATCGGGACGTTGATCTGGGCCTCCACCTTCGGCTCGGTCCTCGGCCCGATCCTGGGTTTCGGACCGATTCGTTCGGTGGCCACCTCCGTCGGCCTCAACGAGTTGGCCGGCCCCTATCTGCTGTCTGCCACCCTGTTCGCTCTGGCGGCGATGACCGTCCACCTCTTCCTGCGGCCTGATCCGCTGCTCGTGTCCGGTGGTCTGGGTCGATCCGAGGCCCGGGTTCCGCTGCGGTCCTTCATCCGACCCCTGGTCGCCTCGCCCGACGGTCGCCTCGCCGCGGGGTCCATGACCGTCGGGCACATCGTGATGGTCGGGATCATGACCATGCTGCCCCTGCACATGCGGGCCGGTGGCCACGAACTCGAGGTCATCGGCTTCATGATCTCACTGCACATCGTGGGGATGTACGCCTTCTCGCCCATCGTCGGAAAGCTGGTCGACCGGCTGGGTCCGCAGCGGATGATCGTGGTGGGAAGCCTCCTGTTGACCGTGGGAGCGGTGGTGGCGGCCCGCAACGAGGCCCACCAGTCCTTCGGGGCATTCCTGGGAATGTTCCTCATCGGGGTCGGATGGAACTGTGGCCTGGTTGCCTCCTCAGCTCTACTGGTGCGGACCTTCGACGGCCCGAACCGGGTCGGCATCCAGGGCCTGGCTGACATGTGCATGACCGCCGGTGGGGCATCGGCCGGGATCACCGCCGGCCTGGTGCTGGCCGTCTCGACCTTCCCGGTACTGGCCACCGGGGCCACGGTGATCGCCACGCTGCCCACGTTGACCGTCCTGCTGAGGTGGCGGACGAGCCGCCGGTCAACCCACGGAGTGAGGTCCTGACGGTGGCCGGCCCTCTGGACGGATTCCGGATCCTGGACCTCAGTCAGATCGTCAGTGGGCCGTTCGGCTCGATGCTCCTCTCGGACCAGGGAGCGGACGTCATCAAGGTCGAACCGGTGGACGGCCAGGACGTGACCCGCCGCCAGAACTTCGCCCGAGGAGGCCTCTCGGCCTTCTTCCTGAACGGCAACCGGGGCAAACGCTCCGTGTCGCTCGACCTCACCCGGGATGAGGGCCGGGCGATCCTCCTGGAACTGGCGTCAGAAGCCGACGTGTTCATCCAGAACTTCCGACCGGGCGCGTGTGATCGCCTGGGCATCGGCTACGACGACGTGCGGGCCGTGAATCCCGAGGTGGTCTACGTGTCGATCAGCGGTTACGGCCCCGATGGTCCGTATGCCGGTCGCCCGGTCCTGGATCCGGTCATCCAGGGCCTCACCGGGATGGTGGCCCACCAGGTCAATCCGGACATCCCCTTCCCGGACCTGGTGCGAAACATCGTGTCCGACAAGGCCACCGCCCTGACGGTGGCCCAGGCCACCACCGCGGCCCTGCTGGCCCGGGAACGGGGGGCCGGCGGTCAGCACGTGGTCGTGCCCATGCTGGACTCCACGTTGGCCTTCTTCTGGAACGACGGGATGGTGGCCCACACCCTGCCGGGAGACGGCGTGTCGCCCGGCAGGACGCTGGCCGAGGTCTACCAACTGACCGACTGCGTCGACGGACAGCTCATCTACTTCGCGGCGTCCACGGCCCACATCCACGGGATCAGCCGGGCTGTGGGGCACCCCGAATGGTGCGACGACCCCCGCTACAGCCTCGAAGGGTTCGTGGAGGACCAGCAGAACCACATCGATTTCGGGGTCATGACCGTCGAGGCATTCGCCACCATGACGGTGGCTGATGCCCTGGCCGGGCTGTTGGAGGCTGATGTTCCCAGTGGCCCGATCCTCGAGAAGGAGGAGGTGCTGGAGCATCCCCAGGTGGTGCACAACGAGGCCATCACGACGTGGGAGCACCCCACCGCCGGCACGGTCCGCAGCGCCCGTCCCGGGGCCCGGTTCTCCGGCACGCCGGTGGAGATGCGCCTGTCGGCTTCCCACAAGGGGGCCGACAACCGTGAGGTGCTTCGAGGTGCGGGTCGGAGCGACGCCGAGATCGACCGGCTGCTGGCCGACGGCGTCATCGGCGAACCGGACCCGTTCTAGGTGGTCTCCCGGACGCCCGCTACCGGGCACCGGGCTGCGGACCGCGGCGCTAGCGTTCATCCATGGACGCCTCCTCCTCGGAAACCGTGATTCCCGCCTCGCACGTCGACCTGTTCGACCTGCCGGCCGTCTGGCACATCGCCACCATCGGCCCCGACGGTGAACCCCAGGTCTCACCGGTGTGGGCCACCTACGACGGGACCCACGTCCGCTTCCCCCACGCCGAGGGCCGCCAGAAGTGGCGGAACCTCTGCGCCGATGATCGCATCGCCCTGTCGGCAACCGACCCCATGAACGCCGAGCGGTACCTCGAGGTCCGGGGCCGCGTCGTCGCCTGGGAGGCCGATGGCGCCGTCGATCTGCTCGACGCCATGGCGAAGAAGTACCGAGACGAAGACGAGTTTCCCCGTGAACACGCCGCACCGCTGGACAAGCGGCGCACCGCGGTGGTCGAGCCACTGCACTGCACCACGATGGGATGAACAGATGAACGACATGTCGATGAGCAATGAGGGGCCTATGAGCAATGACGGGCCGATCGAGACCGGCGGGTCCACCGACCGTGGCCCGATCCAGTGGTACCAGGAAGCCTTGAAGCGTTACGCGGACTTCTCGGGTCGGACCCGCCGCAGTGGCTACTGGTGGTTCGTCCTGGTCCACTCGATCATCTGGGTCGCCCTCGGGTTCGCCGCTCCCACCCTGGCCACCATCTACGCGCTGGCCACCCTGTTCCCGGGGCTGGGGGTGATGGTCCGACGCCTGCACGACACCGGCCGGAGTGGCTGGTGGTGGTTCATCAACCTGATCCCGCTCGTCGGATTCGTGGTCTTCATGGTCTTCCTGGCCTCCGACGGCACCCGGGGTTCCAACCGGTACGGACCCGACCCGAAGACGGGCGAACCCGATCCGGTGACCGGCGACTACTGCACCACGTGTGGCACCGACTGTGTCCCCGATGCGGCCTTCTGCGGCCAGTGCGGTGCTCGACGGGGCTGAGAGCCGCCCGGGGCGGGTGTCACGCCCCCAGGGTGCACCCGCGGCCGGCGACGCAGACCTCCTGGTCCTTCTCGATTCGACGGATGTCGCACGATTCGACGTCGGTGACCGCGCTCTCGAGGCTGTCCCAGTAGGAGAGCACCTCGTTGGCGTGCATCCCGATCTCCCGGGTGACCGTCTCGAGGATCGTCCCGGTGTCGTCCCGTAGGGCGTAGTCGACGAGGTAGGTGCCGGGCCCGATGGCCGGTTCGAGATCCAGGACGATCTCCCACCCGTCGGCCGACGGGCCCATGACCCGGCATGTCCCGTAGTCGTCCGACGCCGGAGGAATCGTGGGGGCGGTCGGGGCGGGAGCGAGCGTGGTGCCGGCGGGCGCGGTGCTTGTGCTGGCGGTGCTGGTGACCCCCGGGGCGCTGGTCGGGGGCGCGGCGCCACCGTCCGCCGCGCAGCCTGCCGATGTCGAGGTCAGGCCGAAGACGACCATCAGGCAGACGATCCGGACGCTGTGCATCCGGGGAGTCTTCCAGACCACCTGATCCGGACCGGTAGCGTCCGCCAATGGTCACCTCCGGGGCATCGGGCCCCCGCTCCCCAACCGGCTTCTACGGCTGGCGGATCGTGGGGCTGGCCAGCCTCGTCGGGGCCCTGACCGGCCCGGGCCAGTCCATCGGCGTGTCGGTCTTCCGGGAGGCCATGGCGCTGGACCTCGACACGTCGGATACCGCGGTGTCCACGGCGTACATGATGGGCACGCTGGGGGCGGCGACGACGCTCCCCCGTCTGGGCCGGTGGATCGACGAGGTGGGCGTTCGACGGGCCATGACGGTCATCGCCGTCGCCTTCGCCGCGGTTCTCGTACACATGTCGTTGATCCGCCACGTGGTCTGGCTGGCCCTTGGTTTTCTGGGTATCCGCATGCTCGGACAGGGCGCGCTCTCGCTGGCCGCCCGGGTCTCGATCACCCACTGGTTCGAGCGACGACGGGGGCTGGCCCTGGGGGTCTCGATGACCCTGACGGCCGCCGGGATGGCCGTGGTCCCGCTGGTGTTGTCGCTCGGCGTCTCGGCCTGGGGTTGGCGGACCACCTGGCTGACTGCCGCTGGCGTGGTCCTCGTCTCGGTGCTGGCCATTGCCCGGCTCGGGATGGTGGACCGACCATCGGACCTCGGACAGGTTCCGGACGGCGGCGTGGAGCCTGCTGGTGAGGGATCCGAGGCCGGGCCATCGCCGTCGAGGTCCGACGTCCTGCGGTCGCCGGCGTTCTGGGTGCTGGCCGCCGTGGCGTCGGCCAACAGCCTGCTCATCACCGGGATGGTGTTCCATCAGACCAATGTGCTGGGCGAACTCGGCTACTCCGATGCCCGGGCGGCGGCCATGTTCCTTCCGCAGGCCATCGGGGCCATCGCCGGGGGCCTGGCCTTCGGCTGGGCGTCGGACAGGCGGGGACGGTTCCTGCTGCCGGCCGCCGTGGCTCTGCTACTTGCGGTCAGCTGTCTGCTGGGTGGTCTGGGGACCACCACGGCGACCGTCTTCGCCTATTCGATCGGGCTGGGCATCTGCACAGGCGGCGGAGCGGCCGTCAACGGCACCCTCCTGCCGGCCCTGTTCGGCGTGCGGAACATCGGTTCGGTGTCCGGCCTGCTGCACGTGGTGAGCGTGGTCAACTCGGCGCTGGGGGCGCTGGCGTTCTCGCTGGGGGCCGACGTCTTCGGCAGCTACCGCGAGGCACTGACGGTGTTCACCCTCTGGCCGGCTGGCCTGGTCGTGGTGGCCACCATCTGGAGGCCCCGGCTGACCAGACCGGCTGAAACTCCTGGATCCCCCTGAGGGTCGCCTCCCAAGGAGACCCCGTTCAGTGGACGACCGGGCAGGCGAGATCCCGGTCGAGCACCCGGGTGATGCGACCCAGGCCCAGCCAACCGCCGATGCAGAAGGTCAGGTCACGGATGAGCGTCTCGTCGAAGTGCTCGCCCAGCCGATCGAAGAAGGCGTCGTCACAGGAGGCCACGTCGCCTTCGAATCGCTCGGCGAACTCGATGGCCAGTCGTTCGGCCGGCGAATACGACGAATGGGTCGCCCACTCGGCGACGTGGAGATACTCGTCCTCGGTCAACTCGTCCCCGGGTGATGGTTCCTCCGCTCCCGGCGGAGTTCGGTAGCCCAGTCAGAGGCCGCAGCCGTTGAGCTGGGCGACCCGCATCCGGGCCAGCTCGCGCACCCGGAAGGGCACGTCGCTCTGGCTACTGGTGGCCAGGCCGTAGGCGCTGGCCGCCTCGACGATCTCCCGGGTTCCCATCTTGAGAATCGTAGGCGTCCGGCCGGCTGGGGATCAGGCGTTCGCCGCGGCCCGCGCCGCCAGCATCACGGCAAAGTCGCCGACCGGCTGCACCTTGGCGGTGCCGACGTCGATGATGGGCCAGAGTCCCTGGAAGATCTGTGCGACATCATCGGCGTCGACCACGAAGAAGAAGTCGTGCCCGGGTGGATCCACCCACGCGCCGACCACCTCGTTCACATGCTCGTTCAAGGTGTCCATCACGGCTGCGAACGTGACGGCCATGGTGTCGTCATCCTTCGCCGGGCACGTGTGCTCATCGTGGTGATGGGTGACGTGGAAGAGCATGGTTCCGCCTCTCGTTCAGCGTCGGCCCCCCGTGGGTCGACGGACCGGCAAGGTATCAGAAGGCGAAATACAGGAAGGGCTTGACGCCGTCGGGGCCCAGGAGGTCGAAGGCCAGGATGGCCACGGTTACTCCCGCGGCCTGTACCACCACGGGCAGCCGGGCCGCCCGGTCCCACCATTGGTCAGCGGCACCGGCCGGCATCAACTGGGTGGCCACGCCGACCAGCAGCAGGAGGACCACACCCATACCCATCCCGGGGGCCGACGTCCACGACCCGCCGAGGGCGGCGAACACGTCGACGGCCCGTCCGACGTCGACGGCCCGGAAGAACACCCATCCGGCACACACCACGTGGAAGGTCACCAGTGTCCTCACCACCCGTCCGACGCGGGAGGATTCGCCGCCCAGCAGACCCGGAACCGACCGTTCCACCACCAGGCCGATCCCGTGGATGGCCCCCCACAGCACGAACGTCCATCCGGCACCGTGCCACAGTCCGCCCAGCAGCATGGTGGCCATGAGGTTCCGGGCCGTACGGCCACGACCGCCCCGGCTCCCCCCGAGGCCGATGTACAGGTAGTCCCGTAGCCACGACGAGAGGCTGATGTGCCAGCGGCGCCAGAAGTCCTGGAGGCTCAACGCCCGGTACGGCTGGTCGAAGTTGGCCGGGAAGCGGAAGCCCAGCAGCAGGGCGATGCCGATGGCGATGTCCGAATAGCCGCTGAAGTCGCCGTAGATCTGCAACGCGTAGCCGTAGATGCCCAACAGCGTCTCCAGACCGGTCGACCCTCCGGGGTCAGCGAACACCCCGTCGACCAGTCGGGCGCCCAGCACATCGGCCAGGACCATCTTCTTGAACAGGCCGCCCAGCACCAGGCGGGTGGCCCGACCGGTGTCGATGGGTGACCGGTCGTCGGTGGCCAACTGGGCCAGGAAGTCCCGGGCCCGCACGATGGGGCCGGCCACCAACTGGGGAAAGAACCCGACGAACAGGGCGAAGTCCAGCAGCCGGTCGGTCGGCACGAGCACCCGCCGGTGGATGTCGATCGAGTACGACATGGTCTGGAACGTGTAGAAGCTGATGCCCACCGGGAGGATGATCCCCAGCGGCCCCGGCGAGGCCTCCACGCCCAGGCTGCCCAGCAGGTCGACGAACGAATCGACGAAGAACCCGGCGTACTTGAAGAAGCCGAGCATCCCGAGGTTGGTGGCCAGGCTGCACCACAGCCAGAGGCGTCGGCGGCCCGGGTCGTCCGTGCCGTGGATGGCCCGTCCGGCCACGAAGTCCACGCCAGTGGAAATCCAGATGAGGGTCAGGAACCGCCAGTCCCACCAGCCGTAGAAGACGTAGCTGGCCACCAGCATCGAGGCCTTCCACGCCGTCGGCCGCTCCAGCAGGACCGTGTGGACGGCCAGCACGAGCACCAGGAACACGGCGAAGGTGATCGTCGGGAACAGCATGGGCCCGCCGAGTCTGCCATCTGGACTGGCCTCTGAACCGGGCCGGCCCGGGTGCCGACGGGCCGACCGGTACGATCCGTGACGCATGAGCCCTGACCCGTCGGCAGACGACCGGACGTCCGGCCAACCGCCCGAGGAGGACCTCGAGGCGTTGATCGGAGGGTCGGGCATCCGCCGTATCCACGTGATGGCGTGGCGCGACCTCGAGGACCCCGAGGCCGGCGGGTCCGAACTCCACCTCCACGAGGTGACCAGCCGTTGGGCCGACGCCGGTCTGGAGGTCTGTGTGCGCACCTCGGAGGTGCCCGGCGAGCCGACCACCATCATGCGTGACGGCGTCGAGGTGGTGCGACGGGCCGGTCGCCACCAGGTGTTCCCCCGGGCCGTGCTGTCCGAGTTGCTGGGCCGCCACGGTCGCCGGGACGCCCTCGTCGAGGTCTGGAACGGCGTGCCCTTCCTGTCCCCGCTCTGGGCCCGTGGCCCCCGAATGGTCATCCAGCATCACGACCACGCCGACATGTGGCCCCTGGTGTTGTCGCCGGGCCCGGCCAGGCTGGGCGCCCTCCTCGAACACCGCCTGGCCCCACCGTGGTACCGATCCACACCGGTGGTCACCCTGTCCGCGTCCTCACGTGACGGCCTGATCGAGGGTCTCGGGCATCGACCGGACGGGGTCCACGTGGTCGAACCCGGTGTCCACCCCCGCTTCTGCCCGGCCGGCCGTCGCGACCCCGAGCCGCTGGTGGTGTCGGTGGGGCGACTCACCGCGTCCAAGCGGGTGGACGTCCTGATCCGGGCCTTCGCCGAGGCTCGTGACCGGGTGGCCGGGCTTCACCTCGAGGTCATCGGCGACGGACCGGAGGAGACCGCCCTGCGGACCCTGGCCGCCGACCTGGGTGTCGGCGGAGCCGTGGCGTTCCGGGGACGGATCACCGACGACGAGCTGCTCGACGCCTACCGCAGGGCCCGCCTGGTGGCCAGTGCATCCATCAGCGAGGGCTGGGGCATGACGCTGACCGAGGCGGCGGCGTGTGGAACCCCGGCGGTGGCCACCGACATCGCCGGACACCGCGATGCGGTGATCGACGGCCGGTCCGGACTCCTGGCCACCACCGACCACCAGTTGGCTGACCTGCTGGTGAAGGCCGTGGGATCCCGCTGGGATCAGCTCTCGGCCGGTGCGCTCACCTCGGCCACCAGGTTCGACTGGGACCGGACGGCGACCGGGGCGTTCCGGGTCCTGGCCTCCACGGTGCCCGCACCGTGACCCGGCTGGCCACTCGGATGGCCGCTCGGATGACGAGCCTGCCCGGCGCCACGGTGCAGCGGTGGGTGATCCTGTTCCTGGCCTACGTGCCGCTGCTCCTCAACGATCCCGGCCGGCTGGCCGCCGACACCAAGGCCTACCTGTACCTGGACCCTGGACGCCTCATGGAGCGGGCCACCTCGATGTGGCAACCCGAGGTGGCCATGGGCACCGTCACCCACCAGAACATCGGCTATCTGTGGCCCATCGGCCCCTTCTACTGGTTGGCCGACATCGTGGGGATGCCCGACTGGCTGGCCCAGCGGCTCTGGATGGGCACCGTGCTGGCCGCCGCCGGGCTCGGCGTGCGTTGGCTGCTGCGGACGCTCGGGTGGCGGGACGGGGGCGTCCTCGTGGCGTCGCTGGCCTACATGCTCAGCCCGTACCTCCTCAACTACATCGACCGTCACTCGGTGATCCTCCTGCCGTGGGCCGGCCTGCCCTGGATGCTCGGCCTCACCGCCCGGGCCCTGCGGACCCCCGGCTGGCGTCACGCGGCGATCTTCGGGCTGGTGACCCTCACCGTGGGCGGGGTCAACGCCAGTTCGTTGCTCCTGGTGGGCCTCGGCCCCGCCCTGTGGCTGGTCTGGTCGGGCCTGGAACGGTCCGTGCCGTGGCGACGGGTGGCCGGCGCGACGATCCGCCTCGGTGCGGCCTTCGTGGCCACCGGCCTCTGGTGGATGATCGGTCTGGCCGTCCAGGCCGGACACGGCCTGCCCACCCTGCGCCTCACCGAGAACTACCGGGTGGTGTCCGATGCCGCCACGGCCCCCGAGCTCTTCCGCGGGCTGGGCTACTGGTACTTCTACGGTCAGGGTCGCCTCGGGGCGTGGATCGAACCGTCCAGTTCGTACACCCGGTGGGCGCTCCCGCTCTCGTTCGCCCTGCCGCTGCTGGCCCTTCTGGCCGCGGCCGTGGTGCGGTTCCGCCACCGGGGCCACGCCCTCATGCTCATCGTGGTCGGCATCCTCGTCGGCGTCGGGGCCCATCCGTACGACAACCCGTCGTTCCTGGGCCGGATCTTCCGGGAGTGGACGCTGACCGATGCCGGACTGGCGCTGAGGAGCACGCCCCGGGCGTTGCCGCTCTCGGTCCTGGGCCTGGCCATCTGCCTGGGTGCGGGCGCGTCCGCCGTGGCTCGCTGGCGTCCACGCGTCGGCCCGGCGGTCACCGGCGTCCTGTGCCTGCTGCTGGTGGCCAACCTGTCGCCCCTCTGGCAGGGCGAGATGCTCGGATCCCTGGTGCAACGCCCGGAGGACGTCCCGGCATCGTGGCACGACGCGGCGGACCATCTGGAGGCCCGTGGAGCGGTGGGTCCGGCATCGGGCACCCGGGTCCTGGAGATCCCGGGGAGCGATTTCGCGGCATACCGGTGGGGCAACTCCGGCGACCCGGTGCTACCCGGCCTCATGGACCGCCCGCACGTGGCCCGCGAGCTCATCCCCCAGGGGTCTCCGGCATCGGCCGCCCTGCTCGTGGCACTGGACACCGAGATCCAGGAGGGGCGCCTCGATCCCGACGCCCTGGCTCCCCTGGCTCGCCTCATGGGGGTGGGCGATGTCGTGCTGCGGTCGGACCTGCAGTTCGAGCGCTTCCGGACGCCTCGACCGGCCGACCTCTGGGATCAGGTCCGTGATGCCCCGGGATTCGACCCGTTCGTGGCGTTCGGTGACCCCGTGCCCAACGTGGCCGGACCGGAGCGTCCCCTCCTGGACCAGCACACGCTGAGCCGCCCGTCCGATGCCCGGCACCCGGCGCCGGTGGTGGTCCTGCCGGTGGCCGACCAGGTGGCCATCATCCGGACCGCCGATCCCGATCGCCCGATCCTGGTGTCGGGTGACGCCGAGGGAATCGTGGCTGCCGCCGGCGAGGGTCTTCTGGCGCCGGGACGGCCGCTCTTCCTGACCGGATCGTTCTCTGACGATCCCGCCCGGGTGCTCGACCTGGTGGGTCCGGGCAGCCGGGTCGTGCTGACCGACTCCAACCGGAAGGACGGCCATCGCTGGGGCACCATCCGTGAGACGGCCGGCTACACCGAACGGTCCGACGAGCAGGCCATGGGCCTCGACCTGTCCGACCATGCGTTGGCCGTGTTCGACGACCGGCCCGGCGTCCAGACGGTGGCCGTGCAGCACGGGCTGCGGGTCGACGCCAGCGGGTACGGCAACCCGGTGACCTTCACGCCCGGCGACCGCCCCTTCCACGCGGTGGACGGGGACCCCGACACCGCGTGGAGCGTCGGGGCGTTCAACCACGTGGTCGGCGAGCGACTGGTCCTGACGTTGGACGAGCAGATCCCGGTGGACCACCTGGTGGTCCAGCAGGCGCGGCTGCGGGGCCAGAACCGCTGGATCACCGACCTGAGGATCTCCCTTGATGGCCGTTCGCCGCAGTTGGTGCACCTAGACCGCACGTCGCACGACGCCCCCGGGCAGCGCATCGACCTGGTGGCCGCTGGACCGGTGTCGGGCATCACGCTGGAGATCCTGGCCACCGACGTCGGGGCGCTCGACCACTACGCCGGCGTGACCGGCGTGGGCTTCGCCGAGGTGACCGTCGTCGGGACGGACGGGCAGAGCATCTCGGCCGACGAGACGATCGCCCTGCCCACCGACCTGGTCGACGCCATCGAGGCTGTCGGTCTGGCTGATCCGGGGGCCGAGGTGGTCGTGGTCCTGACCCGGCAGCGTTCCGACCCCCGTGACCCCATCCGTACCGAGCCGGAACGGGCCATGGACCGGACCTTCGAGCTTCCGTGGGCCCGGCCCTTCAGACTGCACGGCGAGGCCCGATTGTCGGCTCACGCCACCGACGGCCTGTTCCATGCACTCCTCGGCGATCCGACGTCCGGAACGGCCAGTGCCACGGCGAGCCTGGCTGGCGACCTGGCATCGCGTGGCCGCTCGGCGTTCGACGACGACCCGACCACGGCCTGGCAGGCACCAATCGGACCCCAGGAGGGGCAGGCGGTGACCCTCGCCCTGGCCGAGCCCCACGAGTACCGGGACCTGTCGTTGACCTACCGGGCCGACGGGATCCACTCGGCACCACGGACGGTGACCGTGTCGGGAGACGACGGACCGGTGGGGACGATGGCCCTCCCGGGGACCCTCCGTGACCGTGAGACGGGAACCATCCGGGTGGCGCTGGACGTTCCGGCATTCACCAGTCGGACCCTGACCATCCGGATCGACGAGGTGACCGAACGCCGGACCATGAACTGGTACTCGGGCCTTCCCGACGTCCTGCCGGTGGGGATCGTCGAGGTGCACGACGGCGTGACCGCGGTGCGTGCGTCGGCGCAGATCGACACTGGCTGCCGAGGCGACCTGGTGACCCTCGATGGCCGACCGCTCCCGGTGCGGATCACCGGAGCCACAGCCGACGCTCTGGCCCGTAAGCCTCTCACCGTGGAGGCCTGTGGCCCGGACCTCCACCTCGATGCGGGGTCCCACCGGTTGCGTATCCGGCCCGGTGCACGGTCAGGCGTCGATCTGGACCGCCTGGTCCTGCACACACCGGCAACTCATGATGCGGCGACTCGCCTTCCGGCGACCAGCGGGACGACGGGCCCTGAACTGCTGGTCTCCAGGGAAGGCCGCACATCGATGGATCTGGTGCCCAGCGCAGCCCGCGGCGACCTTCAGCCGTTCGAGCGGCCGTTCTGGCTGGTGCTGGGCCAGAGCCACAGCGAGGGCTGGCGCCTCACCCTCGACGGCGCCACGGTGGACGGCACACGAGCCGACGTGGCCCCCATCCTGATCGACGGTTTCGCCAACGGGTGGCTGGTCTCACCCGATCCCGGTTCTGACGGGTCGATCCGGATGCACCTCCAGTGGACGCCTCAACGGCTGGTGCGCCTGGGCCTCGGCCTGTCGCTGGTCGCCGCCCTGGGCTGCCTGCTGGTGGCCTTGCGTGGACGTCGGGACGACGGCGCTCTGGCGCCTGAGCCGCCGCGGCTCGTTCCCGGCCACCACCGACGCCGGAAGCCGGTCCGACTGATTGGCGCCACCTCTGCTGCCGTGGCGGTGGGCGGTTTCGCCCTGGTGAACATGCCCGGTGGGTCGAGCTGGTCCTGGGTCGCTCCCGTCATGGCGACCTTGACGTGGGCCGGGCTCCGGGGCCTGATCGCACGACGCACCAACGCCATGGCCGGCCTGATCGCCATGGGCGTGGCCACCGCGTGGATCGCCGTCGACCAGATCCGCTTCCGGTTCCCCCGGGACTTCGTGTGGCCGCTGTTCTTCGAGCACGTTCACGTGCTGGGGGTGATCGCTGTACTCCTGTTGGCCGCCGCTGCCCTGGAAACCCTCGTGGACCGGCGCGACCAGCAGCCCTGATTCAGCTCGGCAGTCCCGACTCAGCCCAGCGGCGTGTTGGCGCCCGTCCAGAGCCAGGTGACGACCGAGGCGCCCACCGCCACCACGGGCACACCGGCCATGGCGACGACCGCCCAACGCCGGTCGACCCGATTGGACACGGCGTCCGCCAGCGGACCGAGCATCCGGGGTGACCAGGCCACGAAGGCCAGGGCAGCCAACGGTGCCGAGTAGCGGGCCATCTGCAGGCCGATGTGCCCGTAGTCCGACAGGTCGGTGAAGTAGACGTAGCTGGCCGCGTAGATGGCCACCAGGAGCAGGGCCACTCCCCCGCCCATCAGGCCCCGTCGGGCTCCCCGCACCGACCGCAGGTCATCGCCGTCCAGCGTCAGGAGGGCCACCAGAACCACGCCGACCATCAACCACGGCACCACGCCGGGCAGGTCGGCCTCCCAGAAACCGAGTTGCCGGAACCAGCCCTGGACGTAGAACCGGTACTCGGAGATCCACGTGTCGACGGTGGCCCACACGAAGCCCGGCAGATCGCCCAGGAGGCGGTCGCGTTGGACCGACGGCTGGTACTCGATCTGGCGGATCATCGTGGTGGTGGCCGCCTGATAGTTCTCCGATGAGCGGGCCAGCGTGGTGGCCAGGCCGACCGCCAGGGCACCTCCGGCGATCAGGGCCGCCCGGAGACGGACCCGATGCCCGCACTCCCTGCCGTTCCCGTTCCCATTCCCATTCCCGTTCAGGATGGCCGACAGGGGAAACAGACCCAGGACCAGGAAGTACGGCGGCTTGGCCAGGGCCAACAGGATCATGGGCAGCACCATGGCCGGAAGCGGGACCTTCTCGTCGGCCTCCACCCGGGTCCACAGCGACACGGCCACCAGCACGGCGGCCACCGTGAACCCATCGGGCGAGACCGAGGCGGCCAACGCCAGGTTCAGGGGGACGAGGGCAGCCGCGGTGAGGCTCCACCGGAAGGCCGCCGCCGATCGCACCGCCCACCAGGCCAGGCCCAGGTAGGCCAACAGCGAGGCCATCCGCCCGGCCCACAACACCAGGACGCCCGGTGCATCCAGCGCCACCGGAAGCCACGAACCGACGGCCGCCGGCAGATAGGCCACGGGAGTGGACGCCGACGTGGGCCTCGTGTCGATGAACGCCACCCGGCCATCGGGCCGGTGGTCCAACAGCCCTCGGATCGAGGTGGGCGTCCACGGGGCCCGCCCGGCCTGATGGTCCAGGATGATCTGTGAGGTGGCCTCCCGGTGGGCCACCGGAATGACCGACCCGATGCCTTCCGGCGTGGATCCCGGCTCCAGGTTGCCGTTGGCCATATCGACCACCCGGGCGAAGTGGGTGAACTCGTCATAGCCCGTCCAGGCCGGCGACAGGAGAGCGATCAACAGTCCCAACGGCAGCCCGACGGCCACCAGAAGTCGCTGGGGCGTCACCTGCCCGATCGTACCGATCGGTGCTCCACCGGTAGGTTCCCCGACGTGACCGGACCCGATGTTCTCCTCGTCCACGGCTTCGGGACGTCGTTCACCGCCACCTGGCGACACAACGGCTGGGCCGATCTGTTGGCCGATGCCGGGCGGAAGATCATCGGCGTCGACCTCCTGGGCCACGGGACCTCCCCGAAGCCGTCCGATCCGGAGGACTACCGGGACCTCGAGGACCGCGTGCTGGCCTCCCTGCCCGACGAGCCGGTGGATGCCGTGGGCTTCTCGGCGGGCGCCATGGCCGTACTGTGGCTGGCCGCCCACCATCCCGAGCGGTTCAACCGGATCGTGGTGGCCGGCGTGGGGGCCAACCTGTTCGAACGCGACGGCGACCGGGGACGGGCCATTGCCGAGGCTGTCCGGACCGGGGTGGCCGACGACCCGGAACTCCGCTACTTCGCCGACCTTCCCGAGGCGGGTGGAGACGACCCGCAGTCCCGTGCCGCGCTGGCCGCCTTCATGAGCCGCCCCGACCGTCGGGCCTTCACCCCCGAACTCCTGGCCGGGGTCACCGTGCCGGTCCTGGTGGTACTGGGCGACAAGGACTTCGCCGGCCCGGCCGATCCCCTCGTCGACGCGCTGCCCGACGCCAGCCGCTGTGATCTACGGGGCGTGGACCACTTCGCCACCCCCAAGGACTTCGGCTTCATCGACGCCGCACTCGGCTTCCTGGACGCCCAGCCGTTCTGATTGAGCCCTTCTGAACGGGCCTTTTTGATTGGGCCGTTCTGACCGGCCCGGTCTGACACGGCCCCGTTTCAGGCGATGCCGGGTGGCGGGCCGAAGCGGCCCATGATGGCGTCCAGCACGGCCCGGAAGCGGGCCCGACCCGTGTGGTACGGCCCCCGGACGGTGGGCCTCCACCAGCCGACCACGTGTTCGGCCGCCACCACACCGATTCGGAACGCCATGTTCGCCATCCCGAAATGGACCCTCAGGAGGAGCAGCGTGTTGCGCACCATGAGGTGGTCGATGACCGCCGCGTCGGTGTTGCTCTCCGGGTTCTCGACCAGCGCCCCGCGCACCAGGCCCACCGTCCAGCCCGACGCCCGGGCCCGCAGACCGAGGTCGGCCTCCTCGCAGTAGGCGAAGTACCGCTCGTCGAAAAACCCGATCTGCTCCGCGCATTCCCGGCGCAGGGCCATCAACGTCCCGTGGGGATAGTCGGCCTCCTCCCACCGGACCCCGTCGCCGGAGTCCGGGCCATCTGCGTCGCGACCAGCAGCGGGCTCTCCGATCGGCCCGAGCCATGGTTGGACCCGGGGCACCTGCCCGTCGCCCACGTCGGCACAGGCCAGGCCGGCCTCCGGATGGGCCAGGAGTTCGCGTACGAGGGCCTCGACCGTTCCGTCAGCCGGACGGGCATCGTGGGGGGCCACCAGACAGATCGGTTCGTCACCGTCCAGCCAGCGGGCCAGGCCCACGTTCGCCCCGGGCCCGAAACCCAGGTTGGCTCCCGTCTCCACCACGTCGATGCCGGCCGGCAGGTCCTGACGCACCAGAGCCAGCTCAGCCGAATCCGAACCGTTGTCCACGACGGTCACCCGCAGCGTCAGGCCGTCCAGGGTCGCCGTCTGCGCCAGAAACCGGTCGACGGTGGCTCGACAGGTCGCTCCCCGGTTCCGGTGGACCAGCACCAGATGCACGGAGGTGTCCATCCGGGAGGGATTGTTCAGCGCAGCGGTGCGGCAGTGGGTGCGATGGGTGCCGGCAGATGCGACGAACCCGACAGGGCACGGTCAACCGCCGCGGCGCACGAGCGTCCCTCGGCGATGGCCCACACGATCAGGGACTGACCCCGCCCCATGTCGCCACACACGTAGACGTCGTCCACCGAGGTCCGGAAGTCGGCATCTCGGGCCACGTTGCCCCGGGCGTCGAGTTCGACACCCAGACCGTCCAGGAGCTCGTTGCGCTCCGGACCGGTGAAGCCCATGGACAGGAACACCAGGTCAGCCGGGAAGTCCTCCTCGGTGCCCTCGATCGGCTCGAAGGACATCCGCCCATCGGTGAAGACCTGTTCCACCCGATGGGTCCGCAGGGCGGTCAGCGTTCCGTCGACACCCACGAACTCTGAGGTGTTGATGGCGAACTCGCGGACGCCACCCTCCTCATGGGCCGACGAGACCCGGTAGACCATCGGCCAGGTGGGCCACGGGTTGGCGTCGGGCCGCTCGTCGGGCGGGCGGGGCATGATCTCGAACTGGTGGATCGACCGGGCGCCCTGACGCAGGGCGGTGCCCAGGCAGTCGGCACCGGTGTCTCCACCGCCGATGACGATGACGTCCCGGCCCTCGGCATCGATCGGGTTGGCGTCCAGATCGCCCTCCTGGACCCGGTTGGAGCCCGGCAGGTACTCCATGGCCTGGTGGATTCCGGTGAGTTCCCGGCCCGGAATCGGCAGGTCCCGCCACTGGGTGGCCCCACAGGCCAGGACCACCGCATCGAAGTCACTGGTCAGGGACTCGACCGGGAGGTCGACACCGACCGACGTGTTGGTGCGGAACTCGGTGCCCTCGGCCTCCATCTGGGCCAGGCGGCGGTCC
>JAAZXY010000032.1 GCA_014239855.1 Acidimicrobiales bacterium | reverse complement strand
TTGGGACACCCCAGGGTCACCAGGTGGTAGGTGCCCGACGTGGACTGGCCCGATGTGGACTGGCCCGATGTGGATTGAACCGTCATGGCCGCTCAGACTCCGGCCGAGGTGGCCAGCAGGGCCATCACGGCGAAGTACCCGCCGAGCAGGACGACGCCCTCGGAACGGACGAGGCGGTTGCGTCCCACCGTCCGCATGGCCACCACCACCACGAACGCCACCACCACCGCGGCGATCGAACCCCGGGTCTGGAGCGCAACGTCGGTGATCACCCCATTGCCGGCCAGGAACAGACCGGCACCCACGGCCAGGCTGTTGAACACGTTGGAACCCAGAAGGCTTCCGATGATCAGACCCGACGCGTCCCGTCGGGCCGCGGCGATCACCGTCACCAGCTCGGGCAGGGACGTGCCCAGAGCGACCAGCGAGAATCCGACGAATCCGTGGGCCAGACCGGCCCGCTCGGCAATGTCGGTGGCCGCCCACACCACGGCCTGGGCCGAGGCCACGGTCAGCACCAGCCCGCTGATCGTCCATGCCCATGCGGTGGCCGACGAACCGGTCGCCACCGGCGCCTCGACGGCCACCTCCTCGGTGTCCATCCGGACCAGCAGCATCAGGGCCAGCACCATCGCAACGAGGAGTACCAGACCCTCGAGGGTCGAAGCCTCGCCCTGTACCAGCCATCCGAACAGCGCCACTGCGGCAAGGCAGACCAGCGCCCGCCGCTTGGTGCCCGTCGGCAGGTCGATGGGTCGGATGAGGGCGGCCACGCCGAGCACCAGGGTCAGGTTGGCCACGTTGGATCCGACGATGTTGCCCAACCCGAGGTCCACCTCATGCTGGGCGGCCGCCATGGTCGACACCACCAACTCGGGGGCGCTGGTGCCGAAGCCCAGCACGATGGCGCCGATGACGATCGGTGGGACGTTCATCCGGGCCGCCAGGTCGGAAGCACCGGCCACGAAGCGGTCGGCAGCCACCATCAACAGTGCCAGGCCTCCGGCCAACACGAGAATGGCGACCACGACGTCCACGGATCGAGGGTACTAAACCTCCCCCATGGTCAGGTTCGGCGAGCGCGGGAACCGTCGCCCTCAGGCCAGGACCGGGAGCTAGTAGCCCTGTTCCTGGAGGTCGGTGAGTTCCTCGGGGGCGATCAGGACCTCGCGGGCCTTGGAGCCGATGGACGGCCCGACCACGCCGGCCTCCTCCATGAGGTCCATGAGTCGTCCGGCCCGGGCGAAACCGACCCGCAGCTTGCGCTGCAGCATCGAGGTGGAACCCAGCTGGCTGGTCACCACGAGACGTCGGGCCTCCTCGAACAGTTCGTCATCGTTGCCGGCCTCACCGCCGCCGGCCGTGGGGCGCGACGAGTCGGTGGTGATGTCATCCAGCGGCGCCATCGACGTGGCGGCCGGCCTGTCCCCTCCGGGGGACGCAGCGGCCGTCGGCGCACCGGTCTCATCGGTGGTCGGCGCGCCGGCCGGCACTTCGCCGGTCGACTCCAGCAGCTCACCGGTGACCGGATCGGTGGCCGCCTCGGCAACCGCCCGGGCCTGGGCCACCCACGACTCGACCACCTGGCGGACCTCGTTCTCGTCGACCCAGGCGCCCTGGATCCGTTGGGCCACGCTGGAACTGGGGCCCAGCAGGAGCATGTCGCCCCGGCCCACCAGGCGCTCGGCCCCCGGCTGATCGAGAATGACCCGGCTGTCGGCCAGGCTGGAAACGGCGAAGGCCAGCCGTGCCGGAATGTTGGCCTTGATGACGCCGGTGATGACGTTGACCGACGGTCGCTGGGTGGCCACCACCAGATGGATGCCCACGGCCCGGGCCATCTGGGCCAACCGGGTGATGGAGTCCTCGACGTCGCGGGCCGCCACCATCATCAGGTCGGCCAGCTCGTCGACCACCACGAGGATGAACGGCAGTCGTTGGTACGACACCGTCTCGCCATCCTCGTCGGACAGGCCCAACGGGGCCTTCAGGTCGCCCCGTTCGTAGGCCGCGTTGTAGCCCCCGATGTCACGGAAGCCGCAGTCCGAGAGCAGGTCGTAGCGGCGCTCCATCTCCTTGACGGCCCAGTGCAGGGCGTTGGCCGCCTTGCGGGGGTCGGTCACCGGAGCGGTCAACAGGTGGGGCACGCCCTCGTACTGGCCCATCTCGACCCGCTTGGGATCCACGAGGATCATCCGCACCTGGTCGGGGGTCGAGCGCATCAGCACCGAGGTGATGAGCGAGTTGATGCACGACGACTTGCCGGCACCGGTGGCCCCGGCGATGAGCAGGTGGGGCATGGTCGCCAGGTTCGACAGCACCGAACGACCGCTGATGTCGCGCCCGATGCCCACCTCGAGGGGATGGCGGGCCTTGGCGGCCTCCGGCGAGGTGAGGATGTCGCCGAGGGCCACCACCACCCGGTCCTCGTTGGGCACCTCGATACCGATGGCCTGCTGGCCGGGGATGGGGGCCAGGATCCGCACGTCGGCGGCAGCCAGCGCGTAGGCGATGTCCTTGTGGAGGCTGGTGATGCGGGCCACCTTGACGCCCTCGCCCAACTGCAGGGCGTAGCGGGTCACCGTGGGGCCCACGGTCATCTCGGCCAGTCGGGTCTCGACGCCGTGGGCGGCCAGGGCCTCCTGAAGGCGGATGCCGCGTTCCTCGACGGCCTTGGCGTCCACGTCATGGGTCTCGCTGCGCGACAGGTACCCGACGCTCGGCAGTCGCCATGTCGAGTCGGCAATGGCCGGGCCCAACTCGATGGTCAGCTGCTCACCGCTGCCGGTGTCCTTCGCCCGGGCCTTGTGCTTCTTCGGCTTGGCCGGGGCGGGCCTGGGTCCAGGGCCGGTGGCGGTCGTCGGTGCCGGCTCGACGGCCGGGGCTGGCTCGGGCGCGGCAACCGGAACCGGCGGTCGGCGCTCCCCCATGCCCCCGACCGGTGGCGGTCCGTGACCGCCGGGCGGAGTGAGGAGGTTTCGCAGCCAGGCCCGGAGGCCACGAACCGCTGGGCGGAGCCCGGCCACCGTGCCACGTGCCGCGTGGCGGGCCGTGAACGCCGCGCCCTTGGCTGCCCCGCGGGCCGCCTGTCGTGCCGTGGTCCGGGTGATGACCGCGGCAGCCACCAGGCCCACGCCGACCAGCACCAGCAGGGCGCCCCACGTGGCCACCACGGCTTCGAGGCCGCCACCGATGCCCACGCCCAACAGGCCACCCGCCTGGCCGAGGCCGTCGGCACCGTCGTCCAGGCCCGGGCGGTCCCGGGCAATGTGGAGGATCCCGGTCACCGACACCACGGCCATGATCAGGCCGACGGGAAGCCGCCGGGAGATCTCACCGAACTCGCTCCGCTCCCGGAACATGGCCAGCCCGGTTCCCACCATGGCCACCGGCAACAGGACCCGGGTCGAACCGACCGACCAACCGAGGCCCGAATCGAGGAGTCGACCAAAGACACCGGCCCGCTCCAGATAGACCGACAGACCGGTCAGGAGGCCACCGACCACCAGGAGAAGGCCGAGGATCTCGTCGCCCCGCCCCCCGAAGGCGGCCCGGGCCATACGCCGGACGGCCGACTCGCGGGGTTCGCCCTGATCCCGGCTCCGGCCCGACGGCCGCTCCGATGTGGATTTCGGCTTTCGACCAGCGGGTTCGCCCAATGACGATCCCCGACCGGCAGCAGGCGCACGGACGGCCTTCGACCGCTCGGATCCCTTCGGAGAATCCGCAGCAGGAGACTTTGAATCGGGGCGCGCGGGACGTCTGGCCATCGATTTCGACGGTACCACCGGGGCGTGACAGCCCCGGGGCAGGACCGGCTTCTAGCGGACCTCGACGACGGGCACGAGCGTCGGCTTGCGCC
Organism: Acidimicrobiales bacterium; assembly: GCA_014239855.1. GTDB lineage: Bacteria > Actinomycetota > Acidimicrobiia > Acidimicrobiales > MedAcidi-G1 > UBA9410. The sequence continues at coordinate 18,155 of JAAZXY010000032.1, read as the reverse complement.
CCGTCTTACGCGACACCAGGCGACCGGTGGCCCGTCGGGTGAGCCGCGCCAGCTCGTGGGCGTCCCGGTTCCCGTCGGCCAACGGCCCGGCCAACGCATCGGTCACCTCGGCCACCACCTGCGCGTGCCAGTCCTCGCGCACCGCGGGTTCCACCCAACCCCGGCTCTCGACCACCGGCGGTTCGGCGAGACGGCCCTTCCGACCGTCGACCAGCACCCGGACGAAGACGAACCCCTCGCCGGAGATGGCCCGTCGTTCCTCCAGCAGGTCGACCGACACCGGTCGGCCCGACTCGTCGACCATCACGTGGCCGTCGGGCACCCGCCCGGCATGGGCCACGCCCTCGCCGGTCAGCTTCACCCGGTCTCCGTCGGTGCAGCGCAGCACCCGGTCCTCGTCCATGCCCCGGCCGAGGGCCAGTTCGTGGTGGGCCACCAGATGGGAGTACTCGCCGTGCACCGGGATGAACAGGTCCGGATCGGCGGCGTCGTGCAGGGCCAGCAACTCGTCGGCCTTGCCGTGGCCGGTGGTGTGCACCCCGAGTTGACCGCTGTGGACCAATCGGGCCCCCCGTCGGGCCAGAGAGTTGTGCAGTCGGGCCACCGCGGCCTCGTTGCCGGGAATGGGATGCGACGAGAACACGACGGTGTCGGTGTCGCCCACCGTCACCGACCGGTGACGTCCCTGACCCATCAGGTTCAGCGCGGCCCGGGACTCACCCTGGGAGCCGGTGCACACGATGCAGGTCCGGGCCGGATCGAGGTCATCCAGGTCGCTGTCGCGGGCCAGCATCTTGTCGGAGATGTTCAACAGCCCCAGCTCACGGGCCAGCGTCGTGTTGCGGACCATGGACGGCCCCATCACGACCAGCTTGCGACCCGTGGCCGCCGCGGCATCGGCCACCTGCTGGATGCGGTGCACGTGGCTGGAGAACGCACCGATGATGAGCCGCCGGCCCTCGTTCTCGTCGAACACCTGGCGGAGCACCGGGCCGACGGTCGATTCGGACGTCGACGAACCCGCCGATCCGGCATTGGTGGAGTCGGCCAACAGCAGGCGGATGCCCCCGTCGGCAGCCATCTCGCGCACCCGGCCCAGGTCGGTGACCCGACCGTCGATGGGCGTCGGGTCCAACTTGAAGTCACTGGAGTGGAGGATGCGTCCCTGCGGCGTGTGGAACACCGTCATCAGGCCACTGGGCGTGGAGTGGGTGACAGGCAGGAACTCGCAGTCGAACGGTCCGATGGGCAGACGGTCGTAATCGTTCAACGGAATGAGGTCCGGCACGGGAACACCGGCGAACTTCAACTTGCCGCGAATCATCCCCAGGGTGAACGGCGACCCGTAGATGGGCACGGTGGCGCCCCGCTCGCCGAGGGCCCGCAGCAGGTACGGAAGCCCCCCGATGTGATCCTCGTGGGCGTGGGTGACCACACATGCCTCGAGTCGGTCAGCCCGCTCCAGCAGCCAGTCGAAGTCGGGCAGCACGGCGTCCACACCGGGCATGTCGTCGGGGAACAGCTGGCCGCAGTCCAGCATCACGATGCGGCCGTGGGCCTCCAGCGCGGCACAGTTGCGGCCGATCTCTCCGAGACCGCCGAAAAACGTCAGATGTACGGGTGCTGCCATGGGATCAATCCTCGTCGGAGGTGGGTGAATCAGGTGCGACCGAGGCCGGCCAGAACCTGACGGGCCAGGTCCTGCAGGCCCTCGGGCTCCGGACCCATGGGAGGACGACAGTCCCCGCCGGGCAGGCCCAGGACCTTCAGCATGGCCTTGGTGGGAAGGGGGTTGGGCTTCAGGTCGCCGGACTCGAAGTCCCAGGACTCGACGAGCCGCTTGTTGGTCTCGGTGGCCAGGGCGACGTCGCCCGAGAAGAAGGCATCCATCATGACCACCGTCTCTGGCGTGGCCCAGTGGGAGGCCACGCTGACCACGCCGACGGCTCCCACGGCCAGCATGGCCAGGGTCAGGGCGTCCTCACCGCTGTAGATCTCGAAACCGTCGGGCACCGCAGCGGCCAGGCGGGCCGTCCCGGCCACGTCACCGGCCGCGTCCTTCACGGCCACCACGTTGTCCACGTCGTCGATCAACTGGAGGACGGTGGTGTCGTCGATCTTGCGGCCCGAGCGGGGCGGGATGTCGTAGAGCATCACCGGCAGGTCGGTGGCCCCGGCGACCGCCGTGAAGTGGTGCAGCAGCCCCAACTGGGACGGGCGGTTGTAGTACGGGGTGACGGTCAGGATGGCGTCGGCACCGGCCTCGGTGCAGCGGGCGGTGAGCTCCACGGCGGCCGCCGTGTCGTTGCTTCCCGCTCCGGCGATCACGTGGCAGTCCACGGCCCCCGATACGGCCTCCACCAGGGCGATCTGCTCATCGTGGGTGAGCGTCGGCGATTCTCCGGTGGTGCCGGCCAGCACCAGGCCGTCGTTGCCCTGGTCGACCAGCCAGCGGGCCAGCTCCACGGCGCCGTCGAGGTCCAACGCACCGTCGGCGTCGAAGGGCGTGATCATGGCGGTGATGACCCGCCCGAACCTGGGTTCCATCGTGTGTGTCCTTCCGATCCCGTGCAGCCCGGCGCTCAGCCGGCCTGCTCGCGGGCCCGCTCAATGCCGAGTGTGGCCAGCAGGTTCTCGTGCAGCTCGAACCAGATCGTGTGATACGAGTCGATCATCGGCCGGGTGAACCACTCCACCTCACCGGCCCGGACACGGGCCAGGGCGTCGGCGAAGCGCTCGCCGTAGCCGTCGAAACGGGTCAGCGCGTCGGCCAGGCCCCCGCACACGCCGCGCATGACGTCATCGGCCTCGCCCAGGCGGGCCAGCACGGCCGCATCGTGGGCCGCATCGGCGTGGTCGTTCACGATGGAATCGCCGTCCGGTGCATCGGGATCAGGGCGCAGCTGCCAGTCGGTGCACAACCCCAGAAAACCCTGATTGGCCTCCAGGAAGTCGCGGTAGGCGGCCTCGACGGCCGGACGGGCACCGGTGGCCTCCAGTTCGGTAGCCAGCAGGGCCTCGCCGTGGGCCCGACCCTCCGGGGTGAGCATCCAGCCCGACATCCGGCCCTCACGGTGACGGGCGTGACCGGCCTCGGCCAGGCCGGCCAGCAGGACGTCGACCTCGGCGGCGTCGATGCCGGTGGCGGCGACCACCGCCTCGGCATCCACGAAACCCTTCACCCGCAGGGCGTGCACGACCATCAGATCAGGGGAACTGGGGCTACTCATGACCGTCACGCTACCGGCGCGTCCCATTCGGGAACGGATCGGTTGGATCGGCCGCCCGAGCCGCTGGCGAGGCGGACCAGCACCAGCGGGTACCCCAGGATCCCGATGATCGAGAAGACGAACCACTGAACGGCGTAGGAGCGGTGCGAGCCGTCACCCAGGTCGACGACCGGCGCAGGGGCCGGCCAGGTGCCGGCTCCCGTCGGCTCGCCGGCCCGCAGCCACATCGGGGCCAACGTGGTGTCCCAACGGGCCTCCAGGGCCTCCCGGTCGATCCGGTCGACCTCGCTTCCGTGGCCCCGTTCGCCGGCCCGGAACACGTCCAGCGAGCCGGTGAGCACGACCTGACCGGCGTCCGGGGCCCAGGCGGCCGGGTCACCCTCCAGTCGGACCGGGCGGGGCACGAAGCCCCGGTCGACGGCCACTCCCACCCCGGGATGGATCTCGTCGATCCGCAGCAGGGCCACCACATGGACACCGGGCACCCCGTCACGTGAGCGGTTGGCCAGATGGACCTCGGTCCCGGCGTCCCAGCGACCGTGCACGGTGATCCGGACGTGCCGGAGATCCTCGGGCGTACCGCCCTCCTTCAGCGCAGCGAAGGCCGTGGCCAGCGGCACCACGGGTTCCTCGGCGCGGGCGGCCACCACGGCGTTGTGGCCCTGGCGGGCGTCGAGACGACGGAGCTGCCAGAACCCCATGTTGACGGTGGCCACCAGCAGGCCGGCCACCAGCAGGTGCGACACGATCCACGCCGGACGCAGCAGGCGCCGGCTTCCCGGATTCATGGTCGGAACGCCGGCTCGGATCAGAGGCCCAGAAGGGCGTCCAGGCCGAGCGTCACGCCGGGGGCGTCGGCGATGCGCCGGACGGCCAGCACCACGCCGGGCATGAACGAAGCCCGATCGGTGGTGTCGTGCCGGATGGTCAGGGTCTGCCCGGTGGTGCCCAGCACCACCTCCTGGTCGGCCACGGCACCGCGCATACGGAGGCTGTGGATGTGGATGTCGGCGGGGCCCACCCCACCGCGGGCTCCCGGCATCACCTCACGGGTGGTCGGATCGGGCGCCCACTCGGCCGACGCGGCGGCCATGCGCTCGGCGGTGGCCACCGCGGTTCCCGACGGGGCGTCGACCTTGCCGTCGTGGTGGATCTCGACGATCTCCGCGGTGTCGAACCACGGGGCGGCCAGCTCGGCGAAACGCATCATGAGCACCGCACCGATGGCGAAGTTGGGGGCCACCACGCAGTTGCTGGTCGTGAAGGCGTCGCGCAGCGTGGCCAGGTCGTCGTCGCCCAGGCCACTGGTGCCGACCACGGCGTGCACCCCGGCGGCGGCCAGTACCGGAAGGGTGGCCCGACTGGCCTCGGCCACCGTGAAGTCGACCACCACGTCCGGGGTTGCGGCCAACAGGCCTTCGACATCGGCCACCACGGTCACGCCATGCACCTCGGTGCCCGCCGCCGACGGATCAGCGGCCCCGGCCAGCACCAGGCCCTCGGCGTCATGCACGGCATCGGCCACGGCACGACCCATACGTCCGGCCACTCCCAGCACGCCGACGCGGATCAGCCCGGCATCGGTCGTTCCCATGGGTCCGAGGCTACCGGTCGTCGACAGGTCGGATCGGCAGCGTTTCAGGCGGCCGACTCAGATAGAGGGCCCGACCTCGGCCACGATGGCGTCGGGGGCCAGCACCTCGGCCAGAACGGTGTTCACCTCGTCCAGGGTCACAGCCCGGATGATCTCGACGTACTCGTCGAGGGGAACCACCCGGCCCAGGAGGCTCTGGCTGGAACCCAGACGCGACATCCGGCTGCCCGAACCCTCGAGTCCCAGCAGGAGCGAACCCTCGAAGCCGTCGCGGGCAATGGTCAGTTCAGCATCGGTGATGCCGTGGGAGGCCACCTCGCCGACCTCGTCAGCCACCACGCGCTTGAGCTCATCGGCTCGCTCCGGCGCGGTACCGGCGTACACCGACACCAGGCCGGCGTCCTGATAGGAACCCATCGACGAGAACACGCTGTAGGCCAGCCCACGTTGCTCTCGCACTGTCTGGAACAGTCGGCTTGACAGTCCCCCACCCAGCACATGGATCCCGATGGCCAACGCGTGCCGGCGCGGATCGCTGCGATCCAGGCCTCGCCAACCCCAGGCGACGTGGTCGGCCTCGGTTGGCCGGGTGATACGGCGGGCCGCCACCGAGGGAGCCACCGGCCCGGTTCGTTCCGGCACCACGCCACCGGTGCGTCCAGCGAACGCCTCACCCACCTGGGAAACGAGGGCCTCATGGTCAACGGCCCCCGCTGCGGCCACCACCAGGTTGGGGGCGCGGTACCAGTGGTCATGGAAGCCGTCGATGTCGTCCCGACTCAGCGCACCAACCGATGCCTCCGACCCCAGGACCTCACGGCCCAACGGATGGTCGGGGAACAACGCCTCGTAGAGCAGATCGAAGACGACGTCATCGGGGTCGTCGGCCGCCAGGTGGATCTCCTCGAGGATCACCTGGCGCTCGGTCTCGACGTCGGCGGCCCGCAGTGCGGGTTCGCGCAGCACGTCGGCCAACAGGGCCACGGCGGTCTCCTGACCACCCACCGGAAGACGGGCGTAGTACGCCGTGTATTCCTTGGTCGTGAAGGCATTCATCTCGCCGCCGGTGGCGTCCACCAACTCGGCGATGGCCCGGGCCGAACGGTGCTCCGTGCCCTTGAAAAGCAGGTGTTCGAGAAAATGCGAGGTGCCGGCCAGGGCCGGATCCTCGTCACGGCCACCGACGCCCACCCACACGCCGACCGAGACCGAGTGGGCGTCCGGCATGTGCTCGGACACCACACCCGGTCCATCGGTCGGACCGTGTTCGGGCAGGCTCAGTTCAACCACCGAACCGGTGGTCATATCGGCGCCACGAGGGCGCCTGGGATCAACAGATCCGTCGTGCAGGACGGACCGACGATCCGGTGCCTAGCGGCGGCGTCGACGGCCACCGCCGCCGCCACCACCACCGCGGTTGGCCGGGGCGTCGGCGCCCAGGTCGCCGTGGACCGTCTCGAGCTCGGCCTTGAAGGCGTCCTCGAAGCTGGCCACGACCGGTGCGTCATCGTCGTCGGACGAACCATTGCCGTCAGAGGCCTCAGCCTCGTCGGGGTCGGCATCGTTGTAGTCGCCGTCGTCCACGTCGTCCTCGAACGAGGCGGCCGGAGCCTCCTCGGCCTCGACCGGAGCGGCCGCCGGGGCCTCCTCGGCCTTGGACGACGCTGCGGGACCGTCACCGGCCGGCTTCAGCGAGATCTTCCCGTTGGGATCGACGTCCTCGACGATCACCGTCAGGGGCTGACCCAGCTCCAGCACGTCCTCCACCTTGTCGATGCGCTTGCCGGCACCGAGCTTGGAGATGTGCACGAGGCCGTCACGACCCGGGAGGATGCTGACGAAGGCGCCGAACTTGGTGATGTTCACCACGCGGCCCTCGTAGACGGCACCGACCTCGGCGGTCGGCGGATCCACGATCAGCATGACCTGGCGCTTGGCCTCGGCCACCTTGGCCCGGTCCGGCGAGGCGATCGACACGATGCCGACCATCCCGTCGTCGTCGACACTGATGTCGGCGCCGGTCTCGGCCTGGATGGTGTTGATCATCTTGCCCTTCGGGCCGATGACCTCGCCGATCTTCTCGACCGGAATCTCGAAGGCCTCGATCTTCGGGGCGCTCTCACCGACGTCGTCACGCGGTGCGGGGATGGCCTCGGCCATGACGGCCAGGATGGCCAGACGGGCTTCCTTGGCCTGGTTCAGCGCGCCAGCCAAGACGTCGGCGGGAATGCCGTCGATCTTGGTGTCGAGCTGCAGGGCGGTCACGAACTCAGCCGTACCGGCCACCTTGAAGTCCATGTCACCGAAGGCATCCTCGGCGCCGAGGATGTCGGTGAGGGTGACGTACTCGCCATCCTTGACGACGAGGCCCATGGCGATGCCGGCCACCGGGGCCTTGATCGGCACACCGGCGTCCATCATCGAGAGGCTCGACGAACACACCGAACCCATCGAGCTGGAACCGTTGGAGGCCAGGACCTCCGACACCAGACGCAGCGTGTAGGGGAACTCCTCGAAGCTCGGGATGATCGGGAACAGGGCACGCTCGGCGAGCGCACCATGGCCGATCTCACGACGCTTCGGGCCCCGCATGAAGCCGGTCTCGCCGGTCGAGAAGGGCGGGAAGTTGTAGTGGTGCATGAACCGCTTGCGGTCGACCGGGTCGATGCCGTCGATCATCTGGTCCATGCGGCCGGTGCCCAGGGTGGTGAAGTTCAGCACCTGGGTCTCGCCACGCTGGAACAGGCCGGAGCCGTGCGCCGTGGGGACGATCGCCACCTCTGACGAGACCGGTCGGAGGTCGCTCGTGCCACGTCCGTCGATGCGGACGCCCTCGGTGACGATGCGGGTCCGCACCAACTCCTTGGTGATGCCCCGGATGGCGCCACCGATCTGGCGATCGGCGTTGGCGACGTCGGCGAACTGCGGAAGCAGCTCGGCGACCAGCTCGGCCTTGAGGGTCGACTCGGCGTTCTGACGCTCGGTCTTGTCGGCAATGGTCTGGGTAGCGGCGATGCGCTCGGAACCAGCGGCCTCGACCGCGGCGAACACCTCGTCGGAGTAGTCGCTCGTGACCTCGTAGGCCATGATCTCCGGCGCACCCACCGCGGCCACCAGCTCCAGCTGGAGCTCGATGGCCTCACGGATGTACTGCTTGGAGAAGTCCAGGCCACCGGCCAGCACGGCCTCGTCGACCATCGGGGCGCCAGCCTCGTAGACGTCGCAGGTGGCCTCGGTGCCACCGGCCTCGACCATCATCACGGCGACGTCACCATCGTCGAGCAGACGACCGGCCACCACCATCTCGAAGGCGGACTCGCTGCCCTCTTCGTAGGTCGGGTGGGCGATCCACTCACCGGCCGCCGACCAGGCGATGCGGACCGCACCGACCGGACCGTCGAACGGGATGCCCGACAGCATGAGGGCTGCCGAGGCACCGTTCAGCGCCAGAACGTCGTGGGGGTTCACCATGTCGGCTCCCACCACCGTGCCCACGATGTGGACCTCGTTGCGGAACCCGTCCGGGAACATCGGCCGCAACGGGCGGTCGATCAGGCGACAGGTCAGGATCGCCGACTCGGGCGCCCGACCTTCACGACGGAAGAACGAGCCGGGAATCTTGCCCGCCGCGTACATCCGCTCTTCGATGTCGACCGTCAGGGGGAAGAAATCCGCCCCGGGACGAGGGGACTTGGCGCCGGTGGCGGTCACCAGCACTGTGGAACCGCCGATCTTGGCCAGGACGGATCCGCCGGCCAGAGGGGCCATTCGACCCGTCTCGAACGACATGGTCTTTTCGGTCCCGCCAAATGTGCAGGAAACCGTGGTTGCTTCAGTCATGTTCTCTCTTCTCGTAGACCATCCGGAACGACTCCGGACGGTTCGATGGCCGCGGCTGCGGCTCGGTGGGGTGTGGGCGCGGCGCGCCGTCCCCGTTCATCGATCTGGTTGTCGGTCCCGTGGATCCGGTCCCCGACGCGACTCGGGCGACCCGTGGGCCGCCCGGAATCTGATTCGACCTAGCGGCGCAGGCCCAGCTTGGCAATGATCGCCCGGTAACGCTCGACGTCGTTCTTCTTGACGTAGTCGAGCATCCGCCGGCGGCGACCGACCAGCATCAACAGACCTCGCCGACTGTGATGGTCCTTCTTGTGGACCTTCAGGTGATCGGTGAGATGGTTGACGCGGTCGCTCAGCAGTGCGATCTGCACCTCGGGAGAACCGGTGTCACTTTCGTGCAACCGGTTCGTCTCAATGGTGTTGCCCTTGGGAGGCAGGTTGGTCGGCATCGGAACCTCGGGTGTCGGACCCGGCCTCATGGCACGCTGTGCGTCGCCTGAAGCCATACGGAGGGTCGGAGTTCTTCGATTCCGACCCTGGACGACCCCGGTCGGGTCGTCCACAGGGAAACAGGGTACCGGCGAGGCGCGTATTCTCACCCCATGAGCGCTCGGTTCACCCATCTGGCGCTACCGGTCCACGATCTGGACGCCACCATCGCATGGTACGAATCCCACACGCCGATGCGGGCCTTTCACCGGCGGACCGACCCGGACGCCGAGGTGGCGTGGCTGGCCGAAGACGACAACGAGGTGGGGATCGTGGTCGTGCAGACCTTTGAGGACCGGGCAGCCGGCGAACCCCTTCCGATCCTGACGCCGTTCGCCCACCTGGGCTTCGACGTGGACACGCCCGGGGAGGTTGATCAGGCGGCCGAGATGGGGCGGGCGTCGGGTTGCCTGCACTGGGAGCCGGCGGACCACCCGCCCCCAGTGGGCTACCTGTGTGCGATGACCGATCCCGACGGCAACGTGGTCGAGTTCAGCTACGGCCAGGGCCTCGAAGCGGCAGGCGACTGACGCCGCTTCCGCTACTCAGGAACCCTGCACTCAGGAACCCTGCACTCAGGAACCCAGTGCGCTGAGCAGGCGGGCCATTTCGACGGCCGCGTCGGCACAGTCGGCGCCCTTGTCGCCCCGGTCCACGTCGGCCCGTTCCATGGCCTGCTCGACGGTGTCGGTGGTCAGGATGCCGAACACCACCGGCACGCCGGTGTCGTGGCCGGTTCGCATGATCCCCGCAGCGGCCTCACCGGCCACGTAGTCGAAGTGCGGGGTCTCGCCCCGGATCACCGCACTGAGGCACACCACGGCGTCGTAGCGACCCGACTCGGCCATGGCCCGGGCCGCCAACGGCACCTCGAAAGCACCGGCCACCCACGCCAAATCGATGTCGTCGTCGGCCACGCCGAGGCCCGTCAGGCGGGCCTGTGCACCCGACACCAGGCTGTTGGACACGAAGTCGTTGAACCGGCCGGCCACGATCCCGACCTTCAGGCCGGTCCCGTCCAGCGGAGCGTCGATCGTCCTCACGAGGCACTCCCCTCGGCACCCTCGGCGGCGAGGCTGTGGCCGAGACGGTCCCGCTTGGTCTCCAGGTACCGGACGTTCTCCGGGTTGGCCGCCGTGTCCAGCGGGACCCGACCGGTGATCTCCAGGCCGTAGCCCTCGAGGCCGCCGTACTTGGCCGGGTTGTTGGTCATCAGGCGCATGTGGGTGAGGCCCAGGTCGGACAGCATCTGGGCACCCACGCCGTACTCCCGGGAGTCGACGGGCAGACCCTGGGAGAGGTTGGCGTCGACGGTGTCGAGGCCCTCGTCCTGGAGTCCGTAGGCCCGCAGCTTGTGGCCGATGCCGATGCCCCGACCCTCGTGGCCCCGCAGGTAGGCAATGACCCCGACGCCCTCGGCGCCGATCTGGGCCAGAGCGGCGTCCAACTGTGAACCACAGTCGCACCGGAGCGAACCCAGCAGGTCGCCGGTCAGGCACTCGGAGTGCACCCGCACCAGTGGTGCATCCACCGACCCCAGGTCCCCCAGCACGTAGGCCACGTGCTCCTCGTCGTCGAGGAGCGACACGTAGGCGTGTGCCGTGAACTCGCCGTACTTCGTGGGAATGCGGGCCGACCCGAAGTGTTCGACCAACTTCTCATGGCGCCGCCGATGGCGGATCAGGTCGGCGATGGAGATGAAGTGGAGGTCGTGCTCGACCGCGAAGACCTCCAGGTCGGGCACCCGGGCCATCGTCCCGTCGTCGTTCACGATCTCGCACAGCACGCCGACCGGCTGGCGGTCGGCCAGGGCGCACAGGTCGACCGCGGCCTCAGTGTGGCCGGCACGCTTGAGCACCCCACCGGCCCGGGCCCGCAACGGGAAGATGTGACCGGGGCGGGCGAACTCGGTGCGGAGACGACTGCTGTCGGCGAGGGCAACCACGGTGGCCGAACGATCCGACGCCGAGATGCCCGTCGAGGTGCCCTCGACCAGATCGACCGACACGGTGAAGGCCGTTCGCATCGACTCGGTGTTGTCGACCACCATGAGCGGAAGGTCCAGTGCGTCGGCACGGTCGTCCGACATCGGGGCACAGATCACACCCGAGGTGTGACGGATCATGAACGCCATCTTCTCGGGCGTCATGGCGTCGGCCGCGATGATGAGGTCGCCCTCGTTCTCACGGTCCTCATCGTCGACGACGATCAGGAACTCACCACGGGCGTAGGCCTCGATGGCGTCTTCAATGCTGGACAGCGACATCAGCCGCCTCCCTTCTCTCCGGGTCCGGGTTCGGGTACGGGAATCCGCCCGGCGGCCAGCAGGCCGGCCACGTAGCGGGCGATGACGTCGGCCTCGACGTTGCAGCGGTCGCCGGGCGACCGGCCACCGAACGTCGTGACCTCGAGCGTGTGCGGGATGAGGGCCACGTCGAAGGTGCCGGCGGCGGACGGGGACCCGGACTGGGCCTCGGACGGGGCCCCGACCGAGGCAACGGTGAGGCTGGCCCCGTCGAGGGTGATCGATCCCTTCTCCACGATCTGGCCGGCCAGGTCGTCGGGCAGACGGAAGGTCAGCCGACGAGAACCGTCGGACTGATCGGTCACGGCCACCACCTCGGTGACCGTGTCGACGTGACCCTGGACCACGTGGCCGCCGAATCGGCCGTCGGCAGCCAGCGGTCGCTCGAGGTTGACCGGATCGTCCGTAGTCAGGTCGCCGACCGTGGTGCGGTCCAACGTCTCGGGCACGGCATCCACGGCGAACCAGTCATCGCCCCACTCGATGACGGTGAGACAGCAGCCGTTGACCGAGATGGAGGCGCCGAGGGTCACGTCGTCGAGCACCGTGGTGGCTCCCACCACGAGGCGTCGCCCGTCGCCGACCGCGTCGACGGATCGGACCGTGCCGAGTTCCTCGACGATTCCCGTGAACATCTGTCCCGTGCGCTCCCGTGTTGGCGAGACCCACCTCATGGCAGGCCCGTCTCGGGGCAGGACGGGAGTCGACGGGACCCGGCCGACGAGACGGGAACCGACGCCCGGCGCCCGAGGGTCACCAGGTCGGTCCACGGCATCGCCACCGCATCCGACGTCCTCTCCCATCCGGACTGTGACCGTCGGCCCAGGAGTTACACCTGGTCGGCCCCACCAGCTGTCCTCCGTGGAGGAACGGTCGGTGGGGTTCGCGGGCTGCGTCGGCCGGAGCCGACTCACCGCCGGTCGGGACTTTCACCCAACCCCGAGGACTCTGTTGTGCCGGAGAGCGTATCCGCGACTCAGTACAGGCCCAGCAGCCGCCCGGCCATGGCCACCACGGCGACGGTCAGCACGGGCCGAACCACCCGCTCCCCACCGGCCACGGTGATCCGGGCACCCAGTGCGCCTCCAACCCCGAATCCTGCGGCCAGCACCAGGGCCGGACCCCAGTCCACGAGGCCTCCGGCGATGAACACCGGAAGCGCCGTGCACGTCACCACCAGTACGACCAGCACCTTCACGTTGTTGGCCACCACCACGTCGAGACCCGACCGCGACAGGGCCAGCATCATCAGCAGGCCGATTCCCGCCTGGAAGGCACCCGCGTAGAGCCCGACGCCGAAGAAGACCGCAGCGGCCACCGGCCAGGACCACGGTCGGGGGGCGACGTGGACCTTCGGGGGTCTGAGAGACAGCAGCAGAAGGGGAATCATGATGATGCCGAAGACCCGTTCGAACGCCTCAGCGTCGATTCGCGAGATCAGCAGGGACCCGGTCAGGGAACCGACGACCACCGGCACCAGCACCGGCACCACCCGGCTGAGACCCGACACCCCCTGTCGGCGGAAGGCCTCGGCGGCTGAGACGTTCGAGGTGAGGATTCCCACCCGGTTGGTCCCGTTGGCCACGTCGCCCGGGACGCCGGTCAGGACGAGCAACGGGACGGTCAACAGCGAACCGCCCCCGGCAATGGTGTTGACGCAGCCCGCGAACAGGCCGCCTCCCACCAACAGCACCACGTCCAGTACGTCCACCTGAACCGTCCGATCAGGCCAGAGCGGAGCGGGTGTCGGCCACGTCCCGATGGAGTTGGTCCACCAGGGCGTCGAGGTCGTCGAACGTCTGCTGACCTCGGAGGTGGGCCACGAACCGCACCCGGGCCTCCTCGTCATAGAGGTCAGGGCCCCCGCCACCCGGCGAACCCGCATCCGGCTGGTCCACATCTAGCAGGTGGGCTTCGAGCAGGCGGGCCCCGCCCTCGTAGAAGTGCGGTCGGGTGCCCAACGAGATGGCCGTGGCGTGGACCGAACCGTCGGGCCGTTCGTACCAGCCGGCGTAGACGCCGTCCTCGGGCAACAGGATGGACGAGTCCACCCGGACGTTGGCGGTCGGGAAGCCGAGTTCACGGCCCCGGCGGTCGCCACCACCCACCGGGCCCCGGATCTCGTACGGGCGACCCAGCATGGCGTTGGCCCGCTTCAGATCGCCCCGGGACAGGGCCCGTCGGATGAACGTGGATGACACCTGCTCGTGGTCGCGGGCCGGCTGTCCGTCCAGCCCGACCAGGCCCATGCCCATCACCTCGAAACCGAGTTCGGCGCCCATCTCCCGGAGGAGGGCCACGTTGCCGTGACGCTGGTGCCCGAAGTGGAAGTCCTCCCCCACCACGACCAGGCCGGCACCCACGCAGCCGACCAGCACGTCTCGCACGAACTCCTCGGCCGACTCCATGGCCCGCACCTCGTCGAACGGGACGACCATCGTCATGTCCACCCCGGTGGTGGCCAGTTGTTCGAGCTTCTGCTCGGGATCGGTCAGGAGGAGGGGCGCCGATTCGGGTCGGACCACGCTGGCCGGATGTCGGTCGAAGGTGACGACCGCCGAGGTCATGGACCGCTCGGCTGCCAGGGCGCGGACCCGGGCGATGACCTGTCGGTGTCCCGAGTGGACCCCGTCGTAGGCCCCGATGGTCAGCGCGGTGCGCGCCGCATCGGCGGGATGGGGAACGAGTTTCGTTCGGATCTCCACGGCGGCGAGGCTAGCCACCGGTTTCCGGCCAGTCGGGACCAGCCGCTCAGCAGGCCGATCAGCTCGCGGGTCAGGAAGCGGGCGCCAGCACCATGACCGGCTTGACCCTTCCGGGCCGATCGCCGTGGGGCCCGTACACGGCCAACAGGGTGCCGTCGGGACCCAGCACCGGCCACGGCCCTCCCGCCTCGAGTTCCGGACCTTCCAGGCCGAGCGACCCGGCCTCCATGGGCTTGCCGTACGACACGTCGACCGCCGTGGCCTCGTCGACCACTACGCCGGGGAGGTCGCGTAGGGCCTCGGCCATGGGGAGCAGTACCGGCGACTCCAGGGGGTGGGCCTCGGCCAGGGTGAAGGACCCCACCGCGGTGCGCCTCAGGTCTCGCAGGTGGGCACCACCGCCGAGGGCCTCGCCCAGGTCGGCGGCCAGCGTCCGGACGTACGTTCCCGACGAACAGGCCACGACGACGTCGTAGACGCCGGGCTCATCGGCCGGGGTCACGTCGAACCGGTGCACGGTGACCGGTCGGGGCGCACGTTCCACCTCGCCGCCCTCCCGGGCGATCTCGTGGAGTCGACGGCCCCCCACCTTCACGGCCGAGACCATCGGGGGGATCTGTTCGATGTCGCCCACGAACCGGGTGGCGGCCTCGGCCACCTCAGCGGGCGTCACCGCCCCCATGTCGAAGGTCCCGGTCACCTCGCCCGACGAATCCAGCGTGGATGTCGCCGTGCCCAGGACGACCTGGCCGGTGTACTCCTTGCCCAGCGCGGTCAGGAACCGGAGCAGGCGGGTGGCCCGGCCCACGCCGAGCACCAGGACGCCGGTGGCGTCGGGATCCAGGGTGCCGGAATGCCCGACCTTGCGGGTGCCCAGCACGCCGCGGGACTTGGCCACCACGTCGTGGCTGGTCCAGCCGGCTTCCTTGTCGATGACGGCCAGACCCTCCGGGGGGCCGGAATCCACTACTACTCCTCCTCGTCAGAGGTGGTTCCGAGGCTCCGGAGGATCTCCTCGATGCGGTGGGCCGAGCGGATGGTGTCGTCGACCACGAAGGTCAACGGCGGAACCCGCCGGACCCGGGCCTGGTCGCCGATGGCCCGCTGCAGACGGGGCCGATGCTCGGCCATGGCCTCCAACAACTCCGCGTCGTCCACGTCGGACGTCAGGAACACCCGGGCGATGCTCAGGTCCTGATCGGTCTCCACGCCCGAGACGGTCACGAACCCGAGACGGTCGTCGTCAATGCGTTCCAACTCGCCGGCCAGAATGCGGACCAGCAACTCGTTGAGTCGGTCGGTCCGCTGGTAGCCGCGGGCCGAGCCGCCGGAGCGGGGTCGACGCGGTGCGCTCCGTCCCATGATCGGCCCTAGGTGCGGGCGATCTCCCGCTCCTCGAAGGTCTCGATCACGTCGCCGTCCTTGAGGTCCTGGTAGTCGGAGAGCCCGATACCGCACTCGTAGCCGGACTGGACCTCGCGGACGTCTTCCTTGAAGCGTCGCAGCGAGCTGATCTCGCCCTTCCAGATGATCGTTCCCTCTCGCAGGAAGCGGACCTTGGAACCACGGGTGATCGTGCCGTTGGTGACGTAGCAACCGGCGATCTTGCCGATGCGGGGCACGGAGAAGATCTCGCGGACCTCGGCGTCGCCGGTCACGACCTCCTCGAACTCCGGGGCGAGCATGCCGAGCATGGCCGCCTCGATGTCCTCGATCAGCTTGTAGATGATCTCGTAGGACCGGATCTCGACGTTCTCGGCCTCGGCCATCACCCGCGCCTTTCGCTCCGGGCGGACGTTGAACCCGATGATGGTGGCGTTGGACGTGGCGGCCAGCTGGATGTCGTTCTCGGTGATGCGACCCACGGCCCGATGCACGAAGGCCAGCCGGACCTCTTCGCGTTCCAACTTCCGGAGGCTCTCGGTGACGGCCTCCAACGAGCCGTTCACGTCGGCCTTCACGATCAGGTTCAGCGTCGCCGCCTCACCCTTCTGGATCTGCTCGAAGATGTCCTCGAGGCGGGCGCCGCCCGACAGGGCGTGGGCGTCACGGCCGATGTTGGCCTGACGACGCCAGTGGCCGCGCTTGTCGGCCACCCGGCCGGCGATCTTCTCGTTGGGTGCGACCACGAAGCCCTCACCGGCGTCGGCCACGTCGGACAGGCCCAGGACCTGCACGGGTGCGGACGGACCGGCCTTCTTGACCTGGCGGCCCTGGTCGTCGACGAGGGCTCGCACACGGCCCCACGCCGCACCGGCCACCAGCGGATCGCCCACCTTGAGGGTGCCCCGCTGGACCAGCACGGTGGCCACCGGGCCACGCCCGATGTCCAGGAACGACTCCAGCACCACGCCCTGGGAACGACCGTCAGGATCGGCACGGAGGTCCTCGACCTCGGCCGTCACGTTCAGGTTGTCCAGGAGGTCGTCGATGCCCAGGTTCTGCAGGGCCGAGACCTCGACGCAGATCGTGTCACCGCCCCACGACTCGGGCACCAGGTTGTGCTCGGCCAACTGGCCCAGGACCTTCTGGGGATCAGCGTTCTCACGGTCGATCTTGTTGACGGCCACGATGATCGGCACGTCAGCCGCTCGGGCGTGGTTCAGCGCCTCGATGGTCTGGGGCATGACGCCGTCGTCTGCGGCCACCACCAGGACGACGATGTCGGTCGAACCGGCGCCGCGGGCCCGCATGGCGGTGAACGCCTCGTGGCCCGGGGTGTCGATGAACGTCAGGGACCTGCCGTCCCGCTCGACCTGGTAGGCGCCGATGTGCTGGGTGATGCCACCGGCCTCGTCATCGACCACGTT
Source organism: Acidimicrobiales bacterium (assembly GCA_014239855.1). Lineage (GTDB taxonomy): Bacteria > Actinomycetota > Acidimicrobiia > Acidimicrobiales > MedAcidi-G1 > UBA9410. The sequence continues at coordinate 1,182 of JAAZXY010000032.1, read as the reverse complement.
GGCGTTGCGGATCTGGTCCAGGAGCTTGGTCTTGCCGTGGTCCACGTGGCCCATCACGGTGATGACCGGCGGACGGATCGGCGCCTCGTCGTCGTCCATGTCGTCGACGACGTCGAGCAGCTTGAGCAGTTCGACCTCCTGCTCCTCGCCGGGATCGACCATGCGGATCTCGGCGCCCAACTCGGCGGCGAACAACTCGATCATGTCGTCGGACAGCGACTGGGTCGCGGTGACCATCTCGCCCTGCTGCATGAGGAACCGGACGACGTCAGCCGCCGTGCGATTCAGCTTCGGACCGAGGTCCAGTGCGGCACAGGAACGCTCGACGACGATCTCGCCCTCGGGCACCGCGGTGTCGTCAGGGGTGTAGGACGGCACGTCCATCGGCTGGAGTTCTTCGCGACGACGACGTCGACGTCCCTTGCGGCGCGGTGGACGACGTCCGCCGGGACCACCGCCGGGACCACCGGGACGGCCACCGGGACCACCGCCGGGACCACCGGGACGGCCACCAGGGCCACCACCGGGACGGGCCGGACCACCGCCGGCACCGGGAACGGACTCGCGGGGACCTCCACCCATGGCCGGGCGACGGCCCACCGGAGGCGGGCCCGTCCGACGTCCGGGGGGACCCCCGGTTGGGCCAGCCGGAGCAGGAGAAGCACGGCCACCCAGGCCGGGCGGTGGCGGAATCGGCTTGCCGGACTGCGAAATAGGCGGCCCGGGGGGCGGCGGAATCGGCTTGCCGGTCGACGAGAGCGGGGGGGTGGAACCGACGGGCGGCACGACGGGCGCGTTCGGATCGGCCACCTTGGCCGCCAGATCCGGAACTGCGGTATCAGCGTCGTCCGGGCCATCGTCAGTGGCCTCCGCAGGCGTCGGAACCGGGGAGGACCCGGGAACGGGCTCCACCTCGACGACCCGCTTGGGCGGGGCCGAGGACCCACTGGACGAGATGACCCGCCGCGGTGCCTCCGGCTCAGGGGCCGGCTCAGGCGCCGACTCAGGCTCGGGCGCCGTCTCAGCTACAGGCTCAGGAATCGGCTCGGGCTCCGGCTCAGGGGCCGACTCAGCAACAGGCTCAGGGGTGGGCTCAGGCTCAGGCGCCGTCTCAGCAACAGGCTCAGGGGTGGGCTCAGGCTCAGGGACCGGCTCGGGCTCCGGCTCAGGCTCAGGCTCAGG